>NZ_JBITSF010000005.1:0-428663 GCF_044540485.1 Streptomyces sp. NPDC085946 | reverse complement strand
CGAAGCCGACGCGCGAGCCCTGGACGACAACGGCAAGGACCCGGCCGAAGCATCGGCCCGGCACGACGGCAAAGGCGAACGCGAAGCCGACGCGCGAGCCCTGGACGACAACGGCAAGGACCCGGCCGAAGCATCGGCCCGGCACGACGGCAAAGGCGAACGCGAAGCCGACGCGCAGGCCCTGGACGACAACGGCAAGGACCCGGCCGAAGCATCGGCCCGGCACGACGGCAAAGGCGAGCGCGAAGCCGACGCGCGGGCCCTGGACGGCGACGGCGGGGACGGCGTGGACCCGGCCGGTCCGCGCGTCCCGCACGACGGACCGCGGCCGCGCCGCGGGCGCCGTGCGCTGAAGTGGTCGGCGGCCGTCCTCGCGCTCCTGATACTCGGCACGGCCGGCGCCGGCTACCTCTACTACCGGCACCTCAACGCCAACCTCAAGCAGGTCCCGCTCAACCTGGGCGACGGCAAGGTCGCCGAGCCGACGCCGAACGCCGCCGGCCAGACCCCGCTGAACATCCTGCTCATCGGCTCCGACGCCCGGGACACCGAGGAGAACCAGGAACTCGGCGGCGCCCGGGAGACCTTCGGCTCGACCCCCCTCGCGGACGTCCAGATGCTGGTCCACCTGTCCGCCGACCGGTCCAACCTCTCGGTCATCAGCATGCCCCGCGACACCCTCGTGCACATCCCCAAGTGCACCGACCCGGACGACGGGAAGGTCTACCCGGCGAGCCGGGGCCGGATGATGACGAACCAGAGCCTCGGCCACGGCGGTCCCGGCTGCACGGTGGCCACCTGGCAGGAGCTCACCGGCATCCACATCGACCACTTCGTCATGGTCGACTTCGCGGGCGTGGTGTCGATGGCCGACGCGATCGGCGGCGTCCCGGTGTGCGTGGACGCCAACATCCACTCCCGCGACAGCCAGGGCCACGGCTCCGGTCTGAAGCTGCCCGAGGGCACCCACCCGGTGCAGGGCGAGCAGGCCCTGCAGTGGCTGCGCACCCGCTACGGCTTCGAGGACGGCAGCGACCTCGCCCGCGCCAAGGCGCAGCACATGTACATGAACTCGATGGTCCGCGAGCTGCGCGAGAACGCCACCCTGAGCAGCCCCAACAAGCTCCGCAGGCTGGCCGAGCGCGCCACCGAGGCCCTCACGGTCGATCCGGGCCTGGACACCGTCAAGAAGCTGTACGACCTCAGCAACGAGCTGCGGAAGGTGAAGCCGGAGCGCATCACCATGACCACCATGCCGAACCGGTACGTGGGCGCGCGGGTCGAGCCGACCGAGGACGCCGAGCGGCTCTTCCGGCTGGTGCGCGAGGACATCCCGCTGGACGGCAAGGGCGTGCGGAAGAAGGAGCGGACGGCGGCGGAGCGGAAGTCGGACGACCCGGCGGCCGCCGACGGCGAGATCGCGGTGCAGGTCCGCAACGGGACGCGGACCGAGACCCTCGCCCCCGCGCGCGGACGCGCGACCACGGTCGCCGGGCTGCTGGCGGACGAGGGCTTCACCCGGGCGGTCGCCGACCCCTCCGCGGTCCCGGGCGCGGACCGGACGGTGGTCCGCTACCCGAGCGCCGAGCTGGAGGGCGACGCCCAGCGGGTCGCCGAGGCCCTCGGCATCCCGCTGAGCGCGGTGCGGCGGTCGACCGACGTGTCGGGGGTCACGCTCACCGTGGGCGCGGACTGGCGCGAGGGGACGGCGTACCGGGCCCCGAAGGAGGCCGCGGCCGACGACAGCACGCCGGAGTCGGCCAACGCGCTCAACGGCGCCGACGACAAGGCCTGCATGCACGTGAACCCGGCGTTCACCTGGTGACCGGGCGGCGGCCCGGCGGGGCCCAGCCGCTCACGGGGTGGGGTTGAGCACCGCCGGCCGCCGCGAGGCGATGACCTTCCTCGCCAGCGACCTGGGGCTGGTCAGGAAGCCCCAGCCCCACGACATGTGCATGGTGGCCAGCGCGACGGGGATCCGGAGCCGCGCCCGCAGCGGCAGCCCCTTGCCCGCCGGGACGGAGCCGAGGGCGATCGCCGCGAGGTAGCCGCCGGGGACCACGAAGCCCCACGGCGTCAGCGCGGCGCCCACCACGACGCCCGCGGCGATCGCGCACACCGCGGTCGGCGGCGCGAGGTAGCGCAGGTTGATGGAGCCGGAGTGGTAGCGGGCGACGACGTGCCGCCAGCGCCCGTAGTCCTTGTACTGCTTGGCCAGCGCCCGCACGCTCGGCCGCGGCCGGTACGACACCTTGAGCTCCGGCGAGAACCAGATCAGCCCGCCGGCCTCGCGGATGCGGTAGTTCAGCTCCCAGTCCTGGGCGCGGATGAACTCCTCGTTGTAGCCGCCCTGCCGCTCCAGCGCCTCCCGGCGGAAGACGCCGAGGTACACGGTCTCGGCCGGACCGGCCTGCCCGCCGGTGTGGAAGGCGGCGTTCCCGACCCCGATCCTCGAGGTCATGGCGGCGGCCACCGCGTGCTCCCAGTCGTTCTCGCCCTCGGCGTGCATGATGCCGCCGACGTTCTGCGCGCCGGTCTCCTCCAGGAGCCGGACGGCGGTGGCGATGTAGTCCGGGGAGAGCATGCCGTGCCCGTCGACGCGGACCACGATCGGATGCCGGGACGCCTTGATGGCGGCGTTCAGCGCCGCCGGCGTCCGGCCGGTCGGGTTGGGCACGGTGTGCACGCGCGGGTCTTCGGCCACGAGCTCGGCGGCGATCTCGTCCGTGCGGTCCGTGGACGGACCGAGGGCGATCACGACCTCCATCTCGCCGGCGTACTGCTGCGCGAGGATCGCTTGGACTGCTCCCCGCAGATGCCGCTCCTCGTTGAGGACGGGCATGATCACGGACACGGCAGGGAGCCGCACGTCGGGATTGGCGTTCATAGGAGCCTCACGTTACCGCGAACGGGGGACAGCGGTGCGCGCCGCCGGGGGCGGTGACCCGGGCCACAGATCGTACGGGCCTACGGTGCTCCCGGATCCCACGTACGGCCGTCGTCCGGAGGAGTCCCCTTGCCCACGCCCCCTCGCTCCCCCCGGCCCGCCGCCGGTCCGCAGCGCCGCCCGCAGCCGCCCCGCCGCGCGCCCTCCTCCCCCGCCCACCCGGGGACGCGGCCCCCCGTACGGCGGAGGAAGCCGCGCTGGGCCATGCGGGCGGTCACGACGCTGTCCGTGGTGGTCCTGGCCTCCGCCGGGATCGGGCACGCGGTGATGTCGAGCCTGGACGCGGACATCGACCGCATCGACCCCTTCAAGGACATGAAGAACCGGCCGCGCGCCGGGCACGGCATGAACGTGCTGCTGGTCGGCACCGACGGCCGCGACAGGATCACCAGGGAGGAACGCCACCGGTACCGGCTCGGCGGGGCGCCCTGCCGCTGCACCGACACGATCATGATCGTGCACATCTCGGAGGACCGGGAGCGGGCCAGCGTGGTGAGCCTGCCGCGCGACTCGTACGCGGTGACGCCCCCGCACACCGACCGGACCACCGGCAAGCGGCACGGCGGGCACCCCGTCAAGCTCAACGCGGCGTACGCGGAGGGCGGGCCGGAGCTGACCGTGCGTACGGTGGAGCAGATGACCCGGGTGAAGATCGACCACTACCTGGAGCTCGACTTCACCAGCTTCATGAGGACGGTCGACGTGGTGGGCGGCGTCGAGATCTGCACCGCCGACCCCCTGAAGGACCGCTACACCGGCCTGGACCTGCCGCCCGGCCGGCACACGCTGGGGGGCGGGCAGGCCCTGCAGTACGTGCGCGCCCGGCACGTCGACGGGGCCTCCGACCTGGGCCGGATGAAACGCCAGCAGCGCTTCATGGCCGCGCTGGTCTCCCGCGCCACCTCCTCCGGGATCCTGCTGAACCCGTTGAAGTTCCGCGACGTGACCCGGGCCGTGCTCGGCTCGGTGCGCGCCGACAAGGGCTTCGGCACGGACGAGCTGCTCGACCTGGGGCGGGCGATGCGGAACTTCTCCCCCGCGTCCTCCGAGTTCACCACCGTGCCGATCGGCCGGATGGGGCACGCCGTGAAGGGCGTCGGCTCGACCCTGAAGTGGGACCCGGTGAAGTCCGAGCGGCTCTTCCGGGCGCTGCGCGAGGACCGGCCGCTGGCCGTGAAGCGGCCGGTCCGCCGGGCGGTGCTCGTGCCCGTCGCCCCGCAGCACATCCGGGTCCAGGTGGAGAACGGCACGCTCACCCCCGGCCTCGGCCGCCGGGTGGACGCGACGCTCGCGGCGCACGGGTTCCGCACGACCAGGGCGCCGGTGAACGCGCGGGACCGGGCCGTGCGGCGGACCGTCGTCGCCTACGACCCCCGGTGGGACCGCTCGGCCAAGTCCCTCGCGGCCGCCCTGCCGGGCGCCGAGCTGCGGCCCGTGAAGGGGCTGGGACCCACGCTCAGGGTGATCGCCGGGGCGGACTTCCGGGAGGTGCGGAAGGTGCGGGCGGAGAGCCAGGCGGAAGGGGAGTTCGGGGTGGTGCGGGGGGACGAGGTGCGGTGCGCGCCGTGACGGCGCCGGCTCCCCGGGCCGCCCGGCAGGGCGCCGGACGGGCACCCGGCCGGGCCCCGCTCCGGCACCCGGCTCAGTCGTCGAAGCCCTCCGCCGCCCGCTTCTCCCGCAGTTCCATGATCGCGCGGCGGCGGGCCAGGCGGTGGGTGCGGCGGATCTGGGCCTCCTGGTAGCGGCGCTTGTCCTGCTCGGTCTCGGGCAGGACCGGCGGGACCCGGCGCGGCCTGCCGTCGGCGTCCACCGCGGCGAAGACCAGGTAGGCCGAGCCGACCTGGGTGGGTGGGGCGGACTCGTTCCAGCGCTCGGCCAGGACCCGCACGCCGACCTCCATCGAGGTCCGGCCGGTCCAGTTGACCTGGGCCTTCACGTGCACGAGGTCGCCGACGCGGACCGGCTCCAGGAAGGCCATCTCGTCCATGGACGCCGTGACGGCCGGTCCGCCGGAGTGCCGCCCGGCCACCGCGCCCGCCGCGTCGTCGACCAGTTTCATGATCACCCCGCCGTGCACGGTCCCCAGCAGGTTCGTGTCGTTGTGGGTCATGATGTGGCTGAGCGTGGTGCGGGACGCCGAGGTCGGCTTGCCCGGGATCTCCGGAGTTCCCGACTCCGCGGCTGAGGCCTGGTCTGTCATGGACTCCACCTTATGCCGACCCGAACATCTGCCGGATTTGTGTCAGCTTCGCAACAGCGGGGCCCTGATTTTCCGACGACCCTTGTACGGCACACAGCCCTGCCCTGCACACTGAGCCCATGAACGATTGGCCCGAGGCATGGTCCGACGACAACCGCGGCGACCGCCGGTACGGACGCGGCAGCGCAGGCGCGCAGGCTGAGGGCGCCCGCGTGATGCGCCAGGTGCGCCGCGGCGGCGCGCCGGTGCCGCCCGCCCCGGGCCAGGCGCCGCCGCACGGCGTCCCGCGCCAGCCGTCGTACGTCGACGGCCGCGGGTACGACGAGCCGGCCGGTTACGACAGCGGCTACAACACGGGCCAGGTCTACGGCGGCGGCGGTCACGGCGGCGGCCCGGGCGGGCCGCGTCCCGCGCCGAACTGGGGCCGCCGCATCAAGGTGACGGCCGTCACCGCGGCGACCGTGCTGCTGGTGACGACCGTCGGCACGTACTTCTGGGCGGACTCCAAGCTCAACCGCGACGTCGACCTCTCCACGGTCATCGACCGGCCGGAAGCGGGCGAGGGCACGAACTACCTCATCGTCGGCTCCGACAGCCGCGAGGGCATGTCCGACGAGGAGAAGAAGAAGCTGCACACCGGGTCCGCCGAGGGCAAGCGCACGGACTCGATGATGATCCTGCACACCGGTGACAACGGGCCGACGCTGATCTCGCTGCCGCGCGACTCCAACGTCACCATCCCCGAGTTCAAGGGCTCGGAGTCCGGCAGGACGCGGGCCGCGATGGGTGCCAACAAGCTGAACGCGGCGTACTCCATCGACGGGCCGACGCTGCTGGTGCGCACGGTCGAGTTCAACACCGGCCTGCACATCGACCACTACGTGGAGATCGGCTTCGCCGGCTTCGCGAACATCGTGGACGCGGTCGGCGGCGTGGAGATGGACATCCCGCAGGACATCAAGGACACCAAGTCCGGCGCGAACTTCGAGAAGGGCAAGCAGACCCTGAACGGCGAGGAGGCCCTCGCCTTCGTCCGCACCCGCTACGCGCTGGCCGGGTCCGACCTGGACCGCACCAAGAACCAGCAGAAGTTCCTCTCCGCCCTCGCCAACCAGGTGGCGACGCCGGGCACGGTCCTGAACCCCTTCAGGCTCTACCCGACCATGGGCGCGGGCCTGGACTCCCTGGTCGTCGACAAGGACATGGGGCTGTGGGACCTGGCGTCCATGTTCTGGGCGATGAAGGGCGTCAGCGGCGGCGACGGCACCTCCATGAACATGCCGATCGCGGGCAACGCCGCCAACGGCAACCTCCAGTGGGACATGACGAAGGTCAAGACGCTGGTGGAGCAGCTGAAGAACGACGAGAAGGTCACCGTCACGGCGAAGTGAGCCGGCACGCCGGCAGCGGCGGGGAGGAGCCCCGCCGCTGCCGGAACGGTGTCACATCGTGGCGCCGGCCATCGTGCGGCACGTCTCGGAACAGCGGCGACACGCCTCCGCGCAGCGCATCATCTGCGCGTCGTCCGGCATGGACATACACGCCTCGGCGCACATGTCACAGGCCCGGGCGCACAGCGCGCACATCTCGGCCGCCATGGGCGAGCGGCGCATCATCATGTCGGCGCACATGCGGGTCATCTCGGCGCAGTCCATCACGGCGCGCATGATCTGCATCTGGGCCTGGCCGCCCATCTGCAGGCAGGAGCTCATGGTCTCCTCGCACACGGTGTGGCAGGCCAGGCACGCGTCGACGCAGTCCTGCATCTCCTTGCTCATCGCGGTCATGGGGGCGGGCTGCTGGGTCATGGCTCCTCCTCGGGGACGGCGGAGGCCGGGCCGGCCCCCGGTACTTCCGTCCTACGCCTCTTGGCCCGGGTCCGCCACGGGGGCGGACGCGGCACAGCCCCCGGCCGGGAGGGCCGGGGGCTGTGCCGCGTCGCGCCGGACGGACCGCTACGGCAGGTTGCGGGCCATGACGATGCGCTGGACCTGGTTGGTGCCCTCGTAGATCTGGGTGATCTTCGCGTCGCGCATCATGCGCTCCACCGGGTAGTCGCGGGTGTAGCCGTAGCCGCCGAGGAGCTGGACGGCGTCGGTGGTGACCTCCATGGCCACGTCGGAGGCGAAGCACTTGGCGGCGGCGCCCAGGTAGGTGAGGTCGGCGTCGCCGCGCTCGGAGGCGGCGGCGGCCTGGTAGGTCAGGGCGCGGGCGGCCGAGATCTTCATGGCCATGTCGGCGAGCATGAACTGGATGCCCTGGAAGTCGGCGATCGGCTTGCCGAACTGCTTGCGCTCCTTGACGTAGCCCTTGGCGTAGTCCAGGGCGCCCTGGGCGATGCCCAGGGCCTGGGCGGCGATGGTGATGCGGGTGTGGTCGAGGGTCTTCATCGCCGTGGCGAAGCCGGTGCCCTCCGCGCCGATCATGCGGTCGGCGGGGATGCGCACGTTGTCGAGGTAGACCTCGCGGGTGGGCGAGCCCTTGATGCCGAGCTTCTTCTCCGGGGCGCCGAAGGAGACGCCGGGGTCGGACTTCTCCACGACGAAGGCGGAGATGCCCCTGGAGCGCTTCTCCGGGTCGGTCACGGCCATGACCGTGTAGTACTCGGAGACGCCCGCGTTGGTGATCCAGCGCTTGACGCCGTTGAGGACCCAGTGGTCGCCGTCGCGGACCGCGCGGGTCTTCATGCCGGCCGCGTCCGAGCCCGCTTCGGGCTCGGACAGGCAGTAGGAGAACATGCCCTCGCCCTTGGCGAGCGGGGCCATGTACTTCTTCTTCAGCGCCTCGGAGCCGGACAGGATCACCGGCAGCGAGCCCAGCTTGTTCACCGCCGGGATGAGGGAGGAGGACGCGCACACCCGCGCAACCTCCTCGATCACGATGACGGTGGCGAGCGCGTCGGCGCCCGACCCGCCGTACTCCTCGGGCACGTGCACCGCGTGCAGGTCGTTGGCGACCAGGGCGTCGTGCGCCTCCTGCGGGAAGCGGGCCTCCTCGTCCACCGCCGCGGCGTGCGGCGCGATCTTCGCCTCGGCCAGCGCGCGGACGGCGTCACGGAGCATGTCGTGCTCCTCGGACGGGCGGTACAGGTCGAAGTCAGCCGATCCGGCCAAGGTCTCTCACGCTCCAGAACGCTTCGGTGGTGACGCTAACTACCGTTAAGTAATCAAAATTTTATGGCGTCGCCCACACGAGTGATACGTGAGCTTGCCGACAGCGGGGAAGTTGCCCCGCGAGGCGCTCTCCCATGCCCCGGATATGCTCGGGCCCGCACCACCCTGCCGCAGACCCCTGGAGCACCCATGGCCCTCAAGATCACCGTGATCGGCACCGGTTATCTCGGCGCGACCCACGCCGCGGCCATGGCCGAGCTCGGCTTCGAGGTGCTGGGGCTCGACGTCGTCCCGGAGAAGATCGACAAGCTCCGGCGCGGCGAGGTCCCGATGTACGAGCCGGGCCTGGACGAGCTGCTGCGCAGGCACGTCGCCGGCATCGAGGGGTCCAGCGGGCGGCTGCGCTTCACCATGGACTGGGCCGAGGCCGGCGCGTTCGGCGACGTCCACTTCGTCTGCGTCAACACCCCGCAGCGGCACGGCGAGTACGCCTGCGACATGTCGTACGTCGACGCCGCGTTCGCGTCCCTGGCGCCGCACCTGACGGGTCCGGCGCTGGTGGTCGGCAAGTCGACGGTGCCGGTGGGGTCGGCGGACCGCCTGGCCCGCTACCTGGCCGAGCACGCGCCGGCGGGCGAGGACGCCGAGCTGGCCTGGAACCCGGAGTTCCTGCGCGAGGGCTTCGCCGTCGAGGACACCCTGCACCCGGACCGGATCGTCGTCGGCGTGCGCAGCGAGCGCGCCGAGAAGCTGCTGCGCGAGGTGTACGCCACGCCGGTCGCCGAGGGCTCCCCGTTCGTGGTGACGGACTTCCCGACCGCCGAGCTGGTGAAGACGGCCGCGAACTCCTTCCTCGCCACGAAGATCTCCTTCATCAACGCCATGGCCGAGGTGTGCGAGGCGGCGGGCGGTGACGTGGCCAGGCTGGCGGAGGCCATCGGCTACGACGACCGGATCGGCCGGAAGTTCCTGCGGGCCGGGATCGGCTTCGGCGGCGGGTGCCTGCCGAAGGACATCCGGGCGTTCATGGCGCGCGCCGGCGAGCTGGGCGCGGACCAGGCACTGACCTTCCTGCGCGAGATCGACTCGATCAACATGCGCCAGCGCGGGCAGATGGTGGAGCTGGCCCGGCAGGCGCTGGGCGGCGGGCCGTTCCTCGGCAAGCGGGTCGCGGTGCTCGGCGCCACCTTCAAGCCCGACTCCGACGACGTCCGGGACTCGCCCGCGCTGAACGTGGCCGGGCAGATCCACCTCCAGGGCGGCCAGGTCACGGTCTACGACCCCAAGGGCATGGACAACGCCCGCCGCGTCTTCCCGACCCTGGGGTACGCCGGCTCCGCGCTGGAGGCCGTGCGCGGGGCGGACATCGTGCTGCACCTGACGGAGTGGCGGGAGTTCCGCGAGCTGGACCCGGAGGCCCTCGGCGAGGTGGCGACGGCCCGGGTGATCCTGGACGGGCGCAACGCCCTCGACCCGGAGCAGTGGCGCAAGGCCGGCTGGACGTACCGGGCGATGGGCCGCCCGACCGCGTAACCGGTCGCGGGGCGCGGGGCGCCGGTTCGGCCGAGGCTCAGTCGGCCGAACCGGCTTCCTGGTGCATTCTGCCCCACGGGGCGCGCGCCGCGGCGCCGTTACGCCTCTTTGGCCCGGTACCGGCGCATCTTCGCGCGGGCCCCGCACACCTGCATCGAGCACCAGCGGCCGCGGCCGGCCGGGCTGCGGTCGTAGTACGCCCAGTGGCAGTCGGCCGCCTGGCAGGCCTTCAGCCGGGTCCAGGTGCCCGCGACCAGGGCCTCGGCCACCGCGGCGGCGACGCGGGAGAGCAGCGGGCGGCCGTCGGCGGGGGCGAGCGCGGCCGAGCCGTCCCGCTCGTCGATCCTGACCAGCAGCGGCGCCCCGGCCAGCAGGACGCCGAGCGGGGTCACCTCCCGGTGCGGCGGGTGGCCCGCGTGGGCGAGCAGGGCGGCGCGCAGGGACTCGCGCAGCTCGCGCGCCCCGTCCACGGCGTCCTCGGCGAGCCCGAGACGCGCCCGGCCCTCCGCCGTGTCCAGCGCGTCGGCGCCCGACTCGACGTCCAGGGTGTTCACCAGGGCCTGCACCAGGGCCAGACCCCCCGGCGCGGCCGATCGCTCGCTCATGCCTGGACGGTACCTCCGAATCCCCCTTGCGTCGTTACCCCCTATGCGAAAGCATGCGGTAACGGTTACTGGTTACCCGCTTCTACAGGTAACGCAGACTTCGAGGAGGAAGTCATGGCTCTCGCCAAGCTGGACGTCGTCGTCCTGGACTGTCCCGACCCGCGCGCGCTGGCCGGTTTCTACGCCGAGGTGCTGGGCGGGACCGTCGAGGGGGAGGGCGACTGGGTGGACCTGAAGGTGCCGGGCGGCCGGACGCTGGCCTTCCAGGCGGCCCCGGGGCACGTACCGCCGCGGTGGCCGGAGGCCGGCCACTCGCAGCAGTTCCACCTGGACCTGACCGTCGAGGACCTGGACGCGGCCGAGCAGGGCGTGCTGGCACTCGGCGCCAAGCCGCTGGACACGGCGGACCGGTCGCGCGGCTTCCGGGTTTACGCCGACCCGGCCGGGCACCCGTTCTGCCTCTGTGCCTGCTGACCGTCCGTCACACGACCCGACACCGGGAGGCCCCATGCCCGTGGCACGCCTGCGCAACGTCGTCCTGGACTGCCCCGACCCGCTCGAACTGGCCCGCTTCTACGCGGCGGTCGGGGGCGGCACGCCCCAGGAGGAGGACCCCGACTGGGTCGTGCTCCACGTCCCCGACGGGCCCCGGCTCACCTTCCAGCGGGCGCCCGGGCTGACCCCGCCGGAGTGGCCGCGGGCCGACCGCAACGCGCAGCAGTTCCACCTCGACTTCGACGCCGGGTCCACCTGGGAGGAGGTCGACGCGGCGGAGGAGCGGGTGCTGGCCCTCGGGGCGCGCGTCCTGGACCGGGAGGACTTCGAGAAGAAGGACTTCCGGGTCTACGCCGACCCGGCGGGGCACCCGTTCTGCCTCTGCCGGATCGACCACGGCTAGGGGCTGTCGTTCGGATCCCGCCGCGGACGCGGGGCCCGGCGCCGACGACACACAGTCGATTCCCCGCGACCTGATCCGGACGACAGCCCCTAACCGTCCCCGCGGCCGCCCGGCCGCTCCCCGTCCAGGTCGGCGAGGGTCATCCTCGACGGCTCGCGGCGCTGCCGGGTCGCGTGGGCGGTGAACGCGGCCCCGCGCAGCACCCGCTGCACGTTCCCCCAGGTCAGCAGCGCCACGTGGGACTCCTCCCAGCCGCGCCGCAGCAGCTCGGCGATCAGCCTCGGGTAGCAGGAGGCGTCGCCGAGCTCCTGCGGGTGGGCGGCCCCGGAGTCGTAGGTGCCGGACAGGCCGACGCTCTCCGGGCCGGCGACCGCGCGGACGTGGTCGAGGTGGTCGGCGACGTCGCGGACGGCCGGCCCGGTCTGCTCGGCGGTCAGCGGCACCATGCACACGCCCTTGGCGGCGCCCAGCTCGGCGAGCAGGTCGTCGGGGAGGTTGGCCGGGTGGGGCCGCAGGGCCCGGGCCGCGGAGCGGGTGCACAGCACCGGCGCCCTGGAGACGGTCAGGACGCGGCGCACGGTCGGGGCGGAGGCGCCGGAGAGGTCGGCGAGCACACCGAGCCGGTTCATCTCCCGCACGACCTCCTCGCCGAACCGGGTCAGCCCGTGCGCTCCCGCCCAGGAGACGCCGGTCAGCGTGAGCACGCGCAGGCCGAGGGCGTACAGCTGGCGCAGGATGCCGGTGGAGTCGCCGAGGGCGGTGGCCTGGGCGGGGCCCAGCAGCACGGCGACGCGGCCGCAGTTGCGGGCGTCGGTCGTCTCCCCGGGGGTCCGGACCAGCCGCAGGCCCGCCTCGTGCCCGGCGACCACCGTCTTCACCAGGTCGATCTGCTCCAGGGTGGCGCCCACGGCCCGGTCGGCGCCGAGGTCCTCGGGCAGGTGCAGGGAGCAGAACAGCGCGCCCACCCCGCCCCGGCGCAGGCGCGGCACGTCGGTGTCGACGCCGCTCTCGCCGAGCTCCAGGTCGTACCAGGGCAGGCTCCGCAGCGCCCGCGCCAGGGCGCTGTACCCGTCGGCGACGGGATGGGCGGCGAGGACGGCCCGGGCCCGGACCACCGGGGCGTCGTCCGGGTCGGAGACGGCCTGGTAGGGCTCGTCCGGGACGGCCTCGGCGGCGTGCGGCACGGCCGCGTCGTCGATCTCGCCGACTTCGGTCGCGCTGTGCAGGTCGTCGTGGAGATCGGCCATGGCGGGCTCCGTACGTCGTGACCTCGGTACTGATCGCTTCCCGTCACCGTCGCACGGAGCCCCCGGGGGCTTCCTGGTGGGCGGGGCGTTCGGGGGTACGGGCCGGTCCGGGCCCGCCGGCGGCCGGCGCCGCGGCGTCCGCGCCCCGGGCCACCGCGATCACCTCGTCCAGCGTCTCGCGGGAGCGGACCAGGTCGGCGATCATCCGGTCGATGCGGGCGCGCTCCTCGGTGAGGTCGGCGACCAGCCGCGGGGTGGCGACGGCCGAGGGCCCGCCGTCGGCGTCCCGCATGCAGGGCAGCAGCCGCGCGATCTTCGGGCTGGACAGCCCCGCCGCGAACAGCTCCTGGATGCGGATCACCCGGTCCACCGCGGCCTCGGGATACTCGCGGTGCCCGCCGGACGTCCGGCCGGACGCCAGCAGCCCCTGCTTCTCGTAGTAGCGCAGCGACCGCTCGCTCACGCCGGTGCGCCGGGCCAGCTCACCGATCCGCATGCTCCCCCCAGGGCTTGAACCTGACATCAGTGTCAGGTTCTAGCGTACGGACATGACGCACCCGACAGCACTCCTCGAACCGGCCGCCCTGGGCCCGCTGGCCCTCCCCCACCGCCTGCTGATGGCACCGCTGACCCGCAACCGGGCCGCCGCCGACGGCACCCCGACCCCGCTCATGGCCACCTACTACGCCCAGCGCGCCTCCGCCGGCCTGATCATCGCCGAGGCCTCCACCCCCAACCCGGTCGGGCAGACGTACCCGAACATCACCGCGATCCACACCGCGGAGCACGTGGCCGGCTGGCGGCGGGTCACGGACGCCGTGCGCGCCGCCGGCGGGCGGATGTTCCTCCAGATCCAGCACGGCGGCAGGGTCGGGCACCCGGCGACCAGCGGGCTGACCCCGGTGGCGCCCTCGCCCGTGCCGCTGCCCGGGACGATCGTCACGCCCGGCGGCCACCGGCCCGCCGTGGTGCCCAGGGAGATGACCGGGGAGGACATCCGCGCCACCGTCGCCGACTTCGCGGCCGCCGCCCGACGTGCGATCGAGGCGGGCTTCGAGGGGGTGGAGGTGCACTCCGCCAACGGCCACCTGCTCCACCAGTTCCTGGCCGGCAACACCAACCGGCGCACCGACGGCTACGGCGGGCCGGTGGCCGGGCGGATCCGGTTCGCGGCCGAGGTGGTCGAGGCGGTGGCCGCCGCCGTCGGACCGGAGCGGACCGGGGTGCGGATCTCCCCCGGGAACACCGTCAACGGCATCGCGGAGACGGACACGGACGACCTGTACCCGGCGCTCGTCGAGGCCCTCGCGCCGCGCGGGCTCGCCTACCTGCACCTGGTGCACGCCGACCCCGGCGCGCCGCTGTTCCGGCGGATCCGGGCGCTGTGGCCGGGCACCCTCGTCGCCAACCCGGTGCTGCCCGAGGTGACCACCGAGGCCGTCCTGGCGGGTTCCGCGCGCCTGCTGGAGGCCGGGGCCGACCTGATCGCGGTCGGCCGCCCGTTCCTCGCCAACCCGGACCTGCCGGCCCGGCTGCGGCTCGGCGCGCCGCTCAACCCGGTGCGCGACCGCTACCTGATGTACGTGGGCGGGGCGGACGGCTACACCGACTACCCCGCCCTGGACGGTCAGCCGTCGAGCGACTCGATCGTGGCGTTGGACGCGGGGCGCGTGGCCTGAAGGCCGCGGGCCACGTCCTCCGCCGCGCCGAGCACCCGTACCGCGTTCTTCCAGGTCAGCTTGGCCAGGTCGGCCTTGGACCAGCCGCGGTCCAGCAGCTCGGCGATCAGGTTCGGGTAGCCGGAGACGTCGTCCAGGCCGTCCGGCGTGAAGGCCGTGCCGTCGTAGTCGCCGCCGATGCCGAGGTGGTCGACGCCCGCCGCCTCGCGCATGTGGTCGAGGTGGTCGGCGACGGTCGCGACCGTGGCGACCGGACGCGGGTGCCGCTCCTCGAAGGCGCGGTGCACCTTCATCGCCTCGGCGGTGGTGTCCAGCGGGTGGAAGCCGTGCGCCCGCATGTTCTCGTCCGCCGCGGCCGTCCAGTCCACGGCCGCCTGGAGCACGAACTTCGGCACGAACGTCACCATCGCCACACCGCCGTTGGCGGGCAGCCGCTCCAGCACGTCGTCCGGGATGTTGCGGGGGTGGTCGCACACCGCCCGGGCCGAGGAGTGCGAGAAGATCACCGGCGCGGAGGAGGTGTCCAGCGCGTCGCGCATGGTGGTGGCGGCGACGTGCGAGAGGTCGACCAGCATGCCGAGCCGGTTCATCTCCCGGACCACCTCGCGGCCGAAGGCCGACAGGCCGCCGACGCCCGGCTCGTCGGTCGCCGAGTCCGCCCACGCCACGTTGTCGTTGTGGGTGAGCGTCAGGTACCGCACGCCCAGCGCGTACAGCCCCCGCAGGGTGCCGAGGCTGCCGGCGATGGAGTGCCCGCCCTCCGCGCCCATGAGCGAGGCGATCCGGCCCTCGCCCCGCGCGGTCTCCATGTCGGCGGCCGTCAGCGCGGGGGCCAGCTCCCTCGGGTGGCGGGCCAGCAGCTGCCGTACGCAGTCGATCTGCTCCAGGGTGTCCGCCACCGGCTCGGGCGAGTCCGTGCGCACGTACACCGACCAGAACTGCGCACCGACCCGGCCCGCGCGCAGCCGCGGCAGGTCGGTGTGCAGGTGGGCCCGCTGGTCGACGGTCAGGTCACGGGCGGCCAGGTCGTAGCGGACCTGCGTGCGCAGCGCCCACGGCAGGTCGTTGTGCCCGTCGGCGACGGGGAACTCGGCGAGGAGCGCGTGGGCGTCGTCCAGGGACGTCATCGGGCTCACTTCCCGAAGCCGAAGCCGCCGCCCGGTCCCTCGACCTTGGACCGCAGGCGCTTGCCCTTCTCGGTCGCCTGGTCGTTCAGGTCCTGCTGGAACTCCCGCATCCGCTGCAGCAGTTCCTCGTCGTGCGCGGCGAGGATCCGGGCCGCGAGCAGGCCCGCGTTGCGGGCACCGGCGACGGAGACGGTCGCGACGGGGACGCCGGCCGGCATCTGCACGATCGACAGCAGCGAGTCCATGCCGTCGAGGTACTTCAGCGGCACGGGCACGCCGATGACCGGCAGCGGGGTCACGGAGGCGAGCATGCCGGGCAGGTGGGCGGCCCCGCCCGCGCCCGCGATGATCACCTTCAGGCCCCGGTCCGCGGCCTGCTCGCCGTAGGCGACCATCTCGCGCGGCATGCGGTGGGCGGAGACCACGTCGACCTCGTAGCCGACCTCGAACTCGTCGAGGGCCTTGGCCGCCGCCTCCATGACGGGCCAGTCGGAGTCCGACCCCATGACGATGCCGACAACAGGGCTCATTCGGTGATCGTGCCTCTCAGGTAGCCGGCAGCGTGACGGGCGCGCTCCAGCACGTCGTCCAGGTCGTCGCCGTAGGTGTTGACGTGGCCCACCTTACGGCCGGGCTTCACGTCCTTGCCGTACATGTGGATCTTGAGCTGCGGGTCGCGGGCCATGCAGTGCAGGTACGCGGAGTACATGTCGGGGAAGTCGCCGCCGAGCACGTTGACCATGACCGTCCACGGCGCGCGCGGGCGCGGGTCGCCCAGCGGCAGGTCCAGGACGGCGCGGACGTGGTTGGCGAACTGCGAGGTGATCGCGCCGTCCATCGTCCAGTGGCCGGAGTTGTGCGGGCGCATCGCGAGCTCGTTGACGAGGATGCGGCCGTCGCGGGTCTGGAACAGCTCGACCGCGAGGTGGCCGACGACGCCGAGTTCCTTGGCGATGTTCAGGGCCATCTCCTCGGCCCGCAGGGCCAGGGACTCCTCGAGATCGGGCGCCGGCGCGATGACGGTGTCGCACACGCCGTCGACCTGCCGCGACTCGACCACCGGGTAGGCCACCGCCTGCCCGTGCGGGGAGCGCACGACGTTGGCGGCGAGCTCGCGCACGAAGTCGACCTTCTCCTCGGCGAGCACCGGGACCCCTGCGCGGAAGGGCGCGGCGGCCTCCTCCACGGAGTCCACCACCCACACGCCCTTGCCGTCGTAGCCGCCGCGGACGGTCTTGAGGACCACGGGGAAGCCGTCGCCCTCGGCCGCGAAGGCGGCCACGTCCTGCGGGTCCGCCACGATGCGGTGCCGCGGGCAGGGCACGCCGATCGCGTCGAGCTTCGCGCGCATCACGCCCTTGTCCTGGGCGTGCACGAGCGCGTCGGGACCCGGGCGCACGGGGATGCCGTCCGCCTCCAGGGCCCGCAGGTGCTCGGTGGGCACGTGCTCGTGGTCGAAGGTGATCACGTCGCAGCCGCGCGCGAAGTCGCGCAGCGTGTCCAGGTCGCGGTAGTCGCCGACGACGACGTCGCCGACGACCTGCGCCGCGGAATCCTGGGGCGTGTCACTGAGGAGCTTGAACCTGATGCCGAGCGGGATGCCCGCCTCGTGTGTCATACGAGCGAGCTGGCCACCGCCGACCATGCCGACTACCGGGAACGTCACACGCCTAGGGTATCGGCCGCGCCACGGTGGCCGGATTCCCGGTCCTCCCCCGCCCGTCGCGCCCGGCGCGGGCGCCCGTCCGCAGGAAGATCGCGCGGGAGGGTGGTTAGCATGGCGGGGTTGACGCCGACCGATGGACGGGGGCCTGCACGACCATGGGACGTGGTTCCACGGGGCTCCGTTCGGCGCCCCCCAGTGCCGTGCGGCAGCGTATCGACCGCCTGATGCGCGAGCTCGCCAAGTTCGGCGCGGTCGGGGGTGCCGGCCTGCTCGTCAACCTCGGCGTCTTCAACCTGGTGCGGAGCGTGACCGACCTGCCGGTGGTGCGCGCGAGCGTGATCGCGACCGTCGTCGCGATCGTCTTCAACTACGTGGGCTTCCGCTACTTCACCTACCGGGACCGCGACAAGGGCGGCAGGACCCGGGAGATGACCCTGTTCCTGCTGTTCAGCGCGGCCGGCCTGGTCATCGAGAACGGCATCCTGTTCGTCGCGACGTACGGCTTCGGCTGGGACAGCCCGCTGCAGAACAACGTCTTCAAGTTCCTCGGCATCGGCATCGCCACGCTGTTCCGCTTCTGGTCCTACCGCACGTGGGTGTTCCGCGCGCTGCCCGCTCCCCCGGCGGCGGACCCGGCGTCGTTCCCCGCGCGGGAACGGGCGGGGGACCGGCACCGGGACAAGCCCCGGCGGACCCGCCAGCGCGTGCCGTAGGCCGCCTCACCGGACGGCCGGCTCACCGGGCGGTCGCCTCACCGGACGGTCGGCTCGCCCTCCCCCGTCCTCTGCGAGGGCGGCGTGCGCGACAGGAACAGTCCGAACACCGGCGGCTTGGCCTGGAGCATCTCCAGACGGCCCCCGTCCGCCTCGGCCAGGTCCCGGGCCACCGCGAGGCCGATGCCCGTGGAGTTCCGTCCGCTGATCGCCCGCTCGAAGATCCTCGCCCCGAGGTCCGCGGGCACGCCCGGCCCCTCGTCCGTGACCTCGATGACGGCCTGGTTCCCGGTGACCCGGGTGCGCAGCGCCACCGTGCCGCCGCCGTGCATCAGCGAGTTCTCGATCAGCGCGGCCAGCACCTGGGCGACCGCGCCCGGGGTGCCCACCGCCTCCAGGTGCCGCTTGCCGGAGCTGACGATCGCCCGCCCCGCGCTGCGGTACGCCGGCCGCCACTCGGCGAGCTGCTGCTGGATGACCTCGTCGAGGTCGAAGGTGACGGCGGAGCCGGTGCGCGGGTCGCGGGAGTTCGTCAGCAGCCGCTGCACGACGTCGGTCAGCCGCTCCACCTGCGTCAGCGCGATGGTCGCCTCCTCCTTCACCGTGCTCAGGTCGTCGGTGAGGGTGATCTCCTCCAGCCGCATCGACAGCGCCGTCAGCGGGGTGCGCAGCTGGTGGGAGGCGTCGGCGGCCAGCCGCCGCTCGGCGGTGAGCATGCGCGCGATGCGCTCGGCGGAGGCGTCCAGCACGTCCGCGACCCGGTCCAGCTCGGGAACGCCGTACCGCTTGTGCCGGGGGCGCGGGTCGCCCGAGCCGAGGCGCTCGGCGGTCTCCGCGAGGTCGGTCAGCGGGGAGGCGAGGCGGTTGGCCTGGCGGATGGCCAGCAGCACCGCGGCGATCACCGCCAGCAGCGCCACCAGCCCGATGATGAGCAGGGTCCGGCCGACCTCCCGGGTCACCGACGAGCGCGGCTCCTGCACGGTGACCGTCTCGCCCTCCTCGCCCGGCTCGGTGGCGCTGATGACGTCGCCGTCCGGCTTGGAGCCGACCTCTATGGGCTTCTCCCCCGGGATCCGGATCACGGCGTAACGGTCCTGCGTGACCTGGTCGCGCAGCACGTCCGCGTCGACGTGGTCCGCGATCAGCAGCCGGCTGTCGACGATGCTGGCCAGCCGGACCGCCTCGGACTTCACCCGGTCCTGGGCGCTGTTGCTGATGGTCCGGGTCTCGACGATGACCAGGGAGACGCCGAAGACGGCGATCACGACGAGCACCACGGCGAGCGTGGACTGGATCAGGCGACGGCGCATGTCCTCTTACCGTTTGTTGTCGTTCACGGCCGCCGGCCGGCGGGGTCCGGCCCGGGCCGGGCCGCCTTCAGCTCTTCTCGAAGCGGAAGCCGACGCCGCGCACGGTGGCGATGTAGCGGGGGTTGGCCGCGTCGTCCCCGAGCTTCTTGCGCAGCCAGGAGATGTGCATGTCGAGGGTCTTGGTCGACGACCACCAGGTGGTGTCCCAGACCTCGCGCATCAGCTGGTCGCGGGTGACGACCCGGCCGGCGTCCCGCACCAGCACCCGCAGCAGGTCGAACTCCTTGGCGGTGAGCTGGAGCTCCTCCTCGCCCATCCAGGCCCGGTGCGACTCGACGTCGATCCGCACGCCGTGCGTGGCGGGCGGCTGCTGGGGCTCGGCGGCACCGCGCCGGAGCAGGGCGCGGACCCGGGCGAGCAGTTCGGCGAGCCGGAAGGGCTTGGTGACGTAGTCGTCGGCGCCCGCGTCGAGCCCGACGACCGTGTCGACCTCGTCGGCGCGCGCGGTGAGGATCAGGATCGGGACGGTGTGGCCCTCGGCACGCAGCCGGCGGGCGACCTCCAGCCCGTCCATGCCGGGCAGCCCGAGGTCCAGCACCACCAGGTCGACGCCGCCCTGTATGCCGGCGTCCAGCGCGGTGGGTCCGTCCTCGCGCACCTCGACCTCGTACCCCTCCCGGCGCAGGGCACGGGCCAGCGGTTCCGAGATGGACGCGTCGTCCTCGGCGAGCAGTACTCGGGTCATGAAGTGATGGTAGTCCGGCCCCGGCAAGAGCCGAGGTGTGATCGCGCACCTCGGTTCTTACCGCCGGCACACCGGTTTCTTACCCGGGGGCGCGTGCGCACGGACCTGCGCCTGTGGGATGAGATCCTGGGGCGGACCTTCGAATGGACGCCTTCGGTTCCCTTGAAACCTGTGATCCGTGTCTCAAGTCCTTCCATATCAGACTGTGTCCTGCCGTATGGTGAATCAACGCCTGTAGCACCGCGGGGACCTTCGGCGGCCATTCGACGCTGAGGGTCTTCTTTGTGTGCGGGCCGGCTCCGGCCGGCCCTTCCCCCCAGCAATGACCTGTGGCCGGGCCTCGTAGCGCAGAGCCGCGCGCAGAGGCGTGGATCCCGGTGGACGCCGTCCGCCGCTCCGTGATCCGGAGCGGACTCCCCGTGGGCGCGGGGTGGACGGCACGGACCCGCCGGTGCCGGCCGCCCCACCGGGCGCGACCCCTCGGGTGACGCGTCCCGACCAGCAAGGAACGACCATGGCGTCCAGCCTGACGAAGGACTCGGTCACCCCGGGCACCCCCGGCTCCGAGCGGACCTTCTTCGGCCACCCCCGCGGACTGGCCACCCTCTTCATGACCGAGATGTGGGAGCGCTTCTCCTACTACGGCATGAGGGCCCTGCTCCCGCTGTACCTCGTCGCTCCGGGTGGCCTGCACCTGAGCGCCGGCACGGCGACCGCGATCTACTCGGTCTACGTGTCGCTGGTGTACCTGCTCGCGATGCCGGGCGGCTGGTTCGGCGACCGGGTCTGGGGTCCCCGCAAGACCGTCGCCGTCGCCGGTGCGGTCATCATGCTCGGCCACCTCACGCTGGCCCTGCCCTCCTCGGGCACCTTCTACGCGGGTCTCGGCCTGGTCGCCATCGGTTCGGGTCTGCTGAAGGCCAACATCTCCACGATGGTCGGCCACCTCTACGACGGCCCGGACGACCCGCGCCGCGACGGCGGCTTCACCGTCTTCTACATGGGCATCAACCTCGGTGCCTTCGCCGCGCCGCTGATCATCGGCACCATCGGCGAGAGCGTCGACTGGCACCTGGGCTTCGCGCTCGCCGCGCTCGGCATGGCGCTGGGCCTGGCCCAGTTCCTGATCGGCAGCCGCCACCTGGACACCCGCTCCAGCCTCGTCCCCAAGCCGCTGTCCGCCGAGGAGAAGACCGCCACGCTGCGCAAGGCCGCGGTCTGGGCGGGCATCGCCGTCGTCGCCTACACGGCCCTGGGCGTCACCGGCCACTACACCCTGAACTGGGTGCTGGTCCCGCTGACCCTGCTCGGCGTGATCATCCCGACCCTCGTCCTCGTCCGCATCAAGCGCGACAAGGAGCTGGACCGGGCCGAGCAGTCCAAGATGTCGGCGTACATCTGGTTCTTCGTCGCCGCGGCCGTCTTCTGGATGATCTACGACCAGGGCGGCTCGACCCTGTCGATCTTCGCGTCCTCCTCCGCCGAGAACAGCGTCCTCGGCTGGGACTTCCCGGTCTCCTGGTACCAGTCGGTCAACCCGGTCCTGATCATGGCGCTGGCCCCGGTCTTCGCCTGGTTCTGGCTGGCGCTGAACCGGCGCGGCAAGGAGCCGAGCACGATCGTGAAGTTCGCCTCCGGCCTGGTCCTGGTCGGCGCGTCCTTCTTCCTCTTCCTGGCCCCGCTGTCCATCGCCGAGGGCGGCCACAAGGCCGCCGCGCTGTGGCTGGTGGCGATCTACTTCACCCAGACCGTCGGCGAGCTGCTGCTCTCCCCGGTCGGCCTGTCGGTCACCACGAAGATGGCCCCGGCCAAGTACGCCTCCCAGATGATGGGCGTCTGGTTCCTGGCGGTCACCGCCGGTGACGCCACGACCGGCCTGCTCTCCCTCGCCGGCGTCGACCTGAACAAGACGGGCATCGTGGCCCTGGAGGCCACCCTCGCCGTGCTCGCCGGTGTCGCGGTGTGGATGTACCGCACCAAGGTCAAGGAGCTCATGGGCAACGTCCGCTAGGCCCGGCCGGCCCGGCGGGAACGAGTCGTCGGAGGGTCACCGCGTCCATCGGGGCGCGGTGGCCCTCCGGGCTTTTCCCGGCTCCGGCGACCGGGGGCGGGAAGGGGCGGGAAAACGGGCGAGGGCCGCACCGACGGCGGCGCACAGAACCGCACACGAGGGGTGCGAGCGCACAGAAACCGACACCCGGAGGGGGCGTCGGCTCGAAGGGGGCAGGCGGGGGCGGGAGCGGGGCGGTACGCGCAATGCGCCCTCGCGGCGGCGGGGCGCGCCCGGCACGCGTACGCCCTACGCGGGCGCTCCCAGCTCCGCCCAGACCCTCTTGCCCGCGACGCCGGGGGTCCGTACGACCCCCCAGTCCAGGCAGAGGCGCTGGACGATGAACATGCCGTGGCCGCCGGGGCGGCCCGCGCGGTGCGGGGTGCGCGGGGCCGGCTGGCCGGTGCCCCGGTCGGAGACCTCGACACGGATCACCTTGTTGTCGCAGGAGATGAACAGCTCGTCGGGGCCCTCGGCGTGCAGGCAGGCGTTGGTGACCAGTTCGGAGACGACGAGCAGGACGTCCTCGGCGGCGGCCCGCTGGTCGGCGCCGGCGGCGGGCAGCCAGCCCCACGCGTACAGCGCCTGGCGGGTGAAGTCGCGGGCGAGCGGGACGACCCCGCTCTGGCCGTCGAAGCTCAGCCGGCGGACCTGACGGCTCCCGGACGGCGCCGGCGCCTCGGACGGCGCGGCACCGCCCGCGCCGGCTCCCCCGGACGGCACGACACCGCCCGCCGCGGACGCACCGACCACCGGTACGCCGCCCCCGGGCGCCCCGGGCGCCCGGGAAGCGCCGCTGGGCTCCGGACCGCGGTCGCCCGGCGAGCAGGGCCGGGTGGTGCTCATCAGCGCTTCACCTCACCGATTCACCAGTTCTCGATTCACAAGGTCAGTACACAGTCAGTCACGCGGTGCGCGGCCGGTCGGTTCTCGCCGCACCCGTCACCCCGGCTGCCGATACGTTCAGGATGTCTCCTGCCCGACCCGTCGGACGGAACACCCCTGTATTCGGCACGAAACCCGTGACGGGAGGAGAACACCGGTCCCGGCGGGACGGCCAGGGCGCGGCGCCGGCCCGCCCGGGGCCCGCCCGGGAGGTCAGCCGGCCTCCCCGGCCAGGGCCGCCTCCAGGGTGTCGTGCACGGTGAAGACCGCGTCCGCCCCCGTGATCTCGAAGACGCGCGCCACCACGGGCTGCATGCCCACGAGGTGCACCCCGCCCCCGGCGGCCTCCGCCTTCAGGCGCGCGCCGAGCAGCACGTTGAGCCCCGTGGAGTCACAGAACTCCAGGCGTGTGCAGTCGATGACGAGGCGCTTGAAGCCCTTGGCGAGGCAGTCCTCGAGTGGCTCTCGCAACAGATCGGCGGTGTGGTGATCCAACTCACCTGCCGGGGTCACGACGGCACTGGGGCCTTCTTCTCGCACCTCCACCAGAAGCCGGCCCGACTGTGCGCTGCCGACCGTCCCGCGGTCCATGCCGTCTCTCTCTCCCGACGTCGTGGCTGCTTGCTGACGCCCTCGAACCCTACGCCTTCTCCACACGGTCCGACACCCGAACAACCACCCACAAACGGACACATGCCAACAGAACGCACTTGCGGCGGGCTCAGGAAAGCGGGTAGGGCTAGTAAGGACACGTACCCGACACGGCCGGCTTTGGAGGCGCCGCACACCGACAGTGCACGCAGTGGCTTCGGCAGCCATATGCCGAGAACGATGGAGGACATCATGTCACCCCGGCTCGACGCATCGCGTACCCGTGAAGCGACGTCGACACCCCCTCCGGCACATCTGGATCCCATCGAGCGGGACGAGACGCTCGTCACACCGGACGACGCGCTCGCCGGACTTCCGGACATCCCCCCGTACGACGAGGTGGGCCCGGTCGACGCGCGGGCCCTGTCCAAGACCCTCTTCGAGCGCCTGGAGGCGCTGGAGGAAGGCACCCACGAGCACGCCTACGTACGCAACACGCTGGTCGAACTGAACCTCGCGCTGGTCAGGTTCGCCGCCTCCCGCTTCCGCTCGCGCAGCGAGCCGATGGAGGACATCGTCCAGGTCGGCACGATCGGCCTGATCAAGGCGATCGACCGCTTCGAGCTCTCCCGCGGCGTCGAGTTCCCGACGTTCGCGATGCCGACCATCATCGGCGAGATCAAGCGCTTCTTCCGTGACACCTCGTGGTCCGTGCGCGTCCCGCGCCGGCTGCAGGAGCTCCGGCTCGACCTGGCCAAGGCCGGTGACGAGCTGGCCCAGCAGCTGGACCGCGCGCCGACCGTCGCCGAACTGGCCGAGCGCCTCGGCATCTCCGGCGAGGAGGTCGTCGAGGGCATGGCGGCGTCGAACGCCTACACGGCCTCGTCCCTGGACGCCCAGCCGGATGAGGACGACTCCGAGGGCGCCCTCGCGGACCGGATCGGCTACGAGGACCACGGGATCGAGGGCATCGAGTACGTCGAGTCGCTGAAGCCGCTGATCGCCCAGCTGGCGCCCCGCGACCGCAGGATCCTGTCGCTGCGCTTCGTGGCGGGCATGACCCAGTCGGAGATCGGCGACGAGCTCGGCATCTCCCAGATGCACGTGTCGCGGCTGCTGTCGCGCACGCTGGTGCGGCTGCGCAAGGGGCTGACGGTCGAGGACTGACCGCCGCCGCGTGACACACGTCCTCCGGGGGCGGTCCGGCGAAGGGACCGCCCCCGTCGGCGTGCCCCCGCGCCCGTCCGCGTCCGCCGCCGCCGTCAGACGACCCGTACGCCCCGCCGCCACACGGCGGCGACCAGCGGGACGCCCGGCCGGTAGGCCAGGTGCACGTGGCTCGGGGCGTCGAGCAGGAGCAGGTCGGCGTACGCGCCCGGCACCAGGCGGCCGACGTCGTCGCGGCGCAGGGCCGCCGCGCCGCCCGCCGTGGCCGACCACACCGCCTCGTCCGGGGTCATGCCCATGTCCCGTACGGCGAGGGCGACGCAGAACGGCACCGAGGACGTGAAGGACGAGCCCGGATTGCAGTCCGTGGAGAGCGCGACCGTCACGCCCGCGTCGAGCAGGCGGCGGGCGTCGGGCCACGCGGCGCGGGTGGAGAACTCGGCGCCGGGCAGGAGCGTGGCGACGGTGCGGCTGCCGGCCAGCGCGTCGACGTCCTCGTCCGTCAGGTGCGTGCAGTGGTCGGCGCTGGCCGCGTCGAGCTCCACGGCGAGCTGGACGCCGGGGCCGTGCGAGAGCTGGTTGGCGTGGACGCGCGGGTGCAGGCCCTTCGCGCGGCCCGCGGTGAGGACGGCGCGGGCCTGGTCGCCGTCGAAGGCGCCCTCCTCGCAGAAGACGTCGATCCAGCGGGCGTGCGGCGCGCAGGCGTCGAGCATCGCGCCGGTGACCAGGGCGACGTAGCCGGCCGGGTCGTCGGCGTGGTCCGGGGGGACGATGTGGGCGCCGAGGTAGGTGACCTCGTCGGTGTGGCGGGCGGCGATGCGCAGGGCGCGGGACTCGTCGGCGACGGTCAGGCCGTAGCCCGACTTCGTCTCCAGCGTGGTGGTGCCCTGGCGGAGCGCCTCGGCGAGGTAACGGGTGAGGCCGGCCTCCAGTTCCGCGTCGGTCGCGGCACGGGTGGCGGCGACCGTCGTGCGGATGCCGCCGGCGCTGTAGGGGCGGCCCGACATGCGGGCGTTGAACTCCTCGGTGCGGTCGCCCGCGAAGACCAGGTGGGAGTGGGAGTCGACGAAGCCCGGCAGGACCGCCCGGCCGCCGGCGTCGACCCGGTTGTCAGTGGCGGGTGCTTTGCTTGATCCACCGGTCCACACGACGCGGTCGCCTTCGATGACGACGGCCGCGTCCTGGATCAGTCCGAGGGGGGAACCGTCACCGAGGGAGGGGTCGTTGGTGACCAGGGCGGCGATGTTGGTGATGAGCGTGCTGGCGGTGCTCGCGGAGTGGTCGGGGCTGACGGTCGTCGCGTTGCTCATGGCGTCCTTGCTGGCCTGGTCGGCGGTGGGGTCGGGTTCGGGGGCGGCTGCGGGCCGCGCGGGCGGGCGGCCCGCGCTCATCCGCGCAGGGCTGCGACGGCGTCCGCGAGGGCCTTCGGCACATCCGGCACGAGGGTGTGCCGGCCGTCCCGCACGACGTGCCGGCCTGCCACGACCGTATGCGACACGTCCGCTGCCGACGCGGCGAATACGGCCGTCTCGGCACCGAGCCGCGGAAGCGGCCCTGCCGTCCTGACCGAGTCGAGCGCGATCGTCGTGAGGTCGGCGAGCGCGCCGGGCTCCAGGGTCCCCGCGTCCGGCCAGCCGAGCGCGGCGTGGCCGTCGGCGGTGGCGGCCCGCAGCAGGGCCGCGGCCGTCCAGTGGCCCCGGGTGCGGCTGCGCAGGCGCTCGTTCAGCTCCATCGCGCGGGCCTCCTCGAGCAGGTCGACGACGGCGTGGCTGTCGGAGCCGAGGCAGAGCGGGGAGCCCGCCCGCTGGAGGGCGACGGCCGGGCCGATGCCGTCGGCGAGGTCGCGTTCGGTGGTGGGGCACATGCAGGTGCCGGTGCCGGACCCGCCGATCAGCGCGATGTCCTCGTCCGTGAGGTGCGTGTTGTGGACACCGGTGGTGCGCGGTCCGAGCACGCCGTGGTCGGCGAGGAGCCGCGCCGGGGTGCGGCCGTGGGCCTCCCGGCAGGCGTCGTTCTCCGCGGTCTGCTCGGACAGGTGCACGTGCAGCGGGGCCCGCCGCTCCTCGGCCCACCGCGCCACGGTCGCCAACTGGCCGGCGGGCACGGCCCGTACGGAGTGGATGGCCGCCCCGATCCGTGCGTGGTCCCGTGCCTCGAGGAGTGCGCAGCGTGCGGCCCAGGCGTCCGCCGTCCCGTCGGAGAAGCGGAGCTGGTGGGCTTCGGGCGGCCGCCCGAAGCCGGCGGAGAGGTAGGCGGTGTCCAGGAGGGTGATGCGGATGCCGGCTTCGGCGGCGGCCGCGATCAGCGCCTCCCCCATCGCGTTGGGGTCGGCGTAGGGGGTGCCGCCGGGGGCGTGGTGGACGTAGTGGAACTCGCCGACGCAGGTGATGCCGGCCAGCGCCATCTCGGCGTACACGGCGCGGGCGAGGTCGTGGTAGGTGTCGGGGGTCAGCCGGTCGGCGACCGCGTACATGACCTCGCGCCAGGTCCAGAAGGTGCCGGAGCCGACCTGGACGGTGCCGCGCAGGGCGCGGTGGAAGGCGTGGCTGTGCGCGTTGGCGAGGCCGGGGAGCGTCAGTCCGCGCAGGACCTCGGCGCCGGGCGGCGGGGCGGGGACGCCGGTGCGCACGGCGGAGACGCGGCCGTCGCGGACGTCGAGGGCGACGCCCGGCTCGACGTGGCGGCCGAGCCAGGCGTGTTCCAGCCAGAAGGTCCTCGGGGTCACGTGCACGCCAGTCCTTCCAGTACGTCGGCGAGGGCGAGGACCCCGGCCACGCAGTCGTCCTCGGCGGCGGACTCGGCCGGGGAGTGCGAGACGCCGGTGGGGTTGCGCACGAACAGCATGGCGGTCGGGACGCTGCCCGACAGGATCCCGGCGTCGTGTCCGGCGCCGGTGCCGAGGACGGGGACCTTCAGGCCGCCGGTCTCGTCCGCCTCCTTGCCGAGGATGCGGGCGAGTTCGTCGCGCAGGGCGTGGTCGAACTCGACGACGGGGGTGAAGGACTCGCGGACGACGTCGAGGTCGACGCCGTGTTCCTCGGCGTGGGCGCGGGCCGCCTTCTCCACGCCGGTGACCACGGTGTCGAGGCTGTCCTGGTCGGCGGCGCGGGAGTCGAGCCAGCCGCGCACGAGGGAGGGGACGGCGTTGACGCCGTTCGGCTCGACGGCGATCTTGCCGAAGGTGGCGACGGCACCGGCGAGCCGGGCCTCGCGGCGGGCGGCGAGCACGGTCTCGGCGTACGGCAGCATCGGGTCGCGCCGGTCGGCGAGGCGGGTGGTGCCGGCGTGGTTGGCCTCGCCGCGGAAGTCGAACCGCCACCGGCCGTGCGGCCAGATCGCGCTGGCGATGCCGACCGGGTCGCCGGACAGGTCCAGGGCGCGGCCCTGCTCGACGTGGAGTTCGACGAAGGCGCCGACGCGGGCGAGCCGCTCGGGGTCGGGGCCGAGGGCGTCGGGGTCGTACCCGGCGGCCGCCATGGCCCGGGGCAGGGTGATCCCGTCGCCGTCGGTGAGGCGGTGCGCCTGTTCGCGGGTGAGCCGCCCGGCGGCCAGCCGCGACCCGACGCAGGCGAGCCCGAACCGGGCGCCTTCCTCGTCGCCGAAGTTGACGACGCCGAGGGGCTTGGCGAACCGGGCGCCGCGGTCGCGCAGTTCGTCGAGGGCGGCGAAGGCGGAGACGACCCCGAGGGGGCCGTCGAAGGCGCCGCCGTCCGGCACGGAGTCCAGGTGCGAGCCGGTGACCACGGCGTCGCCGTCGGCGGGGTCGCCGAGCCAGGCCCACTGGTTGCCGTTGCGGTCGACCTCGTACCGCAGCCCGCGGGACACGGCCTGCGCCTCGAACCAGGCCCGGCACTCGGCGTCGGCCCCGGTCCAGGCGAAGCGGCGGTAGCCGCCGGAGGCGGAGCTGCGGCCGATCGGCAGCAGCTCCGCCCACATGCTGTGGAAGCTCACGCGCCGTCACCCTCGCGGATCGCCGCGTCCCCCGCGCGGACCGCCGCGTCGCCCTCGGGGGTGCCCGCGTCGTCCTCGCGCATCGGGACGCGGACGCCCCGCTGCTCGGCGACCGACTCCGCGAGGTCGTACCCGGCGTCGACGTGCCGGATGACGCCCATGCCGGGGTCGTTGGTCAGTACGCGGCGGATCTTCTCGCCGGCCAGCGCGGTGCCGTCGGCGACGGTGACCTGCCCCGCGTGGATCGAGCGCCCGATGCCGACGCCGCCGCCGTGGTGCAGGGACACCCAGGACGCGCCGGAGGCCACGTTGACCATGGCGTTGAGCAGCGGCCAGTCGGCGATGGCGTCGGACCCGTCGAGCATGCCCTCGGTCTCGCGGTAGGGGGAGGCGACGGAGCCGCAGTCGAGGTGGTCGCGGCCGATGACGACCGGTGCGGCCAGCTCGCCGGAGGCCACCATGTCGTTGAACCGCTCGCCGGCCCTGTCCCGCTCGCCGTAGCCGAGCCAGCAGATCCGGGCGGGCAGGCCCTGGAAGTGGACGCGTTCGCCGGCCATGCGGATCCAGCGGGCCAGGGACTCGTTCTCCGGGAAGAGGTCCAGGACGGCCTTGTCGGTCTTCGCGATGTCGGCCGGGTCGCCGGACAGCGCGGCCCAGCGGAACGGGCCCTTGCCCTCGCAGAACAGCGGGCGGATGTAGGCGGGGACGAAGCCGGGGAAGGCGAAGGCGCGGTCGTATCCGGCGAGCTGCGCCTCGCCGCGGATCGAGTTGCCGTAGTCGAAGACCTCGGCGCCGGCGTCCAGGAAGCCGACCATGGCCTCGACGTGCCGGGCCATGGACTCGCGGGCGCGGGTGGTGAAGCCGGCCGGGTCCTTGGCGGCGGCGGAGGCCATGTCCTCGAAGTCCATGCCCAGCGGCAGGTAGGCCAGCGGGTCGTGGGCGGAGGTCTGGTCGGTGACGATGTCGATGGGCGCGCCCATGGCCAGGAGCCGCGGGACCAGGTCGGCGGCGTTGCCGAGGACGCCGATCGACAGCGGCCGGCGCCGGTCGCGGGCCTCGGTGGCGAGCTGCAGGGCGTGGTCGAGGGAGTCGGCCCGCACGTCGAGGTAGCGGTGCTCGATGCGGCGGTCGATGGCGCGCGGGTCGCAGTCGATGCAGAGCGCGACGCCGTCGTTCATGGTGACGGCGAGGGGCTGGGCGCCGCCCATGCCGCCGAGGCCGGCGGTCAGGGTGATGGTCCCGGCGAGGGTGCCGCCGAACTTCTTGGCGGCGACGGCGGCGAACGTCTCGTAGGTGCCCTGGAGGATGCCCTGGGTGCCGATGTAGATCCAGGAGCCGGCGGTCATCTGCCCGTACATGGTCAGGCCGAGGGCCTCCAGGCGGCGGAACTCCTCCCAGGTCGCCCAGTCTCCGACGAGGTTGGAGTTGGCGATGAGCACGCGCGGGGCCCATTCGTGGGTCTGCATGACGCCGACCGGGCGGCCCGACTGGACGAGCATCGTCTCGTCCTGCTTCAGGGTCCGCAGCGTGCGGACCATCGCGTCGAAGGAGCGCCAGTCGCGGGCCGCCTTGCCCGTGCCGCCGTAGACGACGAGCTTGTCGGGGTGCTCGGCGACCTCCGGGTCGAGGTTGTTCTGCAGCATCCGCAGGGCGGCTTCCTGCTGCCAGCCCAGAGCGCTCGGCTGCGTGCCGCGCGGCGCCCGGACTCCGCCGGGGGGCGGCCCGTAGGACCTCGTCCGAGAGGAGTGGGAGACGGGCGGGCGGGGTCCTGACATGGTCTGCCTCCTGGGGTGCTCCCGGCACGATGTTGCTGTTCTTATTCACATCCTGTCCTGATGAATAAGACTAGTCAATACAGCGGCGCGGCGGCCGGGGCGCGCCGCGGGACGTCCGGCCGGAACGCCCGGCCTCCTGCATCGCCGGCGACAGGACGGGAACAGGGACGCGGTGGACAGGTCACAGGACGGCAGGACGGGCGAGGACCGGGCGGACGACGTCGGCGCGGACGGCGTCGGTGCGGGCGGCGGCGCCGAGCGGGCGGCGCGGCGGGACGCGGCGGTGCGGGCCGCCGTGGACCAGGGGCTGCTCGGGGCGGACAGTCCCGTCGTCGGGCTGCTGGACGTCACCGGCATCCGGGAGTCGGCGGCGGAGCTGACGGCGGCGTTCGACGCGGTGACGGCGCCCGGCACGCCGGTGCTGCACGCGTTCGCCGTGAAGGCGACCCCGCTGGTGCCGGTGCTCCGGCTGCTGCGCGAGGAGGGCATCGGCGCGGAGGTGGCCAGCCCCGGCGAACTGGCGCTGGCGCGGGCGGCGGGGGTGCCGCCGGACCGGACGGTCCTCGACTCCCCCGCGAAGACGCCCGCCGAGCTGCGGGAGGCCCTGGCGCTGGGCGTCGCCGTCAACGCCGACAACCCGCAGGAGCTGGCCCGCCTCGACGCGCTGGTGCGGCCGGGCACCGACCGGTCCCCGCTCGGCATCCGGGTGAACCCGCAGGTCGGCGCGGGCTCCATCGAGGCGCTGTCCACGGCGACGGCGACCTCGAAGTTCGGGGTGGCGCTGCGCGACGAGGGGGCCCGGGAGTGGGTGGTGCGGGCGTACCTGGACCGGCCGTGGCTGACCCGGCTGCACGCGCACACCGGCTCGCAGGGCGTGCCGCTGCCCCTGATGGCGCGGGGGGTGGCGGAGACGTACGCGCTCGCGGAGGAGATCAACCGGCGCGCGGGGCGGCACCAGGTCGACACGGTCGACATCGGCGGCGGACTGCCGGTGAACTTCGCGTCGGAGGCGACGACCCCGACGTACGCGCAGTACGCGCGGCTGCTGCGGGAGACGGTGCCGGGGCTGTTCGACGGGCGGTACGGGCTGGTCACCGAGTTCGGCCGGTCGCTGCTGGCCAAGCACGGCACGGTGGTGGCGCGGGTGGAGTACGCCAAGAGCGCGGGCGGGCGCCCGGTGGCGGTGACGCACGCGGGCGTGCAGGTCGCCACGCGGACGGTGTACGCGCCGGAGAGCTGGCCGCTCAGGATCGCCGCGTACGACTCACGGGGGCGGCCCAAGCAGGGTCCCCCGGTCGTGCAGGACGTGGCCGGCCCGGCGTGCTTCGCGGGTGACCTGCTCGCCGCGGGGCGGGAGCTGCCGCTGCTGGAGCAGGGCGACCACGTGGCGGCACTGGACACCGGCGCGTACTGCTTCGCGCACCACTACGCGTACAACTCGCTGGTGCGGCCCGGGATCCACGGCTTCGTCCCGGACCGGGCCGGAGGTGTCGCCTTCGCGCTCGTCAGGCCACCGCAGACGGTCGAGGAGGTGGTGACGGAGGCGGGCGGGGCGCACGCGGAGTCGCTGGTCCCGGGGGCGGCGGCGGACAGGCGGACCTGACCGGGGCACGGCCGGCGGGCCGACGGGCCAAGTGCCGGGGCGCCCATGGCCATTGAGCCGGGCGCCGGGGCGCTCATAGCCGGCGGACCAGATGCCAGGGCACCACAACCGGCGGGCCAAGCACCGGAGCGCCCACAGCCATTGGACCGGGCGCCGGGGCACCCACAGCCGACGGACCAGATGCCAGGGCACCACAACCGGCAGACCAAGCACCGGAGCGCCCACAGCCATTGGACCGGGCGCCAGGGCGCCCACAGCCGACGGACCAGATGCCAGGGCACCACAACCGGCAGACCAAGCACCGGAGCGCCCACAGCCATTGGACCGGGCGCCAGGGCGCCCATAACCGGCGGACCAGATGCCAGGGCACCACAACCGGCAGACCAAGCACCGGAGCGCCCGTACTCGGCGGGCCAGTGGACCTGGCGCCGGGCGGGCCGCAGGCCGGTGGCCCCGACGCCGCCCCACGCCAACTCCGGGCGAGGTCGCACGCGAGCGCATGCCACCCCCTCGTCCGCTGCTCGTCACCGGTCACCGGTCTCCCGTCACCGGTCGCCCGTCACCGGTCGTCAGCCCCTGCCCGCAGCCCTCTGCCCGCTACACCAGTGCCGGGGTCCGTCGGCGCGAGCCGCCCGGGGCCGCGTCGCCGGCCGCGATGCCCGTGCTGCGGTACGACTTGACCGCCGGGCCGGCCGGGCGTCCGCCCCGGCGCAGCCAGTCGACCCGCACCCACAACAGGACCTCCTCGGCCCGCTCCAGCCGCCCGATCCACGCGGCCTTCAGCCACAGGCCGGCACCGCAGCCGGCCAGCAGCATGCCGCCCGCGGCGGGCACGGCGAAGGCGCTGCCCACCCCGGCGAGGAAGGCGAGCAGGAGCCACCAGCGGTGGCCGCGCCGCCAGTTGCGGGTGCTCACCGCCCGGTCCTGGAGCACGTCGTGCCTGCCCGCGCGGGCGGTCGAGCGGGTCAGTGCGGTGTACCGCCGGCGCCGGGCGTACGCCACGGCGGCCGCCGCCACCACGAACAGCGCGGCGCCCGCCAGGACGCCGATCCGCCGCCCCGTCAGTCCCGGCACCAGTACGCCGATGCCCGCCGCGGCCAGGCCCAGCCACCACAGCGGGGCCGCTCCGGCCCGTACGACGACGGCCACCCGAGCCAGCCCCTGTCCTCCGCGCGTCACGTCCGGCCTCCCGTCTCACGATCGTCGAAGTGCCGTGCGCGGCGCCCTGCCGCGCACGGTGTCTGAAGGTGTCTTAGGCGACGCACGTTAGCCGCGCAAGGTGAGACGAGCCTGAGAAGACGGGGACGTGTGACACCGGGCCACGGAGGGGCGGGAAAACGGGACGGCACGGGCGGCACGACGCCGGACGGGCCCGCCCGGGCGGCCCCGCGCCGGGCGGCCCCGCGCCGGGCGGGCCCGCACCGCACGGACCGGGGCGACGGGCGGGCCGGCGCGGCCCGTGCCGCTACTCCACGAACAGCCCGCGCGCGGCCGCCTTCGCGTCGAACTCCTCCAGGCGGGCCTGCGCGTCCGGCAGGTCGTCGCACATGGCCTCCAGCAGGACCCGCCCCAGCAGCATGGGCGCGCAGGCCGTGTCGAAGGCGAGGCCGGTCCCGACGGCGGCGGGCAGCAGCAGGTCGGAGACCTTGGCGACCGGGGCGAAGGCGGAGTCGGCGACCGTGACCACGCTCAGCCCGGCCTCCTTGGCGTAGGCGAGGGTGTCGAGGACCTCGCGCGGGTGCCGGGGCAGCGCGAAGCAGAGCAGGGCCGTGGCCCCGGCGTGGACGGCGGCGTCGATGCGGTCGTGCAGCATCGTGCCGCCCTCGCCCAGCAGCCGCACGTCCGGATGGACCTTGGCGGCGAAGTACGCGAAACCGTGGGCCTGGGCGGCCGCCGCGCGCAGTCCCAGGACGGGCAGCGGCCGGGAGGCCGCGAGCAGCCGCCCCGCCCGCCGCACGGGGCGGGGATCGGCCAGCGCCTGCGCGAGGTGCCGGAGGTTCTCGATCTCCGCCTCGACGGCCTGCTGGTACGCGTTGTACGTGCCGGTCTCCGCCGCCGGTCCGGCGGGCGCGACCTCGCGCAGGTGCCGGCGCAGCGCGGGATAGCCGTCGAAGCCGAGGGCGACGGCGAACCGGGTCACGGACGGCTGGCTGACCCCGGCCAGCTCGGCCAGCTCCACGCTGGACAGGAACGGCACGTCGGCGGCGCGCCGCACCATGCTGTGCGCGATGCGGCGCTGGGTCGGCGTCAGCCGGTGCCCTTCGAAGAGCGCCTGCAGCCGCGCGGCTGGGCTGTCGGTCGCGCTCATGACGTGCTCCCCCTCGCCTATTCAGTAGCTGAGGATTCTGCATGAGCATATGCAGAGGGGCAACCGCGTCCGGGAGCGGCGGGCGGCCCCGGCCGGAGCGGACCGCCCCGGCCACTCCGGCAGACCCCAGCCCGACAGGGGGGACAGCCCCAGTGCGGCCGCCCGCCGGTCTCCCTACCGTGGCCGTATGGACTCCTTGGACGCGCGGGACACCGACCTCAAGAAGGAACTCGACGCCACCCTGCACGCGCGCAGGGAGCTGGGCGAGGAGTACGAGTCCGCGCTGGTCGACTCGTTCCTGGAGAAGGTCGACCAGCGCATCGACGGCGCGGTGGAGCGCCGGGTGCGCCGGCAGCTTGCCGAGCAGCGGATCACGACCGCCCGGGACGCCCGCGCGCCGCGGGCCGCGGACACCTGGGGCGAGCGCTTCGGCTTCGGGATCGTCTCGCTCGTCCTCGCGGTGCCGCTGTCCGCGATCGGCGGGGGCGTCGCCCACCTCCCCGGCCTGGTGGCCACCTGGCTCGGCGTCGTCGGCGTCAACGTGGTCCAGGCGGCCCGCACCAACCCGGGCCTGTTCGGCCGCCGCCCCGCCCGCCAGGACGACGCCTGGGAGGACTGACCCCTGCCCCCGTTCCCCGGGCGGGACGGCTACACCTGGGCCGTGGGCAGCACGACCACCTGCCGCAGGTTCACCCGCCGCGGACGGCTCGCCACGTACGCCACGACGTCGGCGACCTCCTCCGGCGACAGACCGCCCACCGCCTCGAACAATCCCTCCAGCTGCCCGGCCAGCTCCGGGTTGTCGAGGTGGGTGCGCAGCTCGGTGTCGGTGAGGCCGGGTTCGACGTTGGTGACGCGGACGCCGCGCGGACCGAACTCGGTGCGCAGGCACTGCGAGAGGTGGGTGAGCGCGGCCTTGGTCGCCGCGTACACCGCGTAGTGGGGGAAGGCCGAGAGGTGCGCGGCGACGGACGAGACGTTCACCAGGTCCGCGGCGCGCCCGTCGGCGGCCGCCGCCACCAGGTCGCCGGTGAAGGCCCGCACCACCCGCAGCACACCGGTCACGTTGGTGTCGATCATCCGCTGCCACTCGTCGATCCGGCCGTCGTCGACCGGGTTGGCCAGCATCACCCCGGCGGAGTTGACGACCAGGTCGGCGGGCCCGTACGCCGCGCGGATCCGTTCGGCCGCCCGTGCCACGGACGTGTCGTCGGTGACGTCCGCGACGACGGCCAGGGCGTCTCCCCCGTCGGCGCGGATCTTCCCGGCGACGGCCTCCAGCCGCTCCCCGCGGCGGGCCAGCAGCGCCACCCGGGCGCCCCGGGCGGCCAGCAGCACGGCCACGGCCTCCCCGATGCCGCTGGCGGCCCCGGTGACGACGGCGGCGCGCCCGGCCAGGTCCCGGTGGAGGGGGTTCTCGTACGACATCGCGTGCTCCTCGGTGGTCGGTGTGCCGCCGGACCACCCGGCGGCACGCCCACCACCCTCGGCGCCCGCGCCGCCGCCACCCAGGGATGCGCTTTTCCTGGGTCTGCCGGTACCAGGTTCACGGCCCGCCGCCCGCCTAGCATCGGGGGCATGGACGGGGATCTCGGAGACTTCCTGCGCTCGCGCCGTGCCCGCATCCGGCCGGAGGAGGTGGGCCTGCCCTCGTACGGCCGCCGCCGGGTGCCCGGTCTGCGCCGCGAGGAGGTGGCGCAGCTCGCCGGGGTGAGCGTCGACTACTACGTGCGGCTGGAACAGGGCCGGGGCCCCGGGGACCCCTCCCGGACGAAGTCCGGGGGAGTCTCGGACGCCGTGCTGGACGCCATCGCCCGGGTGCTGCGCCTGGACGACACGGAACGCGCCTACCTGCGGTCGGTGGCCCGCCCCCACCGGCGGCACGAGCGCCGGGCGCCGTCCGCGCCCCGCGTCCGCCCCACCGTGCGGCGGCTGCTGGACGGCATGGCGGGCACCCCGGCGTTCGTGCTGGGCCCGCGCATGGACGTCCTCGCGTGGAACGCCCTCGGTGACGCGGTGGGCGGCTTCAGCCGCATGGCACCCGCCGACCGCAACATCCCGCGCCACCTCTTCCTCGACCCCGAGGCCCGTGCCCGCCACCCCGAGTGGCCGGCCGTGGCCGCCCAGAGCGTGGCCCACCTGCGGCTGTACGCGGGCCACCACCCCGACGACCGGGAGCTGTGCGCGCTGGTCGGCGAACTCTCCGTCCGGAGCGAGGACTTCCGCCGCCTGTGGGCCGACCACCAGGTCAAGGCCTGCCGGTACGGCGTGAAGCAGGTCCGCCATCCGGTGGCGGGCCTGCTGGTCCTGCCCTACGAGTCGCTGACGGTCCAGGCGGAACCCGAGCAGACGATCGTGGCCTACACACCGGAGCCGGGCTCGGAGACGGCGGAGCGGCTGGCGCTGCTGGCCAGTTGGACGTCGGCCGCGCCCGGAGTCGCGGAACGGGCCTGAGGGCGGAGCGCGCGCGGAGAGCTGTGCGCGGGGACCGCCGCACCCCCGTCACCGGGGGGCGGGACGACGGCGGTCCCCGCGAGGGACGCGGGCCGGGTCAGGCCTGGCGTGCGCGTCCGTGGCGTCCTTGGAGGTCCGGGAGCCGCTCCGGAGGTCCTGTGACGCCGTTCGGCGCCGACCGGACGGGGAGCCGCTCCCGCCCTGCCGACACCCACCAATGTGCCGGACGCGTGTTAAGCGGGTGCTGCGCGGACGTGACGCGCTCGTACCACTTCCGCGACGTCCACGAAGATCACGTACGCCGCGCGTTCACCGCGGACACGGGCGGTTCACCGGACGTTCGCCGTCAGGTTCCCGGCCGGAGGGGAAGGCTGCCGCGTCCGCCTCCCCGCTCCGGCCCGGGGACGGGCTACTTGCCGGTCTTGGCGAGGAAGGCCAGCAGGTCCTGGCGGCTGACGACACCGGTCGGCTTGCCCTCGACGAGGACGATCGCCGCGTCCGCCCGGCCCAGGACGGCCATCAGGTCGCCGACCGGCTCGCCGGAGCCGACCTGCGGCAGCGGGGCGGACATGTGCTTCTCCAGCGGGTCGTCGAGCGAGGCCTTCTTGCTGAACAGCGCGTCCAGCAGCTCGCGTTCCACGACCGAGCCGACCACCTCGGCGGCCATCACGTCCGGGTGCCCGGCGCCCGGCTTGACGACCGGCATCTGGGAGACGCCGTACTCGCGCAGCACCTCGATGGCCTGGCCGACCGTCTCGTCCGGGTGCATGTGGACGAGCGAGGGCATGCCGCCCTCCTTGTCCCTGAGGACGTCGGCGACGCGGGCACTGGGGCCCTCGTCCTCCAGGAAGCCGTAGTCGGCCATCCACTCGTCGTTGAAGATCTTGCTGAGGTAGCCGCGGCCGCTGTCCGGCAGCAGCACGACCACCACGTCGTCCTCGGTCAGCCGCTCGGCGACCCGCAGCGCCGCCACGACCGCCATGCCGCAGGAGCCGCCGACCAGCAGGCCCTCCTCCTTGGCCAGGCGGCGGGTCATCTGGAAGGAGTCCTTGTCGGACACGGCGACGATCTCGTCGGCGACCGTCCGGTCGTAGGCGGTGGGCCAGAAGTCCTCACCGACGCCCTCGACGAGGTACGGCCGTCCGGAGCCGCCGGAGTAGACGGAGCCCTCGGGGTCGGCGCCCACGACCCGGACCCGGCCGTCGCTGACCTCCTTGAGGTAGCGCCCGGTGCCGGAGATGGTGCCGCCGGTGCCGACGCCCGCCACGAAGTGGGTGATCCGCCCCTCCGTCTGCTCCCACAGCTCCGGGCCGGTGGAGTGGTAGTGGGAGAGCGGGTTGTGGGGGTTGGAGTACTGGTCGGGCTTCCAGGCGCCCGGCGTCTCGCGCACCAGCCGGTCGGAGACGTTGTAGTAGGAGTCCGGGTGCTCGGGGGCCACCGCCGTCGGGCAGACGACCACCTCGGCGCCGTACGCCCGCAGCACGTTGATCTTGTCCGTCGACACCTTGTCGGGGCACACGAAGATGCACTTGTACCCCTTCTGCTGGGCCACGATGGCCAGTCCGACGCCGGTGTTCCCGCTGGTCGGCTCGACGATCGTGCCGCCCGGCTTCAGCTCGCCGCTCTGCTCGGCCGCCTCGATCATGCGCAGGGCGATGCGGTCCTTCACCGAGCCGCCGGGGTTGAAGTACTCCACCTTGGCCAGGACGGTCGCCCTGATGCCCTGGGTGACGCTGTTGAGCCTGACGAGCGGGGTGTTGCCGACGAGGCTGATCATCGAGTCGTGGAATCGCACCGTTGTCTCCGGATGCCGCAAAAGATGTGGTCGTAGTGGTTCCGCCAGCCTAGGCCCTGCCGCGGGCCCGCGACGGTCGTGCCGGAGACCCGTGACGGTCGTTCACTCCCCGTCGCGATTGGGCGACGCCCTGTACGGGGCAAGCAGTGGGTGTAGGGGTTCGAGGAGGTGGCGGCGACGCATGACGAGCATGGCGAGGGCGAGGGTGGCCCGCCGGATCGCGGCCGGGGCGGCGTACGGCGGCGGCGGGATCGGCCTGGCCGGTGCGGCCGCCGTCGGGCTGCTGGTGGCCCAGGTACAGCTGGCACGGCGCCGCGTGGGCAACGGCACGTCCTCCCGCGTACCGAACGCGGAAGGTCTCTACGGCCGCACCTGTGCCGTTCCCGGTGAGCCGCCCCTGCGGCTGACCATGCTCGGCGACTCCACGGCCGCCGGCCAGGGCGTCCACCGGGCCGGGCAGACCCCCGCGGCACTGCTGGCGTCGGGCGTCGCCGCGATCGCGGAGCACCCGGTCGAGCTGCGCTCGGTCGCGCTGCCCGGGGCGCGGTCGGACGACCTGGACCGGCAGGTGGCGCTGGCGCTGGCGGACCCGACCCGGGTGCCGGACATCTGCGTGATCATGATCGGCGCGAACGACGTCACCCACCGCATGCCCGCGACGCGCTCGGTGCGCCACCTGGCGTCGGCGGTGCGGCGGCTGCGGACGGCCGGCGCGGAGGTGGTGGTCGGCACCTGCCCCGACCTCGGCACGATCGAGCCGGTGCGGCAGCCGCTGCGCTGGCTGGCCCGGCGGGCCTCCCGCCAGCTGGCGGCCGCCCAGACGATCGGCGTCGTCGAACAGGGCGGCCGGACCGTGTCGCTGGGCGACCTGCTGGGACCCGAGTTCGAGGCGAACCCGCGCGAGCTGTTCGGCCCCGACAGCTACCACCCCTCCGCGGAGGGGTACGCGACCGCGGCGATGGCGGTGCTGCCCACCGTCTGCGCCGCCCTCGGCCTGTGGCCGGCGGAGGACGAGCGTCCCGACGCCTCCCGCCGGGAGGGCTTCCTGCCGGTGGCCAAGGCGGCGGCGGAGGCGGCCGAGGAGGCCGGCACGGAGGTCACGGCCGCGATGCCGACCGGCCCCCGGGGCCCCTGGGCCCTCCTCAAGCGCCGCAGGCGCCGCCGCCTGCCGGAACCGGAACCGGCGGCGCCGTCGGCCTGAGGGGGGGCGCGGCAACGCCGGGGCGTTGCCGGCCCGGGGCTCCGCGGGAAGGGCGGGGCGTTGCCGGCCCGGGACCTTCCGGGGGCGACACGCCTCCGGAGGCCCGGACGGAGGCGGCAGGGCCGCCCTCCGGAAAAAGCAAGCGCTTAGAAAACTGCGGCCAGGGTCACACCGCGCCACCCGTGACCCGGGCCATACGTACGGGTAACTTCCCAACCAGCCCGCCCAACCACCCGGTATGCCCCTGGAGCCGTGATGCCCGAAGCCGTGATCGTTTCCGCCGCCCGCTCCCCCATCGGCCGTGCCTTCAAGGGCTCCCTGAAGGACCTGCGCCCGGACGACCTGGCCGCCACCATCGTCCAGGCCGCCCTCGCCAAGGTCCCCGAGCTGGACCCGAGGGACATCGACGACCTGATGCTCGGCTGCGGCCTGCCCGGCGGCGAGCAGGGCAACAACCTCGGCCGGATCGTCGCCGTGCAGATGGGGATGGACCACCTCCCCGGCTGCACGGTCACCCGCTACTGCTCCTCCTCGCTGCAGACCTCCCGCATGGCGCTGCACGCCATCAAGGCCGGCGAGGGCGACGTCTTCATCTCGGCCGGCGTCGAGACGGTCTCCCGCTTCACCAAGGGCAACTCCGACAGCCTCCCGGACACGCACAACCCGCTGTTCGCCGACGCCGAGGCCCGCACCGCGGAGGTCGCCCAGCAGGAGGGCACCACCTGGCACGACCCGCGCGAGGACGGCCTGCTGCCCGACCCGTACATCGCCATGGGCCAGACCGCGGAGAACCTGGCGCGCTGGAAGGGCGTCACCCGCCAGGACATGGACGAGTTCGGCGTCCGCTCGCAGAACCTCGCCGAGGAGGCCATCAAGAACGGCTTCTGGGAGCGGGAGATCACCCCGGTGACCCTCCCCGACGGCACGGTGGTCAGCAAGGACGACGGCCCGCGCCCCGGCGTCACCCTGGAGGGCGTCGCCGGCCTCAAGCCGGTCTTCCGCCCCGACGGCCTGGTCACCGCCGGCAACTGCTGCCCGCTCAACGACGGCGCCGCCGCGCTCGTCATCATGAGCGACACCAAGGCCCGCGAGCTCGGCCTCACCCCGCTCGCCCGGATCGTCTCCACCGGCGTCTCCGGCCTGTCCCCCGAGATCATGGGCCTCGGTCCGGTCGAGGCCTCGCAGCAGGCGCTGCGGCGGGCCGGCCTGACCATCGACGACATCGACCTGGTCGAGATCAACGAGGCGTTCGCGGCGCAGGTCATCCCCTCCTACCGCGACCTGGGCATCCCGCTGGAGAAGCTGAACGTCAACGGCGGCGCCATCGCCGTCGGCCACCCCTTCGGCATGACCGGCGCCCGCATCACCACCACGCTGATCAACTCGCTCCAGTTCCACGACAAGCAGTTCGGCCTGGAGACGATGTGCGTCGGCGGCGGCCAGGGCATGGCCATGGTCATCGAGCGCCTCAGCTGATCTCCGCGCCCCGCCCCCTCGGTGCCGCCGCACGGTGACCGGCGCGGCACCGAGGGTGAAGCTTCGGCCCAGAACCCGGGAAACACCAGGGTTCTGGGCCGTTTTGTGACCCAAACGACCCCAGGATGTGACCTATCTCCCTCGCCTGCCGGATCACGCAGGTCAGAGAGGTGCACTACCGGCGCTTCCGTAAAAACAGCTGTCCGTTTCGTGACGTTACGCACTGACAGCGGGTTAGTCCGCCCTTCAAGCTGATGTAGGAAGTCGGGGGTCGACTTTGAACCGGGAGTACGTCAGTGAGCGCCATGCCGATCGCCTTGCTGGTCACCACGGCAGCCACGGGCGCCGTGGGGGTCGCCGTCCTGCGCACGCTCATGGTGCTGCGCCGCCAGGTGGCGGCCCTGCACACCGAGCTGGCCGCGAACCGCGCCGCCACCGCCCGCGCCCACGTTCCCGCCGCCCGCACCACCGCCGACGCCGAGGAGATACGCGCCGCCGTGGCCGAGGCGCTCGCCGAGGAGCGCGAGCGGGAGCTGGCCGAGGCGCGCGCGTTCTGGGCCGCCCAGGAGGCCAGGGACGCCTCCGACGCGCCCTCCCTGCTGGGCCTGCCCGACAGCGACCTGTTCCTGCCCCGGCAGGCCGACTTCGCGGGCCTGGAGGCGATCGCCGAGCCGCGGGAGGACGCCGACGAGTACTCCTCGAAGGACTTCGTCCAGGGAGGCACCTCCATGGACTCGCCCGAGCTGGCCGCGGCCCGCCGCCGCCACCCCTCCCACCCGGACTTCGTCCCGGCCGCCTCGCCGGTCGTCGACGACCACGAGCGCACGGTCGCCACGCTGGAGGAGCTGGCCGCCGACCGGGTCGAGCTCACCGACGTCCGCCCGGGCCCCCTGGGCACCCTCGACGTCTACGTCTTCGCCGACGGCACCACCCTGTGCATGACCCCGGGCCACCGCGAGACCGCGGAGCGCCTGGCCGCCGCCGTGCGCGCCGGCCGGACCCCGGTCCTGCTGGGCGGATCGGGCGTCTCGGGCGCCTACACGCTGACGTTCGAGTGCGGCGAGGAGAACGTCTACGTCCTGGCCGACCGGGTCATCGCGTCCCTGTAGGGCACCCGCGCCCGCCGTACCGCGGGCGCGTCGGGCGCGTCGGGCGCGTCAGGGGCTCACACCCCCGCCCGCTGCTGCGCCTCCCCCACCAGCCGCACGGCCTCCTCCACCTGGTCCTCGCCGCTCAGCACGACGGCCAGGTCGTGCCCGGCGACCATGATCTGGTCGGCCGCGGCGAACATCCCCGCGTCGGGCATCTCCCGGGGCTCGGCCCCGGGCGCCTCCAGCAGCTGGGCGCGCCGGGCCAGCTCCCTGGCGAGGTGCAGCGCCTCGGCGGCGGCGCCCCGCTGCAGCCGGCTCTGCGGCGCGGCCCTGAGACGGTCGGCGAAATGCTCCACGGCACGGGTGAGAGGCGTCGTATCAACCACGGCGCGAGCCTACGCACCGCACCGGGACTGTTGCCAACGGGCGGACACTCAGGCACGGTGACCTGAAGGACCGGCTTACATCCCATACGTCCGGAGGCGCCGATGTCCCAAGTCTTCTCCGAGGAGACCCACCGCAACCTGCTCGCCCGCATCCCCCACTGCACCGGTCGTGACCTCACCGACTGGCTCCGCACCGTCGAGGAAGGCCCCGCTCTCCGCTTCGAGGAGAAGGTCAGCTGGCTCCGCCACGAATACGACCTGGCCTACGGACACGCCAAAGCGATCATCCACGAGTACGACCTGAGGAGGGCCGCGCGCAAACTGCTCTAGCGCGCACCGCCGGCCGGGCGGCCGGCACGACGAAGGGCCCCGGAGGATTCCGGGGCCCTGTCACGAGGACGGTGCGCGACGCCCTCGGGCGCCGCGGCGGATCGTCGCTAGTCGTTGCTGTTGAGGATCGAGATGAGCCGCAGGAACTCGAGGTAGATCCACACCAGCGTCAGCGTGAGGCCGAAGGCCGCGAGCCAGGCCTCCTCGCGCGGGGCACCGTAGGCGATGCCGTCCTCGACCTGCTTGAAGTCCAGGGCGAGGAAGCAGGCGCCGAGGATGACGCCGATGACACCGAAGAGGATGCCCAGGCCGCCGCTGCGGAAGCCGAGGCCGTCACCGCCGCCGAACACCGCGAACAGCAGGTTCACGGTCATCAGCAGGATGAAGCCGAGCGCGGCCGCCATCACGAAGCCGTAGAAGCGGCGGTTGACGCGGATCCAGCCCGCCTTGTAGGCGACCAGCACACCGGCGAAGACCGCCATGGTGCCGAGCACGGCCTGCATGGCCGCGCCGTCGGCGATGCGGTTGTCGACGATGTTGGAGACGACGCCGAGGAAGACGCCCTCGAAGGCCGCGTACGTCAGGATCAGCGCGGGCGAGGCCTTGCGCTTGAAGGACTGCACGAACGCCAGGACCATGCCGATCAGCGCGGCACCGATGCCGATGCCGTAGGACCGGCTGATGTTGGCGTCGTCGACCGGCAGCAGGGCCCAGGACAGCGCGGCCGTCACGATGAGCACGCCGAGCGTGCTCCCCGTGCGCATGACCACGTCGTCGATCGTCATCCGCCCGGCGGTGACCGGAGCCTGCGGCGGAGCGCCGTGCTGCAGGTCCTGCTGGGCGTAAGGGTTCTGCGCGTACGGGTTCTGCGCGTACGGGTTGCCGGTCGGCTGGGCGTACGGGTTGCCCTGCGTGGCGACGGCGGGTCCCCCGGCCTGCGGCGCGGTGTTGAAGCCCGCGTAGCCGTTGTCGCGGCTGAACCCCCGTCGCGAGAAGACCGGGTTTCTGCTCCTCATTTCACTCCTCCATGGCCACACAGCATGGCCTTGGCTCAAGAGTAATAGGTAGGCAAAGGATTGACCCTAGTGCTTGGGGAGGATCTTTCCCTCGTCGTGCTGCGCAACACGCTACGCGGGTCCGTGATTCCCCTCACCGGAGGAGGGCATTCATGACCGACCCGCTACACGTCCGGTACCGGCCGGAGACCGGCGCCCCGCGCCGGCCCGGGCGTCACGCGAACGGGAAGCCCGTGTAGCCCTCCGCCAGGTCGGTCTCGGCGGCGCGCGAGGAGGTCAGGCGCTCCAGGCGGGCGAGCTGGACGCGGTCCTCGAAGGGGGTGGCGTCGGGGGCGGTGTGCAGCAGCGTCGTCATGTCGTACGAGAACCGCTCGGCCTGCCAGACCCGGCGCAGGCAGGTCCGCGAGTAGGCGTCCAGCAGCTCGGGCGACCCGGTGCTCCGTTCGTGGACCAGGGCCCGCGCGAAGGTGACGACGTCGCCGACGGCGAGGTTGAGGCCCTTCGCCCCGGTCGGCGGGACGATGTGCGCGGCGTCGCCGGCGAGGAAGAGGCGGCCGTGCCGCATGGGCTCGTGGACGAAGGAGCGCATCGGCGTGACCGACTTCTGGGTGATCGGGCCGCGCCGGAGGGTCCAGTCGTCGTCCGTCTCGAAGCGGCGCTCCAGCTCGTCCCAGATCTCCTCGTCGCTCCAGGTCTCGGCGTCGGTGCCCTCGGGGACCTGGAGGTAGAGGCGGGAGACGGACGGGGAGCGCATGGACAGCAGGGCGAAGCCGCGGTCGTGGCGGGCGTAGACGAGCTCGTCGTGCGAGGGCGGGACGTCGGCGAGGACGCCCAGCCAACCGAAGGGGTACGTACGTTCGAACACCTGGGACAGCGAGGCGGGGAACGCCTGGCGCGCGACCCCCCAGAAGCCGTCGCAGCCGACGACGTAGTCGCACTCCAGGACGTCCTCGACGCCCTGGTGCCGGAAGCGGACACATGGGCGGTCGGTGTCGGCGCCCTCGACGGCGAGCGCCTCCGCCTCGAACAGCAGCGGGCCGCCCCCCTCGAGCTGGAGGGCGATGAGGTCCTTGCAGACCTCGGTCTGGGCGTAGACCATCACGGACCTGCCGCCGGTCAGGGCGGGGAAGTCGACGCGGTGGCGGCGCCGGGCGAAGCGCAGCTCGATGCCGTCGTGGCGCAGCCCCTCGCGGTCCATGCGGTCGCCGGCGCCGGCCGCGCGCAGCACGTCCACCGTGCCCTGCTCCAGGATCCCGGCGCGCTGGCGCCGCTCGACGTAGGCGCGGTCACGGCTCTCCAGGACGACCGAGTCGATGCCGGCGTTGTGGAGGAGCCGCGCCAGGAGGAGGCCGGCGGGGCCGGCTCCGATGATGCCGACGGTGGTGCGCATCGGTCGTTCCCCTTCTCTTCTTCTCTTCCGTCCCGCCGTCGCCTCGCGTGCCGACCGGGACCGGAGTATGCTGTTCGTATAGTGAAATTTTCTTCACTTTCGTCGGATGCGAGTCTCCGACGGCGTGCGGCCGCTGTCAACGGGTGTGCGGTGAAGTCCTCGAGGGACGGGGCGGGGAAAGAGCCGCGCGGCGCCGCGGGGGACGGGCGGCGGGAAGTGCCCGGAGCCGGACTCGAACCGGCACGCCCGCGAAGGGGCAGCGAGGTTTAAGCTCGCCGTGTCTGCATTCCACCATCCGGGCAGGCCATGGGCCCCGCAAAGAGGGTCCGAGCCTATCGGGACGCGCTCCTCGAACAGCGGGCGGGCGAGCCGATGTTGTCTTATTTTATTGACGTCTGAGGGAGCATCAGCACTCGGAACGCGCCATCCGCACTTGCCAACAGCCTTGCGTGCGACGGTCGGCCACGCATGCGGAATGACGGAATTTCACCGTCTGAACAAGGGCACTCCACCTGTTCTTGACATGACCCGCTGTCAGGGTCGCTCGTCATCCCCAGGTATGACAGGGACCCGCCCGGTCCCCCCGAAGTCGCCCCCCGGAACCGGAACAGCGGCTGACTCCACGGCGCCCGGCCGCCGGGACGATGGTTCGGACCTCACCGACACCGCCGTCCCCCGACAGGAGCGCCCTCCCGTGACCACCGCACCCCTCGCCGACCGGTCCACCGCCGTGGCCGCGCGCGCCACGGACCTGTCGAAGACCTACGGACAGGGCGAGACCCAGGTGGTCGCCCTGGACCGGGTCTCCGTCGACTTCCGGCAGGCCGAGTTCACCGCGATCATGGGCCCGTCCGGCTCCGGCAAGTCCACGCTGATGCACTGCGTCGCCGGTCTGGACACCTTCTCCTCCGGTTCCGTGCGCATCGGCGACACCGAGCTCGGCTCCCTGAAGGACAAGCAGCTGACCCGGCTGCGCCGGGACAAGATCGGCTTCATCTTCCAGGCGTTCAACCTGCTGCCGACGCTGACGGCCCTGGAGAACATCACCCTCCCGATGGACATCGCGGGCCGCAGGCCGGACCGAGAGTGGCTGGACTCCGTGATCGGCATGGTGGGCCTCGCCGACCGGCTGGGCCACCGGCCCTCCCAGCTCTCCGGCGGCCAGCAGCAGCGCGTGGCCGTGGCCCGGGCGCTGGCGTCCAAGCCCGAGATCATCTTCGGTGACGAACCCACCGGCAACCTCGACTCCCGCTCCGGCGCCGAGGTGCTGGGCTTCCTGCGCAACTCCGTGCGGGAGCTCGGGCAGACGGTGGTGATGGTGACCCACGACCCGGTGGCGGCGGCCTACGCGGACCGGGTGGTCTTCCTCGCGGACGGCCGGATCGTGGACGAGATGTCCGGCCCCACGGCCGACTCGGTGCTCGACCGCATGAAGCGGTTCGACGCCAAGGGCCGCACCAGCTGACCCCCGGCTCCGCCACCGAGGTCCGCACCGGCCGACCCCCGCCCGTCCCTCCGCCTCCCCTCCCCCGTACGTCTGGACTGACGACACCCATGTTCCGTACCGCCCTGCGCACCGTACTCGCGCACAAGGCCCGGCTCCTGATGACCGTGCTCGCCGTGATGCTCGGCGTGGCCTTCGTGTCGGGGACCCTGGTCTTCACCAACACCCTCTCCGACGCCTACCAGAAGAGCTCCGCCAAGGGTTTCGACCAGGTCGACGTGTCCGTGCGGCCGGCCTACCGGGACGCCGAGGGCGACACGGTGGGCCGGGCCGCCGAGCTGGACCGGGCGGTGCTCGACCGGAGCGCCCGGGTGCCGGGGGCCGCGCACGCCATCGGGATCGTCAGCGGCTTCACCGCCCTGGCCGACCGGGACGGCGAGCTGGTCGGCGACGGCTTCCAGTCGCAGGGCGGCAACTACTGGGGCCCGGAGGACCCCCGGTACCCGCTGGCCGGCGGCCGCGCGCCCGAGGGCCCGGACGAGGTCCTCATCGACTCCGCGACCGCGCGGCGCACCGGGTACGAGATCGGCGACCGGCTGCGGCTGTCGGTCGACGGCCCGGTCCTGACCCCGGAGATCACCGGCGTCTTCACCACCGACGACGGCAACGTCGCCGCCGGCGGCAGCCTCGCCCTGTTCGACACGGCGACCGCGCAGCGGCTGTTCGGCAAGCCGGGCACCTACGACGAGATCGCCGTCGAGGCGAAGCCCGGCGTCACCCAGGCCGCGCTCCGGGCCCAGCTGGACGAGGCGCTGCCGAAGGACCTCGTCGAGACCACGACCGGCCGGGAACTCGCCGACGAACAGGCGGAGATGATCGCCTCCTCGATGAGCGGGCTGCGGCAGGGACTGCTGGTCTTCGCCGGCATCGCGCTGTTCGTCGGCACGTTCATCATCGCCAACACCTTCACCATGCTGGTCGCCCAGCGCACCAGGGAACTGGCGCTGATGCGCGCGGTCGGCGCCTCCCGCCGGCAGGTGACGCGGTCGGTGCTGATCGAGGCGTTCGTGGTCGGCGCGGTCGCCGCCGTGACCGGGCTGGTCGCCGGTGTCGGCATCGGGGCCGGGCTGCGGTCGCTGCTGGGCTCGCTCGGGGAGACCGTGCCCGACGGCCCGCTGGTCGTCACGCCGGGCACGGTCGGCGCCGCCTTCGCGGTCGGCATCCTGGTGACCATGCTCGCGGCCTGGCTGCCGGGCCGCCGGGCCGCGAAGATCCCGCCGGTGGCGGCGATGAGCAGCGTGCACGCCAAGGCGACGACCAAGTCGCTGGTGCTGCGCAACACGCTGGGCGCGCTGTTCTCGGCGGCCGGTGTCGCGGTCGTCCTGGCCGCCACGACGATGGACGGCTCCGACGGGCAGGCCCCCATGGGCCTCGGCGCGGTGCTGCTGATCATCGGCGTGTTCGTCCTGACCCCGCTGCTGTCCCGTCCGCTGATCGCCGCGGCGGCGCCGGTGCTGCGCGTCTTCGGCATCGCGGGCAAGCTGGCCCGGCAGAACTCGCTGCGCAACCCGCGCCGTACGGCCGCCACCGCCTCCGCGCTGATGATCGGCCTCACCCTCATCACCGGCATGACGGTGATGGCGGGCAGCCTCCAGAGGTCCATCGACAAGATGGCCTCGGACGCGATCCGCGCCGACTACGTGGTCTCCATGGCGAACGGCCACACCCTCTCCCCGGACGTCGCGAAGAAACTGGAGCGGACCGACGGCGTCACCGCCACCAGCCCGCTGCGCAACGCGCCCTCCCGCATCGACGGCCGGACCGAGTACCTGACCGGCGTGGACGGCGCCACCATCGGCGACCTGACCGACCTCCCGGTCGACGAGGGCTCGTTCGAGGTCGGCGGCGCGCGGGTCGTCGTGGACGACGAGACCGCCGAGTCGTACGGCTGGACGGCCGGTTCGGCCTTCACCGTCGCCTACGAGGACGGCGCGCGGCAGAAGCTGACGGTCGCCGGCGTCTACCGGGGCAACGACATGATCCGCGGCATCATGCTCGACGTCGCGACCCTGGCCCCGCACGAGTCGGACCCGGCGGACATGCAGGTCATGGTGAAGACCGCGGACGGCGCCTCGGCCGCGGCGAAGGACCGGCTGGAGAAGGCCCTCGGCACCAACCCGGCGATCCGGGTGCAGGACAAGGAGGACATCTCCGACGAGATCGCGCAGATGTTCACGCTGCTGCTGAACATGGTCTACGGCCTGCTCGCGATGGCGGTGGTCGTGGCGGTCCTCGGCGTCGTCAACACCCTGGCCATGTCCGTCTTCGAGCGCTCCCAGGAGATCGGCATGCTGCGGGCGATCGGCCTGGACCGCAGGGGCGTCAAGCGGATGGTCCGCCTGGAGTCCCTGGTGATCTCGCTCTTCGGCGGGGTGCTGGGCATCGGCCTGGGCGTGTTCTTCGGCTGGGCGGCCGGGCAGTTGCTGGGCACCCGGATGGCGACGTACGAACTGGTCCTGCCGTGGGGCCGGATGGCCGTCTTCCTGCTGCTGGCCGCGACGGTCGGCGTCCTCGCGGCGCTGTGGCCGGCCCGCCGGGCGGCGCGCCTGAACGTCCTCCAGGCGATCAAGGCGGAGTAGGCGTACGAGCGCCGAGGGCCCCGCTTCCGGGAGGAGGCGGGGCCCTCGGCGTCCGGCCTTGCCGGGGCGGTCAGTTCCAGGTGCGGGAGCGCAGCGGCATCCCGGAGTCGCCCGATCCGGTGGTCTTCACGGCCAGGACCTGGTTGACGCCGATGCGGTTGCGCTCGAAGGACAGCGCGGAGGCCGCCATGTACAGGCGCCAGACACGGGCCCGGCCGGGACCGGCGAGCCGCACGGCCCGCTCCCAGCCGGCCTCCAGGTTGGCGACCCAGCGGCGCAGGGTGAGGGCGTAGTGCTCGCGGATCGACTCGACGTCGCGCACCTCGAAGCCGGCGCGTTCCAGCTGGGTGACGGTGGTGCCGACGGGCTGGAGCTCGCCGTCGGGGAAGACGTAGGCGTCGATGAACGGGTCGGCGTCGTGGGCCGATTCGTCCCGGTGCGGGCGGCGGGCGATCTGGTGGTCGAGCAGCCGCCCGCCGGGCCGCAGCAGGCGGTGCAGGCCGGTGGCGTAGTCCAGGTACCGCCCGGCGCCGACGTGTTCGGCCATGCCGATGGAGGAGAGGGCGTCGTACGGGCCGTCCTCGACGTCCCGGTAGTCCTGGACGCGGATCTCGACCCGGTCGGCGAGGCCCTCGTCGGCGACGCGCTTGCGGGCGTAGGCGGCCTGCTCCCGGGAGAGGGTGATGCCGACGACGTCCACGCCGTGCTCGCGGGCGGCGTGCAGGGCCAGGGAGCCCCAGCCGCAGCCGACGTCGAGGAGGCGCTGACCGGGCTTCAGGGCGAGCTTGCGGCAGACCAGTTCGAGCTTGTCGCGCTGGGCGGTCTCCAGGGTGCTGTCCGGGGCGGGCCAGTAGGCGCACGAGTACACCATGGAGGGCCCGAGGACGAGCTCGTAGAAGTCGTTGCCGACGTCGTAGTGGTGGCTGACGGCGCGTCGGTCGCTGCGCCTGGTGTGCAGTCCGCGACGGGGTCTGCGGGCCTCCTCGCGCGGCGGGGCGGGCGGCAGCGGGAGGCCCGCCAGGGCCACCAGGCCGCGGACGGCGGCGCGGACCCGGGGGTCGCGCAGGGCCCGGGCGAGGGTGCGGGCGTCCTCGTCGCGTTCCCAGACCAGGCCGGCGAGCAGTTCCAGGGCGGGGTAGAGGTCGCCCTCGACGTCGAGGTCGCCGGCCACCCAGGCGCGGGCCAGGCCCAGTTCGCCCGGTTTCCACAGGAGGCGGCGCAGGGCGCGGCGGTCGCGCACGACCAGGGTCGGTGCGCCCGGCGGGCCCGCCAGCGAACCGTCCCAGGCGCGGATGCGCAGCGGGAGAGGTTCCCCCGCCAGCTGTTCGGCGAGGCCCTTCAGCCGCGACGCGGCGTCCGGCATGGTGCACCACCTCCGTGACAGGTGATCCGGAAATGTCCGTCGCCTACGTAAACACCCGCGGGGCCGGGTCGCCGCCCCCGGCACGCGTCATGACCGCGCAGAACCGCTTCTGCACACGCCGGGGGGAGCCCCGCCCCGGCCTCGGCCGCGGACAGGCCGAAGGGGCCGCCCGCACCACGGATGGCGGGCGGCCCCTTCGGGGTGGACCGGGTGACCGTCGGTCAGGAGGCCTTGGCCTTCTCCTCGGTCTTCTCCTTCGGCGCGGCGGCGACCGGGGCCGGCTTGGCGGCCTCGTAGAACTCCTCGCGCGGGGACTCGATGGCACCCAGGGAGACGACCTCGCGCTTGAGGAACATGCCGAGGGTCCAGTCCGCGAAGACGCGGATCTTGCGGTTCCAGGTCGGCATCGCCAGGCCGTGGTAGCCGCGGTGCATGTACCAGGCGAGACGGCCCTTGAGCTTGATCTTCATCTTGCCCATGACGATCATCGCCACGCCCTTGTGCAGGCCGAGGCCCGCCACCGCGCCCTTGTTGGCGTGGCTGTACTCCTTCTGCGGGAAGCCCCGCATGCCGGAGACCACGTTGTCGCCGAGGACCTTGGCCTGGCGCAGCGCGTGCTGGGCGTTCGGCGGGCACCAGGCGTTCTCCACGCCGGCCTTGCGGGCGGCGAGGTCCGGCACCTGGGCGTTGTCGCCCGCGGCCCAGATGTAGTCGGTGCCCTTGACCTGGAGCGTCGGCGCGCAGTCGATGTGACCGCGCGGCCCGAGGGGGATCCCGAAGCGGGACAGCGCCGGGTTGGGCTTGACGCCCGCCGTCCAGACGATGGTGTTGGCGTCGACCTCGAGGCCGTTCTTCAGCACCACGTGGCCGTCGACGCAGGAGTCCATGGAGGTGGACAGGTAGACCTCGACACCGCGGCTCTCGAGGTGCTCCTTGCCGTACGCGCCGAGCTTGGGGCCGACCTCGGGGAGGATCTTGTCGGCGGCGTCGACGAGGATGAAGCGCATGTCCTCGCGGGACACGTTCTTGTAGTACTTGGCCGCGTCGCGGGCCATGTCCTCGACCTCGCCGATGGTCTCCGCGCCGGCGAAGCCGCCGCCGATGAAGACGAAGGTGAGGGCCTTGCGGCGGATCTCCTCGTCCTGCGTGGAGTCGGCCTTGTCCAGCTGCTCGAGGACGTGGTTGCGCAGGCCGATGGCCTCCTCGATGCCCTTCATGCCGATGCCCTGCTCGGCGAGGCCGGGGATCGGGAAGGTGCGGGAGACCGCGCCCATCGCGATGACCAGGTAGTCGAAGGGCAGCTCGTACGCCTCGCCCACCAGGGGGGCGATCGTGGCGACCTTGCGGTCCTGGTCGATGGTGGTGACCCGGCCGGTGAGGACCTCCGCCTTGGGGAGCACGCGTCGCAGCGGGACGACGACGTGACGCGGGGAGATGCTGCCGGCGGCGGCTTCGGGGAGGAAGGGCTGGTAGGTCATGTACGACCGGGGGTCGACGACCGTGACGGTCGCCTCGCCGTAACGCATCTTCTTCTGGATGCGCCGAGCTGCGTACAGGCCTACGTACCCACCGCCTACTACGAGGATCCTGGGACGCTCCGTGGTGCTCATGGCATCGAGTATCCACCCGTCCGGAGGGGGTGGCTCGTGCGCCCCTTCACAAGCTCTGACACCCCCTGTGCTACACTCCCCGGCCCGCGTGACTTAGATCATGTCCAAGTACGGGAACCGTGAGGCATCCCGCCCCGTTGTCAATGCCGCGTGAGCTGCCTCTCTGGGCGGCGGACCCGGGTGTGAGCCGTCCATGACCCGCTCGCGGGTACGTGATCCGAAGGTGCCCCACGCCCACCTTCTGAACATGTTCAACGGCCCTTCGGACCCCCGAAAGGGCCAACCGGCCCCTTCCGCCGGTCCGGCGGGACCGAATTCCTTGTGAAGAACTTCACGAACTTTCCCGACAGCATGTCAACGAGGGGCCCGCGCAGGGCCCCTCGAGGTCGCTCAAACGCTATCCGAGCTGCTCAACCGTGGCTACCGATGAGTAACAAAAGAGAGCTACGCCACCGACCAGGCGATGCCGTCGAGGATTCTCCATGAACGCGACTCCCGCACGCGGCGACGTCTGCACCCGGCTGGTGTACACGCAAGTGCGTACACTTCTTTCATGGCCGACAACACCGTGACCGTCAGGGAAGCACGCGCACACCTCGCGGAGCACATCAACCGCGCCGAGGAAGGCACTCCGACCGTTATCACGCGCAACGGCGTCCCCGTAGCCGCGGTCGTGCCGATCACCGACTTCGAAGCACTGGAGGAGGCGGCCGACGTGATGCTGGCCCGGGAGGCGGAAGCGGTTCTGGCCGACGGCGGGCCCACCGTCTCCATGGCCGAGTTGCTGGCGGACCTGTTCAGCGAGCGCGGTGAAGGCGCCGCGTGAAGTGCGCCTTCCGGTTCACCGCGGCGGCACAGGGGCAGCTTCGGGCCATCAGCCGGCACGATGCCATGCGCATCCTGACCGCATTGACCGCGCTCGGTGACGATCCGTACCGCGAGGACGCCGATGTCAAGAAGCTCACCGGGCCCTCGGGGCTCTACCGGCTCCGGATCGGCAGCTACCGGGTCGCCTACCAAATCAACGATGGCGAACTCGTCATCCTCGTCGTCAAGGTAGGCGACCGGCGGGACATCCACCGCGGCCTGTAGACGGTCAGGCCACCGACCAGGCGATGCCGTCGAGGATGTCGTGCTCGCTCACCACGACCTCCTCCGCACCGATCCGCTCCATGATCGCCAGCAGGACCAGGGCGCCCGCCCCGATGACGTCCACGCGGCCCGGGTGCATCGACCCGATCGCCGCGCGCTCGGCGTGGGTGGAGCGCAGCAGCCGGGTCGTGATCTCGCGGACCCGGTCGCGCGGGACCCGGGAGTGGTGGATGGCCGCCGAGTCGTAGGCGGGCAGGTCCTGGGCGATCGCCGAGACGGTCGTCACCGAGCCGGCCAGGCCCACCAGCGTGCGCGCCTCGCGCAGCGGGACCGTCTCCTCGGCGAGGTCCAGGGCGGCCTCGATGTCGGCGCGCATCGCGGCGATCTGCTCCTCGGTGGGCGGGTCGCTCACCACGCCGTCCCGGACCAGGTGCCGCTCGGTCATGCGGACGCAGCCGACGTCGACGGAGCGGGCCGCGCGCACGTGGTCGTCCCCGACGACGAACTCGGTCGAACCGCCGCCGATGTCCACCACCAGGAACGGCCGGTGCAGGTCCTGCCGCCCCGTCAGCTCCCTGGTGGCGCCCGTGAAGGAGAACTCGGCCTCCTGGTCGCCGGTGATGACCTCGGGCTCGACGCCCAGGATGTCGAGCACCCCGCGCACGAACTCGTCGCGGTTCTCGGCGTCCCGGGAGGCGGAGGTCGCCACGAAGCGCACGCGCTCCGCGCCGTGCTCCTTGACGACCTCGGCGTACTCGCGGCAGGCCGCGAAGGTGCGCTCCAGTGCCTCGGGGGCGAGGCGGCCGGTGCGGTCGACGCCCTGGCCGAGGCGGACGATGGTCATGCGGCGATCCAGCTCGACGAGCTCGCCGGTGTCCGGGTGCGCGTCGGCGACCAGGAGCCGGATGGAGTTCGTACCGCAGTCGACGGCGGCCACGCGGGTCACTGGTCGTCCTCCTCGTCCGTGACGGTCACGCACGCTCCCTTGCGCCACCACTCGGGCAGCATCGCCAGCGCCTCGTCGCCGAGCGGGTTCACGCCCGGTCCGGCCGCCAGGGAGTGGGCGACGAGCACGTGCAGGCACTTGACCCGGTCGGGCATGCCGCCCGCGCTCGGGAAGTCCTTCAGCACCTCGATCTCGTCGCGGCGCCGGATGTAGTCCTCGTGGGCGGCGCGGTACCGGGCGGCCAGCTCCGGGTCGGCCGCCAGGCGCTCGGTCATCTCCTTCATCACGCCGTTCGCCTCCAGCGTGCCGATCGCCGAGGCGGCCTTGGGGCACGTCAGGTAGTACAGCGTCGGGAACGGCGTCCCGTCGGGCAGCCGCGGAGCCGTCTCCACGACGTCCGGCTGCCCGCACGGGCAGCGGTGCGCGATCGCGCGCAGCCCGCGCGGGGGCCGCCCGAGCTGCTGCTTGAAGGCCTCGACGTCCGCGTCGGTGGGGTCGGTGCGCGGGGTGGTCGGCGGAGGCGTGTCCATACCTGTCTTTCTACGGTCTCACGGGAGGTCTCACTGGGCGGAGGCGTCGGACTTGTCGACGCCCTCCCAGACGTTCGCGTACCAGGGGCGGCCGGCCGCCCCCGCGTCGGTGCGGGTCTTCTTCGCCGCGTCCGGGTCGATCACGATGTAGCCGGTCTCCCCGGGCATGACGTAGTGCAGCCGCTGCCGGATCTGCTGTTCCGCGTAGGCGTCGTCCTGCCAGCGCGCCTTGAGGTCGCGCAGCTGCTCGACCCGCTGCCGGGCCTGCTCCTGCCGGCGCTCGTGCTCGGCGATCTCGGCGCGCTGGGAGACGTACTGCCGCATGGGATAGGCCAGGGCCACGATCAGCGAGCAGAGCACCAGCGCGAGCAGCGCGGCCCGGCCGGTCAGCCGGGAGCGGCGGGCCTGGCGCCTGGTCTGCGAGCGGTAGACCCGGGCCGCGGTCTGCTCGCCGATCAGCCGGATCCTGGTCGCGGTGGAGAACCGGTCCCGGTCCTTCACGGCCATTGCCCCGCCTCCCCTTCATACGCACGTACGTCCCCGCACACGGTACGGGACCGAGTACGGGGACGTACGGACGACGCTTCCTACGGAGCGGGTGCTCAGCCCTTGAAGCGCGGGAACGCGCTCCGGCCGGCGTACACCGCGGCGTCGTCGAGGATCTCCTCGATGCGCAGCAGCTGGTTGTACTTGGCGACGCGCTCGGAGCGGGCCGGGGCACCGGTCTTGATCTGGCCGCAGTTGGTGGCGACGGCCAGGTCGGCGATGGTGACGTCCTCGGTCTCGCCGGAGCGGTGGGACATCATGCACTTGTAGCCGTTGCGCTGGGCGAGCTCGACGGCGTCGAGGGTCTCGGTCAGCGAGCCGATCTGGTTGACCTTGACCAGCAGGGCGTTGGCCGCGCCCTCCTCGATGCCCTTGGCGAGGCGCTCGGGGTTGGTGACGAACAGGTCGTCGCCGACGAGCTGGACCTTGTCGCCGAGCCGGGCGGTGATGGTCTTCCAGCCCTCCCAGTCGTCCTCGAACAGCGGGTCCTCGATGGAGACCAGCGGGTACGCCTCGACGAGCTCGGCGTAGTACTCGGTCATCTCGGCGGCCGTGCGGGACTTGCCCTCGAAGAGGTAGGCGCCGTCCTTGTAGAACTCGGAGGCGGCCACGTCCAGGGCCAGGGCGATCTGCTCGCCGGGGGTGTAGCCGGCCTCCTTGATCGCCTCGAGGATGAGGTCGAGGGCCTCGCGGTTGGAGCCGAGGTTCGGCGCGAAGCCGCCCTCGTCGCCCAGGCCGGTGGCCAGGCCCTTGCTCTTCAGGACCTTCTTCAGCGTGTGGTAGACCTCGGCGCCCCAGCGCAGGGCCTCGGAGAAGGACTCCGCGCCGATCGGGGCGATCATGAACTCCTGGATGTCCACGTTGGAGTCGGCGTGCGAGCCGCCGTTCAGGATGTTCATCATCGGCACCGGCAGCAGGTGCGCGTTGGGGCCGCCCAGGTAGCGGAAGAGCGGCAGGTCGCTGGCCTCGGAGGCGGCGTGCGCGACGGCGAGCGAGACGCCGAGGATGGCGTTGGCGCCGAGCGAGCCCTTGTTGTCGGTGGCGTCCAGGTCGAACATGGCCTGGTCGATCAGGCGCTGCTCGGTGGCGTCGTAGCCGACGAGCTCCGGGCCGATCTGCTCGATGACCGCGAGGACGGCCTTCTCCACACCCTTGCCCAGGTAGCGGTTCGAGTCGCCGTCGCGGAGCTCGATGGCCTCGAAGGCGCCCGTGGAGGCGCCGGACGGGACGGCGGCACGACCCGTGCTGCCGTCGTCGAGGCCGACCTCGACCTCGACCGTGGGGTTGCCTCGGGAGTCCAGGATTTCCCGGGCTACGACGACGTCGATGGACGGCACGAGCATCTCCTTCTTGGATGTGACGCGGGTGAGCAGGGCCGCGATGGCTCTGCGAGACGAGCCTAACGGGCTCCGGGTAATCGGCCAGCCGGTCACCCATCTGTTGGACAGAACAGAGCGTAAATTGTTTTCGTACGGAACAAAAGATGCCGTCCGTCCCTCGCGTCACCCGGCGCCGCGCACGGCCCCGCCCCGGCGCGTACGGGGGAACACGCACCGGGGCGGGGAGCTGGGCGGGAAGCCGCTGCCTCTTACTTGAGGTGCAGCTGCTGACCCGGGTAGATGAGGTCGGCGTCCGCGACGATGTCCTCGTTCAGCTCGAACAGCTTCGCCCAGCCGCCCGCGACGTTCCGGTCGGCGGCGATGGAGCTGAGGGTGTCGCCCTTGACGACCTTGTACTCGCCGTCGCCCTTCTTGACCTTCTCGCCGGTCGGGGTGGTGACGGTCTTGTCGCCCTGCTGCGGCTGGGCCGCCGGGCGCTCGGCGGAGCGGGAGGCCGGCTGCTGCTCGGCCTCGCGCGTCTCGGTGGTGCCGGCGGAGCTGTCGGAGCTGCCAGAGCTCTCGGTGCCGGCGGAGCTGTCGGTGGTGCCGGCGGCGGAACCGCCGTCGTAGGCGGCGCCCGACAGGTTCTTGCCGCAGACCGGCCAGGCGCCCTTGCCCTGGCCCGCGAGCACCTTCTCGGCGATCGTGATCTGCTGCGCCTTGCTGGCCTGGTCGGCCGTGGCGGCGTACTGGGTGCCGCCGTAGGCGGCCCAGGTGGACGCGGAGAACTGCAGGCCGCCGTAGTAGCCGTTGCCGGTGTTGATGGACCAGTTGCCGCCGGACTCGCACTGGGCGACGGCGTCCCACTCGGCGGTGGTGGCGGCGGAGGCGTTGCCGGCCGCCATCAGCGGGGCGGCGACGGCCGCGCCGGCGACACCCGCCATGGCGATGGCACGGGTGGCCTTGGACGAACGACGGTGCTTGCCGGAAAACAGCATGGATGGATCCCCTCACCGACGCCTGCGAGGTGAGCTGTCGGGTTCGGGCCGGTTGAGTTGCCCGGCCGCGCCCCTCACGGGACGCGGCTTCACCCCTAGCCGGACTCAGCCTCAAGTGCTGGGCCTGGCACCTACCTTGGGTCCCCCGCTCCTGCCCACGGCGCTTGACGCGACGACTGTTCCCGGGCAGCCGCTGGCAGGATTCGGCGTTGCGGCGGCCGGGGCCCGCGATGGCGAGCGGTCTCGACCGTAGACACGCGATCCGCGGAATTTCAAAGACGATCAGGGCTTCTGAGATCTATCTCTCACCGCACTTATATGGGACATTCAGTGCGAATCGTGGCGCCAACTCCCGCTGTCCGATTACTACTTTTCGTCCGCTCCGGTCTCGACCTCGAGCGCCTGACCGGGCTGGATGAGGTCCGGGTCGGCCCCCACGACCTGCTCGTTCCCGGCGTAGAGCGCGTTCCATCCGCCGTCGTAGTCAAGGGAGTCGGCGATGGACCAGAGGCTGTCGCCGGCGCGCACGGTGTAGGAGCCGTTCACCCCGCCGCGCGCGGCACCGTCGTCGCGCGAGGCGTGCCGCCCCGCCGCCTCGGCCGTACGGGCCTCCTGTGCGCTCTCCTCGGCGCTGGGGCCGCGGTGCCGGCCGGTGCCCGTCGTCGCGGTGTCGGCCGGCGCGGAAGAGCCGTCGCCCTGGACGGACTTGGCCGGCGCGTCGCCCTCCGGCGCGGCCGCGGACGGACTCCCGGATTCCGCCACGTCGTCACGCGAAGCGTCCGACTTGGACGTTTTGCCCTTCTTGTCCGACACATCGTCAGATGACGGCGACACCGACGGGGAGGCGGACGCCGAGGGAGAAGCGGTGGAGGCCCCGGCGGAACCGGAGGAATCCGCGCCCTCGGTGGATTCGGCCGGATCCGGGGAAGCCGAGGACTTGGAGGAATCGGTCAGACCGGACGAACTGGGCGAACCAGAAGTACCGGTCGCGTCCTTCGCCACCCCGGTGTCGACCTCGACCGAGGCCGAGTCCTTCTCCAGGCCGGCGAGCAGTCCGCAGGTGCGCCAGGCGCCGACCCCCTGGTCGGCGAGGATTCTCTCGGCGACGGCTATCTGCTGGGAGCGGCTGGCCTGGTCCGCGCTCGGGGCGTAGTCGAGACCGCCGTGGTTCTCCCAGTCCTCCTGGGTCACCTGCAGTCCGCCGTAGTAGCCGTTGCCGTTGTTCTGGCTCCAGGCGCCGCCGGACTCGCACTCCGCGACCCGGTCCCAGGTGGTGCCGTCGGCGGCGCTGGCGCCGCCGGCCCCCAGGAGCGGGATGGCGATGGCGGAGCCGGTCACTCCGGCCGCGACGAGGAGAGCCGGAGCCTGGCGGGGGCGACGGTGACGACCGTTCCCGGAGAGCATACGGAGACCTTTCGCATGGCAGCAGGGACCGGCGCGGCGTGTGGTGCTGGGTGCCGCGCGCTGATGGGTGAACGTATCGGCAGACGATCACTTGTCACAAGTTCATGCCGCACAGATCACGTGAAGATCACGAAGTTGAGGATGTGTCACGTTCGTGCAGGTGGTGATGGTTGTCCCACCGGCGTGAACGCCACGGGCAGGGTGCGCAGCCCGCGCATGATGAGTCCGCCGCGCCACCGCAGGTCGGCCGGATCCGCCGCCAGGCGCAGGTCCGGGAGGCGGGTGAGCAGCGTGGCGAGCGCGGTCTGGCCCTCCAGGCGGGCGAGCGGGGCGCCCAGGCAGTAGTGGATGCCGTGGCCGTAGCCGAGGTGCTGGTTGTCGCGGCGGCCGAGGTCGAGCACGTCGGGGTCGGCGAACCGCTCCGGGTCGCGGTCCGCGGCGGCCAGGACGACGAGGACGGGGTCGCCGGGTGCGATGTCCTGCCCGCCGAGGGTGAGCGGCCGGGTGGCGAACCGCCAGGTGGCGAGCTCCACCGGCCCGTCGTAGCGCAGGAGTTCCTCGACGCCGGTCTCCAGCAGGCCGCGTTCGCCGGCGGCGAGGGAGCGCTGGAGCCGGGCGCGCTGGCCGGGGTGGGTGAGCAGGGCGTAGGTGCCGTTGCCGATCAGGTTCACCGTCGTCTCGAAACCGGCGAACAGCAGGATGAAGGCCATCGCTGCGGCCTCGTTCTCGGTGAGGTGCTCGCCGTGGTCGGAGGCGCGGATGAGGCCGGAGATGAGGTCCTCGCCGGGGGCGGGCCGGGACGGCAGGGCCTCGCGCTTGCGGTGGATGAGGTCGGCGAGGTAGCCGCGCATCTTCTTCACCGACCGCGCGACGCCGCCCCGCGGTCCGCCGCCGTGCCGGATCATCATGCCCGCCCAGTCCCGGAAGTCGTCCTGGTCCTCGCGCGGGACGCCGAGCAGGTCGCAGATGGCGTAGATCGGCAGCGGGAAGGCGAAGTCGTGGATGAGGTCGGCTGAGCCCTCGGCGGCGAACCGGTCGATGAGCCCGTCGGTGAGCTCCTGCACGCGGGGCGCGAACTCGGCGACCCGGCGGGGCGTGAACGCCTTGGAGACGAGCCGGCGCAGGCGGGTGTGGTCGGGCGGGTCGATGTTGAGCAGGTGGGTCATCAACTCGGCCTTGCGCTCACCGGGGATGCCGGTCTTGCCCTTGGCGTGCGCGGGCTCGTCGTGGTGCGCCGGGTTCTTGGACAGGCGGGGGTCGGCGAGGGCCTGCCTGGCGTCGGCGTACCGGGTGACCAGCCAGGCCTCGACCCCGCTGGGCAGGCGTGTGCGGTGCACGGGCGCGTGCTCGCGGAGCCAGGCGTAGGCGGGGTAGGGGTCGGTCGCGAACTCCCAGGTGAAGAGCTCGGGGGCGGCGGGGGTGGTGCGGGAGGGCTGAGGCTGGTCGGTCACTCCTCGACGGTATCGGGGCGGGAGTCTCCGCCGGCCGTGCCCTCCGCGCTGCGCACCGCGTCCCGGTACGCCCGTGCCGCCGCCCGCAGCGCCGCCTCCGGGTCCACCCCCTCCGCCTCGGCCCGCACCGCCAGCTCCAGCAGCTCGTAGCCGACGCCCTCCACCCGCGGCAGGGGGACGTCCAGGCCCGCGGTGCGCACCCGGGAGGCCAGCTTGGCCGCGAGGGCCAGGCCGGGCTGGCCGAGGGGGATGCCCTCGGTGACGGAGGTGCGCCGCTTCTCCACCGCCTTGGTGCGCAGCCAGTGCGCCTTGACCTCCTCGGGGGTGGTCGCCGTCTCGTCGCCGAAGACGTGCGGGTGGCGGTGGATGAGCTTGGCGACGATGCCGCCGGCCACGTCGTCGACGGAGAAGGGCGCGTCGGGGTGCTCCTCGGCGATCCGGGCGTGGAAGACGACCTGGAGGAGCACGTCGCCGAGCTCCTCGCGCAGCTCGTCGCGGTCGCCCTCCTCGATCGCCTCGACGAGCTCGTACGCCTCCTCGATGCCGTACTTCGCCAGGCCCTGGTGGGTCTGCCGCGACGACCAGGGGCACTCGGCGCGGATGCGGTCCATGACCTGCACGAGGTCGAGGAGGCGGGCGCCGGGCAGGTCGTAGGAGGCGGGCAGCAGCTCCAGGTCGGGCATGCGGACCCGGCCGGAGCCCGCGAGGCGCGCCAGGCCGTCGGTGAGGGCGGGCTCGCCCTCACCGGTCGCCACGACGACCACCGTGCGCCCGCCCGCGCAGGCGTCCACCAGTTCCTCGGCGGTCGGGGACGCCGCGTCGACGGTTATCCCCGCCTCCCGCAGGTACGGCAGCTGCGGGTGCGCGCCGTCCGCGCACAGCACCCGGTCGGCCGCGTGCAGGGCCTGCCAGGCGGGCCAGGACAGCAGACCGGGGGCGACACGGTGGCTGGTGGTGAGCAGGACGATGCGGCCGGGGGCGGTGTCGGGACTCGAAGCGTTCACGGTCCGACGCTAACCCACGGGGCGGACGGGGAGGCGAGTCGTCCACAGGGGTGAGGGTGCGCCGGGGGGCGTCCACGGGCGACGGGCCGAAACGGGCGTCCGGGGAAGGAGGTCGTCCGCGCGGAGGGCCGAGCGGTCCGGGCAGGGAGCCGGCGGGCGGGCCGCCCTACGCCGGCTGGTCCGCCCGGCCCGCCGTGACCTCGCGGAGCCACGGGGTCCTGCCGTCGACGCGGCTGCTCTTCTCCACGTCCCAGCTGCCGTAGCGCGGGTTGAGGTCGATGTCCAGCTTGCCGGACGCGTCGGACAGGGCCTTCCAGAAGTCCGGCCGGCTGGTGTCGGTGCCGAGCTTCTCGGCGAGCTTCTGGGCCTCCAGCTGGAGGCGGAGGTTCTCCTCCAGCCGCAGGGGCGGGATGCCGTACTGCTGGAGCCAGGCCGTCTCCAGCGCCTCGGCGCCGCCGGCCTGCTCCTCCAGCCCGGAGCGCATCCGCTGGACCTCCTTGCGGGTCACCGTGACGCCCGCGTCCTCGGCGGCGCGGTGCAGCACCCGGTCGAGGACCATGGTGTGCAGGGTGTCGCGGGTGAGGCTGCCGGTCCTGGCGATGACCTGCCGGTACTGGGCGTCCCCGTCCACGGCCTCGCGCTGCGCGGTGCGCACCTCCTCGACCCGGTCCTCCAGCTGGGAGACGGTGATCCGCTGACCGCCGACGACGGCCGCCGCGCCGGGATGCGCGTCGTTCCCGCAGGCGGTGAGGACGGGCGCCGCGGCGGCGATCACGGCGGTGAGCAGGAGCGCGGTGCGACGGCGGCGGTGCAAGGAAACCTCCCGAGGAGATTGTGCGACGGTGCACAAAGTCTTGCGGTGATCGATGGTAGGCAGCGGCCGGGCTCTGGCCAACCCATTCGACCAACGATTCGCGACGACTTCCGGCACCGCCGCGCCGCCCGCGCCTCGCGGCCCGGCGCGCGGAGGGGTCAGCCGCGCACCTGCACCAGCCACTGGAGCGTCCGCCGGACCTCCGCGGCCAGGGGGTGCGCGGGGCCCTGGGTGCGCTCCACGTCGTGCAGGAGGCGGACCAGCATGTCGTGGGCGGCGGCGCGGTCGCCGAGCGCGAGGAGGAGGTGGCCGATGCGGCGGCGCACGTCGTGGGCGAGCTCGGGGTCGCCGGCGGCGACGTACTGGTTCTCGTAGTACGGCAGCAGTGCCCGGTACTCGGCGAGCGCCGCCGCCGGTTCACCGAGCTGCTCCAGGCACTGGGCGGCCTCGTAGCGGAAGCGCAGGGACTGCGGGTCGGCCCGGCCGGCCTCGGCGGCCCGCTCGTCGGCGAGGCGGCGCAGTTCGGGCAGCGCGCGCCGGTACTGCCCGTCGTCCAGGAGCGTGGCCGCGTACTGCTTGCGCAGGGTGCGCACCACCGGGGAGCGCTCGCCGTGCTGCTCGGCGGCGACGGGCAGGATCGCGCCGAGGATGTCGACGGCCTGGGTGATGCGGCCCTGCCCGAGCAGGCGCTTGACCTCGTCGACGGCGGCGGCGACGTCGGCCTTCCCGTCCGCGGGGACGGCCGGCGCGGGCTGCGGCGCGGGCGTGCGCGCGCGGTCGGGCCAGGGGGCGTGCGGACGCAGGAAGGGGCGGGTGGGGTCGAGCGGCGCCCCGGTGGGCGTCCCGCGCGCGGGCAGCAGCAGCTCCAGGTGCTCGTACACCTCCTGCGCGGAGGCGGGCCGGTGCTGCGGGTCCTTGGCGAGCAGGCGCAGGACGAGGGCCTCCAGGGCCTCGGGCACCTCGGGGCGGATGCGGCGCACCGGCAGCGGCGGCTCGTACAGGTGCCGGTGCAGCACCCCGAGCGCGGTCGAGCCCGCGAACGGCACGTCCCCGCTGAGGAGTTCGTGCATCAGGACGCCGAGCGCGTACAGGTCCGTGTACGGGCCGACCGCGCCGCCCATTGCCTGCTCCGGGGCCATGTAGGCGGGCGAGCCGATCGGCGAACCGGTGTGCGTGAGGCGGGTGGTGTCGCTGTCCATGACGGACGCGACGCCGAGGTCGAGGACGGTGACCGCGCCGTCCTGCTTCACCATCACGTTGCGCGGCTTGAGGTCGCGGTGCACGATCGGCACGGCGTGCACCGCGCTCAGCACGGCGCACAGCTGCGCGGCGACCGCGACCGCCCACTGCCAGGGGTACGGGGTGTGCTCGGCGAGGTGGTCGGACAGGTCGGCCCCGTCGACGTACTGCATGACGAGGAACAGCTCCTCGCCCTCGCTGCCCGCGTCGTGCACCGTGACCAGGCCGGGGTGGTCGACCTGCGCGGTCACCCGGCACTCGCGCACGAAGCGGCGGCGCAGCTCGTCGGCCTCCTGGCCGGCCACCTTGTCGGGGCGCAGCAGCTTCACCGCCACCCGCCGGTCGAGCCGCTTGTCGTAGGCCGTCCACACCTGGCCCATGCCGCCCTGCCCGATGAGCGTGGACAGTTCGTACCGGCCCGCGACGACCCGGCCCGCCGCCACGCTCACCGTCCGCCCTCGCCGCCGCCGTGGGGGCCGTCCTGGCCGCCCTCGCCGCGGCGCAGGTAGTCGCTCAACTCGTCGAGCTCGGCGCGGACCTGGTCGATGCGGGCGGGCGCCGGGCGCTGGGGCGGCGCGGGCTGCGGTGCCGGGGGCTGGGGCAGCGGGGTCTGCGGCAGCGGCGGCCGGGGCGCCGGCGTGGCGTGCGGGTGCGCCTGCGGCGGGCCCGGGACGGGCGTGGGCGCGTACGGCGAGCCGGACTGCGGATAGCCGTACGGGCCGTGCACGGTCGGGGCGTGGGGGCCCGCGTAGCCGCCGAACTGCCGCGGCCGGTCCTGCGACCGGACGTCCACGACCAGGAAGTAGGTGCTGCTGGCCATGCCGAGCAGCAGGACCACGGCCAGGGCGATGTCCGTCCGGACGTCCTCCTGCGGCAGCGCGCCCACCACGACGAAGCAGGTGATGGACAACGGCATGCTCAGCCAGGCGCCCACCCAGTCCCAGGCGCGGCCGCGCAGGAACGCGATCCGGAACAGCGGAACGCAGGCCAGCACACCGCACGAGAGGATTCCGGCGGCGGCGATCAGCACCCGCAGGGTGATGACCGCTGCCGCGCTGCGGGTGGGCGGCGCCGCGCCGTGGCCGTACATGACTGCTCCTGGACCGGTGTAGCCGATGGGGACGGACGTACAAGGATGGGGACGGACGTGCGAGAGGGGGGTGAGAGCGGGTGATCGGGGTGGAAAGGGGCGGACGGGTCGGTGACGGTGCTCGGTTGGGACTCCGAGCGTATAGGCCGACACGGACAACCGGTCCCGGGTTGTACCGAACCGTTGTCGTGCTGATCACGTCGGGAGATGCCGCAGGTGGCCGCGGGTGGCCGGAAGGGGATCTTCCGGGCCGCCCGCGGGGCCGGGGAGGCGGGTGCGGCACGGGGTGGCCCGGGGTGGCCGGGCGGGTGGTCCGGGGTGGCCGGGCGGTGCGGCCCGGGGTGGCCGGGCGGTGTGGTCCGGTTCCTGTCCGGGGTGGCCGTGGGTGACCCGGTCTCAGTCGGGGGCGACCGTGCCGTCGGTGAGGCCGTCGTACATCCCGCGCACGAGGTGCTCCCCGAGGCGGCTCGCGTGGTGCAGCGCCCGCTCGAACTCGTCCAGCGAGCGGAAACGGGCCCCGTAGCGCCGCTGTTCGTCCAGCGGCAGGCGGGGCACCTGGAGCCGGCGCACGTCGAGGCGGGTGGCGGTGGACGCGTAGCTGCTGGCCCGGCGGTGGTTGGCGGTGCCGCGCAGGAACCCGGCGAGGAACCAGGGGTCCAGCGCCGCGGGGTCGGGGCGCAGCAGGACGAGGTTGCGCCCCAGGGCGGCTCCGGCGGTCGCCTCGTCGATCACCCGCGCCACCGAACCGCCGCCGAGCACCGGGACGACGACGTCGCCCGGCGCGGTGAGCACGGCCTCCTCGTCGCTCTCCGGCAGCGTCCCGGAAGGAGGGCTTCCGGCCAGGACGTCGTGGTCGGTGAGGACGGGCACCCGCGCGTGGCCGCCGTGTCCGCCCGTGCGCATCACCAGCGCGCCCCCGCGCGCGAGTTCGCCGACCGTGGTCAGCGGCCAGCGCGGCACGGTGGGCGTGGTCCGCGCGGGCGGCGGGGTGAGGCCGGAGGCCAGCCGCAGGGTCTCGCCGAGGCGGTCGCGCACCTCCGTGAGCCGCCCGGCGCCGTCGGCCGCCGCCGGGGGCGGCAGATGCCGGGCCGGGGCGAGGTCGACGTCGTCGTCGAGGAGGTCGATGACGGGCAGGGAGCGGGCCAGGCCCGGCCGTTCGTCGAGGTGCCCGGCCCGGTCGAAGGCGTGCCAGGCGTCGAGGACGGCGTCCCGCACGGCCGGCCAGTCCGGCCCGCCGCGCCCCTCGCCGGCGAACTGCCCCGCATCGGCCAGCAGCACCTCGGGCTGCGCGACGACCTGCCCGGACGGCTGCTCGGGCCGGCGCAGCACCCACAGGTGGAGCGCGATGTTGTACGGGGGCGCGGCCCCGACCGGCAGCGCGACGACGGCGCGCAGCGCGCCCCGGCGCAGCAGGTCGGCGCGGATGCGCCGGCCGGAGCGGCGGGAAGCGGCGGCGGGCGGCATGAGCAGGACGGCGGTGCCGCCGTCGCGGAGCCGGGCGAGCGCGTGCTGCACCCAGGCCAGCTCGGACTCGGTGCGGGCCGGGAACCCGTACTCCCAGCGCGGGTCGTAGGCGAGTTCGTCGTGGCCCCAGTTGCGCTCGTTGAACGGCGGGTGGCACAGGACGGCGTCGGCGCGCAGCCCGGGGTGGGCGTCGGCGCGCAGGGTGTCGCCGACGGCGGTGCGCACGCGGGCCCGGCCGTGCAGGGCGAGCCGCAGCGCGGTGAGCACGGCCAGGTCGGGGGCGGCGTCCTGCCCGTACAGCTCCTGGTCGGGGCGGGGGGCGGCGGCGCGCAGCAGGGCGCCGGTGCCGCAGGCCGGGTCCAGGACGCTGCGGGCGGGGCCGGCCAGGTCGGCCATGACGGCGGCGAGGTCGGCGGGGGTGAGCGTGTACTGGCGCGGATTGGCGTCCAGATGCCGGCCGAGCAGGAACTCGAAGGTCTGGCGGGCCCCGAGCTGGGCGGCGAGTTCGGCGACTCCGCGCAGGAGGGGGGCGGAGGGGAGGAGGGCGGGGCTGGTGGGGGGATGGAGGGTCGGGGTGGGCGTGGGGGGTGTGGGTGGGCCGGTCGGCGCGGGGGGTGTGAGTGAGCTGTTCACAGCCGCTGCGGGCGTGAGGGGGTTGTTCACGGCCGCCGGGGGCGCACCGTTCACAGCCGGGGGCGCACCGTTCACAGCGGTCGCCGGGGTGGAGGCCTGCTGGGCGGCGGAGGCCTGCTGGGCGACGGAGGGTTGTTGATCGGCGGGGACTTGGTGGGTGGCGGAAGTGTGTACACGGGCGGAGTCGTGTGAAGGGCCGGAGGTTTGTGAACTCCCCTGACCGTCGACCTCATTGTGAACACCACGGTCTCGGTCGCCCCGCGAAGGGCCGCGATCGGGAGTCGGCCGGCCGAAGCGCGGGGTGAACACCTGCTCCAGGGCATCGGGCAGCAGCGCGGCGAGGCGCTCGTCGGAGCCGGCACCGATCTCCAGCCAGACGGTCGGGCGGTCGTGGATCAGCAGCAGGACGCAGCCGGCGTGGGTGAGGGCGGTGACCGGGCCGTCGGGGTGGCCGACGAGCTGCTGCCAGACGCGTTCCCGCAGGGGCACTTCGGCGAGCTTGCCGTTCCGGCGCAGCCAGGCCTCCACCTCGGCGAGGGCGAAGGAGGGACTGGTCTCGGTGCCGCCCACCGGCTTGGGGAAGTCGGGGTGCCGGCGGCGCCAGTTGCTGACGGCGGCACGGCCCACCCCGGCCAGCCGGGCGATCCCGGCGGCGGTCACCTCTGTCGCGTTGTCCCGCACCCGAACCGCTCCCCTCGCTCTGTGTGCCGCCGAGCATACCGACGAACTCACGACCACAAGTTCACGGCCGTGTACCCAGACCATCGCGTGAACCGTGTTGACTCGGTTCACAAGTTTTGCTGTGATTGTCGACGCCAACGAGCGATCGACGGCGGTCGACGGTCACACCCGTCCCGTCGCTGGTCCGACAGGGGCGGCTGCCGCCGCCCGGGGGAGGGACACAGTCATGGGCATGAAGGGCAAGATCGCGCTGGGCGCCGTCGTGGGGTTCGTCGTCATCGGCGCCGTCTCGGCCAACGGCGGCGGTAGCGGGGAGGGCGGTTCCGGTTCCGGTAGTGGTTCCTCGGCCTCGGCCGAGCGCGCCGGGGGCGCCGGGAGCGACAAGAAGGCCGGGGACTCCTCGGGCGCCGCCAAGCGGAAGGCCGCGTTCGAGGGCGACGGGGACTTCCAGGTCGGTTCGGACGTCAAGCCCGGCACCTACCGCACCACCGGCAACTCCGACGGCATGTGCTACTGGGAGCGCGCCAAGGACGCCTCCGGCGAGCTGGACTCGCTGCTGGCCAACGACAACGTCACCGGCAGCAGCTACGTCACCGTCAAGTCCACCGACAAGCTGTTCTCGTCGAACGGCTGCAACGACTGGGAGGCCGTCGACCTCAAGGCGAAGGGCTCCCCCGACGCCACGCCGGACGGCGACGGCGGGATGTTCCGGGTTGGCGCCGACATCGCCCCCGGTACCTACAAGTCCACCGGCAACGCCGACGACTCCTGCTACTGGGAGCGCGCGAAGAACGCCGAGCACTCCCTCGACTCGATCATCGCGAACGACAACGTGACCGGTACGGCCGTCGTCACCATCAGCGCCTCGGACGGCTACTTCAAGACGACCGGCTGCGAGGACTGGAAGAAGACGGCCTGAGCGTCCGGCTCCGCGGTCCCGTTCCGTTCCCCCGCCGGCTGCCTGCCCGGTGACGGCAAGGCGGACGGCAAGGCGAGCGAGTCCCGCCGGGCCGACCCGCCGGGCACGCCGGGCACGCCGGGCACGCCGGGCACGCCGGGCACGCCGGGCACGCCGGGGGAAACGAAGAAGAAGGAGGAGCCGTTCGCCGGGTCGTCCGGCGGGGAGGTCGCCGACCGGGCCGCGCGGGCCACGACCGGCGCCTCGTCACCGTCGCCTCACCCGCCGCACTGCCTGAGCATGGCCTCCCGGTCGGGCGCGGTCACCGGCATCTCGTACTTGAGGGCGACCTGGGCGAAGCGGACCGCGTAGGCGCACCGGATCCGCTGGTCCGGGGGGAGCCAGGACGCGGGCCCGGAGTCGCTCTTGGCCGAGTTGGCGCGGCCCTCGACCGGGATCAGGTTGAGGGTGTCGTTGGCCAGCCGCTCCCGCTTGGCCTCCGACCAGCGGGAGGCACCCATCTGCCAGCTGTAGGACAGCGGTACGACGTGGTCTATCTGCACTTCGGTGGCCCGCTGCTTGCGCCACTCGATGGTCGTGCCGGTGTACGGGTCGTTCAGCGTCATGGCGACGACCACGCAGCGGGAACCGGAGCGGAAACGCAGCTCCCGGCCGTCCCGCTGGAGGAGGTCGTTGCGGGTGTCGCAGCCGTTGCGGGCGAGCGGGACGCCGTCGGCCGTGTCCATCCACGCGTAGCCGAACTCGTCCCGGTCGTAACCGGTCTTCGGTCCGCGCCCCTTGGTCCGCACCTTCTCGATGAGGGTGCGGGCCGCGGCCCTGTCCTCTTCGCTCGTCACGGGCGCCAGGCCGGGCCCGGTGCCGTCGGGGTTCTCCAGCGGGCTGACGGCGCGCCCGTCGGACGACTGCGCGTCGCCGCCCGTCGCGGAGCCGCTCTGGTCGAGCCCCTCGCACCCGCTGAGGAGTGCCACCGCGGCGAGCACGGCCGTGCCGGTGCGCAGCAGGGAGCCCGTCACCGCGCCGTGCGCACCGAGGGGACCGCGCCGTGCGCCTCGCCGGCCGCCGTGGTGTCCGTCCCGCCGTGCAGTGCGGCCACCTCGCGCGTGCTGCGCCGCCCCGTCCCTCACTCGTGCCACGGTGCGCTTCTCCTCCCGCTCGACTGCCCCGCCCCGCACGGGCGGGCTGTGCCCTGTTCCACCGTAGCGAGCGAGAGGTCCAGACCATAGCGGGCCTCAGAGGGCATACCTCCCATGTCGCGCGTATCGTCGTTTCTGAGTCACCTCGGAAGGAGCTCTGGATGGGCATCTTCGACAAGCTCAAGGAACAGGCGCGCAAGAGGGGCAAGGCTCCCTCCGACGCCGCGGAACGGAAGATCAACGAGAGGACCGGCGGCAAGTACGAGGACCAGGTCGACACCGGGCAGCAGCGCGTCGAGGGCCAGCTCGGCGTGGAACGCGACCGGCCCGACCGGCCGTAGCGCCTCGACCAGCCGTAAGCCGGAGACTCACGGAGGACAGGAGACCCGCCGGTCCCCGGCCCCGGCGTTCCGCACCCCGCGTCCGGTGTCCGGCGCCGGGCATCAGGCACGCGGCGAGGGGCGCCGCCCGGTGGGCCGGTGCTGAACCACCTCGCACACGGGAGCCGCCCGCGAAGTCCCAGCCCCCGCGGGCGGCTTCGCGCGCTTCCGGCAGTCCGTATCCCGGTGGGCCGCCGGGCGGAACGCGGCGGCTCGTCGAGCCGCGGCCCGTACTTCGTCCCGGAGCCGTACGTCCCGTCGCAGAGCGCGCGGCCAGGGCGCCGTAATCGTGCCTGACGACGTCCCTGGGGTCCCCGGGAGCGGCGGGCTCCTCGCGGTCGGTGCGCGCGTTCCCGTCCATGCCGGTCGACGCCGGCCGCCTCACACCTTGCCTATGCCCAGCGTCGACTCCGAGGGCAGGAGTCCGGAGCCCAGGACCGCCACCCAGTAGTCGCCGAGCAGGTCGGCGAGGCGGTCGGTGTCGTCCGGGCCGAGGGCCTGCCAGGGACCGGCGGCCAGCCGGTCGGTGTCCCGCTCCACCCGGTGGCGCAGGTCGCGCCCCGCCCGCGTGGCGGTGCCGTCCCGGTCGACGAGGCCGCGGGCGGCCAGGCGGTCGCGCGCCGCCGTCCACTCGGCGGCGCTCCAGCCGCGGCTCCCGAAGCGCTCGACGGACGCGGCGCCGACGGCGGCGAAGGAGACCAGCGCCTCCACCGGGTCGAGGCCGGCGACGAGCAGGGCGGCCAGGTGACCGTCGCCGCGGTGCTCGCGCAGGATCGTCGCCGCGTGCCACAGCTGGAGGTGTGGAGGTTCCGGCCAGTCCAGCGCGGCGTTGGCCGCGGCGAGCGGGCGGCCCGCCGTGTCCGCCGCGGTCGCCGCGCGCCGGGCCAGGGCGGCGGCCTGCGCCAGTCCGGGCCGGTCCAGCAGGTCGCCGAAGAGGGCGCGGTAGGCCCGGTCGACCGCCCGGAGTCTCGCCCGCAGCACGGCGTCCGGGGGCGCCACCGTCCAGGCCCGCTCCGTGTACGCCGCGACCATGCGCGGGCTGAAGCTGTAGAAGGCGGAGGCGACCGGCCGCGCGCCGACCGCCCCCAGCGGTGCCGCGCGGTACGGGAAGTAGCTCGACCAGCGCTCCCGCGTGCCGTAGCCGAGCGCGGCGGCCTCCTCGAACGCCTCCGGCGCGTAGTACAGCACCGCGTGCAGCGGCTCCAGCAGGTGCCACATCCGGCGCACCCGGCCGAGGTCCGCGCCGCCGTCCGGCACCGCCGCGGTCCTGTCGGTCCCGCTGATGTGTTCCGACATGTCACAACCCCCGTACACGACCGTCCACCCACAACTTGACACTGACAAGATTGCCTCGGCCGCCCGAACTTGTCAATGCCTAGATTCGGCGTACGCTGCCGTCCATGAGCTCCAGCAAGGCTTCCGGGAACGACCCGGGGACGCCCCCGGCGGCGCGCCGCCCGTACCACCACGGCGACCTGCGCCGCGCCGTCCTCGCCGCCGCCCTCGACGTGATCGCCGCCGACGGGCCGGGCGCGCTCAGCCTGCGCGACCTCGCCCGTCGCGCCGGCGTCTCACACGCCGCGCCGGCCCACCACTTCAAGGACCGCACCGGGCTGCTCACCGCCATCGCGGCGGAGGGCTTCGGGCTGCTCGCGACCGCGCTCGGGCAGGCGGCGGACCTCAAGGAGGCGGGCGTCCGCTACGTACGCTTCGCCCGCGAGCACCCGGCGCACTTCCAGGTGATGTTCACGCCCGGGCTGCTGCGCGCCGACGATCTGGAACTGACCACGGCCCGCGCCCTCGCCTCGCAGGCGCTGCGCGACGCCGTCGCCACCGTGCCGACGGGCAGCCGCGGCACCGACGCCCGGCTGGCCGGCGTCGCCGCCTGGTCCCTGGCCCACGGCTTCGCCACCCTGCTGCTCGGCCACAACCTGGACGACCCGGTGGGCGACCGGGACCCCGAGGAGGTGTTCCGCCGGCTGGCGGCGATGCTGTTCCGGCCGGCCGGGGAGTAGCCCGGCCCGTCCGGCGGCCGGTGGACCGGAGGCGACGGGCGGGCCGTACCGCGCGAAGGCCGCCGGTCTCCCCGGCGACGGTCGCCGCACGATCGCCCGCCGCACGATCGCCCGCCGCACGGCGGCCCGCTGCACGGCGGCCCGCCGCAGCCTCCCGGCCACCGCCGACACACCGACCCGGTGGCACACCGGAACGACGACACACCGGCACGGCGGCGGGCAGCCGTGCGGCGAGGTGGTACGGCGGCGTGGCGGCACACCGGCACGGCGGGCCGGCACCGGCACCAGCACCAGCACCAGCACAACGGACCCCGCGGACCGCCGGACCCGTCAGAGTCTCCGGACCCGCCAAGCCTCCGACCCGCCGCCCCCGCAAGCCCCGCCTACGACCCGAGGACCGACGTCAGGAACTCCCCGACCCACGCCAGCAACTCCCGCCCGACCAGCGGCTTTCCACCGATCTTCGCGGTCTTCGGGCGCGGCACCAGCACCTGGTGCGCGGTCGGCTTGATGACCGTGCCGGGGTAGAGCCGCTTGAGCCGCAGCTCCTGCGACTCGCGCAACTCCACCGGCGCGAAGCGGACGTTGGTGCCCTGCAGGACGATCTCGCCGACGCCGCAGGCCCGCGCGAGCATGCGCAGACCGGCCACGAGCAACAGGTTCTCCACCGGCTCGGGCAACTTGCCGTAGCGGTCGACGAGTTCCTCGCGGACGGCCCTGATGTCCTCCTCCGTGGTGGCGGAGGCGATGGCGCGGTACGCCTGGAGGCGCAGGCGCTCGCCGGGCGCGTAGTCGTGCGGGACGTGCGCGTCGACGGGCAGCTCGATCTTGACCTCGAGCGGTGCCTCCTCCTCGACCCCGCCGGTCTCCAGCTGGCGCCGGTAGTCGGCGACGGCCTCGCCGACCATGCGGACGTACAGGTCGAAGCCGACGCCCGCGATGTGGCCGGACTGCTCGCCGCCGAGCAGGTTGCCCGCGCCGCGGATCTCCAGGTCCTTCATGGCGACGTACATGCCCGCGCCCATCTCGGTGTGCTGGGCGATGGTCGCGAGCCGCTCGTGGGCGGTCTCCGTCAGCGGCTTCTCCGGCGGGTAGAGGAAGTAGGCGTAGCCGCGCTCGCGGCCCCGGCCGACGCGGCCGCGCAACTGGTGCAGCTGGGACAGGCCGAAGGTGTCGCCGCGCTCCACGATCAGCGTGTTGGCGTTGGAGATGTCGATGCCGGACTCGACGATCGTCGTCGAGACGAGCACGTCGAACTTCTTCTCCCAGAAGTCGACGACGACCTTCTCCAGCGCCGACTCCGACATCTGGCCGTGGGCGGTGGCGATGCGCGCCTCGGGGACGATGTCCCGCAGCCGGGCCGCCGCCCGGTCGATGGACTCGACCCGGTTGTGGATGTAGAAGACCTGGCCCTCGCGCAGCAGTTCGCGGCGGATGGCCGCGCCGATCTGCCTCTCCTCGTAGGGGCCGACGAAGGTCAGAACCGGGTGGCGCTCCTCCGGCGGGGTGGTGATCGTGGACATCTCGCGGATGCCGGTGACCGCCATCTCCAGGGTCCGGGGGATCGGCGTGGCCGACATGGTGAGCACGTCGACGTTGGCGCGCAGCTTCTTCAGCTGCTCCTTGTGCTCGACGCCGAAGCGCTGCTCCTCGTCCACGATGACCAGGCCGAGGTCCTTGAACTTGGTCTCCGAGGAGAACAGGCGGTGGGTGCCGATGACGACGTCCACCGAGCCGTCCTTGAGCCCTTCCAGGACCGCCTTGGCCTCGGTGTCGGTCTGGAAGCGGGACAGCGCCCGCACGTTCACCGGGAACTGCGCGTACCGCTCGCTGAACGTGCCGAAGTGCTGCTGCACCAGCAGCGTGGTGGGCACCAGGACGGCGACCTGCTTGCCGTCCTGGACGGCCTTGAAGGCGGCCCGCACGGCGATCTCGGTCTTGCCGTAGCCGACGTCGCCGCAGATCAGGCGGTCCATGGGGACCGTCTTCTCCATGTCCTCCTTGACCTCGGCGATGGTGGTGAGCTGGTCGGGGGTCTCCGCGTAGGGGAAGGCGTCCTCCAGCTCGCGCTGCCAGGGCGTGTCGGGGGCGAAGGCGTGGCCGGGGGCCGCCATGCGGGCGCTGTACAGCTTGATCAGGTCGGCCGCGATCTCCTTGACGGCCTTCTTCGCGCGGGCCTTGGTCTTCGTCCAGTCGGCGCCGCCCAGGCGGTGCAGGGTGGGCGCCTCGCCGCCGACGTACTTGGTGATCTGCTCCAGCTGGTCGGTGGGGATGTACAGCCGGTCGCCGGGCTGGCCGCGCTTGGCGGGGGCGTACTCCACCACCAGGTACTCGCGGGTCGCGCCCTGCACGGTGCGCTGCACCATCTCGATGTAGCGGCCCACGCCGTGCTGCTCGTGGACGATGTAGTCGCCCGCCTCCAGGGTGAGCGGGTCGATGGTCTTGCGGCGCCGGGCCGGCATGCGGGTGCCGTCGCGGCCGGCGGCGCGCTGGCCGGACAGGTCGGTCTCCGTCAGCACGGCCAGCCTCAGCACCGGGTCGACGAAGCCGTGCTCGATGGAGCCGCACGCCACGTGCACGACGGACGGGGCGATCCGTCCGAGGTCGGACTCCATGCGGGCCGCGATGCCCTCGCCGCCCAGCACCTCGACCGTGCGGGCCGCGGGGCCGTGGCCCTCGGTGACGAAGACCGTGCGCCAGCCGTCGGCGAGCCAGCCCTTGGTGTCGGCGAGGGCCCTGGCGGTGTCGCCGCGGTAGGTCTCGGGGGCGTGCATGCCGAGCTTGAGGGTGTCGGCGTCGAGTTCGGCGTCGGCGGCGAACGGCGACACCGACCACCACATCATGTCCAGCTCGCGCGCCCGGTCCCGGACGTCGGCGATGGACCACAGGGAGGCCGCGCCGACGTCGATGGGCGCCTCGCCGCCCCCGGCGGTGGCCGCCCAGGAGGCCTGCAGGAACTCCTGGCTGGTGGCCACCAGGTCGGCGGCGCGCGTACGGACCCGCTCCGGGTCGCACACGACGGCCATGGACCCCTCGGGCAGCACGTCGAGCAGCAGCTCCATGTCGTCGACCAGGACCGGCGCGAGGGACTCCATGCCCTCGACGGCGATGCCCTCGGCGATCTTGCCGAGCAGTTCGCCGAGTTCGGGGTGCTGTTCGGCGAGGGCACGCGCGCGCGTACGGACGTCCTCGGTCAGCAGCAGCTCGCGGCACGGCGGAGCCCACAGGCCGTGCTCGGCGACCTCCAGGGAGCGCTGGTCGGCGACCTTGAAGTAGCGGATCTCCTCGACGTCGTCGCCCCAGAACTCGATGCGCAGGGGGTGTTCCTCGGTGGGCGGGAACACGTCGAGGATGCCGCCGCGCACGGCGAACTCGCCGCGCTTCTCGACCAGTTCCACGCGTGCGTACGCGGCGGCGGCGAGGGCTTCGACGACCTCGTCCAGGTCGGCGTTCTGGCCGGTCCTCAGGGACACCGGCTCCAGGTCGCCGAGGCCCTTGACCTGCGGCTGGAGCACGGACCGCACGGGGGCGACGACGACGGAGACGGGGCCGGTCTCGGGGTCGTCGGGCCGGGGGTGGGCCAGGCGGCGCAGCACCGCGAGGCGGCGGCCGACGGTGTCGCTGCGGGGGCTGAGCCGCTCGTGCGGGAGGGTCTCCCAGGACGGGTACTCCACGACGGTCTCGGGCGGCAGCAGGGAGCGCAGGGCCGCGGCCAGGTCCTCGGCCTCGCGGCCCGTCGCGGTGACCGCCAGGACGGGGCGGCCCGCCTCCCGGGCCAGGCCGGCGACCGCGAAGGGGCGGGCGGCGGGGGGACCGACCAGGTCGACGTGCATGCGGTTGCCGTCTGCGGCCGCCTTGATCGCTTCCGCGAGGGCGGTGTCCTTGACGACGGCGTCGAGCAGACCGTGCAGGCTCATTCGGGGGCTTTCCGTCCGGGGGGTGGGCAACACGTCGGGCCCGACGCGCGCTGCGGGCCGGGGGTCTCCAGCGTACGACGCCGCGGTCGCGGGCGCCCGGCCTGTGGATGACGCCCTTTTTCCCGGCCGGGGCGCCGTCTCACCACCCGTCGGGGGGCTCCGCCCTCCGGGTCCCCGGGCCTGTGTCCACCCGCCGTCCGGCACGCTCGGCGACGAAGCCCGGCCCCCGGTCGACAAAGCGCCCGGCGCCGGAAGGTCCTCCTGGACTTCCCGGCGCCGGGCGCTCCCCCGCAACCCCCGTGTGCGGTGGTTCTCGGCGGCTACTCCGTGGCGATCGCCTTCAGGACGTTCATGCGGCCCGCGCGGAACGCCGGGACCAGGGCGGCGAACAGGCCCACGAACGCCGAGCCGATGAAGACGCCGGTGATCGTCGGCCAGGGGATGTCGAGGACGCCCATGCCCTCCAGGGCGAGCAGCCGCTGGGCGGTGGCGCCCCAGCCCATGCCCAGTCCGAGGCCCAGGAGGGCGCCGAAGAGGGCGATGACCACGGACTCCAGGCGGATCATGCGGCGCAGCTGGCGGCGGGAGAGGCCGATGGCCCGCATCAGGCCGATCTCCCGGGTCCGCTCGACCACCGACAGGGCGAGGGTGTTCACCACGCCCAGGACGGCGACGATGATCGCGAGGGCGAGCAGGCCGTAGATCATGTTCAGGAGCTGGCCGATCTGGTCCTTCAGGGCCTCCTTGTAGTCGGTCTGGTCGCGCACGGTGTACTGCGGGTAGTCGTGCAGCGCGGACTTCAGGGCCTGGTAGGCGGCGTCCTGCTGCCCGTCCTTCGCCGAGGCGAAGACCAGGGTGTCCAGCGGCATCTTGTCGGCCGGGACGTACTTGGCCAGGGTGGCGATGGAGGTGTACATCGCGCCCGCGTCGATGACGACGTCGCTGCTGGTGATGGCCCGGACGGTCAGGGTCGCCGTGCGCCCGTCCCGGAACGCCACGTCGATCGTGGAGCCGAGGCGGATGCCGTGGTCCTCGGCGAACTTCTCGTGGACGGACATCGAGTCCGGCTCGTAGGCGTCCGCGAGGTTGCCGGCGACCGTCTCGGTGCGCAGGTCGGTGGCGTAGGTCGGGTCGGCCGCGGTGATCGCGGTGTCCTTGAGGGTCTTGCCGTCGGGGGTGGTGAAGTCGGCCTCGGTCCACTTGTACTCGGTGACCCGCTCCAGGCCCGGCGTGGCCTTGACGGCCTCGACCGCCTGCCGGGTGATCAGCTGGCCGTTGTCGTCCTGGACGATGAAGTCCGTGCCGACGGTCTTGTCGAGCTGGTCGGTGGCGGAGGCGACCATGGAGGAGCCGACCACCGACAGGCAGGCGACCAGGGCGAGGCCGATCATCAGCGCGGCGCCGGTCGCGCCGGTGCGGCGCGGGTTGCGCAGGGCGTTGCGCTCGGCCATGCGGCCGACGGGGCCGAAGACCCGCAGCAGGACCGCGCCGAGGACGCGGACCACGCCGCCCGCGAGCAGCGGGCCGACGACGACGAAGCCGATCAGGGACAGCACCACGCCCACGCCGAGCCACAGGGAGCCCTCCGCGGCCCGGTCGGCCCGCGCCGTCAGGTACAGGGCGAGGACACCGGCGCCGGTGAGGACCGTGCCGAGCACGCCGCGGATCCAGCCGGCCCGGGCGTCCGCCGGGGCGCCCGCGTCGCGCAGGGCGGCCATCGGGGAGATCTTCCCGGCCCGGCGGGCGGGCAGGTAGGCGGCCAGCACGGTGACGACCACGCCGAGGACCAGTCCGGTCACCGGGGTCGTCCAGGCGACGGTCAGGTCGTCGGTGGACAGCTCCATGCCCATCCGGCCCATGAGCTTCATCAGGCCGACGGCGAGACCCACGCCGGCGCCGACGCCGAGCACCGATCCGACGAGGCCGAGCAGCAGCGCCTCGACGAGCACCGAGCGGTTGACCTGCTTGCGGGAGGAGCCGATGGCCCGCATGAGGCCGATCTCCCGGGTGCGCTGGGCGACCAGCATGGAGAAGGTGTTGATGATCAGGAAGATGCCGACGAGGAAGGCGATCCCGGCGAAGCCGAGCATCGCGTACTTCATGACGTTCATGAAGCTCGCGACGTCCTTCTGGCCGGCGTCCGCGCTCTCCTTGGCGGTCTGCACCCGGTAGTCGCCGCCGAGTTCGGCCAGGACGTTCTTCTTCAGCTGTGCGTCGCTGACGCCGGCCGCGGCGGTGACGTTGACGTTGGTGTAGACGCCCGTCTCGCCGACCAGGGTCCGCTGGGCGGTCTCCGTGTCCAGGTAGAAGATCGCGGCACCGGGGTTGGTGACGGTGAAGTCGGCGATGCCGGAGACCTTCGCGGTGTGCGTGCCGACCGCGGTGATCACGCCGATCTCGTCGCCGAGGCCGAGGCCGTGCTTGTCGGCGGTGTCGGCGTCGACCATCACCTGGTCCGGGCCCCGGGGCGCGGCACCGGAGGTGATCTCCATGGTGCGGGCCTCGTTGGCGTTCCAGCCGCCGACGATGGTCGGGGCGCCGCTGGAGGGCGACAGCTTGTCCTTGTCGGCGTCGACGACGGTCACCGAGGTGGAGAACACCGCGCCCTCGGCGGACTTCACGCCGTCCGCCGCGCGCACCTGGGCCAGCACGGACGCCGGCAGCACCGGCGGCTTGCCGTTGTCGGCGGTGGTCTCGCCGCTGTCGGAGGCGCCCTCGGGGCTCACCGTCACGTCCGACGAGGTGGCCGCGAACAGCTTGTCGAAGGTCGTGTTCATCGTGTCGGTGAACACGAGCGTGCCGCACACGAACGCCACCGACAGCAGCACCGCCACCGCCGACAGCGCCATGCGGCCCTTGTGCGCGAGGAAGTTGCGCATCGAGGTCTTGAGCACGGTCATGACGTGCGCCCCCGGGCGTCGAAGTCCTTCATGCGGTCCAGGACCTGCTCGGCGGTCGGCTGGTGCATCTCGTCGACGATCCGGCCGTCGGCGAGGTAGAGCACACGGTCGGCGTACGAGGCCGCGACCGGGTCGTGCGTGACCATGACGATGGTCTGCCCCAGCTCGTCGACCGAGCGGCGCAGGAAGCCCAGCACCTCGGCGCCCGCGCGGGAGTCGAGGTTGCCGGTCGGCTCGTCCCCGAAGATGATCTCGGGCCGGGCGGCGAGCGCCCGGGCCACGGCGACGCGCTGCTGCTGGCCGCCGGAGAGCTGGGTGGGCCGGTGCTTGAGCCGGTCGGCGAGCCCGACGGTCTCCACGACCCGCGCCAGCCACGCCTTGTCCGGCTTGCGCCCGGCGATGTCCATGGGCAGCGTGATGTTCTCCACCGCGTTCAGCGTCGGCAGCAGGTTGAACGCCTGGAAGATGAAGCCGATCCGGTCCCGGCGCAGCTGCGTGAGCTTCTTGTCCTTCAGGCCGGTGATCTCGGTGTCGTCGAGGTAGATCTGCCCGGACGTCACGGTGTCCAGGCCGGCGAGGCAGTGCATCAGCGTGGACTTGCCGGACCCCGAGGGGCCCATGATCGCGGTGAACCGGCCGCGGGCGATGTCCACGTCGACGTGGTCCAGGGCCACGACCCGGGTCTCTCCGGACCCGTACGCCTTCACGACCTGCCGCGCCCGCGCGGCGACGGCCGTACGCTCTCCAGTGCCCCCGTGCCTGGGAATGGTTACAGCCGAAGTCACGGTATGTCTCCTATACGGGTCGTCAAATGCGGGTGTACGGGTCGTCGGACGCAGGCGGAAAGCGGCTGGCGGCCGCCTCTCGTGCGGGGTGACGCGGATCAGTCTTCCGGCGGGGAGGGGCCGGGCGCGCTGGTGCCCGGCGCACTCTTTTCCTGGGGAAAACCCCACCCCCGCCGCTGCGGCCCACCGCCCCCCGACGGCGTAAAGCCAGGTTAAGGACGGTCTCGTGCCCGTCTCGTCCTCCGCCGGTACGAACCCACCCCGGGCCGTAATACCGAGGTACCCCTAAGGGCTCTCCGCCGCCGGGTGGAGGTCCTCTCAGGGTCGCTCCTCCCGACGGCTCGTCCGGGCTCCACCCTCCCGCGGCGTCAGGGTCGAGTGGGAAGCTGTCCGGCGGCAGATAGGTGCAAGGGGCAGACAGGTCCGAGGGAAGGATTCCGGGTGGACGGCACCAGATCCGCGGCGCGCGGGACGGCACGGCCCGCGGCGACCGGCCGGCGCGGTGCCGTCGTCGCCGCGCTGATGCTCACGATGGCGCTGGCGGCGCTCGACTCCACCATCGTCTCGACCGCCGTCCCGCAGATCGTCGGCGACCTCGGCGGCTTCTCCGTCTTCTCCTGGCTCTTCTCCGGCTACCTGCTGGCGGTGACCGTCACCCTGCCCGTCTACGGCAGGCTCTCCGACACCTTCGGCCGCAAGCCGGTCCTGGTCGCGGGCGCGGCCGTCTTCCTCCTCGGCTCCCTGCTGTGCGCCCTGGCCTGGAACATGGCCGCGCTCATCGCCTTCCGCGTCGTGCAGGGCCTGGGCGGCGGCGCCCTGCAGGGCACGGTGCAGACCCTCGCCGCCGACCTGTACCCCCTGAAGGACCGGCCCAGGATCCAGGCGAAGCTGTCCACGGTGTGGGCGGTGTCCGCGGTCGCCGGCCCCGGCCTGGGCGGCGTCCTGGCCGCGTACGCCGACTGGCGCTGGATCTTCCTGGTCAACCTGCCGGTCGGGGCGGTGGCGCTGTGGCTGATCGTCCGTCACCTGCACGAGCCGCGGCGCGCGCCGGAGGCACGCGCGCGCGTGGACTGGCCGGGCGCGCTGGCGGTGTTCGCGTGCGGCGGCGCCCTGCTCACGGCGGTGGTGCAGGGCGGGGTGGCGTGGCCCTGGCTGTCGGCGCCCTCGGCCGCGCTGTTCGGTACGGGTCTGGCGCTCCTGGCGGTCGTGGTGGTCGTGGAGCGCCGGGCGGCGGACCCGATCATCCCCGGGTGGGTGTGGCGCCGCCGGACGATCGCCGCGGTGAACCTGGCGCTGGGCGCGCTGGGCCTGCTGATGGTCGCCCCGACGGTGTTCCTGCCGACCTACGCGCAGTCGGTGCTGGGCCTCGCGCCGGTGGCCGCCGGGTTCGTGCTGTCCGTGTGGACGGTGAGCTGGCCGGTGTCGGCGGCGCTGAGCCAGCACGTGTACCGCAGGATCGGCTTCCGCAACACGGCGATGCTCGGCATCGGCACGGCCGCGCTGGTCCTGAGCGCGTTCCCGTTCCTGCCGTACCCGGGGCGGGCGTGGCAGCCGGCGCTGCTGATGCTGCTGCTGGGCGCGGCCCTGGGCCTGTTCCAGCTGCCGCTGATCGTCGGCGTGCAGTCGACGGTCGGCTGGGAGGAGCGCGGTACGACGACGGCCTCCGTGCTGTTCTGCCGCCAGACGGGCCAGACGGTCGGAGCGGCGCTGTTCGGCGCGGTCGCCAACGGGGTGCTGGCCGCGCGGCTGGGCGGCGCGGGCGACCTCGACGCGGTGACCCGGGCGCTGGACGGGGGCACGGCCCCGGAGGCGACCCGGCGGGCCATCGCGGACGCCGTCCACGCCGTCTACCTCGGGGCGGCGGGCGCGGCGGCCCTGGCGTTCCTGGTCCTGCTGTTCCTGGCGCCGCGGAAGTTCCCGGTCCTGGGGGACGAGCCGTCCGCGTCCTCACGCCCGTGACGGCACCCGCCCGCCCCGGCCCTCGCCCGTGACGGCCCCGGGCGCCGCCCCGCCCGGTGACGCCGGAGCGGCTCCGCGCCCGCCCCGCGGACGCGCCGCTGGACTCCGAGCGCCGCGACCGGGCCTCCTGCGCGCGGTCCGGGCCGGACCGCGGGGACGCCCGCCCCGCACCGGCCGGGCGCGCGGGGCGCCACCGGGCCCTCCGGGCGGAGCGGCGCGCGGGCGCGTGCCGCTTCCACGTCGTCCTGGACGAGGAGGGGCGGCCGGCCGCGTGAACCCGGTCGGTGTGGCGGACGGGCGGGCCGAACTCGGCTGCCGGGCCGGCGCGCACGCGGCGCGCCGGGGCGCGGCGACGGTGGCTGTGGCTGTGGCTGTGGCGTACCGCCTGACCGCCCACGCGTACGGGCCGACGGTCCTCACGGCGGTCAGCGCCCTCGACGGCCCGGTCTCCCTGACCGTCCCGGCCCGCAGCGACTTCCCGCGCGTCCGGGACACGGCCGTCGGCGGCCGCCCCGGCGTCCGCCGGTCCGCCGCCCGGCGCGTGACCGCCGGTAACGTCACAGCTCGGCATACCGACCGCTCAGTTTGGCGAAAAGGCCCTGTGCGCGCGGACAGCCGAGTAGCGTGCGTGGCCCGCACCCCCCACCCTCCCTGCGGTCCGCCCCGCCGGACCCGAGCCGCGCAAGGAGCACGGGATGTCCCACGACCCGTACGCCCGGAACCTGCACCCTCCGCACCGTCCCCAGGACGCCTCACCCCCGTACGCCGCCCACCCCTACCCCTGGCAGCCCGCACCGCCCCCCGAGCCGGCCGGCCACCACGGCGACCTGCGGATCCTGCGCGGCGCCTACCGCTGGCAGCGCCGCACCGCCACGCTCACCGCCCTCGGCTACTTCGTGGTCTTCCTGGTCCTGTCGGCGTCCGCGCCGTCGTTCATGACGGGCACCGTCACCGACGGCGTGCCCACCGGCCTGCTGCTCGCCCTGGTCCAGGTGCCCGTCACCTGGCTGGCCATCTGGCTGTACGAGCGCACGGCCCGCCGCCACGTCGACCCGCTCGCCGCCCGGATCCGCCGGCACGCCGAGCTCGACGCCGGGCGGGGGGCGGCCCGGTGACCACCGAATTCAGCGGAAACGCCCAGGCCATGTCCCTGGTCGGCTTCTCCGCCGTCGCCACGGTCACGCTGCTGCTGTGCGTGATGACCGGGCCCGACCGGGACGACCTCGACGAGTTCTACACCGGCTACAGCTCCCTGTCGCCGCTGCGCAACGGCCTCGCGATCGCCGGCGACTACATCTCCGCCGCGACCGTCCTCGGCACCACCGGCGTCATCGCGCTGGGCGGGTACGACGGGATCGCGCTCGCCCTCAGCACGGCCCTGTCGCTGATGCTGCTGATGTTCCTGCTGGCCGAACCGCTGCGCAACGCGGGCCGGTTCACCATGGGCGACGCGCTGGCCCTGCGCATGCCGGGACGCGCCGTGCGCATCGCCGCCTGCGTCGTGACCCTCGCCGCGCTGCTGCCGCTGATGCTGGTGCAGCTGGCGGGCACCGGGCACCTGATGTCCTTCATCCTCGGCTTCAGCGGCGAGGCGATGCAGACGGGCTGCATCATCGGCGTCGGCGCCCTGATGATCAGCTACGCCGCCATCGGCGGCATGAAGGGCACCGCCCTCATCCAGATCCTCAAGATCGTGCTGCTGCTCGGCTCCGGCGCGGTCGTCGCCGCCCTGATCCTCGCCAAGTTCGACTGGAGCCCGGGCGCCCTGTTCAGCGCGGCCGCCGGCAACAGCGGCGTCGGCCCGGACTTCCTCGCCTCCGGCGTGCAGTTCACCGGCAGCGCCAGCCCCGGCCTGGACATGATCAGCACGCAGCTGACGGTGGTCCTCGGCGGCGCCGTCCTGCCCCACATCACCATGCGCATGTACACCGCCTCCAGCGCCCCGCAGGTACGCCGGTCGATGTCCTGGGCGGTGTCCCTCACCGCCCTGTTCGTGCTCGTCATCACGGTCGTCGGCTTCGGCGCGACCGCCCTGGTCGGGCGGGAGGCCATCGCGCGGGTCGACCCCCAGGGCAACACGGCCTACCTGCTGGGCTCGGGAGCGGCGTTCGGCACCCACGTGTCCACGGCGGAGACCTTCCTGTTCACGACCGTCACCACGGCGGTCTTCCTCACCGTGCTCGCCTCCGTCGCCGGCATGATCCTGGCCTGCGCCAACTCCCTCGCCCACGACGTCTTCGCGGCCCGCGTGCACGAGATGTCACCGCGCCGCGAGATGACCCTCGCCCGCCTCTCCGCCCTGGCGGTGGGCGTCCTGGCGATCGTCCTGGCCACCATGGTCCAGCACCACAGCCTCCAGCCCCTGGTGACCACGTCGTTCTGCCTGGGCGCCTCGGCGATCGCCCCCGCCCTCGTCTACAGCCTCTTCTGGCGCCGCTACACCCGAACGGGCCTGCTGGCCACGCTGATCGGCGGCTCCCTCGCCGTGCTGGTGCTGATGCCGGGCACCAGCCTGGTCTCCGGATCCCCCGTCGCCGCCTTCCCCGACGCCGACTTCAACTGGTTCCCGTTCACCACGACCGGCGTCCTGTCGGTGCCCTTCGGCTTCCTGTGCGGCTGGCTGGGGACGGTGGCCTCCGGCCGGTCCACCACGCAGGAACAGCGGCGCCAGTACGAGGCGGTCGAGGGCTGGATCCTCGCGGGGGCGGTGCACAGGAGGAGTTGACAGCGGGCGTCGCCCGCCGGGAGCCGGCGGCGAGGGCTCCCGGCCGGGAAACCGGCGCGGGACCCCGCCGCCGCTCACCCCGCTCCCTGCCCCGTCACCCCGCCCCTCGCCCCGTCATCCCGCCCCCTGTCCCGTCACCGCGGCCAGCCTGTCCCGCATGTAGTCCATCTGCGCCCGCATGCCCTCCCCCAGCCGCCCGTGCTCGCGCAGCACCCGCTCCGTGTCCCGGGCGATCCGCTCCTCGCGCGCCCGGGCCTCCTCGACGAGCTGCGCCGCCCGCCCCTCGGCCTCCTCCTGCCAGCGCCGCGCCGACTCGGCGGCCTCGGCGAACTCCCTTTCCGCCTCGGACAGTTCGCGCTCCGCCCGCGAGAGGGACCGCGCGTGCCGCGCGTCCAGCTCCGCGGCCCGCGCGGCCTCCTCCCGCTCCAGCCCGGCCCACCGCTCGGCCTGCTCCCGGGCCTGCTCGGCCAGCATCCCGGTGCTCCGCTGCCGCATCTCGCGCAGCGCGGCCAGCGCCTCGCCGCGCCGCTCCTTCGCCTCCCGCCGGGCGCCGGCGCGCATCCCGTCGGCCTCGGCGCGCGCCGCGAGCAGCCGCTGCCGGACCCGTTCGTCGGCGTCCATGCGCACGGCGTCGGCGTACGCCCGCGCCGCTCCGCGCACCCCGTTCGCGTACGCCCGCGCCTCCTCCGCCCGCCGGTGCGCCTCCCGCCACGCCCCCTCCCGTACGGCCGCGGCCTCCTCCTGCCCCATCTCGAACAGCCGCCGCGCCCGCTCGCCGAGCGCGTCGTACGTCTGCGGAGCCAGCCGTGCCACCGCCTCCCGCAGCCGTCCCAGTTCCTCGTCCATCTCCCGGGCGAGCACGGTGAGCCGGGCGGCGCGCTCCCACGCCGCGTCACGGTCCCGGCAGAGGGCCGCGGCGTACGCGTCGACCTGTCCGGGACGGTAGCCGCGCCCCCGTGCGGCCGCGAAACCGTGCGGTGACGCCGATGTGCTGCTCATCCTGGGGCCCCTCTCCGCGGAATGGTCACCGAGTCAAAGAACATGAATCGGATGATTCCGCGCACATCTTGACGGTTCAGAGGGAAGTGTTCACAACACGACACTCCGCACCGGGCCGACGCGCGAAAGGGCCGGGCCCGGCCGACTCCGCGGTCGGCCGGGCCCGGCCCTTCGGGGACCTCAGCGCCTCACAGCAGCCCGTCCCACATCTGCTCCAGCAGCACCGACCACCAGCTCTCCGGCGACCCGAGCGCAGCCGGGTCCAGGGCGGCCAGCTGGGCCTGGAAGTCGACGGTCCAGCGGCCCGCCTGCTCCTGGTTCAGCCCGAACCGCAGCCGCCACATCCGCCCCAGCAGGGCCAGGCAGCGCTGGAACTCGGGCAGGCCGGTGTTCACGAACTGCGGCGGTACGGGCGCCCCGCCCGGCCCCGCCTCCACCGGCACGGCGACGATGTTGGCGGTGCCGTACTGCACGCAGACCGCCTTGCCGAAGTCGCTGCCCATGACCAGGTAGGAGCCCGCGTCCGAGGCCGGCCGCACCCCCCGCTCCTGGGCCAGCTCCGCCAGCGTCGGCACGGGCCGCCCCGGCTGGGCCTGCGCCCAGAAGAACGGACCCATGTCCACCGGCAGACCCGCCACCACCAGCGTGTGCGCCACGATCGGCGGCACGCCCTGCCGGGACACCGCCGCCTGCTCGAACCGGAAGATCCCCGGCCCGAACACGGCCGCCAGCTCCTGCGCGATGCCCTCCGGCGGCACCGGCGGCACCGGCGGCACGGGCGGCAGCGGCGCACGCACCGGCGCCGGACGCGCCGGGCCGTCGGCCACCTGGTGCAACTCGCCCTGGTGCGCCAGCAGTTGCCGCATGCCCTGCTGCCGGCTCGCGTGGTCCGTGCCGTACGGCGCGATGCTCGTGATGCGCGCCTGCGGCCACTGCTCGCGGATCATCCGCGCGCAGTACGCGCCGGGCAGCTCGCACGACTCCAGCTCCGTGTGCAGCTCCAGCACCTGGTCCGGGGGCACGTTCATGGCCCGCAGCTCGTGGAAGATCTGCCACTCCGGGTGCGGCGTCCCCGGCGCGGAACGCCGGATCAGCTGCTGCTCGGAACCGTCCTGCGCGCGGTAGCGCAGCACGGCCTGGTAGCCGGGGCCGACCGTCGGCTGCCCGACGGGCGGCTGCGGGTAGCCGTACGCCGGCGGCACGGCACCGGGGGGCGGGACCGCGCCGGGCGGCACCGGCCGGGGCGCGCCCGGCGTCCCCGGGGCCGGCGGGGGCGTGCCGGGAGCACCGGGGGCCTGCGGCGGCGGAGGGGTGCCGGGGGCGCCCACCGGGGGCCCGGCCAGCACGGTCTCCGCGTGGTGCACCGGCCCGCGCCCGCCCGAGGTGCCCGGCGCACCGGGCGCGCCCGGGGTGCCCGGCGCGCCGGGCGGGTGCGGGACGCCGGGTGCGCCGGGAACTCCCGGCGGGCCGGGCGGGTTCGGCGCGCCCGGCCGGCCCGGGTCGGCGAACATCGTGGCGGCGTGGTGCACACCGCCCGCGGGCGTCCCGCCGGGCGGCTGCGGGGCGCCCGGCGCCTGCGCGGCCCCCTCGGGACCGAGCGAGGACACGAACTGCGTCGGCACGTAACCGCCCGCCGCGCCACCGGGAGCACCCGGCGCACCGGGCGCGGGCGGCGGCGGGGGCGTGCCGCCCGGCCGCGCGCCCGGCGCACCCGGGACGCCCGGCGGAGGCGGCGGCGCACCCGCGCCGCGCCCGCGCCGCGGCGGCGGAGCCGCCTTGCTGGTCGCGGCGTCGGCGATCTCCCCGGCGTGCGGCGGAAGCGGCCGCTCCGCCGCACCCGGAGGCGGCGTACCCGGAACCCCCGGAGGCGGCGTGCCCGGCACACCCGGCGGAGGCGTACCCGGAACCCCGGAGGGCGGCGTGCCCGGCACCCCTGGCCCCTGCGCACCCCCGCCCGCGCCCGGCCCGCCCGCGGTGGCGTCGATCACCGGCGCGAGCGCCGTCGGCGGCAGTCGGCTGCCGCCCGACATCAGCGCCGTCTGCGCGTCCGACATCGCCGCGGGCGGCGCCCCCTCGTCCGTCCCGCTCAGCGGCGGCGCGAACACCGTCTCGGGCAGGGGCACGGAACGGTCGTCGCCGGAGTCGGCGTTGGTGTCCGTACCGGCCCACGGCGTCGCCGCGGCGGGCACGCCCGGCGCCCCCGCGGCGGACCCACCGGACACCCCGGCACCCGCGTCCGCGTCCGCGCCGGAATCGCCCCCGGCAGCCGGCCACGACGCACCGCTCCCCGGCGCACCCGGCACCCCGCCGGCGGTGCCGGACGCGGCACCGGCCGGACCCGCCGCACCGCCCTCGCCCCGCCGGTCCGGGATCCCCAGCCGGTCGGCCGCCTCCTGCAACCACTCCGGCGGAGTCAGCAGGAACGACGTCTGGTTCAGGTCCACCCGCGCCGCGGGCGCCGGCACCGGCTCGTCCCCCGCGTCCGTCCGGCCGTACTCCTCCTCGTACCGGCGGATCACCTCGCCCACCGGCAGCCCGGGCCACAACGTCGCCTCGCCGCTGTCCCGGGCGATCACCAGCCGCTGCGCGCCGCCGTCCGAACGCGGACCGTCCGCACGGTCCTCCGCCCACACCACGAACCCCAGGTCGAACTCCCGCACCCGCACCTCACGGTGCTGGTACGACGGCACGTCCCCGTTGACCCACTCCTCGGCGCGCTCCTGCGCCTGCGCGAACGTCACCATCGCCGCACCTCACTCCCCCGCCGGGGACACCGGCACGACACGCGCGAACCCGCCGTCCACCATCAGATTCGCCACCGTCTCCAACTCCGGCGGATTGCCCGCCAGCCGGGACAGGAAGGCGTCGAAGTCCTCCCCGCACGGCAGCAGCAGCCGCGCCACCCGCTCCGCCGGCGGCCACGAGGGATCCACGTCCCGCGCGTCGTCGTACGCGCAGAACCACACCGAACCGACCCGCTCGCCCTTCACCTTCACGGCCAGCAGACCGCCCTGCACGAACGCCACTCCGAGGTAGTCCTTCGTCAGGTGGTCGCGCAGGCACTTGTTCACGTACACCAGGTCGTTGACCGCCGCCTCGTCCCGCACCGTGAAGAACGGCTGGTCCACCAGCAGCCCCAGCTCCGCGTCCAGCGCCGCCCCCACCGGAGCGCACCCGCCCGCCGCCTTCAGGAACGACCGGTACGCACCCGGCAGCCGGTACCCGAGGTCCTCCTCGACCTGCAGCACCTGCGCCTCCGACACCGCCACACCCGACTTCGGCAGCCCGAAGTGCGCCGGACGCGTCTCCTGCAACGGCCGCGTCCCCCGCTTGTCCTGGTCGACCCCGGCCGTCGCCACCCCACCGTGGTGCCGCAGCAGCGCCTTCACCTCGACCGGCACCAGCTCCAGCCGCCGCGTCCCCGCCACGTGGTGCCACGTCCAGCCGTGCGGCGTCGCCACCGCCGGCACCGTGTCCCACAGCTCGTGCCCCGACGCCGCCAGCGCCGCGTTCGCCGACACGTAGTCCGTCAGCCGCAGCTCGTCGACCCCGAACCCCTCCGGCGGCTCCGCGATCTCCGCGGCCGCCCGCGCGTACGGCGAGAAGTCGGGGTAACCACGCTCGTCCACCCGCACCCCTCTCGGGTGACGGGCCGCCCGCACCGGGTCCGGGAAATGCACGACCTGCCCGGCGTAGGCCGCGTTCGGCGGCGCGGCGTGTCCCCCGGCCTGGCGGCCGGGAGGCGCCCCCAGCCCGAGCCGACCTGTCGTCATGGCGGTTGCCCCCTGCGGCATTCTGTACGACCCGTACCGCCCACCTTTGGCGCACTACGGCCCGTATCGACTGTCACGTCCCGCTCCACGCATCACCCGCGTGGACCGCGGTGCCGACAGCCTATGCGGTACGCCGACACCGGTCACCGGCACCGGTCACCAGCCCCTCCGCTTCCGTGACCAGGCGTCACCCCACCGTGACAGCCTGCCCGAACACGGGCGTGTCGCCCCGCCCCAGCTTCCACAGCGGCCACGCCGTTTGGCACTCTGTGACCTCCCGGGGGATGCACAGGAGGGGATGAACACCATGAGTGCGACACGGACAGGACCGCACACGGGCCGCTCCGGCGACCCCCGCGTCGGCTGGAGCGCCACCGACACCCCCCACGCGCCCACCCTGCGCCACCGCCGCGACGGCATCCTCCCCACCGTCGCCGCCGCGCTCTCCGTCCGCGGCGCCACCCTCACCGGCACCGCCGCCCGCGGCGACACACCCCCCGCCCTGCACCCCCTCGTCCAGGACTTCCTCGACACCCTCACCAGCGGCCAGCGCGACCGCTTCACCGGCCGCTGCGCCGAGACCATCCTCATCTCCCGGCACATCGCCGCCGCCGACGCCGCCCGCAGCAAACGCGCCGCCCGCAGACCCATGACCAACGGCGAAGCCCGCAAAGCCCTCAAACACGCCAAACTCACCGCCCGGCGCATCCGCGAGGACGGCGACCCCCTGCACGGCAGCTTCGCCGCCCCCTGCCGCGCCTGCACCGCGCTCAGCGCCCACTTCGGCGTCCGCATCGTCGACCCGGCCACCGACCAGCGCTGACCCCCGGCCCACCACCCGACCCCACCGCACCACCCACCGGACGACAGCGGCCACACCCCCGGCCGCACCCCCACCTCGACGAGACGAAGGGCAGATGCACACCGACCGCCACTCGACCACCCGATTCCCCGTCCCCGTCGACGCCGCCCTGCGCGCCGCCGGCTGGCAACCCGGACGCTGGGACATCAGACAGGCCGAGATCTGGGCCGACGCCCTGCGCGACCACGTCTCCCCCGCCGGACACCGCCACACCGTCTTCCCCGCCGCCGTCGAGGCCTGGGCCGAATTCGGCGGACTCCACATCACCCCCACCGGCCCCGGCCGCCAGGTCGCCCCCGCCGCCCTCCACCTCGACCCCCTGCACGGCCTCCACCTGGCCCGCACCCTCGGCGACCTCGGCCGCGCCCTCGACACCGAGGTCTGCCCCCTCGGCGCCGAGACCGACACCCAGGCCCTCCTCGCCATCGACGCCGAAGGCCGCGTCTACGCCCTCGACCACACCGGCGACTGGTACCTCGGCCCCGACATCGACCAGGCCCTCGCCACCCTCGTCTCCGGCATACAACCCCTCCGCCTCACCGCCGGCTGAACCCCGCCCCGCCGGAACACCGGCCTACGCCGCCGGAATCACCGCCGACACCCGGAAACCCCCCGCCTCCGTCGGCCCCGACACGAACACCCCGCCCAGCGCCGCGACCCGCTCCTTCATCCCCACCAGCCCGTTCCCCCCGGACGGCAGCCGCGCCGACGACGCCGCCTCCGGCGGCGGCCCGTTCTCCACCTGCATCGCGATCTCCGACACCCGGTGCGCCAGCCGCACGTGCGTCTTCGCCCCCGCCGCGTGCTTGTGGACGTTGGTCAACGCCTCCTGCACCACCCGGTACGCCGTCTGCTCCACCTCCGGCGCGTACGACCGCACCTCCCCCTCCACCGACAGATCGACCACCATCCCCGCCGCGGCCGACTGCCCGATCAGCTCCTCCAGCTCCGACAGACACGGCCCGCTCTCCTCCTCGACCGCCCGCGAAGCCGCCACGGCCGCCGCCACCCCCACCGCCGCCAACGGCACCGACGCCGACGCCCGCCGCTCCACGGCCTCCCCGCCACTGCGCAGCACCCCGAGCATCTCCCGCAGCTCGGTCAGCGCCTGCCGCCCCATGTCCCCCACCAGCGCGGCGTTCCTCACCGCCTTCTCCGGATCCTTGCGCGCCACCGCCTGCAACGCCGCCGCGTGCACCACCATCAGACTCACCCGGTGCGCCACCACGTCGTGCATCTCCCGCGCGATCCGCGTCCGCTCCTCGTTGCGCGCCCACTCGGCCCGCTCCTCGGCCCGCTCCGCGAGCAGCTGCAGCTCCCGCTCCAGACTGTCCGCCCGCTCCCGCAGACTCTCCATCAGCCGCCGCCGCGCCCCGACGTACAGACCCAGCAGCACCGGGGGCGCGGTCAGGCCCAGTGACGTGGTGATCGCGGCGAACGGCACGAACCAGTCCCCCAGGTCCAGGTCCCCGCGCCCCATGCCCTGCCGCACCCGCACGAACGTCACGATGAGCGTCCCCACCAGGCTCATCCCCGCCAGCGAGGCGATGATCCGCCGCGGCAGCTCCGACGCGGCCAGCGTGTACAGGCCGACGATGCCCATCAGGAAGCCCATCTGGGCCGGCGTGACCGCGATCGCCACCAGCACGACGGCGATCGGCCACTGCCGCCGCACCACCAGCACGGAACCGGCCAGCAGCCCGAACACGACACCGGCGGCCACCGGAACACCGGCGGCCCGCGCGAACGGGATCCCCTCCAGCCCGCACTCCAGCGCGGACACCACCGCCAGGCCGACATCGAGCACGGCACTGCGCCGCCTGGCCCACCACCACGGCCCTCCCCGGGCCGCCACGTGGTCTTCCCCCGTCGTGGTCATGTCTCCAGCCTACGGGCGGCCCTCGCGCGTTTTCCGGTGAGTTTCCCGGACCGGCCCCCACCACGGCGCGTGACCGGACGGAAGCGATACGCCCCGATATCCCTCGAACTGCTGAACCGCACACCGTTCGACTCCGGAACTCGCCGTTCCGCCAGGACGGTATGCCCATGGCACATGCACACGGCACACCCGCCGACTTCGAGGAACTCCGGGAACGGGCGGTGGCCCTGCGGCGGGCCGGCCGCAGCCTCCGGCAGATCCGTGACGAGCTGAAGGTCTTCGACAACGACCTCCTCAACCGCCTCGTGAAAGGAGAGCCGCCCCCCGAGTGGACCAGGCGCCCGAACGCGAAGGACGACCTCCGCGAGAAAGCCCGGGAACTCCGCCTCCAAGGGTGGACGTACGACCGGATCCGGGCGGAACTGGGCTGCTCGAAGAGCTCGATCTCCCTGTGGGTCCGGGACCTGCCGAAGCCGGAGCGGCACGACCCGGCCGAGCAGGCGAAGCGCGCCGCGCGGAAACGGTGGGAGCGCGAACTGGCGGTCCGGGACGAACAGCGGCGACGGACCAAGGCGGTCGCCGCCCAGGAGATCGGCAGGCTCTCCGACCGCGAGGTGTTCCTGGCCGGCGTCGCCCTCTACTGGGCCGAGGGCACCAAGGACAAGCCTCACGCCCGGCGCGAACGGGTCACGTTCGTCAACAGCGACCCCGACATGATCCGCCTCTTCTCGGCCTGGCTGCGCCTGCTCGGAGTGGAGCCGGAACGCATCGCGTATCGCGTGATGATCCACGAGTCGGCCGACGTCGAGCGGGCCGAGCGCTACTGGGCGGACGTGGCGCAGGCGGACCGCAGCGCCTTCGGCAGGACGACCCTGAAGCGGCACAACCCCAGGACCGTGCGCAAGAACACCGGCGACGGCTACCACGGGTGCCTTGTCCTGACCGTGCGGCAAAGCGCCGACTTGTACCGTCGCATCGAGGGGTGGTGGTACGGCATAGTAGGGGCTGCCACCGCGCCCGATCCACAAAATCGGACATAGCGGCTATCCCGGGTCGTCTAAGGGCAAGACGTCAGATTTTGGTTCTGATCATGGGGGTTCGAGTCCTCCCCCGGGAGCCCATGCACAGTTCGGGCCCTGACCCCCTCACACCGAGGTCAGGGCCCGCACTCGTACCCCCCACAAAACCCCCCGGTATCCTGCGGATGTCCACCCCCACCCCATCCACAGCCGAAGGGCATCCCGTGAGCGCCAACCGCCCGGCAGCCGTCGTCGTTCTCGCAGCGGGTGAGGGCACCCGTATGAAGTCGGCCACACCCAAGGTCCTGCACGAGCTCTGCGGTCGCAGTCTCGTCGGGCACGTGCTCGCCGCCGCCGGCGAGCTGGACCCCGAGAACCTGGTCGTGGTGGTCGGTCACGCCCGCGAGAAGGTCACCGCGCACCTCGCCGGGATCGCCCCGGACGTCCGCACGGCCGTGCAGGAGCAGCAGAACGGCACCGGCCACGCCGTCCGCATGGCGCTGGAGGAGCTCGGCGGCTCGGTGGACGGGACGGTCGTCGTCGTGTGCGGCGACACCCCGCTGCTCACGGGCGAGACGCTGCGGGCGCTGTCCGCCACGCACGGCGCCGACGGCAACGCCGTGACCGTGCTGACGGCCGAGGTGCCGGACGCGACGGGGTACGGCCGGATCGTCCGCGACGCGGCGACCGGCGCCGTGACGGCGATCGTGGAGCACAAGGACGCGACCGAGGAGCAGCTCGGGATCCGGGAGATCAACTCCGGGGTGTTCGCGTTCGACGGCGCGCTGCTGGCGGACGCGTTGAAGAAGGTGCGGACGGACAACAGCCAGGGCGAGGAGTACCTGACGGACGTGCTGGGGATCCTGCGGGAGGCGGGTCACCGGGTGGGTGCGTCGGTGGCGGGTGATCACCGGGAGATCGCGGGGATCAACAACCGTGTGCAGCTGGCCCAGGCGCGGCGGATCCTGAACGACCGGTTGCTGACGCGGGCGATGCTCGCGGGTGTGACGGTGGTCGATCCGGCGTCGACGTGGGTGGACGTGGGGGTGACGTTCGAGCAGGACGTGACGGTGCACCCGGGGACGCAGCTGCACGGTGCCACGCATCTGGCGGAGGGCGCCGAGGTGGGGCCGAACTCGCGGCTGACGGACACGCGGGTCGGTGCGGGGGCGCGGGTGGACAACACGGTGTCGGTGGGTGCGGAGATCGGTCCGGAGGCGTCGGTGGGTCCGTTCGCGTATCTGCGGCCGGGGACGCGTCTGGGGCCGAAGGGCAAGATCGGTACGTACGTGGAGACGAAGAACGCGTCGATCGGTGAGGGCACGAAGGTGCCGCACCTGTCGTACGTGGGGGACGCGACGATCGGTGAGTACACGAACATCGGTGCGGCGAGCGTCTTCGTGAACTACGACGGGCAGGAGAAGCACCACACCACGGTGGGGTCGCACTGCCGTACCGGTTCGGACAACATGTTTGTGGCGCCTGTCACGGTCGGGGACGGTGCGTACACCGCCGCCGGGTCCGTGATCACGAAGGACGTGCCGCCCGGTTCGCTGGCCGTGGCCCGTGGTCAGCAGCGGAATATCGAGGGTTGGGTGGCTCGCAAGCGTCCGGGGAGCGCGGCGGCGAAGGCGGCCGAGGCGGCTGCCCGGGAGACCGGTGGCGAGGACTGACCGGAAACCGGTGCGTCGGACACGGCGTACCGTGATAAGTGCACACCCGCACCCCTACCAGCTGAGACGGCCTCTCTCACCCAGCTGAGAGGTCTCTCGACAGCCAGCTGCGACATACCTCTGAGGAGAAAGTCTGTGACCGGGATCAAGACGACCGGCGAGAAGAAGATGATGTTCTTCTCCGGCCGCGCCCACCCCGAGCTTGCCGAGGAGGTCGCCCAGCAGTTGGGTGTCGGGGTCGTCCCGACGAAGGCCTTCGACTTCGCGAACGGCGAGATCTACGTCCGTTACCAGGAGTCGGCGCGTGGTGCCGACTGCTTCCTGATCCAGAGCCACACGGCTCCGATCAACAAGTGGATCATGGAGCAGTTGATCATGATCGACGCGCTGAAGCGTGCGTCGGCGCGGTCCATCACCGTCATCGTGCCGTTCTACGGTTACGCGCGGCAGGACAAGAAGCACCGCGGACGTGAACCGATCTCGGCGCGTCTGATCGCGGACATGATGAAGACGGCGGGTGCCGACCGGCTTCTGACGGTGGACCTGCACACGGACCAGATCCAGGGCTTCTTCGACGGTCCGGTGGACCACCTGTTCGCGCTGCCGCTGCTGGCGGACTACGTGGGCAAGAAGGTGGACCGGGAGAAGCTGACGGTGGTGTCTCCGGACGCCGGCCGGGTGCGGGTGGCGGACCGCTGGTGCGACCGGCTGGGCGCGCCGCTGGCGATCGTGCACAAGCGGCGGGACAAGGACGTCGCGAACCAGGTCACCGTCCACGAGGTCGTGGGTGAGGTGAAGGGCCGCGTGTGCGTCCTGGTGGACGACATGATCGACACCGGTGGGACGATCTGTGCCGCGGCGGACGCGTTGTTCGCGCACGGTGCGGAGGACGTGATCGTGACGGCGACGCACGGTGTGCTGTCGGGTCCGGCGGCGGACCGGCTGAAGAACTCGCGGGTGAGCGAGTTCGTGTTCACGAACACGCTGCCGACGCCGAACGAGCTGGGCCGTGATCTGGACAAGATCAAGGTGCTGTCGATCGCGCCGACGATCGCGAGCGCGGTGCGTGAGGTGTTCGAGGACGGTTCGGTGACGAGCCTGTTCGACGAGCAGTAGGGGTTCGCCGGCCCCGTCGGGGGGCGTGGAGATCGTTTTGGGTGCGGCCTCCTTCTCCGAGTAGACTGCTGCAGTTGCTCGGCGAGGGAGGCCGTACCGCTTCACAGGAGGCTCGTACGGCGGTCCGTAATCGACGCGCTCTTCGTAGCAGGCCGTTCGTGGCCGGGTGACCACGTCCGTTCTGATCTATGAGGAGTGATCATGTCCGAGGTGAAGCTCGCCGCCGAGACGCGCACCGAGTTCGGCAAGGGTGCCGCGCGTCGTATCCGTCGTGACAACAAGGTTCCGGGTGTGCTGTACGGCCACGGTTCGGACCCGCTGCACCTGACCCTTCCGGGTCACGAGCTGCTGCTGGCGCTGCGTACGCCGAACGTCCTGATCGCGCTGGACATCGACGGCAAGACGAGCGAGCTGGCGATTCCGAAGTCGGTGCAGCGCGACCCGCTGAAGGGCTTCCTGGAGCACGTGGACCTGCAGCTGGTCCAGCGTGGCGAGCAGGTCAACGTGGAGATCCCGGTGCTCACCGAGGGCGAGCTGGCCGCGGGTGGCAACCTGCTGGAGCACGTGCTGAACGCGCTGCCGGTCGAGGCCGAGGCCACGCACATCCCGGAGTCCGTGACCGTCTCCGTCGAGGGTCTGTCGGCCGGTGACTCCGTCCTCGCCAAGGACATCGCGCTGCCCAAGGGCGTGACGCTGGCCGTGGAGGAGGACGCCGTGGTCCTGCAGGTGCTGGCCGCGCAGGCCGAGGAGGCCGCGGAGGGTGCCGAGGGCGAAGAGGCCGCCGAGGCCTGATCCTCGCCGTCATCGTGTGGTCGGCCGCTGTTCCCGTGCGGGGCAGCGGCCGACGCGTATCAAGGAGACATGGACGTGACGACCGACGCGGGCGCCCCCTGGCTGATCGTGGGGCTCGGCAATCCGGGGCCCGAGTACGCGATGAACCGGCACAACGTGGGGTTCATGGTGGCCGATCTGCTGGCGGAGCGGATCGGGGGGAGGTTCAAGCGGGCCGGGAAGGCGCAGGCACAGGTGGTCGAGGGGCGGATCGGGCCGCCCGGGCCGGGGAGCCGGCGGGTGGTGCTGGCGAAGCCGATGTCGTACATGAACCTGTCGGGCGGGCCGGTGAACGCGCTGCGGGACTTCTACAAGGTGCCGGTGGCGCATGTGGTGGCGGTGCACGACGAGCTGGACATCGACTACGGGACGCTGCGGCTGAAGCTGGGCGGCGGGGACAACGGTCACAACGGGCTGAAGTCGATCACGAAGGCGATGGGGTCGGACTACCACCGGGTGCGGTTCGGGATCGGCCGGCCGCCGGGGCGGATGCCGGTGGCGGATTTCGTGCTGAAGGACTTCGGGTCGGCGGAGCGCAAGGAGCTGGACTGGTTCGTGGACCGGGCGGCGGACGCGGTGGAGTGCCTGGTGATCGACGGGCTGGAGCGGGCGCAGGGGACGTACAACTCCTGAGCCGGGGGACGGGGGTGGACAACTGCTGACTTGTCCCCCACCGGAGTTGACCGGCCGTGCAGGTATGGCCAATGATCCCGGCCATGCCTGCCTCCGCCGTCTCCTCCCGCCGGGCCCCGTCCGCCGCGCTGCGCTGGGGGCGGCTGCTGGCGATGGGGGCGGTCGCGGTGCTGATCCTGGTCGCGGGGGTGTGGGCGTCGTGGGGGACGGCGCAGCACGTGATGCTGACCAAGGGCCGGGAGCGCGGCACGATCGAGGTGACCCGGTGCCGTGCGGGGACCTGTTCGGGGCCGTACGCGCCGCTGTCGGCGGGGTCGCAGCCCCGGCCGAGGGTCGTCATCGAGGACTCGGTGGCGGTGGCGGAGGACCGGACGTACACGGTCGTGGTGAAGCCGGGCGGTGACGAGGTGGTCCGGTCGGGGCCCGCCGGGGTGCTGTACGCGTGGGTGCCGCTGGGCGGGGCGCTGCTGCTGGCGTCGGTCGTGGTGGCGGGCGGGCTGGCGCGGACACGGGCCGCGTGGGTGCTGGCGGGGGCCGGGCTGGCGCTGCTGACGGCGGCGTTCGTGACCATCTGAGGGATTGGCGCGTTCTCCACGTCTGTGGAGGGTCCGAGTGTGGCCGGTTCGTGATGGACAGGCCGCCGGGCGGGGCTGGATGCTGAGCCGCCCCCTCCACGTCTTCCCGTTCCCGTCTCGAAGATGGACGTCTGCCTCATGCGTACTCTCTCCCGCGCCGGTGCTGTCTGCGCCGTCGCTTCCGCGGCCCTCGTGTTCGCTCCGGCCGCCCGTGCCACGGTTCCCGGTGACAACGGGACGGTGAAGATCCACGACGCCGCGACCGACGAGGAGCTGCGCCGCAACGAGCCGCACGTGTGCGCGTTCTACCTGGACGCGTTCGGGTTCGACGGCGGTCAGCGGGTGGACTGGCGCATCGAGGCGGTCGCGCCGAGCGCGAACAAGGGCGAGACGGTGGAGTCGGGCGCGCTGACGCTGGACGGCGAGGGGCACGGCCGGACGGCGGACCTGTCGCTGCCGGACGGGCACTACAAGCTGTTCTGGACGTTCGAGGGCGAGAAGGGCGCGGCCAAGCACAAGGTGTTCTGGTCGGAGTGCGAGGACGGGGAGCAGGAGGGCGGCGGCGCGGTGCCGTCCGGTTCGGCTTCGCCGTCGGTGTCGGCGTCGGTGTCGGCGCCGGCCGCTCCGTCGGGCGCTCCGGGGGCGTCGGTGTCCCCGGGGTCGTCCGCGGGCGGGGGCACGGCCGCGTCGCCGTCCCCGCGGGGCGCCGCGGAGGGCGACCTCGCGGAGACGGGCAGCGGGGTGCCGGTGGGTCTGCTGTCGGGTGCCGCCGCGGCGCTGCTGGCGGCGGGCGGCTGGCTGGTGGCCCGGCGCCGCGGGGCCGGCCGGAGCTGAGGTGACGCGCACAGGGGTGTGCCCCCGGGTCCGTACGGGCCCGGGGGCACACCCCTTCTGCGGCGGGCGGGTCAGCCGGTGTTGCGCAGGCCCGCGGCGACGCCGTTGACGGTCAGCAGCAGGGCGCGGGCGAGCAGCGGGTCGGCTTCCCGGCCGGCGGCGACCGCGTCGCGCTGGCGCTTGAGCAGGGCGACCTGGAGGTAGGAGATCGGGTCGAGGTAGGCGTCGCGGATGGCGAAGGTCTGCTTCAGGACCGGCTGGGCGTCCAGCAGTTCGTCCTCGCCGGTGACGCGCAGGACTTCGGTGACGGTGAGTTCGTGTTCGGCCTTGATGGTGTCGAAGACGTGCTTGAGCTCGTCCGGCACGAGGGTGTCGACGTAGTGCTGGGCGATCCGCAGGTCGGTCTTGGCCAGGGTCATCTCGACGTTGGAGATGAAGTTGCGGAAGAAGTGCCACTGCTGGTGCATCTCGTCGAGCACGGTGTCCAGGCCGGCCTCGCGCAGGGCCTTCAGGCCGGAGCCGACGCCGAACCAGCCGGGGACGATCTGCCGGGACTGGGTCCAGCCGAACACCCAGGGGATGGCGCGCAGGCCGTCCAGCGAGACGCCGGAGCCGGGGCGGCGGGAGGGCCGGGAGCCCAGGTGCAGGTCGGCGAGCTGGTCCACCGGCGTCGACGCGAGGAAGTACGTCGGCAGGTCGGGGTCCTCGACGAGGCGGCGGTAGGCGGCGTGGGCGGCGTCGGAGACGACGTCCATGGCGGCGTCCCAGCGGGCGAGGGCCTCGGTGGACTGGCGGGGTGCGGTGTGCAGGGCGGAGGCCTGGAGGGTGGCGGCGACCGTCAGCTCCAGGTTCTCCCTGGCCAGGGAGGGGATGAGGTACTTGTCGGAGATGACCTCGCCCTGCTCGGTCACCTTGATCTCGCCCTCCAGGGTGCCCCAGGGCTGGGCGAGGATGGCGTCGTGGGTGGGGCCGCCGCCGCGGCCGACGGTGCCGCCGCGGCCGTGGAAGAGGCGCAGCCGGACGCCGTAGCGGTGGGCGACGTCGCGCAGGCGGCGCTGGGCGCGGTGGATCTCCCACTGGCTGGTGGTGATGCCGCCGAACTTGGAGGAGTCGGAGTAGCCGAGCATGACCTCCTGGACGTCGCCCCGCAGCGCGACCAGGCGCCGGTAGGACGGGTCGGAGAGCATGTCCTCCAGGATGGTGTCGGCGGCCTTCAGCTCGTCGGTGGTCTCCAGCAGCGGCACGATGCCGATCTTCGCCCAGCCGGCGTGCAGGTCGATCAGGCCGGCCTCGCGGGCGAGGACGGCGGCGGCGAAGACGTCGTCGGCGCCCTGGCACATGGAGATGATGTACGACTCGATGACCTCGGGTCCGAAGACCTCCAGGGCCCGCTTGACGGTCTGGAAGACGCCGAGGGTCTTCTCGCCGGCCGCGTCGACGGGGGCGGGGGTCGGGGCGAGCGGACGCCGGGAGCGGAGCTCCTTGGCGAGCAGCTTGGCGCGGTACTCGCGGGGCATGTCGGCGTAGCGCCAGGACTCCTCGCCGAGGCGGTCGAAGAGCTGGCCGAGGGCGTGGTGGTGGGCGTCGGCGTGTTCGCGGACGTCCATGGTGGCGAGCTGGAGGCCGAAGGCGGCCAGGGTGCGGATGGTGCGGGAGAGGCGGCCGTCGGCGAACAGGCCGCCGCGGTGCTCGCGCAGCGAGGCCTGGATGATGCGCAGGTCCTCCAGCAGCTGGCCGGTGCCGAGGTAGTCCCGGCCGGGCTCGTGGGGGGTGCCCTTGGCGAGGCGCTGCTTGGTGTTCTCCAGCTTCTGCCGGATGCAGGTGGCCTTGAGCCGGTAGGGCTCCTCGGCGTTGAGGCGCTTGTAGCGGGGGCTGATCTCGGGGAGGTTCTCCAGGTCGGCCCGGAGGGAGGTCAGCAGGTCCTCGGTGGCGCCGGCGTAGCGGATGGAGTTGGACAGGAAGCCGCGCAGCTCGTCGATGGTCTCCAGCGCGTCGTTGATGCCGTGCTCGTGCTGGAGGATCAGGATGTCCCAGGTGACCTGGGGGGTGACGTTGGGGTTGCCGTCGCGGTCGCCGCCGATCCAGGTGCCGAAGGTCAGGGGGCGGGTGTCGTCGGGGAGCTTGACGCCGACGCGCTCCAGTTCGGCGGTGAGGTCCTCCAGGACGTCGCCGACGGCACCGGCGTGCAGTTCGTCGAGGTAGTAGATGGCGTTGCGGGCCTCGTCGGCGGGCTCGGGGCGCACCACGCGCAGCTCGTCGGTCTGCCAGACGAGGTCGATGTTCTCGGCCAGCCGGGTGTCGAGGCGGCGCCGGTCGGAGGCGATGACCGGGGTCTCCAGGAGCGCGGCGATGCGCCGGAGCTTGTTGAGGACCGACCGGCGCGCGGCCTCGGTGGGGTGGGCCGTGAACACCGGGCGGACGTTGAGGTTGCGGACCGTCTCGCGCAGGTGCTCGGGGTCGGCGTCCTTGAGCCGGTCGGCGGTGCGGGCGAGCAGGCCGCCCTCGGCGGCGCGCTTGGCGCGCAGTTCGCGGCCGCGGTGCACCTGCTCGGTGACGTTGGCCAGGTGGAAGTAGGTGGAGAAGGCGCGGACCAGCTTGGCCGCGGTCTCCAGTTCGGTGCCGCGCAGCAGCTCGGCGGCGGCCTCGCCGTCCTCTCGGGTGAGGCGGCGTACCTTCTCGACGAGTTCGAGCAGCTCGGGGCCCTCCTGGCGGACGAGGGTCTCACCGAGGAGATCGCCCAGCCTGCGGATGTCGGCGCGCAGCTCGCTGCTGGTCGTGGTCTGGTCGTCGGCACTGCTCACAGGTGCGGCTCCTTGCAGTGTTGAAGCTCGTCTGGGAGGGGAACCCGGACGGCCTCTCGCGCGGCGGGAGCCGCTTACGGATCGGACATCCGGGAAAACTTCAGAGCGGACCGCGCTGTCCGACCGACACAAGGATAGGTGTCGGCCGTGACGCGCAGGCTCACGGGCTCTTGCCGGGGCCCGACGCGCTGCCATACTTACGGAGCCGTAGGTTACGGAACCGTAGGAAGTGCTGTTCGGCTCCGGCGGCCCGGTATCGCCTCAATCCACAAAACCCCACAGGGGACGCGTATGACCAGTAGTTCCGATGTGATCGACGAAGCGCCGAAGACGCCCGGCCGGACCGGTGACGACGTAGCCTCCGCCACGCTGGGCGGGGAGCGGAAGCGCTCCGTCGAGCAGATCACCCTTCTTCTCTTCATCATCGTTCCGTTCGTGGCGCTGCTGGCCGCGGTGCCGCTGGCGTGGGGCTGGGGGGTGAGCTGGCTGGACCTCGGGCTGCTGGTCTTCTTCTACTTCCTGGGCTGCCACGGCATCACCATCGGCTTCCACCGCCACTTCACGCACGGTTCGTTCAAGGCCAAGCGCCCGCTGAAGATCGCGCTGGCCATCGCGGGGTCGATGGCGGTCGAGGGGCCGCTGGTCCGCTGGGTCGCCGACCACCGCAAGCACCACAAGTTCTCCGACGCGGAGGGCGACCCGCACTCCCCGTGGCGGTACGGCGAGACGGTCCCGGCGCTGATCAAGGGCCTGTGGTGGGCGCACATCGGCTGGATGTTCGACGAGGAGCAGACCCCGCAGGACAAGTACGCCCCGGACCTGATCAAGGACCGGACGCTGCGGGCGATCTCCCGGCAGTTCGTGCTGTGGACGATCGTGTCGCTGGGGCTGCCGGCGCTGATCGGCGGTCTGGTGACGATGTCCTGGTGGGGCGCGTTCACGGCGTTCTTCTGGGGGTCGCTCGTCCGGGTGGCGCTGCTGCACCACGTGACCTGGTCGATCAACTCGATCTGCCACGCGGTCGGCAAGCGCCCGTTCAAGTCGCGCGACCGGTCGGGCAACGTGTGGTGGCTGGCGATCCTGTCCTGCGGCGAGTCCTGGCACAACCTGCACCACGCCGACCCGACCTCCGCGCGGCACGGGGTGATGCGCGGCCAGCTGGACTCCTCCGCCCGCCTCATCCGCTGGTTCGAGGTGCTCGGCTGGGCGTACGACGTGCGCTGGCCGTCACGCTCGCGTATCGATTCGCGCCGGAACACCACCGAAGGCCGCTCCCGGCAGGGGAAGGAACCCGTCGAGGCGGCATGATGGTCGGCGTGGCGACCGACTCGAGCAGCACTCCCAGCAATGACAAGCCGCGGCGCGCACGGCGGACCCGGATGACCGGTGCGGAGCGCCGCCAGCAGCTGCTGGAGATCGGTCGCACCCTCTTCGCCGCGAAGGGGTTCGAGGGCACCTCGGTGGAGGAGATCGCGGCGAAGGCCGGGGTGTCCAAGCCGGTGGTCTACGAGCACTTCGGCGGCAAGGAGGGGCTGTACGCGGTGGTGGTGGACCGCGAGATGCGGCGTCTGCTGGACATGGTGACCAGCTCGCTGACCGCCGGCCACCCCCGCGAGCTGTGCGAGCAGGCCGCGTTCGCGCTGCTGGACTACATCGAGGAGTACACGGACGGTTTCCGGATCCTGGTCCGTGACTCCCCCATCCCCCAGTCGACGGGGACCTTCGCCTCGCTCATCTCGGACATCGCCACCCAGGTGGAGGACATCCTGGGCCGCGAGTTCAAGTCCCGCGGCTTCGACCCGAAGCTGGCCCCGCTGTACGCGCAGGCCCTGGTCGGCATGGTCGCCCTGACCGGCCAGTGGTGGCTGGACGTGCGCCGCCCGAAGAAGGCGGAGGTCGCCGCGCACCTGGTGAACCTGGCGTGGCACGGGCTGGACGGCCTGGAGCAGAAGCCGCGGCTGATCGGGCACCGCAAGAGCTGACCGGGCCGGCGGTCACCGCTCCCGGCGGGCCACGGCGAACACCCGGCGGAACGGGAACGCGGTGCCGTGCGGCCGGGCCGGGTAGGCCTCGCGCAGGGCGTCCCGGTACTCGGCGACGAACGCCTCCCGCGCGTCCGGCTCGTCGGCCAGGGCGGCCAGGACGGGCCGCAGCCCGGTCCCCGTCACCCAGTCCAGCACCGGGTCCTCCCCCTGCAGCAGGTGCACGTACGTCGTCTCCCACACGTCGGCGGCGCAGCCGAGGGCGGTCAGGTGCTCCAGGTAGGCCTCGGGGGTGAGGACGGCGTCGTCGTGGCGCAGGGTGCCGGCGAGGCGGCCGCGCCAGCGCGGGGAGCCGGCCAGGTCGCGCATGAGCCGGTGGCTGGGGGCGTCGAAGTTCCCCGGGACCTGGAAGGCGAGGGTGCCGCCGGGGGCCAGCGCGGCGATCCAGTCGGGGAAGCGGCCGGCGTGTCCCGGGACCCACTGCAGGGTGGCGTTGCTGACGATCAGGTCGCAGGTCTCCGCGGGCGTCCAGGTGCGGGCGTCGGCGTGGGCGAAGTCGAGGCGGCCGCCGCCGGGCGTGGGGCCCTCGTGCTCGACGTGGGCCCGGTCGAGCATCTGCGGCGAGTTGTCGTAGCCGGTGATGCGGGCGGTGGGCCAGCGCCCGGCGAGCAGGGCGGTGGCGTTGCCGGGGCCGCAGCCGAGGTCGGCGATGCGGGGCGGGTCCCCCGGGAGGCGGGGGACGCGGGCGAGCAGGTCGAGGAAGGGCCGGGCGCGGTGGCCGGCGTGGCGCAGGTACTGGGCGGGGTCCCAGGTGGGGGTGGCTGAGGACATGACGCTCCTGGGGGACCGGTGGCCGTGGTCGGCCCGGGTACCCAGCGTGACCACCTTTTTATCTTGATGCCAAGAGACTCAACATCAAGAGACTTCATGTCGACACAACCACTACACTGATCGCCATGGAGGACGAGGTCGATCGGCTGGTCGCAGCGTGGCGCCGGGAGCGCCCTGACCTCGACGTGGAACCGCTCGAGGTCCTCAGCCGGGTGAGCAGGCTCGCCCGGCACCTGGACCGCGCGCGCCGGCTGGCCTTCGCCGAGCACGGCCTGGAGCCGTGGGAGTTCGACGTCCTGACCGCGCTGCGCCGCGCGGGCTCCCCCTACCAGCTCTCGCCCGGGCAGTTGCTGACCCAGACCCTGGTCACGTCGGGCACCATGACCAACCGCATCGACCGCCTGGCCAAGAAGGGCCTGGTGGAGCGCCTGCCCGACCCCAGTGATCGGCGGGGCGTGCTGGTCCGGCTCACGGAAGACGGCCGGGACCGCGCGGACCAGGCGCTGGCGGGCCTGCTGGACCAGGAGCGGGCGATCCTCGCCGAGCTCTCCCGCGCCCAGCGCGGCGAGCTGGCCGCCCTGCTACGCCAGCTGACCGCCCCGTTCGACAACATCCCCGGCTAGGTCCGCCGGCCCGACACCGGCCCGCCGGGCGAGCGCGACGGCGGCGAGGGTGGAGTGCACGCCCAGCTTGCCGAGCACGTTCTGCATGTGGGTGCGCACGGTGTGCGGGGACAGGTACAGCCGCTCCGCGACGGCCTTCCTGCCCAGCCCGGCGACCATGCAGCGCAGCACCTCGCGCTCCCGCGGGGTGAGCGACTCCACCAGCCGCTCGCTCTCGGTGCGGTGCTTGCGGGCCGCGGTCAGCTCGCGCAGCACGCCCGTCAGCAGGGCGGGCGGCAGGTGGGTCTCGTCGCGCAGCACCCCCCGGATGACCGTGAGCAGCCGGGACAGCGAGCAGTCCTTGGCCACCCACCCGGAGGCGCCGGCCTGCAGGGCGAGCGCGGCCCGGCGCGGATCGTCCTTCTCGGCGAGCACGACCGTGCGCACGTGCGGCTGCGCGGTGCGCACGCCGGCGACGAGGGAGATCCCGTCGACGAGTCCGTCGGCGTTGCCGTCCTGCACCGGCACGGCGGGCCGGACGCCCGGCACGTTGCCCCCCAGATCGGCGTCGACGAGCAGCACGTCGAACCGCCGCCCCTCGGCGGCCGCCCGCTCCAGGCTGCGCAGCGCCGCCGGGCCGCTGCCGGCCGCGGACACGTCCACGTCGGGCTCGGCGGCCAGCGCCGCGGCGAGCGACTCGGCGAAGATGCGATGGTCGTCGACGACCAGGACTCGGATACGAACCACGAAACCCCCTTCCCCACGCTCTCGGAGAGCCGGGGATACACCGTCGTCGGAGGACAGCACCGGCGCGGGTACGACGCCGGAGTGCCCAGGCCTGCCGCGCCGTTCGTCCTCGCCGCCACCTGGCCGGGGCGCCGCGGCCGCACGGCCGCCGCCGTGCAGGAACCGCTACCCCCGCTCCGGGCGCCGTACCCGGCCGTCTCGCCCCCTGATGAACAGCACCGGCCCCCACCGGTGCTGTTCATCAGGGTACGGACGGGGGGCGGGAGCGGAAGGTTATTTGCAGAACTGACTGCCCGGCGCGTTTATGGTGAGCCGCATGTTTCGCCTTGAGACAGAAGTCGACAGAGCCCGACGTGATCTGCTCCGCGCGCGGCTGCGCGACACGAACACGGCCGCCTCGCCCGTGCTCTCCGCGCTGCGCGGCACCCCGGGCGAGCGGGAGGTTCCGCTCCACGTCTGGGCGATGGACGCGTCGGACGACCTGGCCGGCGGCCTGGTCGGCCACACCTGGGCGACCTGGCTGCACATCACCTACCTGTGGGTGGCCGCACCGCACCGGGGGGCGGGCCTGGGGACGCGTCTGCTGGCGGAGGCGGAGCGCGTCGCCGCCGCGGGCCGGGGCTGCCGCTCGGCGCGCCTGGAGACCTGGGACTTCCAGGCGCCGGGGTTCTACCGCAGGCAGGGGTACGAGGTGGTGGGCGTGGTCCCCGACTACCCGCCGGGGATCACGGAGTTCACGTTGGTGAAGCGGCTCAGCTGACGCGCCGCGCCCCCGCCGAAGGCACCGCCTCGAACACCCGGGGGGCCGTGAAGCCGCGGGCGGCGAAGGCCTCCTGCACCGCCTTGGTGATCGGCTCCACGCCGGACTCCTCCGCCAGGACGATCGCCGAGCCGCCGAAGCCGCCGCCGGTCATGCGGGCGCCCAGCGCGCCGGCCGACAGGGCGGTGTCGACGACCAGGTCCAGCTCCGGGCAGGAGACGCGGAAGTCGTCGCGCAGCGAGGCGTGGCCCTCGACCAGCAGCGGGCCGATCGCGCGGGTGTCGCCCGACTCCAGCAGGGCCACCACCTGCTCCACGCGCCGGTCCTCCGTCACGACGTGGCGCACCAGGCGGCGGACCTCCTCCTCGTCGCCGAGGCGCTCCAGGGCCGCGTCCAGTTCCTCGTACGGCACGTCGCGCAGGGCGTCGACGCCGAGCAGGGCCGCGCCCTTCTCGCAGCCGGCGCGGCGCTTGCCGTACTCGCCCTCGCTGTGGGAGTGCTTGACCTGCGTGTCCACGACCAGCAGGCGCATGCCCTCGGCCGCCAGGTCGAAGGGGATCTGCCGCTGGGACAGGTCGCGGGTGTCGAGGAAGAGGGCGTGGCCGGCCTCGCAGCAGGCGGACGCCGTCTGGTCCATGATGCCGACGGGGGCGCCGACGTAGACGTTCTCGGCGCGCTGGCACAGGCGGGCCAGCTGCCAGCCGCGCAGGCCGAGCGCGAACAGGTCGTTCAGCGCGAGGGCCACCACGACCTCCAGGGCGGCCGACGAGGACAGGCCCGCGCCCGCCGGGACGGTGGACGCCAGGTGGACGTCGGCGCCGGTCACCGGGTGGCCGGCCTCGCGCAGCGCCCACACCACGCCCGCCGGGTACGCCGTCCAGGTCCGGTCCGACTCGGGGGCCAGGTCGTCCAGGCGCAGTTCGGTGACGCCGCCCTCGACGTCGGCCGAGTGCAGGCGCAGCACGCCGTCCGCGCGCCGCGCCACCGCCGCGACCGCGGTGTGCGGCAGGGCGAACGGCATGACGAAGCCGTCGTTGTAGTCGGTGTGCTCGCCGATGAGGTTGACGCGGCCCGGTGCCGCCCACACCCCGTCCGGCGCGGCCCCGTACAGCTCCGCGAACCGCTCGGCGACCGTCTCGGCAACAGCCTCGCTCATGCCCTGACCCCTGACCCTTCCGTACGTTCTAGTTGCCGTGCCGCCGCGCGAAGTCCCACGCGTCGGCGACGATTCCCGCGAGGTCCGCGCGGGACGGGTTCCAGCCCAGCTTCTCGCGGGCCCTGGCGGCGGACGCCACCAGGACCGCCGGGTCGCCGCCCCGGCGGGGTGCCACGATCTCGGGGATCGGGTGGCCGGTGACGCGGCGGACCGTCTCGATGACCTCGCGGACGGAGAAGCCGTTGCCGTTGCCGAGGTTGCAGATCAGGTGCTCGCCGGGGGTGGCGGCCCCCAGGGCGAGCAGGTGGGCCTCGGCGAGGTCCGCGACGTGGATGTAGTCGCGCACGCAGGTGCCGTCGGGCGTGGGGTAGTCGTCGCCGTAGACGGAGATCGCCTCGCGCCTGCCCCGGGCGACCTGGAGCACCAGCGGGATGAGGTGCGACTCGGGGTCGTGGCGCTCGCCGTACGCGCCGTACGCGCCCGCCACGTTGAAGTAGCGCAGCGAGACCGCACCGAGGCCGTGGGCGGCCGCCTCGCCGGTGATCATGTGGTCGACGGCGAGCTTGGAGGCGCCGTAGGGGTTGGTCGGGGAGGTCGGCGCCGACTCGGTGATCGGGACCTGCTCCGGCTCGCCGTAGGTGGCCGCCGTGGAGGAGAAGACCAGGGTGCGGACGCCGGCGCCGCGCATGGCGTCCAGCAGGGCCATGGTGCCGCCGACGTTGTTGTCCCAGTACTTCTCCGGCTTCACCACCGACTCGCCGACCTGCGAGGACGCGGCGAAGTGCAGGACGCCGTCGAAGGAGGGGTCCAGCCACTTGGCGGCGTCGCGGATGTCGCCCTCGACGAAGGCCGCTCCGGCCGGGACGCCCTCGCGGAAGCCCGTGGAGAGGTTGTCGAGGACGACGACCTCGTGCCCCGCCTCCAGCAGGTGCTGGGCGACCACGCTGCCGACGTACCCCGCGCCCCCGGTGACCAGGTACTTCCCGCTCATGAACTCGCTACCTCTCGCAGTCGCTCGGCCGCGCGCTCCGGCGGCACGTCGTTGATGAACACGTTCATGCCGGACTCGGAGCCCGCGAGGTACTTCAGCTTGCCGGACGTGCGGCGGACGGTGAAAAGCTCGAGGTGCAGCGCGAAGTCGTCGCGCGTCACGCCGTCGAACTCCTCCAGCGCGCCGAACGGGGCCTGGTGCCAGGCCGCGATGTACGGCGTCGGCGGCTCGCCCTCGCCGAAGATCCGGTCGAAGCGCCTCAACAGTTCCAGATAGACCTGGGGGAACTCTGTGCGCGCGGCCTCGTCGAGCGCGAGCAGGTCCGGCACCCGGCGCCTAGGGTAGAGGTGGACTTCGTACGGCCAGTGCGCCGCGTACGGCACGAAGGCCAGCCAGTGTTCACCCTCCAGGACGACCCGCCCCTCGGCGCTCTCCCGCTCCAGGACGGCGTCGAAGAGGTTCTCGCCGCCGGTCGCCTCCTTGTGTGCGGCCACCTGGCGCAGCATCAGGGAGGTGCGGGGAGTGGTGAAGGGGTAGGCGTAGATCTGCCCGTGCGGGTGCTGGAGGGTCACGCCGATCTCCGCGCCCCGGTTCTCGAAACAGAACACCTGCTCGACGGAGGGCAGATGCGACAGCTCCGACGTCCGGTCGGTCCACGCCTCCAGCACCAGGCGCGCGTGCTCCTCGGTGAGGTCGGCGAAGGACGCGTCGTGCGCGGAGGTGAAGCAGACGACCTCGCAGCGCCCGGAGTCGCCGGCCAGGGAGGGGAAACGATTCTCGAAGACGGCCACGTCGTACGAGGAGTCGGGGATCTCGCTCAGCCGGTCGCCCTGGGAGGGGCACAGGGGGCACTCGTCGGCCGGCGGGTGGTAGGTGCGGCCCTGGCGGTGCGAGGCGATCGCCACGGAGTCGCCGAGCAGGGGGTCGCGGCGGATCTCGGACGTGGTGACGGTGCGGTCCAGCGGACGGCGGTCCACCGCGCCGCGGACGGTGTCGTCACGCAGGTCGTAGTAGATGAGCTCGCGACCGTCGGCCAGTCGGGTCGAGGTCTTCTTCACGCCGGACTCCTCGTTCGAGCCGCTCACTGTCGAGGCTGGCTACCGTTCCAACAAAACCAAACATACCAAAACACAACCCACCCCGGCCGTCAACATCACAATCCAACAAAGTGCATCACCGTAAGTGTTCAATTACTGAACGCGGAGGCATAGGTTCCGCACGGATCAGTTCGCGCAACGAAGCGAGGGCTTATGCAGACCCCCACATATCGGGCCCCCATCCCTCTGGCCGCGGAGCTACGGCTCCCCACCAACTGGCTCGATTACACGATCCTCGGTATCTACTTCGTCGTCGTCCTGGGCATCGGTTTCGCCGCCCGCCGCTCGGTCAAGACCAGCCTCGACTTCTTCCTGTCGGGCCGGTCCCTGCCCGCCTGGGTCACCGGCCTCGCGTTCATCGCGGCCAACCTGGGCGCCACCGAGATCCTCGGCATGGCCGCCAACAGCGCCCAGTACGGCGTCTACACCACCCACTGGTACTGGATCGGCGCCATCCCGGCCATGGTCTTCCTCGGCCTGGTGATGATGCCCTTCTACTACGGCTCCAAGGTCCGTTCGGTGCCCGAGTTCCTGCTGCTGCGCTTCGACAAGGCGGCGCACCTGCTGAGCTCGATCCTGTTCGCCTGCGCGGCCATCCTGATCGCCGGCGTCAACCTCTACGCCCTGGCCATCGTGGTCGAGGCGCTGCTGGGCTGGCCGCAGTGGGTGGCGATCGTGGTCGCCGGCTTCTTCGTCCTCGCCTACATCACCCTCGGCGGCCTGTCCTCGGCCATCTACAACGAGGTGCTGCAGTTCTTCGTGATCCTCGCCGCGCTCATCCCGATCACGGTGCTCGGCCTGAAGAGCGTCGGCGGCTGGGACGGTCTGTCGGACTCGCTCACGCAGAGCCGCGGCGACGACTTCATGACCGCCTGGGGCGGCACCGGCATCGGCAGTGACAACCCGCTGGGCGCCAACTGGCTGACGATCGTCCTCGGCCTCGGCTTCGTGCTGTCGTTCGGCTACTGGACGACCAACTTCGCCGAGGTGCAGCGCGCCCTGTCCGCGAAGAACCTCTCGGCGGCCCAGCGCACCCCGCTCATCGCCGCGTTCCCGAAGATCTTCATCGTCTTCCTGGTGATGATCCCGGGCCTGGTCGCCGCCGTCCTGGTCCCGCAGATCGGCACCCCCGACTCGGACCTCCAGTACAACGACGCCATCCCGTACCTCATGGAGCAGCTCCTGCCCAACGGTGTGCTCGGCATCGCGGTCACCGGTCTGCTGGCGGCCTTCATGGCGGGCATGGCGGCCAACATCTCGTCCTTCAACACGGTGTTCACCAACGACATCTGGGCGAGGTACGTGGTCAAGCACCGCGACGACACCTACTACGTCCGCTTCGGCCGGCTCATCACCGCCATCGGCGTGCTCGTGTCGATCGGGACGGCGTTCCTGGCGTCGTCCTTCTCGAACATCATGAGCTACCTCCAGACGCTGTTCTCCTTCTTCAACGTGCCGATGTTCGTCGTCTTCATCATCGGCATGTTCTGGAAGCGGGCCTCGATGAAGTCGGGCTTCTGGGGCCTGATCGCCGGCACCACGGCCGCGATGGTCAACTACTTCGTCATCTACAAGCAGGGCATCATCAGCATCCCGTCCGACCAGGGCGCCAACTTCGTCTCCGCGATCGCGGGCTTCGTCGCGGGCGCGGTCGTGATGGTCGCGGTGTCCCTGTTCACCAAGCCCAAGCCGGACGACGAGCTCCAGGGCCTGGTGTACGGCACCCGCTCGCCCGGCATGGCCGAACCGCCCGCGCCCGGGGACGAGGCCTGGTACCGCAAGCCGGCCCTGCTCGGCTGGGGTGCCGTCGTCCTTGCCGCCGCCTGCTACATCCCGTTCTCGTTCTGATCGCGGGAGGATGGAGAGACCATGTCCGAGTTCTACTCCGAGAAGGACGTCCAGCGGGAAGTCACCGACCTGGAGGGCAAGTCGGCCACGGCCGCACGGCTGTTCGACATCCGGCGGCTCATCGGCGGGCTGTTCGTCGTCTACGGCGTGATCGTCACGATCGCGGGCCTCACCGCGTCCGACGCGGACATCGACAAGGCGGAGGGGGTCAACATCAACCTCTGGACGGGGCTGGGGATGCTGGCCCTCGGGGTGTTCTTCCTGGTCTGGCTGAAGCTGCGGCCCGTGGCTCCGCCGCCGCCGGGAGCCGCCGCCGAGGAGAAGGGCGAGTAGCGGTCCGGCCCGGCAGGGGAGCGCGGCGGGGCAAGCGTTGCGCGCCCCCGGCGCAGCGGGGTGGTGCGGGGCGCGGGCGCGCGATCCGGCGCCACGGGGGTGGCCGCCGGGGGCAGGTCGCTCCGCACCCCGGCGCCCCGGGGCGCCGCCCGCGCCCGCCCTCCCCCGCCCTCGGGCCCTCGGCCGCGCTCGGGCAGGGAACCCTCGTCGCCCCGCGACACGCACGCCCGCGGCTCGCGGCCCCGCCGGCCGCCGTGCGCACGCGCGGATGCCGGACACCCCCGGCACCTTGCCCGGGACCGGTCCGGCGGACCGGGGACGGATCCCCCCGGCGCGGCGCCGGGCTCCGCCGGCCGGCCCCGGGCCGCCGCGGGCGCCCCCGTCCACCGCCGGAGGCTACGGCTCGCGTACGTCCCCCGCCCGGTCCAGCAGTCCCGTCCGGGCGGCCAGCGCGGCGGCCTCCAGGCGGGAGCCGACGCCCAGTTTCATCAGGACGCGCTGGACGTGGGTGCGGGCCGTGGACGGGGCTATGCCCATGCCCGCGGCGATCAGGCGGGTGTCCTCGCCGTCGGCGACCCGGACCAGCACCTCGACCTCACGGGGCGTCAGCATCTGTAGCAGGCGCTGCCCCTCGTCGTCGGGCTGCGCCGCCGGGTTCAGCAGCTCGCCGAACGCGCTCTGCAGCAGCTGCGGCGCCACCGCCGCCTCCCCCGCCCGCGCCTTCATGATCGCCCGCTCGACGCCCTCTATGCGCTCGTCGTGCCGCACGTAGCCCACGGCCCCCGCGGCGAACGCCGCCGCGATCCCGCGCGGGCTGGGCACCGGCCCCAGCACCAGCACCGCCACCTGCGGCCGCTCCCGCTTGATCTTCACCACCGGGTCGAACACCCCCGGCTCCGCCGGCGCCGCCGTCCCCAGCAGGCACACCTCCGGCGCCCGGCTGATCACCAGGTCCGCCGCGCCCGCGGCCGGCGCCGCCGCGGCCAGCACCCGGTGCCCGCGCAGTTTCAGCGCCGAGGCCAGTGCCTCGGCGAGCAGCCGGTGGTCGTCGACCACCATGAGCCGCACTCCCATCGAGCAAACCCCCCAGTCCCCCCGTGGATCCTCATGGATGCTCCCCTATGGATGCCCACAGACCTCCACAGACGCGCACGGTGCCCACGGGTCCGCACGGACGGGAGCCCCCTCCCGGCCCACCCCGCCCTTTCATGCCCCCGGAAGCTACACGCTTGTTCGACGTTGCGCTCCCCCTACCGGCGAGAATCGCCCCGGATCGCCGAACTTCCTCGCATTCGCGGCTCATTCGAAGGTGATGCGCGGTACGTGCACGGCCCCGCCCCTGAGCAGGGACGGGGCCGCAACCCTACAACGGCGGGCCTCCCGGGCCGGCCGCCGTGATCGACCGCCGATCAGCTCGTACCGAACGCGACCGCGAGGTACTCCTTGCCGCCCGAGCCGGACCGCGCGGAGGCGAACACCTGCGACATGAACAGGCGGCCCTGCGAGAAGAGCAGCTCGGCGTACTCCGGCAGCATGCTGGTCTCCACGTCGCGCACCGTGTCCGTGGCCGGGTTCTCCAGCAGCACGGTCTGCTCGAAGCTGCCGCCGTCGATGCTGACGACCTGACCGCCCTTGTCGTACGGCGGGCGCTTGTACGCCAGCAGGTTGCCGCCGTCCATGCGCAGCGGCGAGAGGACGTAGCCGTCGCCCGCGTCGGCCCGCTGGCCGGTCTGCTTCCCGGTGGCCAGGTCGAACGCCACGATCTTGTTGGTGCGCCCGTAGGTGCCCTCGGCCTCTTCCTCCTCGGTCGGCACGAACAGCCGGTCGTTGCCGACCGCCAGTTGGGTGCAGTGCTCGATCCGCGTGATGCCGTCGCAGCGGCCGGCGTACTGGTCGCCGGGCGCCGAGATGCGGGCACGCAGCTTGCCGGTCTTGTTGTCGATGGAGAAGAAGTCCGAGATGCCGCTGCCGTCACCGGCGCTCTCGCCGACGTCCGCCGCCACGACGAGCGGGTTGGTCCACACGATGCCGGCGTACTCGATGCCCTGCGCCATCTTGTACTCCGAGATCACCTTCCCGGACTTCGGGTCGATGGTCTGGACGTGCAGCTGGCGCTGGCCGTACGACCCGCACTTGCGCATCGCGACCAGCTTCTCGCCGCCGCCGTAGCCGGCGTCGTAGCAGGTGTCGCTCGGCTTGGGGCTCCACAGCACCTTGCCCGAGGCGAGGTCGAAGGCGGCGCCGCCGCTGGTGCCGCCCACGGCGACGGTGCTCCGGCTGACGGTGACGTTGTCGAAGTTGGCCGGCTGGTCGCCGTCCTTGACCGTCTTCGTCCACAGTTTGGTGCCCGCGTCGAGGTCGATCGCCGCGATCTGGCTGCACCCGTGCGAGGGCTTGGCCTTGGTCGGCATCGCGGGCTGGAACAGGACGGCCGTCACGTTGTCGGTGCCGATGTGGCGGCTGGCCTGGCAAACCGGGCCGGGCAGCTCGATCGTCCACCGCTCGGTGCCCTCGGCCGGGTCGTAGCCGACGATCTCGGCGACGCCGCTCTTGGCGTACGTCGTGCCGGTGAGCCACGAGCCGTTGACGACGACCGTGCTGACGTCCTTGCTCACCTCCGGCATCGGCACCTGGAAGAGGACCTCGGCGGCCGGGTCGGCGGGCGCCTTCTCCTTGCCGTCCGAGGAGGTGCCGCCGGTGCCGCCCTTCGCGTCCCCGCCGCCGGTGCCGCCGCTGGAGCTGGCGGTGTCGTCCTTGCCGCCGTCGTCCTTGCCGGACGAGTACCAGACACCGCCGCCGACGATCAGGGCGATCGCCACGACCGCCGCGACGATGATGGCCAGCTGCGCGTTGATCTTCCGCCCGCCGCCCGGCTGTCCCGGCTGCGGCTGGAGCGGCATGGTCGGCTGCGGGTAGCCGTAGCCGGGCTGGCCGTAGGGCGGCTGGGGCTGGCCGTACGGCTGCTGCGGCCGGCCGTACGGGCCGGGCTGCTGGCCGGGGTAGCCGTAACCGGGCGGGGCCTGGGGCGGCTGGGGGGCCGTCTGCGGGTAGCCGTAGCCGGGCTGCGGGGCCGGCGGCGCCGGGGGGCCCGCCGGAGGGGTCTGCGGGGTCTGCGGGTAGCCGTAGCCGGGCTGGGGGGTCTTGTTCAGGTCGGGGCCGGGCGCGGGCGGCGGCGTCTGCGGGGGCTGCGGTGCGCCGAAGCCCTCCTGCTGCTGGGGCGGCTGGTCCTGCGGCGGGCCGAAGCCTCCGCCCTGCGGGGGCTGGCCGGGCGGCGGGGGCGGCTGGGTCATGGCGTGGGTACCTCGGTGACGGGGACGGACTGCGGGCGGGAGAAGGTCACTTGCCGTAGGCGAGCATCAACTTCTCCTTGCTCTCGTCGTTGCCGGTCAGCCGGGTCGTGGAGAGGTAGAACCGGCCGTCGACCCAGTCGACGTCCTTGGAGAAGAAGCCGTTCTCGATGTCCGCGGCGCCCTGCGGGTTCTGGAGCAGCGTGACAGGCGCGTGGCTGCCGCCGGTGGTCGGCAGGGACACGACCCGGCCGCCCGCGTCGTACGACGGCTCCACGTACGCGATGAGCTTGCCGCCCTCGGCCTTCAGCGGCTGCATCGTCTCCTCCACGGGGGACTTCACGCGCCACTTCTCCTTGCCGTCGGCAAGGCCGACGGCGACGATCTCGTTGGCCCCGGTGGTCGCCTCGGTCGGCAGGTAGAGGGTGTCGCCGTCGACCACGACGCCCTGGCAGCCCTGCAGGTCGCGTTCGAGGATGGCCCAGCCGCACTCGGGGGCGAAGTCCTCGTCGAAGCCGACCTGGGAGCGGAACTTGCCGCCGGAGGTGAAGGCGGAGATGTTCCAGGCCTTCTTGTCCTCGTTGGTGCTGTAGATCACCAGCGGGTCGAGGGAGTAGGCCCGCGCGACCCGCCAGCCCTTGTCGAACTTCTGGGTCCACTTGACCTTGCCGGTCTTCGGGTCGAGCTCCTGGATCTCGTCGTGCTCGTTGGTGCCGCCGGCGCCGCAGGAGGCGACCTGGATCAGCTTCTCGCCGCCCGCGAAGCCGGCCGGGAAGCAGGTGTCGTCGTACCGCTTCTTGTCGAACAGCTTCTTGCCGCTGGTGACGTCGTACGCCGTGCCGGACTGGGAGCGGCCCGCCATCAGCGTGTCGCCGGTGATGGTCAGCTCCAGGGAGAGCGTGGAGTCGAACAGCTCGCCGTCGGCGACCTCGCCCTTCCAGCCCTTCTCGCCGGTGTCGAGGTCGATCTCCTGGAGCCGGTTGCACTCGGCGCGGTCGCTGCTGCCGCTCATGTACGCGACGACGATCTTGTCGTCGGACGTCTGCTGCGGGGTGGTCGCGCAGATCTTCTGCGGGAAGGTGATCGGGTCCCAGGCCGGGTTGCCGTCGCCGACCCTGTACGCGAAGAGCTGCTTGTACGCCGCCTTCACCGCGGTCTTGTCGGTGATCCACATGCCGGGGGCGTCGGCGCCGGAGGCGGGCGCGTCGGGCGCCGACTTGTACCAGAGCACCTTGGCCTCGCCGGCCCGGCGGCCCTCGTTGAGGTTCTCCGGGTCCTCGCCGCCGTCGCCGCTGCCGTCACCGGGGTTGACCGGGGAGCCGGAGGAGTCGGGCTTGGGGTCGTCGCTGCCCTGGGCGACCGGCTTCTTCCCGCCGCCGTCGTCGCCGCCGGTGACCGCCCACACCGTGCCGCCGACGACGAGCAGCGCCGCGACCGCCGCGCCGATGACGACGGCCGGCCTGCCCTTGAACGGGTTGCGGGAGCCGCCGCCGGGCGGGGTGCCGGGCGCGCCGGGGTACTGCGGCTGCGTCGGGTAGCCGTAGCCGGGCTGCCCGTACGGGCCGGGCTGCTGGGGCTGGGTGTAGGGGCCGGGCGGCCCGTACGGACCGGGCTGCTGCGGCTGGCCGTAAGGCCCCGGCTGGGTGTACGGGCCCGGCTGCTGGGGGTAGCCGTAGCCGGGCTGCGGGGGGCCGGCGGGCGGGGTGTGCGGCGGCGTCTGCGGGGGCTGGCCGGGCGGCTGGGGGGCGCCGAAACCGCCGCCCTGCGGCGGCTGGTCCTGCGGCGCGCCGAAGCCGCCCTGCGGCGGCTGGCTGGGCGGCTGGGTCATCAGTGGTTCCCCCTATGCGACCGATGTGGCACCGCGCCGGACGGCGCTGCGTTTCCGCCACACCCCTGCTTCTCAGACGGTTCTCAGACGGCCCTTTCTATCACCCGGCGCGGACAGGACACCGGGCCGGATCCGCCCCTGTTCCCAAGGGAGGACCGGCCCGTGATGCCCCCGTTACGCGCCTTCACGCCCCCTTCACGCGCCGCACGCGCCCCGCGCGCGGGCTCAGGCGTCCTCCGCCAGTTCCAGCCACCGCAGCTCCAGTTCCTCGCGCTGGCCCGCCAACTCCCGCAGCTCGGCGTCGAGTTCCGCGACCCTGGCGAAGTCCGTCGCGTTCTCGGCGATCCGCGCGTGCAGCGCGGCCTCCTTCTCGGAGACCTTGTCCAACTGCCGCTCGATCTTCTGGAGTTCCTTCTTGGCGGCGCGCACGTCGGCGGCGCTCTTCTCGGTGCGTTCGGCGGCGGGCACCGCGGCGGGCACGGCGGCCGCCACCGCCTCCTCCATGCGCTTGCGCCGCTCCAGGTACTCGTCGATGCCGCGCGGCAGCATCCGCAGCGCGCCGTCGCCGAGCAGGGCGAACACCCGGTCGGTGGTGCGCTCGACGAAGAACCGGTCGTGGGAGATGACGATCATCGAGCCGGGCCAGCCGTCGAGCAGGTCCTCCAGCTGGGTGAGGGTCTCGATGTCGAGGTCGTTGGTGGGCTCGTCGAGGAAGAGGACGTTGGGCTCGTCCATGAGCAGGCGCAGCAGCTGGAGCCTGCGCCGCTCGCCGCCGGACAGGTCACCGACGGGCGTCCACTGCTTCTCCTTGCCGAAGCCGAACGTCTCGCAGAGCTGGCCGGCGGTCATCTCGCGGCCCTTGCCGAGGTCGACGCGCTCGCGCACCCGCTGCACGGCCTCCAGCACCCGCCAGGTGGGGTCGAGTTCGGCGACCTCCTGGGAGAGGTAGGCGAGCTTGACGGTCCTGCCGACCTTGACGCGCCCGCCCGCGGGCTGCCGTTCGCCCTCGCTGTACGCGGCGTCGGCGAGCGCCCGCAGCAGCGAGGTCTTCCCGGCGCCGTTGACGCCGACCAGGCCGATGCGGTCGCCGGGGCCAAGCTGCCAGGTGAGGTGCTTGAGCAGCACCTTGGGGCCGGCCTGGACGGTGACGTCCTCCAGGTCGAAGACGGTCCTGCCGAGCCGCGAGGAGGCGAACTTCATCAGCTCGCTGCTGTCCCGGGGCGGCGGCACGTCGGCGATCAGCTCGTTGGCGGCCTCGACGCGGAAGCGCGGCTTGGAGGTGCGGGCGGGGGCGCCGCGCCGCAGCCAGGCCAGCTCCTTGCGGACCAGGTTCTGCCGCTTGGCCTCCTCGGTCGCGGCGATGCGCTCGCGCTCGGCGCGGGCGAAGACGTAGTCGGAGTAGCCGCCCTCGTACTCGTGGACGGTGCCGCGCTGCACGTCCCACATGCGGGTGCAGACCTGGTCGAGGAACCACCGGTCGTGGGTGACGCACACCAGCGCGGAGCGGCGCTCCTGCAGGTGCCGGGCGAGCCAGGCGATGCCCTCGACGTCGAGGTGGTTGGTGGGCTCGTCGAGGACGATCAGGTCCTGTTCCTCGATGAGCAGCTTGGCGAGGGCGATGCGGCGCCGCTCGCCGCCGGAGAGCGGGCCGATGACGGTGTCGAGCCCCTTGGGGAAGCCGGGCAGGTCGAGCCCGCCGAACAGACCGGTCAGCACGTCCCTGACCTTGGCGTCGCCCGCCCACTCGTGGTCGGCCATGTCGCCGATGACCTCGTGCCGGACGGTGGCCTCCGGGTCGAGGGAGTCGTGCTGGGTGAGCACGCCGAGGCGCAGCCCGCCGGAGTGCGTGACGCGCCCGGAGTCGGCCTCCTCCACCTTGGCCAGCATCCGGATCAGGGTGGTCTTGCCGTCCCCGTTCCGCCCGACGACCCCGATGCGGTCTCCTTCGGAGACGCCGAGCGAGACGCCGTCGAGGAGGGCACGGGTGCCGTACACCTTGCTGACGTTCTCGACATTGACCAGGTTGACGGCCATTTCTCTCCTGACAGGGGGGTCGATCGACCTTCCAGGGTAGTCGGGCGGCGGGGGCGGCCGGCCCGGGTCGCCGGCCCCCGGTCCCCGCGCACCGCTGCCGGTCCGGCACCGGCCGGCCGCGCGCGGCAGCCGGCCGGGGCGGTCCGGCAGGTCCCGGGGGTACGCCCGGGTCTCCTCGCCGGCGTCCCCGCGCCGCACGGCCGCGACCGGGGCTTCCCCGCCCGTCCTCCCCCTCCCGGCGCGACCGCCCGGCTGGCGGCCACCGGTTGGCGGCGACCGGCGACCGGTCAGCCTCTCAGCGGTCCAGCACCGTCGCGCCCGGCACCGGACCCGATGCCGTGCGGACCGTCCGGCAGGTGCCCGACGCCCGCAGCGCCCCGGCGACCGCGGCCGCCGCCGCGGCGTCCCGGGCCAGGAACGCCGTGGTCGGGCCGGAGCCGGAGACCAGCGCCGCGAGGGCGCCCGCGGCGCGGCCCGCCGCGAGGGTGGCGGCGAGCTCGGGGAAGAGGGAGAGGGCCGCGGGCTGGAGGTCGTTGGAGACGGCGGCGGCGAGCGCGTCGGGGTCGCCCTTGGCGAGGGCGTCGATCAGCGGCCGCGACGCGACGGGCCCGGGGATGTCCGTGCCCTCGCCGAGCCGGTCGAACTCCCGGAACACGGCGGGCGTGGACAGCCCCCGGTCCGCCATCGCGAACACCCAGTGGAAGGTGCCGCCGGTCTCCAGGGCCGTGAGCCGCTCGCCGCGCCCGGTGCCGAGGGCGGCCCCGCCGACCAGGCTGAACGGCACGTCGCTGCCCAGCTCGGCGCAGATCTCCAGCAGTTCGTCGCGGGAGGCGCCCGTGCCCCAGAGCGCGTCGCAGGCCAGCAGCGCGCCCGCGCCGTCCGCGCTGCCGCCCGCCATGCCGCCGGCGACGGGGATGTCCTTGGCGATGTGGACGTGCACGTCGGGGCTGCGGCCGTACCGCCCGGCGAGCGCCTCGGCGGCGCGGGCCGCGAGGTTCGTGCGGTCGAGCGGGACCTGGCCGGCGTCCGGGCCCTCGCAGGTGACGCGGAGCCCGTCGGCCGGGGTCACGGTGACCTCGTCGTACAGGCCGACCGCGAGGAAGACGTTGGCCAGGTCGTGGAAGCCGTCGGGGCGGGCGGGGCCGACCGCGAGCTGGACGTTGACCTTGGCGGGGACGCGGACGGTGACGCTCGCGTTCACTTACGCGGACTCCTTGTGCTCGGCGATGCGCGCGAACTCCTCGACGGTGAGGTTCTCGCCGCGCGCCTGCGGGGAGACGCCGGCGGCGACCAGGGCGGCCTCCGCGGCCGCCGCGGACCCCGCCCACCCGGCGAGCGCCGCCCGCAGCGTCTTGCGGCGCTGGGCGAACGCCGCGTCGACCACGGCGAACACCTCGGCCTTGGAGGCGGTGGTGTCGACCGGCCGGGTGCGGCGGACCAGGGACACCAGTCCGCTGTCGACGTTGGGCGCCGGCCAGAAGACGGTGCGGCCGATGGCGCCGGCCCGCTTGACCTCGGCGTACCAGTTCGCCTTGACCGACGGGACGCCGTACACCTTGGAGCCCGGGCCCGCGGCGAGGCGGTCGGCCACCTCCGACTGCACCATGACGAGGGTGCGCTCGATGCCCGGGAAGGTGTCGAGCATGTGCAGCAGCACGGGCACGGCCACGTTGTAGGGCAGGTTCGCGACCAGCGCGGTCGGGGCGGGGCCCGGCAGCCCGGTGACGTGCAGGGCGTCGGAGTGGACCAGCGCGAACCGGTCGGCGCGGTCGGGCATGCGGGCCGCGATGGTGGCCGGGAGGGCCGCGGCGAGGACGTCGTCGATCTCCACGGCGGTGACGCGGTCGGCGACCTCCAGCAGCGCGAGGGTGAGCGAGCCGAGCCCCGGACCGACCTCGACGACCACGTCGTCGGGGCGGACGTCCGCGGTGCGGACGATGCGGCGGACCGTGTTGGCGTCGATCACGAAGTTCTGGCCGCGCTGCTTGGTGGGGCGGACGCCGAGGGCGGCCGCCAGTTCGCGGACGTCGGCGGGGCCCAGGAGGGCGTCGGGGGTGGGGCTGGTCACGGCACTAGGGTACGGGGCTCCCGCCGGCCCCCTCGCCGGGCCGCCCGGCGCCGCACCGCGCCCACCGGCCGCGACGCGCCCCGGCTGCCGCGCCGCTCCGGCCGCCGCTCACCCCTGCAACCGCGCCCCGCAGTGCGGCCAGGGACCGGTCCCCCGGCGCATGTAGAGCTTCTTGGCGCGGTAGGTCTGCTCGGCCGCCGGGGCGTCCTGGGGGCGCCCGCTGCCGCCGAGGCTCTGCCAGGTGCGGGTGTCGAACTGGTACAGGCCGCCGTACGTGCCCGACGGGTCCACCGCGTCGGGCCGGCCGCCCGACTCGCACACCGCCAGGTCCCGCCAGTCGAGGTGGTCGGCGCCCCGCACCGTCGTCGGCTGCGGTCGCGTGCCGACCCGGACCAGCCGGGGGCGCGGCTCGCGCACCAGCTCGGCGCGGACGCGGCGGGGCTTCTGCCGGACGCCGTTGACGGTGCGCACGGTGTAGGTGACGCGGCGCAGGCCGGGCCGGCCCGCCTGGTCGACGACCTCCGTGCCGCGGAACAGGGCGGGGTCCTCGGTGCGGCGCACCTGGAAGGGGACCGGTTCGTCGTGGACCTCCCTCGTGCCGGTGATCCGCAGCACCGTGACGGTCTGCCCGTCGCGCGGGAAGCTCGCGGGCGGCACGGACGTGGTGTCCTGGCCGCGCAGCGTGATCCCGGCCGCCTCGACGACCTCCCGCACGGTCGCCGCGTTGGTGCGGACGGTGCGCGCCCGGCCGTCCGCCATGACCGTCACCGCGCGCTCGGTCCGCACGTCCAGCGCGAGGCCCTCCCGGCCGATCCGCCGGGAGCGCGAGGCGGACAGGTACGCGCCCTCCACCCGCACCCCGAGTTGCCGCAGCGCCCCCTCCACGGTGCGCGCGGTCGTCCACACCTCGCGGCGCCGGCCGTCGAGGGTGAGCAGCACGGGGCGCCCGTAGTGCACGGCGACCTCGTCGCCGCTGGTCAGCGCGGCGCCGGGGCCGGGTGCCACCACGTCGTGCGCCCCCACCTCGACGCCCTCCTCGGCCAGCAGCTCGGTGACGTCGTCGGCGAAGGTGTGCAGCGTGCGCGGCCGGCCGTCGACGTTCAGCTCGATCGCCTTGTCCTCGGCGACGAAGGCGGTGGTGCCGCCCGCCAGGAACGCCACGACCAGCGCCTGCGGCAGCAGGCGGCGCATGGAGCCGTCCGCGCGCTCGGCGGACCGGGCCCTGCGCCGGCGGGCGGACCGCCGTCCCGGGGCGGTCCGCGCGGCGGGCACGGCGGGCGCGGCCGCCTCGGTGTCCTTCACGCCCGGCGCGTCCGGCCCGCCCCGGCGGGGCGGCGTCGCGGGAGCCGGGGTGCCCGGTGCCGTGCCGGCGCGGGTCTGCTCGTAGGCGGGCCGGTAGGTGTCGGCGTACCCGTGCCCCTCGCCGCAGAGGGGGTCCGTGCCGTACGGCTCCCGCGCGGTCTCGTGGGCCTCCCGGTACGGGGCGCCGCCGTACCCGTCACCGCGGCGGTGCCGGCCGGTGGGCGCGCCGTACGCCACTGTCGGGGCGGTGTGCACGTCGAAGCCGCCGTGGGGCGGCCGGGGCTCGTGGGTCTCGAACGTCCCGTACTGCGAGTTGCTCACGCCGACACGCTCCAGGGGGCGGAGGGGGTCCAGAGGGGCCCGGATCGGGCCCCCAGAACCTAGCGGAGCGACTGTCACTCTCCAAAGCGACGCGACTGCGCAGCGTAGCGGCGCCGGGGGTCGGCGGCGGAGGTCAGTAGCCGAAGGCGCGGGCCGTGTTGGCGGCGAGGGCCGTGGCCATCGCGTCCTCGTCGACGCCGCGCACGGCGGCCATCGCGCGCACCGTGACCGGAACGAGATAGGGGGCGTTGGGCCGTCCGCGGTACGGCGCCGGCGTCAGGAACGGCGCGTCCGTCTCCACCAGGACCAGCTCCCGCGGGGCGACGGCGAGGGCGTCGCGCAGGTGCTGGGCGTTCTTGAAGGTGACGTTGCCGGCGAAGGACATGAAGTAGCCGGCGCGGGCGCAGACCTCCGCCATCCGGGCGTCCCCCGAGTAGCAGTGGAACACCGTCCGCTCGGGCGCGCCCTCCTCCTTGAGGATGCGCAGGACGTCCGCGTGGGCGTCGCGGTCGTGGATGACCAGGGTCTTGCCGTGCCGCTTGGCGATCTCGATGTGGGCGCGGAAGGACCGCTCCTGGGCGGCCTTGCCCTCCGGGCCGGTGCGGAAGTAGTCCAGGCCCGTCTCGCCGACGCCCTTCACCTGGGGCAGCGCGGCCAGCCGGTCGATCTCGGCGAGGGCCTCGTCCAGCGCCGCGTCCCCGCCGGGCTCGCGGGCGCCCTGCCGCGACCAGCCGTCGGGGTCGCCGTGGACGATGCGCGGCGCCTCGTTCGGGTGCAGCGCGACCGTCGCGTGGACGCTGTCGTACGCCGCCGCCGTCTCGGCCGCCCACCGGGAACCGGCCAGGTCGCAGCCGACCTGCACGACCGTGGTGACCCCCACCGACGCGGCCTTGGCGAGCCCCTCCCGCACCGTGCCGGACTGCATGTCGAGGTGGGTGTGCGCGTCGGCGACCGGCACCCGGAGGGGGTCCGGCAGCGGCGGCGGGGCGTTCTTGTCGGGGGCGTTCGCAGGCATGCCCCGATCCTACGGAAGGGGCACGCCCGTCCCGCCGGCCGCTCGGCCGGCCTTGCGGTGGAAGGGGTGCAGCAGGCCGGACAGGTGCCAGGGGCGGTGCTCCCCGGGCGCCCCGGGTTCCCCGCCCCGCCCGGGCGCCTCCGTCCCGGCGGCCGGCCGCGGCGGCTCGACGGGCCCGGCGGGCGCCGCCCGGTGCCGCGCGGGCCGGGCCGCGTCCCGGGCGGACGACACCTGGCCCGGCCGCATGATCCGCACCACCCGGCCGTCGCAGTGCCGGCACCTCGGCCGGTTCAGCGGCGAGGGCACGATCCGGCCGTCGGCGACGTACCGCACGAAGGTGTGGCCGTGCGCGTCCGTGTGGTGCTCGATCTCGTACGACTGCTCCCAGCCGTGCCCGCAGCGCATGCAGGCGAAGGAGTACGACTCGTCGACCACGGCGGTCGCCCCGTCGCGAAGGCCGGTCGGTGCTGCGATCTCGCTCATGCCAGCTCCTGTGGTCCGGGGACCCGGCGTCCCACCGACCAGTGGACGCCCGAAGCCAGGCAAAAGCACGCGAAAGAAAGGGAGTTGGGAGTGATTTGGCGTCCGTTGCCGTCTCTTGCCGCAACGCCGCAGCCCGCTTTGCCCCTCCGTGGGGCAACGCCGGGAAAGGGCGCGGGGAGCCGCGCGCCCGGCCGCGGACGGCCACGCCGCCCGAGCCGGCGCGCCCCGGCGCCGAACCCCCCGGCGTCAGACCCCCTTCTTCGCGGCCACCACCGCGTCGAACACCTCGCGCTTGGGCAGCCCCGCCTCGACCGCCACCGCCGCGATCGCCTCCTTGCGCCGCTCCCCGGCCTCCTCGCGCACCCGGACCCGGCGCACCAGCTCGGCCGCGTCGACCTCCTCGGGCCCCTTCTCCGGGGCCCCCTCGACGACGACGGTGATCTCCCCGCGCACCCCCTCGGCCGCCCACGCGGCCAGCTCGTCCAGCGTCCCGCGCCGGACCTCCTCGTAGGTCTTGGTCAGCTCCCGGCACACGGCGGCCCGCCGGTCGGCGCCGAACACCGCGGCCATCGCGGCGAGGGTGTCGTCGAGGCGGTGCGGGGCCTCGAAGTAGACGAGGGTGCGCCGCTCCCCGGCCACCTCCCGCAGCCGCCCCAGCCGCTCCCCCGCCTTGCGCGGCAGGAACCCCTCGAAGCAGAACCGGTCCACGGGCAGCCCGGACAGCGCGAGCGCGGTGAGCACGGCGGACGGTCCGGGCACGGCGGTGACCCGCACGCCCTGCTCGACGGCCGCGGCGACCAGCCGGTAGCCGGGGTCGGACACCGACGGCATGCCGGCGTCGGTGACGAGCAGCACCCGGGCCCCGCCCACCAGTTCCTCGACCAGCTCCGGCGTGCGGGCGGTCTCGTTGCCCTCGAAGTACGACACCACGCGGCCCTTGGGGGTGACGCCCAGCGCCTGCGTGAGCCGCCGCAGCCGCCGGGTGTCCTCGGCGGCGACGACGTCCGCGCCGGCCAGCTCCTCGGCGAGCCGGGGCGGGGCGTCCGCGATGTCGCCGATGGGGGTGCCTGCCAAAACAAGGGTTCCTGTCACGTTTCCATCCTCGCAGGGGCGGTCCACGGGACTCCCACAGACGTGTTCCCTACGATGGCGCGGTGACCAGTACCGCGTCCTCAACGGACACCCGGCAGGACCAGGCACCGCACGAGCAGCGGCCCACCTGGCAGCAGCGGCTGCGCCGTTTCGGCTGCACGGCGGGTCCGACCAGCGATGTCCGTGACCGCCTGGTGCCGCCCTACGCCGCGCCCGGTCCGCGCCTGTGGGCGGCGCTCGGCATCCCGCACGCGCCGGCGGAACGCATCGCGCGCTGGTCGGCCTGGGCCGGTCCGCTGCTGATCACGCTGCTGGCCGGGGTGCTGCGGTTCTGGCACCTGGACCGCCCGAAGGGCGTGATATTCGACGAGACGTACTACGCCAAGGACGCCTGGGCGCTCGTCCACCGCGGCTTCGAGGTCAACTGGGACAAGAACGCCAACAACCTGATCCTGTCGGCGGACGGCGCCGTCCCCATCCCCACGGACGCGGCGTACGTCGTCCACCCGCCGGTCGGCAAGTACGTCATCGGGCTGGGCGAGCTGATGTTCGGCTTCACCCCGTTCGGCTGGCGCTTCATGACGGCGCTGCTCGGCACGCTCTCCGTGCTGATGCTGTGCCGCATCGGCCGCCGCCTGTTCCGCTCCACGTTCCTCGGCTGCCTGGCGGGCGCGCTGATGGCGGTGGACGGCCTGCACTTCGTGATGAGCCGCACCGCGCTGCTCGACGGCGTGCTGATGTTCTTCATCCTCGCCGCCTTCGGCTGCCTGCTCGTCGACCGGGACAGGGCGCGGGCCAGGCTCGCCGCCGCGCTCCCGGTGGACGACGACGGCCGGGCCCGGCCCGACGCCCACGTCGCCGAGACGACCCGGCTGGGCCTGCGCCCGTGGCGGTGGGCGGCGGGCCTGATGCTGGGCCTGGCCATCGGCACCAAGTGGAACGGCCTGTACGTGCTGGCCGCGTTCGGCATCATGACCGTGCTGTGGGACGTGGGCTCCCGCCGCGTCGCCGGCGCCCGCCGGCCCCGCCTGGCCGTCCTCAGGCACGACCTGGGCTGGGCGTTCCTGGCGACGGTTCCGGTGGCCGTCTTCACGTACGTCGCCTCCTGGATCGGCTGGATCCTCTCCCCGAGCGACGGCTCCGGCGGCTACTACCGCAACTGGGCCGCGACCGACGGCAAGGACAGCAGCTGGTCCTGGCTCTTCCCGGACTGGTGGCGCAGCCTGTGGCACTACGAGGCGCAGGTCCTGGACTTCCACACCCACCTGACCTCGCCGCACACCTACCAGTCGAACCCGTGGAGCTGGATCGTCGCCGGCCGCCCGGTGTCGTACTTCTACGAGGACCCCGCCCCCGGCACGGACGGCTGCCCCGTGGACGCGGGCGGCAAGTGCGCCCGCGAGGTGCTGGCGCTCGGCACCCCGCTGCTGTGGTGGGTGGCCTGCTTCGCGCTCCTGTACGTCCTGTGGCGCTGGTTCTTCCGCCGCGACTGGCGGGCGGGCGCCATCGCCTGCGGCGTCGTGGTCGGCTACCTGCCCTGGTTCTTCTTCCAGGAGCGCACGATCTTCTACTTCTACGCCGTGGTCTTCCTGCCGTTCCTGTGCCTGGCGGTGGCCATGCTGCTCGGCGCGGTCGTCGGCCCGCCGCGGGCCACCGACACCCGCCGCGTCGCGGGCGCCACCGGCGCGGGCGTCCTGGTCCTCCTGATCGCCTGGAACTTCATCTACTTCTGGCCGATCTACACCGGCCAGGCGATCCCCATCGACGACTGGCGGGCGCGGATGTGGCTGGACACGTGGGTGTAGCCGGGCCGCGCCGTGCGGCGGCGGCCCGGCCCGCCGGCTGATCCGATGCGCTGACGTCCGGTGATCCGATGTGCTGACGTCCGGCGTGTCCCGGCCGGGCGCACCCCGCCGCCGCGGCGCGCGGGAGTCAAGCTCGCTCTCGACTCCGGAACCCCCGTACTCGAAAGGGAGCGCGCACATGAGGGCTGGGCTGGGAAGCAGGGCAGGGGCGGCCGTCTCGCTGGCGGTGGCCGTGGCGGCGGCCGGGGCGGTGGTCACGCCCGCGGCGGCGACGGGCGGGAGCGCGCGGCCGGTCGCGTCGCACGGCGCGGCGGACCCCTGCAAGCCCGGCCGGCCGGGCCCCGACGACCCGTGCGACGGCGGCGGGCCCACGCCTCCGCCCGGGGCCGCGTGCGGGCCCGCCGTCGACTCGACGCAGCCCAACGGCAACGAGGAGTACCTCGGCGCGCTGTACCAGGGCGTCCCGTTCGCGGGCAGGCGGGACGTCGCTCCCGACCCGGAGAACACGGTCGTCACGTCCGGCCCCGCCGACGCCGTCGGCTGGGACGACCTCAGCGACGTCGCGGGCTTCCCCGGGGACTCCCCGGTCTGCGACATCTCGGTCGCCGCGAACGGCAGCGACGTCTTCTACAAGATCATCACGCTGGACGGCGACGTCTACACCCTGCACTGCGACGGCAGCGGTCAGGCCCTCGTCTGTCCCGCGCCGGCCCAGGGGCAGATCCCCCCGTCGCAGTGGCGGGAAGTGACGGATCTGCCGAACTCGCCGTGAGCGCGGTGTCCCGCACTGGCTGATTCTCGGTCAAGAACAAACAGAAACTCCCCTCACAGACCGCTCTCACGCCCCATACAGTGCGAGGACGGAAACGGGGAGGGGACAGCCGGGATGGGCAGGGGGGTCAAGGCCGCCGTGATCGGCGGCGTGTTCGCGGTGATGGTGGGCGGCGCCGGGTACGGCGGCTACAACATCGTGACCGCGCTGAGCGGCGGGGGCTCGGGGACGGCCGCGGAGACGAGGTCCGGGCCGCCGAGCGGGGACGAGGTCGGGGAGACGACCGAGGCGTTCTTCGCGGCCTGGGAGAAGGGGCAGGCCGCGAGGGCCGCGTCGTACACGAACAACCAGCAGGCGGCCGAGCCGCTGCTGACCGCGTTCGGCGCGGACGCGCACCTCACCGACGTGCGCATCACGCCCGGCACCGCGAGCGGCGCCACCGTGCCGTACACGGTGAAGGCGACGGTGGCCTACGAAGGGAAGTCGAAGCCGATCCGCTACCGGAGCGAGCTGACCGTGGTGCGCGGGGTCACCACCGGGCGGGCGCTGGTCGACTGGCAGCCGTCCGTCGTCCACCCGGAGCTGACCAAGGGCGACACGCTGGTGACGGAGGAGTCGGCGAGCCCGCCGATCGAGGCCGTGGACCGCGACGGGGCCGTGCTGACCGAGGAGAAGTACCCGTCCCTGGGGCCGGTCCTGGACACCCTGCGCGCCAAGTACGGCGCCAAGGCGGGCGGCACCCCCGGCATCGAGCTGGTGATCCGGCACGCCGACGGGACCGCCGACACCCCGCTGCTGACCCTCGCCGAGGGCAGGCCGGGCAAGCTCCCCACCACCCTGGACGCCGGCGTGCAGGCGGCGGCCGAGCGGGCCGTCCGGCGGTACGCCCAGTCCTCGCTGGTCGCCCTGAAGCCGAGCACCGGCGAGGTGCTGGCGGTGGCCAACCACCGCGAGGACGCCTTCAACGCGGCCTTCGAGGGCCGGGTCGCCCCCGGCTCCACCATGAAGATCATCACCGCGGCGATGCTCATCGACCACGGCGTGACCTCGATGAACGGCCCGGCGCCCTGCCCGGACACCGCCGTCTGGCAGAGCCAGACCTTCAAGAACCTCACCGGCATGGAGCCCGACGGGAACGCCACGCTGGCCGACAGCTTCCTGCGGTCCTGCAACACGGCGTTCGTCAAGCTCATCGACGAGGAACCGCTCACCGACGCCTCGCTGACCGCGGAGGCGCAGGAGCGGTTCGGACTGGGCCGCGACGACTGGAAGACCGGCATCACCTCCTTCGACGGCAGCGTCCCCGCCGTGAGCGGCCCGGACCGCGCGGCGGGCGCCATCGGACAGGGCCAGGTCCAGATGAACCCGCTGAACATGGCGTCGGTGACGGCCACCGCGATCACCGGGACGTTCCGCCAGCCGTACCTGGTCCCGCCCGAGCTCGACGGCCGCGCGCTGGCCACCGCCGAGGGCCTGCCCGCGGGCACCGCGGCCCAGCTGAAGCAGATGATGCGGCTCACCGCCACGCAGGGCACCGCCGCCCGGGCCATGTCCGGGCTCGGCGGCGACATCGGCGCGAAGACCGGCTCGGCGGAGGTCGAGGGGAACGCCGCCTCCGACAGCTGGTTCACCGGCTTCCGGGGCGATCTCGCGGCGGCGGCCATGGCCCAGCAGGGCGGGCACGGCGGCGACGCGGCCGGTCCGATTGTCGCAGCAGTGCTACGAGCGGGTGGCTGAGCTCGCCCGCACAGGACGGGACTCTAGGGTGGTGGCCGTCGTCGGCACACGTGAGGGCGACGGGACCCTGGGGATTTCCGGAGGAACGAACAGCAGTGGGCAACAGAAGGCGCGCCGCCGGGCGACGGAAGACGAGTCCCGCCGTGATCGGCTCGGTGATCGCCGTGATCGTCGGCGGTGCCGGGGTCGCGGGGTACGCGCTGTCCGGCGGCGGGTCCGCCGCCGAGAACGGGACGCCGTCGGCCGGCAGGACGAAGGTCAGGACCGGCCCGCTGACCGCGGCCGAGGTCACCGCCGCCGCCGACCGCTTCCTCACGGCCTGGCAGCGGGGCCGGGTGGCCGAGGCCGCGGCCGCCACCGACGACCCCGAGGCCGCCACCGCCCTGCTGACCGGCTACACCAAGGACGCCCGCGTCAAGGACGTCACCCTCACCGCGGGCGCCCGCAGCGGCGCGAAGGTCCCGTTCGCGGTGAAGGGCACGGTGGCCCACAAGGACACCGTCAAGCCGCTCGCCTACGACAGCGCGCTGACCGTCGTCCGCCGCGCCGGGGACGGCGAGCCGCGGGTCGCCTGGCGGCCCTCCGTCGTCCACCCGGACCTGAAGGACGGCGACCGGCTGGTCACCGGCGAGGCGGGCACGCCCCCGGTCAGGGCGCTCGACCGGGACGGCGGCGAGCTGACCACCGCGCGGTACCCCTCGCTCGGCCCGGTGCTGGACGGGCTGCGCGAGAAGTACGGCAAGGAGGCCGGCGGCACCGCCGGGGTCGAGCTGCGCGTGGTGCGCGGGAAGTCCTCCCTGGCCGCCGAGCTGTCCGACAAGACCCTGCTGGAGCTCGGCGAGGGCACGCCCGGCACGGTGCGGACCACGCTGGACCCGCGGCTCCAGGCCGCCGCCGAGCGGCAGGTGGCGAAGAAGGCCCGGGCGTCGGTGGTGGCGCTGCGCCCGTCGACCGGCGAGATCCTCGCGGTGGCGAACTCCTCGCGCGGCTTCAACACCGCCTTCCAGGGCTCGCTCGCGCCCGGCTCCACGATGAAGGTGATCACCTCGTCGCTGCTGATCGAGAAGGGCCTGGCGTCGGCCGACAAGAAGCACCCGTGCCCGAAGTACTTCTCGTACGGCGGCTGGAAGTTCCAGAACGACGACAAGTTCGAGATCAAGGGCGGCACGTTCAAGGCGAGCTTCGCCCGCTCCTGCAACACCGCCTTCATCAGCCAGGCCCCGAAGCTGAAGAACGACGACCTGACCAAGCAGGCGCAGCAGGTCTTCGGCCTGGGACTGGACAACTGGTCCGTGGGGGTGCCGACCCTCGACGGCTCGGTGCCGGTGCAGTCGGCCGCCCCGATGGCGGCGTCGCTGATCGGGCAGGGCGGGGTCCGCATGAACCCGCTGAACATGGCGTCGGTGTCGGCGACCGTCAAGTCCGGCGTCTTCCGCCAGCCGTACCTGGTCTCCCCGGAGGTGGACGGGCGCAGGCTCGCGACGGCCTCGCGCACGCTGTCCGCGGGCACGCTGGCGCAGCTGCGCGAGCTGATGGCGTACACGGCGGCGTACGGCACGGCGGCCGAGGCGATGGCCGGGGTGTCCGGTGACGCCGGCGCGAAGACCGGGTCCGCCGAGGTCGACGGGCAGAAGAAGCCGAACGGCTGGTTCACCGCCTACCGGGGCGACCTGGCGGCCGCGGGCGTGGTCCAGGCGGGCGGCCACGGCGGCGAGACGGCCGGGCCGATCGTGGCGGCGCTACTGAAGGTGAAGGCGGGCGGCTGACCGGGCGGCGCCGGACGCCTGGCCCACCGGTTCGGCGGTGCGCCGGACCGGCTCGGCGGCGGCCAGGTAGGTGCGCCGCAGGAACCTGAGCAGCGTCTTCGTCTCGAACTGCACCACCGACACGCCCTGCGCGGAGTGGAACTCCACCACGGTCTGCACGCGGCCGCACGGCCACACCCGCACCTCGCCGCTGCCCGCGGGGGTGCGCAGGCCCTGTTCGAGGAGCGACCGGGGGAAGCGCCACTCGCGCGCGCCGGCGCCCGGCAGCGCCATCCGCACCGACCGGGGGTCCCCGTCGGGGTCGTACCGCAGGACCACGGGCACGGAGCTGTGCTCGTCGTCCAGGAGGACGTCCGCGTCCGTGACGATGTGGGCTCGTGCGTACTGCTCGACTACGGACATCGGCCGACTCCTCACGGTGCGCCACCAGTCGGAAATACTGCGCGTCCACCCCCTCTCCAATGTCGCATACTTCACAGAACGCGCTTCCCGGACAGGTCCGTCCTGCGGACGGGAGGCCGGCCGCGGCGTAGACGCCCTCGCTCTTGCAAACCGTTCGCATCAAGCCTCTATCATCGAACGGTGCACGTACCTGACGGATTCATCAACGCCCCCACCTCGGTCGCCGCCGGCGTCGTCGCCGCGGGCGCCGTCGCCGTGAGCCTGCGCGGCGCGCGCCGCGAGCAGGGGGGCGCCTCCGGTCCGGACGCGGTCGGCGGGGAGCGGACGGCGCCGCTGGCCGGACTCGTGGCGGCGTTCATCTTCGCGGTGCAGATGCTGAACTTCCCGGTGGCGGCGGGGACCAGCGGCCACCTGCTCGGCGGCGCCCTGGCCGCCATCCTCGTCGGCCCCTGGACGGGGATCCTGTGCGTCTCCGTGGTGCTGCTCATGCAGGGCATCCTGTTCGCGGACGGCGGGCTGACCGCGCTCGGCGTGAACATCACCGACATGGCGATCGTCACCACGGTCGTGGCGTACGCCCTCTTCCGCGGGCTGGTGAAGGTGCTGCCCCGCACCCGCCGCTCGGTCACGGTGGCCTCCTTCGTCGCCGCCCTGGTCTCCGTCCCGGCCTCCGCGCTGGCCTTCACGCTGATCTACTGGATCGGCGGCACGACCGACGTCTCGATCGGCAGGGTCGCCACTGCCATGGTCGGCGTGCACGTCCTCATCGGCATCGGCGAGGCCGTGATCACCGCGCTGACCGTCGGCGCCGTCGTCGCCGTGCGCCCGGACCTGGTGTACGGGGCGCGCGGCCTGCGGCAGAAGCTGCGGCTGCGGGTGGGCGGCGAGCTCGTCGACGTGCCCGACGCCGAGACCGCGCCGGTGGCCGCCCGGGCCTCGCGCCGCACGGTGTGGATCGCCGGCCTGGTCACCTCCCTCGTCCTCGCCGGGTTCGTCAGCTTCTACGCCTCCGCCGACCCCGACGGCCTGGAGAAGGTCGCCGCCGACCACGGCATCGACGAGAAGGCCGAGGACCACGCGGTCGCCGACTCGCCGCTGGCCGACTACGGCGTCCGGGACGTCGACGACGCCCGGCTGTCCGGCGGGCTGGCCGGGGTGATCGGCGTCGGCCTCACGGTCGTCGCGGGCAGCGCGGTGTTCTGGACCGTGCGCCGCCGCCGCAGCGACGACGCCTCGCCCACGGCCGTCGAGCGCGTCTGACATGGGGGCGGGGCACGCGCACCGGCTGTACCGGCACGGGCACTCACCCGTGCACGGCCTGCCGCCGCACACCAAGCTCGCGGCGACCGTCGCCTTCGTGGTCGTCGTGGTGTCGACGCCGCGGGAGGCGGTGTGGGCGTTCGGCCTGTACGCCGTGCTGCTCGCGGCCGTCGCGGCGGCGGCCCGCGTACCGGCCGGGTTCCTGCTCAAGCGGCTGCTGATCGAGGTGCCGTTCGTCGCGTTCGCGGTGCTCATGCCGTTCGTGGCGGAGGGCGAGCAGGTCGAGGTGCTCGGCCTGTCCCTGAGCGTGAACGGCCTGTGGGGCGCCTGGAACGTCCTGGCCAAGGGCACGCTCGGCGTCGCCGCCTCCGTGCTGCTGGCCGCCACCACCGAACTGCGCGAGATCCTCCTCGGCCTCCAGCGGCTCAGGCTCCCGCCGCTGCTGGTGCAGATCGCGTCCTTCATGATCCGCTACGGCGACGTGATCACGGACGAGATGCGGCGCATGCGCGTCGCCCGGGAGTCGCGCGGCTTCGAGGCGAGCGGCGTACGCCACTGGGGCGTCCTCGCCAAGTCGGCGGGCGCGCTGTTCATCCGGTCCTACGAGCGCGGCGAGCGGGTCCACCTGGCCATGGTCAGCCGCGGGTACACCGGTTCGATGCCGGTCATCGACGAGGTGACCGCGTCCCGGGCGCAGTGGTCGTACGCCCTGGCCCTCCCCTTCGCCGCGCTCGTGGTCTGTCTGCTGGGATGGATGCTGTGACAGCTTCTCTGGAGGTCTCCGGCCTCGCCTTCGCCTATCCCGACGGACACCAGGCCCTGTTCGGCGTCGACTTCGCCGTCCGGCGCGGCGAGCGGGTCGCGCTGCTCGGCCCGAACGGCGCCGGGAAGACCACGCTCGTCCTGCACCTCAACGGCATCCTCACCGGCGGCACCGGCACGGTGAAGGTCGCCGGGCTGCCGGTCGGCCGGCAGCACATGGCCGAGATCCGGCGCCGGGTCGGCATCGTCTTCCAGGACCCGGACGACCAGCTGTTCATGCCGACCGTGCGGGAGGACGTGGCGTTCGGGCCGGCGGCGGCCGGGCTGAGGGGCGCCGAGCTGGAGGAGCGGGTCGACCGGGCGCTCGGCCTGGTCGGCATGGCCGCCTTCAAGGACCGGCCCCCGCACCACCTCTCCTTCGGCCAGCGGCGCCGGGTGGCGGTGGCGACCGTGCTGGCGATGGAACCGGAGATCCTGGTCCTGGACGAGCCGTCCTCCAACCTCGACCCGGCCTCCCGCCGCGAACTGGCCGACATCCTGCGCGCCCTGGACGTGACCGTGCTGATGGTCACGCACGACCTGCCCTACGCCCTGGAGCTGTGCCCGCGCTCGCTGATCCTCAGCGACGGCGTGATCGCGGCGGACGGCGCGACGGGCGACCTGCTCGCCGACGACGCGCTGATGCGGGCCCACCGCCTGGAGCTGCCGTACGGCTTCGACCCGCGTTCGGTGCCCACCGCGCCGGGACGCCGAGCCGGTCGGGCCTGAGTGACAATGGCCGCGTGACGAACCGCTGCGAGGACGACGGGACCGAGGGCGCGCCGCTGCTGGACGAGCAGCTCTGCTTCGCGCTGTACGCCGCCCACCGCGCGGTGACCGCGGCCTACCGTCCGCTCCTCGACGAGCTGGGCCTCACCTACCCGCAGTACCTCGTGCTGCTGGTCCTCTGGCAGCGCGGCGAGACCACGGTCAAGGAGCTGGCCGGGGCCCTGCGGCTGGACTACGGCACGGTCTCCCCGCTGCTGAAGCGGCTGGAGGGCGCCGGTCTGGTGCGCCGGGAGCGCGCGGCGCACGACGAGCGGTCGGTGCTCGTGGCGCCGACCGGGCGCGGGGAGGAGCTGCGCGAGCGCGCGGCGCGCCTGCCCGGGGCGCTGCTGGCGGCCACCGGCCTCGGGGAGCCGGAGGTCGCGCGGCTGCGCGAGGAGCTGTGGCGGCTGGCGGGCAGGGCGCAGGCCGCCGCGGACCGCGACCGCTGACCCGGGACGCGGGCCCGGCCCGGGGGTTACCCGCGGTTGCCTCCCCCTGGTGACGACCGCCTCCCTACCGGCCAGTACCTTGTGCACGATGTATCCGCGCGAGCGTGTTTCCGGGGGAGGGCGACCATGACCGACGGCACCGCTGTCGACACCCGTCCGACGAAGATCGTGTACGTCGCCGAGGCCACCGCGCACGGCGGTCGCGAAGGCTATGTGACCAGCCAGGACGGCATGCTGGACCTGAAGGTCGCGATGCCCGTGGCGCTGGGCGGCGACGGCGCCGGCACCAACCCGGAGCAGCTGTTCGCGGCCGGGTACAGCTCCTGCTTCCACAACGCGCTGATCATGGTCGGCAACCGCGCGGGCTTCGACCTGAGCGGCTCCACCGTCGCCGCGAAGGTCGGCATCGGCCCCAACCGGCAGCGCGGCTACGGCCTCGCGGTCGCCCTCAGCGTCTCCCTGCCGGTCCTGGACGCCGACCTCGCGGCGAAGCTGGTGGACGAGGCGCACGCGGTGTGCCCGTACTCCAACGCCACGCGCGGCAACATCGACGTAACGATCGTGCTGGGCTGAGGAGGCCGGGGAATCGCAGGCACGGGGCGGGCGTTGCCCCCACCGTCGCAGGAGATCGGGAGAGGACGGCGGACGTGACGGCGGACGTGGACGTGCACGGCACGGTGGCCGAGGGCTTCGAGCCGGTCAGGGAGGCGTTCGCGCGGAACTTCGCCGCGCTCGGCGAGCGGGGCGCCGCGGTCGCCGTCTACCGGCACGGGCACCGGGTCGTGGACCTGTGGGGCGGCACCCGCGACGTGGACGGGGACGCGCCCTGGGAGCGGGGCACCGCCCAGGTGGTGCGCTCGGCGACCAAGGGCGTCGCCGCCGCCGTCCTCCTGCTGCTGCACCAGCGCGGGGAACTGGACCTGGACGCGCCGGTCGGGCAGTACTGGCCGGAGTTCAAGGCGCACGGCAAGGACCGGGTGCTGGTGCGGCACGTGCTGAACCACCGGGCCGGGCTGCCGGTCCTGGACCGTCCGCTCACCCCCGCCGAGGCGCTCGACCCGCTGCGCGGCCCGGAGGCGGTCGCCGCGCAGGCGCCCGTGTGGGAGCCGGGCACCGACCACGGCTACCACGCGCTGACGTACGGCTGGATGCTCGACGAGCTGGTGCGGCGCGTGACGGGCCGCGGCACCGGCGCGTGGATCGCCGCGGAGATCGCCGGGCCGCTGGGCCTGGACCTGTGGCTGGGGCTCCCGGGCACGGCGGCCGGCCGGGTGGGCCGGGTCGGCCCCGTCGAGGGGCCCGAGCCCGCCGGCGGGCCGCGGCTGCGCCCCAAGCGCTCGGTGACCGCGGCCTACCAGGACCCGGACTCCCTCACCCGCCGCGCCTTCGCCGCGATCACCCCGTTCCCCGACCAGAACGACCCGGCGTACCTGGCGGCCGCGCTGCCCGCCACGAACGGCGTCGCCACGGCCGACGGGCTGGCCCGCTTCTACGCGGCGCTGGTCGGCGAGGTCGGCGGGGTGCGCCTGTTCGACCCGGCCACGGCCGGCCTCGCCCGCGCCGAGGAGTCGGCGGGCCCGGACCGCGTCCTGGTGGTCGGCACCCGCTTCGGCCTCGGCTACATGCTGCACGGCAGCGCCTCCCCCCTGCTGTCCCCCGGCTCCTTCGGCCACCCGGGGCGCGGCGGCGCCCTCGGCTTCGCCGACCCGGACTCGGGCGTCGCGTTCGGCTACGTGACGAACGGGTTCCGCAGGACGGTGACGGCCGACCCGAGGGCGCAGGCGCTGGTGCGGGCGGTGCGGACGGCGCTGGGAGAGACCGCCGCGTAGGTCCCCGCCCGCCTAGGGGCTGTCGTTCGGATCCCGCCGCGGACGCGGGGCCCGGCACGCGCATCCGCGGCGTTGTCGTCGGTTGCCGATGCTCCGCATCGCCGCCCTCCTCCGCCTTGCGGCTACACGCACCGGGCCCCGCTCACCGGCGCCGACGACCTACAGTCGATTCCCCGCGACCTGATCCGAACGACAGCCCCTAGATGTGGATGGGGTGCGAGGTCCGCCCCGACGCCTCGTCGATCTCCTCGTGTGCCTTGGTCAGCAGCCGCATGGCCAGTTCGTTGAGCGCACGGGCCCCGGCGATCTCCTCCCCGACCCGCGGCTGATTGGAGTCCGTGCGGTGCCGGGACGCGTGCCCGTGCGCCCGGACCTCGTTGCCGTCGGGCAGCCGGACCAGCGCGGCCGCCTCGGTGCGCTGGTCGTCCTCCCGGAACTCCAGCTCCACGTGCCATCCCACAGCGGTGTGCATTGTCATGACGTCACCTCCGGAACACCTACTTCCAGGGTGCTCCTCACCGCGTGCGGACGCACCCACGGGGACGGCACCGGACGCCCCTACCCGGCGTGCAGCATCAGCCCGATGCCGACGACCACCAGCCCGGCCGCGGCGATCCGCGGGGCGCCGAACCGCTCCTTGAAGAACACGGCCCCGATCGCCGCGCCCACGATGATCGACGACTCCCGCAGCGCGGCGACGGGCGCGAGCTCCGCCTTCGTCTGCGCCCACAGCACCAGGGCGTACGCGGTGACGGACAGCGCGGCGCCGACCAGCCCCAGACCGGCGTGGGGCCGCAGCAGGGCGAAGGTCCGCCCGCGCCGCCGCCACAGGACGTACGCCGGGATGACCGTGCCCTGCACCGCCATCAGCCAGGCGATGTAGCCGAGGGAGGAGCCGGAGGCGCGCACGCCCAGCCCGTCCACGAGCGTGTAGGCGGCGATGCTCAGCCCGGTCGCCAGGGCCGCGCCGATCGCCGCCCAGTCGGGCCGCCGCCCGCGCAGCCCCCACAGGGCGACGCCGCTCAGCCCCGCGCAGGACACCGCGATCCCGGCGGCGGCCCACCCGTCGGGCACCTCGTGCGCGAAGAGCGCGGCGAGGACGGCGACGACCAGCGGCGCGCTGCCGCGCGCGATCGGATAGGCCTGGCCGAAGTCGCCCAGCCGGAAGGACGTCATCAGCAGCGCGTAGTAGGCGATGTGGAGGGCGGCCGAGCCGAGGAGGTACGGCCACGCCCCGCCCGCCGGGAACGCCGTGAACGGCACCAGGGCCAGCCCGATGAGCAGGCCCCCGCCCGAGATCAGCGTGAAGCCGACGAGCTTGTCGGTGATCTTGTGGGCGATGGCGTTCCAGGCGGCGTGGGTGACGGCGGCCAGCAGGACGGCGGCGGTGACGAGCGGCGTCACGCGAGGCGCTCGCGCACGTCCGGGGCGGTGGGCGTCATGGGGGGCACCGTAGCGGTGCGTGGGCGCGGCACGCGAGGGCCGGGCCCGGTCCGGGCGGCGGGAAGCCGGTGAGGGCGCCCCGTCGCCGTGGAGCCCTCACCGGCCGGTGCCGCGTGCCGGGGCCGTCAGACGCGGGCCAGTGCGCCGTCCGCGTCCGTGCCGGCGTCGGCCGTGCGCAGTCCCTCGCCCTCCACGTCCACGGCGGGCAGGGCGCGGTCCAGCCACTTCGGCAGCCACCAGGCCCGGCGGCCGAGCAGGGCGAGGACCGCCGGGACGAGGGCCATGCGGACGACGAACGCGTCGAAGAAGACCGCGATCGCGAGGCCGAAGCCGATCATCTTGACCATGGACTCGCCGGAGCCGATGAAGCCCGCGAAGACCGCCATCATGATCACGGCCGCCGCCGTGACGACCCGGGCGCCGTGCCTGAAGCCGGTCACCACGGCCTGGCCCGGCTTCTCGCCGTGCACGTAGGCCTCCCGCATGCGGGTCACGAGGAACACCTCGTAGTCCATCGCCAGGCCGAAGACCACGCCCACCATGAAGATCGGCATCATCGACATGACCGGGCCGGTCTCCTCGACGCCCAGCAGGCCCGCCAGCCAGCCCCACTGGAAGACCGCGACCACGGCGCCCAGCGCCGCCGTCACGCTGAGCAGGAAGCCGAGGGCCGCCTTCAGCGGGACCAGGAGCGAGCGGAACACCACGATCAGCAGGAGGAAGGCGAGGCCGACCACCAGGACCAGGTACGGGACGAGCGCGTCGTCGAGCTTCTGCGAGACGTCGATGTTCATCGCGGTCGAGCCGGTCACCAGGACGCCCGCGTCCGTGTCGGCCCGCACCTGCGCGCCGGTGTCGCGGATGGCGTGCACCAGGTCCTCGGTGGTGGCCGAGGACGGCTTGGAGTCCGGGACGACGGTGATCGTCGCGGTGTCGCCGGCCTTGTTGGGCGCCGGCGGCGTGACCGTCACGACGTCGTCCAGGCCCTTGATCTCGTCGCCGACCGCGGTGAAGGCGGCCTGCGGGTCGTCGGACCCCTTGGCGTCGACCACCACCACGAGCGGGCCGTTGAAGCCGGGGCCGAAACCCTCGGAGAGCAGGTCGTAGGCGCGGCGCTGGGTCGTGGACGTCGGCTGGGAGCCGTCGTCGGGCAGGCCCAGCTCCAGCGAGGCCGCCGGGACGGCCGCCGCGCCCAGGCCGACGACACCGAGGAGCAGCACCGCGACCGGGCGGCGGACCACGAAGCTCGCCCAGCGCGTGCCCATGTTCGGGCGGGCCGGCTGCTGCGCCGCGCGCCCGCCGCCCCGCAGCCCGCCCCTGGCGCCCGCCGGGTGCACGCGGCGGCCGGCGTAGCCCAGCAGGGCCGGGATCATGGTGAGGGCGATCAGGACCGCGAGGGCGACCGTGCCCGCCGCCGCGACGCCCATCTTCGTCAGCATCGGGATGTCGACGACCGACAGGCCGACCAGCGCGATGACGACCGTGAGGCCGGCGAAGACCACCGCCGAGCCCGCGGTGCCGACGGCCCGGCCGGCCGCCTCCTCGCGTTCGCGGCCCTCGGCCAGCTCGGCGCGGTAGCGGGAGACGATGAACAGCGCGTAGTCGATGCCGACGGCCAGGCCGATCATCGTGGCCAGTGTGGACGTGGTGGAGCCGAGGTCCAGGGGGCCGGCCAGCGCGGTGATCGCCGAGACGCCGATGCCGACGCCGACGAGCGCGGTCAGCAGGGGCAGGCCGGCCGCGAGCAGCGAGCCGAAGGTGATGACGAGCACCACCGCGGCGACCGCGATGCCGATGATCTCGGTGGTCCCGGTGTGCGGGACGGTCTGGAGCGCGTCACCGCCGATCTCGACGGTCAGCCCGGCGTCCCGCGCGTGCTGCGCGGCGTCCTCCAGGGCGTCCTTGCCGGCCTCCTCGAGCTCCATGCCGGAGACCTCGTAGGACACCTGGGCGTAGGCGATCGTGCCGTCCTCGCTGACGGACTTCGCCCGGTAGGGGTCGGTGACGGAGGCGACCTGGGAGCCGTCGGACAGTTCGCCGACGGCCTTCCGCACGGTCGCCTTGTGACCGGCGTCGGTCATCTTCTCGCCGTCGGGCGCCTTGAAGACGACGCGCGCGGTGGCGCCGTCGGCGCTCGTCCCGGGGAAGCGCTCTTCCAGCAGGTCGAAGGCCTTCTGGGCCTCCGTGCCCGGGATCGAGAAGGAGGTGGAGCCCGCGGCGGGGGCACCGGCCGCGCCGGCGCCCGCGAGCGCCAGCAGCGCCACCCATATCAGGGCGACGAGGTGCCGTCGCCGGAAGGAGAACCGTCCGAGTTTGTAGAGGAACGTGGCCACGAGGGCGTACTCCCGGTCAGGTCGTGGGTGTGTCAGGGCAGGGGTGCTCGGCCCGACGACGTGAGCGGTGACGTCAGGTGGGACTGGCTCGGGGACGTGTCAGGGGGTGGCGACGCCGAGGGCGGGGAGGACCACGGCGTCGAGGTACGAGGTGAGGAAGGCCCGGGTGGGCGGCTGGTCGTCCAGCAGCGCCCGGGTGGCGAACCCTCCGACCATCATGTGCAGGAGGAAGTCCAGCGCCGGGCAGTCGGGGCGGACCTCGCCGCGGTCCACGGCGCGCTGGATCACGCGCCGGAACTCCGCCATCTCCGGTTCGATCAGCTGGTCGCGGAACTCCCGGCGCAGGTCCGGGTTGTTGTGCATGGCCATCGCCACGCCCCGCATCAGCGCCGAGTTCCGTTCGATGGTGCAGTCGTCGTCGCGCGCCACCAGGGCGTGCAGATCGCCGCGCAGGGAGCCGGTGTCGATCCCGTCGACCGGGCCGGGCTTGGTGTGCCGGACGGCTCTGACGACCAGCTCGGCCTTGCCGCCCCACTGGCGGTAGAGCGTGGCCTTGCTGGAGCGGGTGCGGGCCGCCACGGCGTCCATGGTCAGGGCGTCGTAGCCGACCTCGCGGAGCAGGTCGAGCACGGCCTCGTACAGCTCGGCCTCGCGTTCGGGCGTGATGCGGCTGCGCCGCGCCGTCGCGCTGTCGGCCATCCCGGTCACCCTCCATCAGAACGACACCGTTTCGTACACGTCGAGAGTAGCGCATCCGCCCTACAGAAACGAAACGGTTTCGTACGTGGTGCGGGTCACGTCCGTCCGCTCCGGCACGAGTTGCCCCGGCCCGGCCCGCGGAAAAGCATGGGGAGGTGAGCTATCTGCGCCTTCCGCACCTCCATGGCGATCTCGTGTGCTTCGTGGCCGAGGACGATCTCTGGCTCGCGCCCCTCGACGGACCCGGCCGCGCCTGGCGGCTCACCGTGGACCGCACCAAGGCCGGCCACCCCCGCTTCTCCCCCGACGGCCGCCACCTCGCGTACACGAGCTGGCGCAGCCTCGTGCCGGAGGTGCACCTCGTGCCGGTCGACGGCGGCCCGGGGCGCCAGCTCAGCTACTGGGGCAGCGCGGACACGCGCGTGTGCGGCTGGGACCCGGACGGGGCGATCCTCGCCGTCGCCTCGCACGGCGAGCCCTTCTCGCACTTCACCTGGGCCTACAAGCTCTCCCCCGACGGCGACCCGGGCCGCAAGCTGCCCTGGGGTCCGGTCTCCGACCTCCAGGTCGCCGAGATCGACGGGGAGCGCAGGAGCCTGCTGCTGACCGGCACCCCGCCGCACGAGCCGGCCGCCTGGAAGCGCTACCGGGGCGGCGCGACGGGCCGCCTGTGGCTGCACGGGCAGCGGCTGCTCGCCGGCCTGGACGGCCACCTGGACGCCCCGATGTTCGTCGGCGGTCGGATCGCGTTCCTCTCCGACCACGAGGGCGTCGGCAACCTCTACTCGTGCGCGTACGACGGCTCCGGCCTGCGCCGCCACACCGACCACGACGCCTTCTACGCCCGGCACGCCGCGAGCGACGGCACGCGGGTGGTCTACCAGTGCGCCGGTGACCTGTGGGTCGTCGACGACCTGGCCGCGGACTCCGCGCCGCGCCGGATCGAGGTCCGGCTGAGCGGGCCGCGCGCGGGACGGCGCCGCCACCACGTGCCCGCCGCGCAGCACGTCGGCGGGATCTCCGTCGACGAGACGGGCCGCGCCAGCGCGGTCGTGGTCCGGGGCAGCCTGTACTGGCTCACCCACCGGGACGGCCCGGCCCGCACCCTCACCGACACCCCCGGGGTCCGGGTGCGGCTGCCGGAGATGCTGGGCGCGAGCGGGCAGGTGGCCTACGTGACGGACGCCGAGGGCGAGGACGCGATCGAGATCGCCTCCCTGCCCCGGGCCACCGGCGACCGCGCGCCGCGGCGGCTGGCTCCGGGACGGCTCGGCCGGGTGCTGGAACTGGTGTCGGACCCCGACGGCGAGCGGCTGGCCGTCGCCTCGCACGACGGCCGGCTGCTGCTGGTCGACGTGGCGGAGGACTCCGGCGGCGAGGTCGCCGAGCTGGTCCGGTCGGTCAACGGGCCGGTGCGGGACCTGGCGTTCTCCCCGGACGGCACCTGGCTGACGTGGTCCCACCCGGGGATCGGCCGGTCGCTGCGGCAGATCAAGATGGCGCGGATCAAGGACACGTTCGTCGTCGACGTCACCAACGGCCGTTTCGAGGACGAGAACCCGGTGTTCACCCGGGACGGGCGCTACCTCGCCTTCCTGTCCTGGCGCGGCTTCGACCCCGTGTACGACGTGCACACCGGGGACCTGTCGTTCCCGCTGGGCTGCCGCCCGTACCTGGTGCCGCTGTCCTCGGCCACCCCCTCGCCCTTCGCGCTCAACCCGGAGGGCCGTCCGGCCGCGGGCGGCCTGGACCCGGTCGCCGAGGAGGAGTCCGGCGAGGCGGGGGCGGTGACGGTCGAGGCGGAGGGGCTGGAGAGCCGGGTGACGCCGTTCCCGGTCGCGGCGTCCAAGTACTCGGCGCTGCACCCGGTCGCGGGCGGCGGCCTGGTCTGGCTGCGCTGGCCGATCTCCGGCGCGCTGGGCGAGACCTTCGCCAACCCGGACGACCCGAGCGAGCGGCCGACGCTGGAGCACTTCAACCTCGCCAAGGCGAAGAAGTCCGAACTGGTCGGCCACCTCGACTGGTTCGCGGTGAGCGGCGACGGCACCCGGCTGGTCCTGCTGGACGAGGGCGACCTGCGCGCGGTGCCCGCCACCGAGCCCGGCGACGGCGACTCCACCACCTGGATCGACCTGCGCCGCATCCTGCACCAGGTGGACCCGGCCGCCGAGTGGCGCCAGGCCTACGACGAGGCCGGGCGCCTGATCCGCGCCTACTTCTGGGAACCGGGCATGTGCGGCATCGACTGGGACGCGGTGCTGGACCAGTACCGTCCGCTGGTCGAACGGGTCGCGTCCCCGGACGAGTTCGCCGACCTGCTGCGCGAGGTGCTCGGCGAGCTCGGCACCTCGCACGCGTACGTCGCCGCCGCCCGCCGCAACGAGGGCCCCGCCCACTACCAGCGCTGGCAGGGCCTGCTCGGCGCCAACCTCGTCCTCCGCGACGGCGGCTGGACGGTCCAGCGGATCCTGCCCGGCGACTCCTCCGACTCCAAGGCCCGCTCCCCGCTGGCCGGCACCGGCATCCGCGAGGGCGCGGTCCTCACCCACGTCGACGGCCGCCCGGTCGACCCGGTGGCGGGCCCCTACCCGCTGCTGGCCGGGGCGGGCGGCACGACGGTCGAGCTCACCTTCACCCCGGCGGAGGGCGCGGGCCCGCCCCGCCGGGTCGCGGTCGTCCCGCTGGTCGACGAACGGCCCCTGCGCTACCAGGACTGGGTGGCCAAACGCCGCGCCGTGGTGCGGGACCTGAGCGGCGGCCGCTGCGGCTACCTGCACATCCCCGACATGGGCGGCTCGGGCTGGGCCCAGTTCAACCGGGACCTGCGCATGGAGGTGTCCCGCCCGGCCCTCATCGTCGACGTGCGCGGCAACGCGGGCGGCCACATCAGCGAACTCGTCATCGAGAAGCTGACCCGCACCATCCTGGGCTGGGACCTCACGCGCAACGCGCAGCCGGTGTCGTACACCTCCAACGCCCCGCGCGGCCCGGTGGTGGCCCTCGCGGACGAGGCGACCTCCTCCGACGGCGACATGATCACGGCCGCCTTCAAGCTGCTGAAGCTGGGCCCGGTGGTCGGCCAGCGCACCTGGGGCGGCGTGGTCGGCATGACCGGCCGGCACCGCCTCGGCGACGGCACGGTCATCACCGTCCCGATGAACGCCGCCTGGTTCGAGGCCTACGGCTGGTCGGTCGAGAACCGGGGCGTGGACCCCGACGTCGAGGTGCCGCGCACCCCCCTGGACTGGGCGGAGGGCCGCAACGCCCAGCTGGCCGAAGCGGTCCGCCTGGCCCTGACCCTCCTGGAATCCAACCCCCCGGCCAAGCCCCCCACTTACGAGGACGTGCCCGACAGGTCCCGCCCGAAGCTCCCGCCACGACCTTCCTGACGGACAGCAGGGGCGACACCCCTCCGGGCGCGCGGGGAACAGCACACCTCAGGCACGCGGGGAACAGCAGACCTCAGGGGCGCGGGGAACAGCACACCTCAGGGGCGCGGGGAACTGCGCACCCCAGGGACGCAGGGAACAGCACACCTCAGACACGCGGGGAACAGCACACCTCAGGGGCGCGGGGAACTGCGCAAACCCCCCACCACCGCCACCCGACGACACACCCCACCCGGCACAACACCCCGAAGACCCGCACGACAACGCGGGGCACCCTCCAAGGAGGGCACCCCGCATCACCTGCTCAAGCCGAGCGCAGCGACTACGCGTCGTAGTCCTGCTCGACCCGCTCCCGCTCCTCGCGCCGCATGCGCTCGGTGTCCTCGTCCTCGGGACGGCGCCCGCGCTGCTGCTGGCCGCGCTCCTTGGCCTCGCCGATCTTCTGCTTGGCCTGCTCCTGCATGCGCTGGGACTTCTCCTGGAACTGGTCCTTCATACCCATGTGGGTTCACTCCCGTGGGGGGTGAGGGGATCTGGCCCGACCAGATTCACACGGGCGATGACCCTGCGCATGTCGATCACTTACGGTGCGTGACGCGCTCCTGTTCGTCCGCCGCGCCGCCCGCTCCGACCAGCCCCGTGCGCATCCCCTCCAGCCGGTCCGCGAACCGCCGCATCTCCCGCTGCCCCACGGTCCCGATGACCGCGGGCAGATACCCGCGCACGCCCTGCATGCCGCGCAGCCACCACTGCCCGTACACGTGGCCGGCCCGCCGCTCGATCCCGGCCACCAGCCGGTCCACCGCCGGGCCCAGCGGGTACGTCTTGTTGGACGGCCAGGGCAGCCGCTGCCGCAACTCCCGCATGACGTCCTCCTGGTCGGCCCCGCGCACCATGTCGGTGTCGGTCCACGACAGGTAGCCGACGCCGACCTTCACGCCCCGGTACCCGACTTCGGCGCGCAGGCTGTGCGCGTACGCCTCCACACCGGACTTGGAGGCGCAGTACGCCGTCATCATCGGCGCCGGGGTGATCGCGGCGAGGGAGGCGATCTGGAGCAGGTAGCCCCGGGTCTCCAGCAGCAGCGGCAGGAAGGCGCGGGCCGTCACCGCCGACCCGACGAGGTTGACCTCGATCACCCGCCGCCAGGACTCCGGGTCGGACTCGGTGAAGGGCCCTCCGGTGGCGACCCCGGCGTTGGCCACCACGATGTCGACGCGGCCGAAGCGCTCCTTGACCTCCCGGGCGACCCGGGCCATCGCCTCGTGGTCGGTGACGTCGGCGTGCCAGTGGTCGCTGTCGCTGTGCAGCCGCGCGGAGACCTCCTTGAGCGCGTCCGGCTCCAGCCCCACCAGCGCCACCTTCACGCCGCGGGCGGAGAGTTTGCGGGCGAGCAGTTCGCCCACGCCGCGCGCCGCCCCGGTCACCACGGCGACCCGTCCCTCCAGGCTCACCCTGCTCATGCCCCCTCCTTCACCTTCACGTACGTGCTGACGAGTTCGCGTATCTTCCCGGTGATCAGGTCCGGCGCCTCCACCGGCGTCATGTGGCCGATGCCCGGCAGTTCGGTGAGCCCGAGGCACTGCGGCAGCGCGGCGGCCAGCGCCCGGGACTGCGCCGGCGGGGTCAGCCGGTCCGCCGTCCCGACGACCACCGCGGCCGGCACCGCCAACTCGCGTACCGCGTGGTCGAGATCGAGCAGGTCGAGCACCTGCGACCAGCTGTGCCGCACCGCGCGGGGACAGGCGTGCACGATGCGGGCGCAGGCCTCCACCATGTGCGGGGCCGAACCCGGTCCCATGGTGCCGTACTTGAGGATCCGGCGGGCCAGCGGCGTCACCGGTCCGAGCGGGGCGCGGGAGCCGAGGACGTGCCGGGTCAGCCAGGTCCGCAGCGGCCCGGCCCGCATCGGCAGCACCGTCGAGCCGGCGACCAGCTCCGAACTGCCCGTGCTGCACAGCAGGACGGCCGCCGCGTGCTCCCGGAAGCCGGCCCGGGCCGAGGCCGCCATCACCGTCATGCCGCCCATGGAGTGCCCGGCGACGACGGCCTTCTCGCCGGGCGCGAGCGCCGCCGCCAGCACGGCCTCCAGGTCGTCGGCGAGCGCGTCGGTGCTGCACGCGGGGCTCGCCGGACTGCGCCCGTGGCCGCGCTGGTCGTAGGCGACGACCCGGTGGTCGGCGGACAGGGCGCGGATCTGGGCCGCCCAGAAGGCCGTCGAGCAGGTCCAGCCGTGGGCGAGGACGACGGCGGGGGCGCCCTCGGGCCCGTGCACCTCGACGTGCAGCCGGGCACCGTCCGCCGACAGGGCGGTCAGTTCACGGACCGGGGCGGGCGGGGCGTACGGCCCCGAGGAGACGTGCAGCAGGCGGCTCACGCGCCCACCTCCGCGTCCCGCCGGGCACCGGCGTCCCGCCCGGCCGGGGCGCGCAGCACCTCGTACTCACCGAGGTCGACGCGGCGCGTCGCGCGCCGGAACTCGGCGGTCGTGCCGGGCCAGATGGTGGTGTTGCGGCCGCCGGCGTCGAGGTACCAGCTGGTGCAGCCGCCGGTGTTCCACACGGTGCGCTTCATGCGCTCCTGCACCTTGTCGTTCCAGGCGCGCACCGCGCCCGGGCGGGCGTCGAGGGCGACCCGGCCGCCGAGCACGTCGAGCTGGCGCAGGTAGTCGGCCAGGTAGTTCAGCTGGGACTCGATCATGAGGATCATCGAGGAGTTCCCGAGGCCGGTGTTGGGCCCGATGATGGTCATCCAGTTGGGGAAGCCGGCCGCGGAGGCGCCGCGCAGGGCCGCCATGCCGTCCTTCCACGTCTCGGCGAGCGTGCGCCCGTCCGCGCCCACGACCCGCTCGGCGATGGGCATGTCGGTGACGCGGAAGCCCGTGCCGAAGACGATCGCGTCGGCCTCGGCCTCGGTGCCGTCGGCGGCGACGAGGGTGGAGCCGCGGACCTCGGCGAGGCCGCTGGCGACGAGGTCGACGTTGGGCCGGGCGAGCGCCGGGTAGTACTCGCTGGACAGCAGGATCCGCTTGCAGCCGATGCGGTAGTCCGGGGTCAGCTTGGCCCGCAGGGCCGGGTCCTTGATGGCGCGGGCCATGTTGCGCCTGGCCAGCTGCTCGACGAAGCCGAGCTCGTCGGGATGCTTGGTGAACGCCTGGACCTGCAGTTCCCGGATGCCCCACAGCAGTCCGCGGCGCAGCCGGGTGGTGACGGGCAGCCGCCGGTGCAGCCACCGCTCGGCGCCGGTGATGGCGCGGTCCATGCGGGGCATGACCCAGGCCGGGGTCCGCTGGAACAGGGTCAGCCTGCCGACCACGGGCTGGATCGAGGGCACGATCTGGATGGCGGAGGCGCCCGTCCCGATCATGGCGACCCGCTTGCCGCGCAGGTCGTAGTCGTGGTCCCAGCGGGCGGAGTGGAAGACCTTGCCGGGGAAGGAGTCCAGCCCCGGGATGTCGGGGATCTTCGGGTCGGACAGCGGTCCGGTGGCGGACACCACGACGTCGGCGGACAGGTTCCCGCTCGCGGTCTCGATGTCCCAGCACAGCCGCTCGCCGTTCCACGTCATCCGCTGCACCTCCGCGTCGAAGCGGAGGTGCGGCCGCAGCCCGAAGACGTCGGTGACGTGCTCCAGGTACGCGCGGATGTGCTCCTGCCCGGAGAAGGTGCGCGGCCAGTCGGGGTGGGGCGCGAAGGAGAAGGAGTACAGGTGTGACGGCACGTCACAGGCGCACCCGGGATAGCTGTTGTCCCGCCAGGTGCCGCCGACGCTGCCGGCCCGCTCCAGCACGACGAAGTCGGTGATCCCCTCGCGGCGCAGCCGCACGGCGGCGCCCAGCCCGCCGAACCCGGATCCGACCACCGCGACCCGTACATGTTCCTGCGCACGCTCGTGTTCGTGCTCGGCCATCCCGAAGCCTCCACGCATCGCCTAGAACTCCGCCAGTGAACACTGGCGCAATGGGGAGGGTAGAGCAGCTCCGTACTCATGGGTAGGGGTCTCGCGGGGAAAGTTACCGGCGGTACGACTTAAGGTGCCCCCGTGGCCGAGAAGCGTGAATACCGCATGGAAGAGCTGGCGCGTCTGGCCGGCATCACGGTGCGCACCCTGCGCTTCTACCGCGAGCGCAAGCTGATCCCGCCCCCGCGCCGCGAGGGCCGCATAGCCTGGTACGACGACCACCACCTGGCCCGCCTGCGCACCATCGCGGCGCTGCTGGAACGCGGCCACACCCTCAGCGGCATCGCCGAACTCGCGGAGGCCTTCGACCACGGCCGGGACGTGGCCGACCTGCTGGGCTTCGGCACCCTCACCGAGGAGGAGCCGGTCCGCCTCACCCCCGAGGAACTCGCCGCCCGCTTCGAGGGCCAGGACACCCCCGGGAACCTGGCCGCCGCGATGGAGCTCGGCTACCTCGGCACCGACGGCGACGAGATCGTCCACATCAGCCGCCGCCTGCTCGACGTCTCGACGGCCCTGGTCCGCGAGGGCATCCCGCTCTCCGCGGTCCTCCAGGCGGGCGCCCGCGTCCGCGAGCACGCCGACGCCCTCGCCGAACTCTTCGCCGACCTGATCCTCGGCCACGCCCCCGAGGAGGACCTCGCCCGCCTGCGCCCGCTCGCCCAGAGCGTGGTGGACGCGGAACTCTCCCTGGCCCTGGACCGCCGGCTGCGGGAGCAGGGGCGGGAGGCGCCGGACCACGGGCGCGGATGACGCCCGCGCACCGCGCCGCCGTTCCCGGGCCGCCCGCCGGGCGCCGCCGCTACGGCCCGTAGACCACCGTCACCGGCGCGTGGTCCGACCACCGCTCCGCGTGCGTGGCCGCCCGCTCCACGAACCCCTTGACCGCCCGCGCCGCCAGCCCGGGCGTGGCCACGTGGTAGTCGATGCGCCATCCCGCGTCGTTGTCGAAGGCCCGCCCGCGGTAGGACCACCAGGAGTACGGGCCCGCCACACCGGGGTGCAGCGCCCGCACGACGTCGGCGTAGCCGCCGTCGGCCGGGTCCAGGACCCGCCCCAGCCACTGGCGCTCCTCGGGCAGGAAGCCGGAGTTCTTGCCGTTGGCACGCCAGTTCTTCAGGTCGGCCTCCTGGTGGGCGATGTTCCAGTCGCCGCAGACCAGTACCTCGCGCCCGTCGGCGGCGGCCCGCTCCCGCAGCTCCTTGAGGTAGCCGAGGAACTCGCCCATGAAGCGCGTCTTCTCGTCCTGCCGCTCGGTGCCGACCTCGCCGGAGGGCAGGTAGAGGGAGGCGACGGTGAGCCCGGGCAGGTCGGCCTCGACGTAGCGCCCGCTCGCGTCGAACTCGGACGACCCGAAGCCGATCCGGACGCGGTCGGGCTCCCGCCGGGTGTACAGCGAGACCCCGGCGCGCCCCTTGGCGGCGGCGGGGGCGTGCACGACGTGCCACCCCTCGGGCGCGCGGACGGACCCGGGCAGCTGCTCCGGCTCGGCGCGCACCTCCTGCAGGCACAGCACATCGGCGGAGGTCTGCGCGAGCCACTCCACGAAGCCCTTCTTCGCGGCGGCACGCAGCCCGTTCACGTTAACGGAGGTCACAGTGAGCACCCCGGCACGATACCGGCACACTGGACGAGGTCCGATTCTGGACCACGCGCACTCCGCGCCCCCTCCCTCACCACGAGAGTGAATTGATATACGGTGACCAGCATGACTATCCGCCAGGTCCCCTTCGACCACCCCGACGCCGTGAAGCTGAACGACGAGGTCCAGGCCGAGTACCACGTCCGGTACGGCGACGGCGGCGACGCGACCCCCCTGGACCCGTCGGACTTCAAGCCGCCGAACGGCCTGTACCTGCTGGCGTACGACGTGAACGGCGTGCCCGTGGCCTCGGGCGGCTGGCGCGCCCAGGACGCGAACGACGAGGGCAACCTGGACGGGGACGCCGAGCTGAAGCGGATGTTCGTGGTCGAGTCGATGCGCGGCCGCGGGCTGGCCCGCCGCATCCTGGCCGCCCTGGAGGAGGACGCCCGCGCGGCCGGCCGCGTGCGCATGGTCCTGGAGACCGGCACCAAGCAGCCGGAGGCGGTGGCCCTCTACACCTCCAGCGGTTACGAGCCGTGCGCGAAGTTCGGCTACTACCGCTTCCACGAGTCGAGCCGGTGCTACGCGAAGGCGCTGTGACCCGGGCCACTTGAGGCCCCGTCAGCACGGACACGCGACAGAGCCCCTGCCGGGGATCCCGGCAGGGGCTCTATGCTGCGTGGACCTGAGGGGATTTGAACCCCTGGCCCCCTCGATGCGAACGAGGTGCGCTACCGGACTGCGCCACAGGCCCTTGCAACGAGTGAAACTTTAGCACCCCGATCGGCCTGCTCGGAAATCCGCTCCCGGACGGCGGCCACCTGCGGCTTCGCGGGGCTACTCGTTGGCGGCCCGCGGCCGGTCCCCGTCCTCGTACTGGTCGAAGAGCGGCGTCCGTCCGCGCTCCCGGGCCCGCCGGGCCGACGCCCCCGCGGAGGCGCCCCCGCGCGGGCGTTTCCGGGCCTGCGGGAGGGCGTCGCCGTGCCCGGCGTCGTCCGCCTCGACCTCGGGGTGCGTCCCGGCCTCCGCCGGGTCCGCCGCGCCGGCGGTCTCCGCCCCGTCCTCCCGGTCCGGCGCGGCCGCGCTGGACCGCGCCGAGCTCCACGCGTCGGGCGCCCCGAGATCCACGTCCGGCGTGGCCCGCGGCGCCACCGGCGCGGTCACGTACGTCGGCAGCGGCACCGGCACCGGGTCCCAGCTGTCGCCCTGGCCCGGCCGCCGCTGCCGCTCGCGCTGCTGGTCGACCCACTCGGCGTGGTCGGTCTGCTCCACGAGCGCGCGCCGGTCCGCCGCGAGCGCCGACAGGCCGGGGTCGGCCTCCTGCTCGGGCGCCCGGTCCGGTTCGTCGGTCTCCTCGCCGAGCGACGCGGCGGCCGGGCGGCGGCGCGGCTGGCGCTGGCGCTCCCGCAGCCGCTGCGCGGCGGCCTCGGCCAGACGGCGGTCCATCTGGTAGGTGAAGCGGCGGCGCTCCTGGCTGCGCAGGTAGGCGATGTACACGCTGAGCAGCACGGCGGGCACCCCGGGCGCCCACAGGAAGGCGAGCCCGCCGACCGCGGCGACGATCGCGCCGAGGGTGAAGGCGAGGAAGAGCATGATGGTGGTGCGCCGCCGGCGCGCGAGCACCTTCGAGCGCTGGGCCCGTGCGGCGGCCGCCTGCGCGGCCTGCACCGACGGCGCCCGCCGGGCCGCCGGCACCCGCCGCTCCGCCGGCGCCTCGGCGGGCCCGGAGGGCCGGTCGCCGCGCTCGGACACCAGCGGCTCCACGCGCTCGACGCGCTCGGTCACCGCCTCGGGGTCGGACCGCTCCGCCGCGGGCACCTGTGCCTGCGGGCGGGTTTGGGACACCGCGAAGGCCCGGACGTCCACCGAGTCGGTGACCGCGTCCGGGTCGACGGCGTCCGGCTCCCCCTCGTCGGCGGAGCGCGCCTGCAGGTCCCTGGCGTACCGGCGCTCCATGCCCGCTCGTCCGGACAGGAGCCGGATGGCGGTGCTGAAGCGTTCCGTCGGACGGGCCTCGTTCAGCTCGTCTTGCCTACGGAGCCACATCGGCACCAAGTAGGCGGCCCAGGCCCCGACAATGACTGCGTAGATGAGGCCGCTGCTGCTCACGCCTCACACGGTAGAGGGGTTTGCGTGAGGCCATCTGCCAATTGAGCCGGTGTGTCGCACGATCTGGCTGATATTTCGAACTTTTTTTGTGATCCATGTGATCAGCAGGACACCGGGCCCGCGAATTCAATGCCCCGACACGGCCGGCGGGCGATCAATTTCGAACATTTATTCAATTTCCCGGGCTTCGCGGGATTCCCGGGTTCCGCGGCTCGTTGTGGGAACGTGCCCGGTGCCAGCGCCTGAGCAGCCCCTCCGGCGCCTCTTCCGCCGTCAGCGCGAAGACGAGATGGTCGCGCCAGGCCCCGTCGATGTGGAGATAACGCGGCCGCAGCCCCTCCTCGCGGAATCCGAGTTTCTCCACCACCCGCCGGCTGGGACCGTTCTCGGGGCGAATGCAGACCTCGATGCGGTGCAGTCCGACGGTGCGGAAACAGTGGTCCACGGCGAGCGCCACGGCCGTCGGCATCACCCCGCGCCCGGCCACCGCCTCGTCCACCCAGTAACCGACGTGCCCCGAGCACATCGATCCCCAGGTGATCCCGGCGACCGTCAGCTGGCCCACCAGCCGGCCCTGGTACTCGATGACGAACGGCAGCATCCGGCCCGCGTTCGCCTCGCGCCTGAGGTGGCGGACCATCTGGCGGTACGTGGGCCGGTGGGCGAGGGGGCCGCCGGGGGCGGGCGGCGGGATGGTCGCCTCCCAGGGGCGCAGCCAGTCGCGGTTGCGCCGGTTGACCTCGCGCCAGGCGGCCTGGTCGCGCAGCTTTATCGGCCGGAGCAGGACGTCGCCGTCCGCCAGCTCGACGGGCCAGGAGGGGGTGTTCAGCTCGCACCCCCGCCGTCCGCGTCCGGTCTGGGGTGGTCACCGCCGCGCAGCTGGTCCACGGCGTGCACCAGCAGGGGCTCCAGGACGGCGAGGCCGTCCTTCACCCCGCCGGACGAGCCCGGCAGGTTGACGATCAGCGTCCCCGCCGCCACGCCGGCCAGTCCGCGGGACAGGGCCGCGGTCGGCACCTTGTCCCGCCCGTACGCCCGGATGGCCTCCGCGATGCCCGGGATCTCCCGGTCGACGACCTTCCGGGTCGCCTCGGGGGTGCGGTCGGTGGGCGAGACGCCCGTGCCGCCCGTGGTGACGATCACGTCGTAGCCCGCCTCGACGCCGGCGCGCAGCGCGGCCTCCACGGGGTCACCGTCGGGGACCACCTGCGGCCCGTCGACGGCGAAGCCGAAGCCCCTCAGGCCCTCGGCGACCAGCGGGCCGCCCCGGTCCTCGTAGACCCCGGCGGCGGCCCGGTTGGAGGCCGTGACGACCAGGGCGCTGTACGGCGCGGGCAGGGCGCCGCCGATCGGCGCGTCGCCCGTCATGCCCGGCTCCAGTCGCCCGACTTGCCGCCCGTCTTCTCCTCCACCCGCACGTCCGTGATGACCGCTCCCTTGTCGACCGCCTTGACCATGTCGATCACGGTGAGCGCGGCGACGGAGACCGCGGTGAGGGCCTCCATCTCGACGCCCGTGCGGTCCGTCGTCCGCACGGTGGCCCGGATCTCCACGGCGTCGTCCGCGACCGACAGGTCCAGTGTCACACCGGACACCGACAACGGGTGGCACAGCGGGATCAGGTCGGGGGTGCGTTTGGCGCCCATGATGCCCGCGATCCGCGCGGTGGCCAGGGCGTCGCCCTTGGGGACGCCCGCGCCGCGCAGCAGCTCGACCACCCGGGGCGAGACGAGGACGCGGCCGCTGGCGCGGGCCGTGCGCGTGGTCACGTCCTTCTCCGAGACGTCGACCATACGGGCGGCGCCCGCCTCGTCGAGGTGCGTCAGTCGGTCCTGCGGGGGTCGGTCGTGCGTGCTCATGCGTGTCTGGCGCTCCCGGTCCGGGCCCGTCGCGGTACGGCGCACGGGCCTGCTGTGCGCGACACGGTACCGCCAACCGGGGGCGCCCAGCCGGGCAGGACCGCTCTGCGAGCGCCCCGCGAGCGCCCCGGCTCAGCCGAGCAGGACGACCTCGACCTCGGTGCCGGGCTCCACGGACTCGACGTCCTCGGGGACGACGATCAGCGCGTCGGCGTGCGCGAGGGCGGCGACCAGGTGGGAACCGGCGCCGCCGACCGGGCGGACCGCGCCGTCGGCGTACGTGCCGCGCAGGAACTGACGGCGGCCCTTCGGCGAGGTCAGCGCCTTGTCGGCGGTCAGGGTGGCCCGGGTCCGGGGCCGGTGGACGTCCTCCAGCCCCATCAGGGTGCGGATCGCGGGGCGGACGAACAGCTCGAAGGAGACGTACGAGGAGACCGGGTTGCCGGGCAGGGCCAGCAGGGGCGTGTGGTCGGGGCCGATGCAGCCGAAGCCCTGGGGCTTGCCCGGCTGCATGGCGAGCCTGCGGAACTCCACGCCGCTGCCCGGCTCGTCCTCGTCGCCGACGTGCGCGAGGGCCTCCTTGACGACGTCGTACGCCCCGACGCTCACCCCGCCGGTGGTGACCAGGAGGTCGGCGCGGACGAGCTGGTCCTCGATGGTGGAGCGCAGCGTCTCGGCGTCGTCGGGGACGGCGCCCACCCGGTAGGCGAGGGCGCCGGCGTCGCGGGCGGCGGCGGTGAGGGCGAAGCTGTTGGAGTCGTGGATCTGGCCGCTGCCCAGCTGCTCGCCGGGCGGGACCAGTTCGCTGCCGGTGGAGAGCACGACCACGCGCGGGCGCGGGCGGACGCGGACCGTGCCGCGGCCGATCGCGGCGAGCAGGGCGATCTGCGGCGGGCCGAGGACGGTGCCCGCCTCCAGGGCGCGCTCGCCGGCCCTGACGTCGCTGCCCTGGGCGCGCACGTGCGCGCGTGCCGCGGCGGAGCGGTACACGTGCACATGCCCCTCGGCGCCCTCCGGGGCGAGGCTGCGGGCGCGCATGCCGCTCACCGGGCCCTCGCCGAGCCCGCCGTCGGTCCACTCGACGGGCACGACGGTCTCGGCGCCGGACGGCAGCGGGGCGCCGGTCATGATGCGGGCGGCCTGGCCGGGGCCCACGTGGAGCAGTCCGGCCTGGCCCGCCGCAATGTCCCCGACGACCTCCAGGACCGCCGGGAACTCCTCGCTCGCGCCCGCCACGTCCGCGACCCGCACCGCGTACCCGTCCATGGAGCTGTTGTCGAACGGCGGCAGGGAGACCGGCACCGTGACGTCCTCGACCAGGACGCAGCCCTGGGCGTCGAGGAGGTTCAGTTCGATGGGTTCGAGGGGGCGGACGGTCGCGAGGACGTCCTCCAGGTGCTCGTCCACCGACCAGAGGTGGTCCGGGCCTGGGGTGCGGGGCGCGGCGGTGCTCAAAGTTGCTGCATCTCCTCGGTGACGTAACGGCGGAGCCAGGTCCGGAAGTCCGGTCCCAGATCCTCACGTTCGCACGCGAGCCTGACAATGGCACGCAGGTAGTCGCCGCGGTCGCCGGTGTCATAGCGGCGGCCCTTGAAGACGACGCCGTGCACCGGGCCGCCGATCTTCTCGTCGGCGGCGAGCTGCTGGAGGGCGTCGGTCAGCTGGATCTCGCCGCCGCGGCCCGGCTCGGTCCGCCGCAGTATGTCGAAGATGTGCGGGTCCAGGACGTAGCGCCCGATGATCGCGTAGTTGGACGGGGCGTCGGCCGCGTCCGGCTTCTCGACCAGTCCGCCGACCTTGACGACGTCGCTGTCCTCGGTGGTCTCCACCGCCGCGCACCCGTAGAGGTGGATCTGCTCGGGGGCGACCTCCATGAGCGCGACGACGCTGCCGCCGTGCTGCTCCTGGACCTCGACCATGCGCCGGAGCAGCGGGTCGCGCGGGTCGATCAGGTCGTCGCCGAGGAGGACGGCGAAGGGCTCGTCGCCGACGTGCGGGGCCGCGCACAGCACCGCGTGACCGAGGCCCTTGGGGTCGCCCTGGCGGACGTAGTGCAGGGTGGCGAGGTCGCTGGACTCCTGGACCTTGGCCAGGCGCTCCGCGTCGCCCTTCTTCTCCAGGGCGGACTCGAGCTCGTAGTTGCGGTCGAAGTGGTCCTCCAGGGGGCGCTTGTTGCGGCCCGTGACCATGAGGACGTCATCGAGACCGGCGGCGACGGCCTCCTCGACCACGTACTGGATCGCCGGCTTGTCGACGACCGGCAGCATCTCCTTGGGAGTGGCCTTGGTGGCCGGCAGGAACCGGGTGCCGAGGCCTGCTGCGGGGATGACAGCCTTGCTGATCCGAGGGTGCGACTGGCTCATGCCCGACACCTTATCCGGTGCCTTTACAGAGAATCTGAGGCTCCGGTTATTTCACTCTCATATGAGCGGATTGAAACGGTACGAGAACGGTACGGGAACGAGTTTGAGACACGACGGACGCACGGACGAGCCTGACAAGCGGGAGTTGCGGCGGGAGATCCTCGCGGTGAGGAACAGGTTGACGCCCGGTGACGTGCGGGAATCCGCCGCCGCGCTGGCCCGCGGGGCGCTCGCCCTCACCGAGTTGGCGCATGCGCGCACGGTGGCGGCGTACGTCTCCGTGGGGAGCGAGCCCGGCACGCTCGCGCTGCTGGACGCGCTGCGCGCGCGGGGCGTGCGCGTCCTGCTGCCGGTGCTGCTGCCCGACAACGACCTGGACTGGGGCGCGTACGCCGGGGAGGGCTCCCTCGCGCGCGTGCAACACGGCGGCAGGATGGCCCTCTTCGAGCCGGCCGGGGAGCGGCTGGGGCCGGACGCCGTGACGGCCGCCGACGCCGTGCTGCTGCCGGGCCTGGCGGTCGACGCGCGCGGGATGCGGCTCGGGCGGGGCGGAGGGTCCTACGACCGGGTCCTCGCGCGGCTGGAACGGGCGGGCGCCGATCCCGCCCTGGTGGTGCTGCTGTACGACGCGGAGGTGGTCGCGCGCGTGCCCGCGGAGCCGCACGACCGGCCGGTGCACGCCGTGGTGACGCCGTCGGGGGTGCGGCGCTTCCGCTGAGGACGGCCGGGAACGGGAAACGGCCTCCACGCGCGCGTGGAGGCCGTTTCCGTCAGCGGGCCGGGGTCAGGGACGGAGCACCAGGGTGTCGCTGGTGCTGTCGTCGACCGCCTTGTCGGAGTACGCCCACGGCAGCAGTTCGCCGTCGGCCCACTTGTCCGTCTGGTCGACGTAGTGGGCGTTGTAGGCGTGCCCGGAGGCGCCGGTGAGGTTGATCCACCGCGACTTGTCGAGGTCGCCGAGGTTGACCACCATCCGCATCGACGGCACCCACACGACGCCGTAGCCCCCGGCGGCGTTCCAGCCGGTCGCGTTGACCGCGGCCTCGCCGCCGCTCAGCTTCCAGGGACCGCGGTTGAGGACGTACTTCACGAAGCCGGGGCCCTCGGCGCCCAGGGTCTGGTTCTTCAGGAACAGGCGGTGCAGCCGGCCCCAGCTCCAGGAGTCGATGTCCTTGCCGAGCTTGGCCGTCAGCTCCCAGCGGGCGTCGATCAGGGCGCGCTTGAACAGCTCGTCCCGGGTCCGCGCGTCCGGCCGGGTGCCGGCCTTGGACGTCGTCCACCAGTCGCTGTCCTCGTCGGCCATCAGGCGGCGGACCACCTCGAACCAGCGGTCGCCGCCGTCGGGCTGCGCCTGGTCGGCGTCGCGCAGGCCGCACTCGCGGACCTTGTCGGCCTCGTCGGCGGGCCCGGTGGTGTTCACCGGCTCGACCCACAGGCACTGGCCCTTGACCCGCAGCTCCTTGGGCAGCTTGTTGCCGAAGGCCAGCTTCAGGATGTTGCGCCAGACGGAGTTGAAGTAGGCGGCGGCCGCCGAGTCGGCGTCCTGGGTGTAGTCCCAGCCCTCCAGCAGCTTCTGCGCCTCCCGCACGTCCTTGTCGTCCGGGTCGATCTTCAGCAGCTGCGGCACCAGCAGCTTGGCGATCTCGCTGCTGTTGTCGAGCTGCATCTGGCGCATGTCGTCGGTGGAGATCTTGCCGCCGTCCTTGATCTTCGACTGGATCAGGTCGGTGATGCGCTGGCTGCGGGTGCCGTAGCCCCAGTCCGTGGTGAGCGTGTAGGGGTAGTCCTTGTCGACCACGGCCTGGTTGGCGGTGACGATGTAGCCGCGCTCCGGGTCGTACTCGTAGGGCAGCTCGTCCTGCTCGATGTAGCCGGTCCAGCGGTACGCCGGGTCCCAGCCCGGCGCCGGGACGGAGCCGTCGTGGCCCTCGGCGCGCGTGGGGATCCGGCCGGGCAGCGTGTAGCCGATGTGGTTCTCGGTGTCGGCGTAGACCAGGTTCTGCGAGGGCACCTCGAACAGCGCGGCCGCCTTGCGGAAGTCGCTGAAGTTCTTCGCCCGGTTCATGGCGAAGACGGCGTCCATGGTGGTGCCGGGCTGGAGCGCGGTCCAGCGCAGGGACACGCCGTAGCCGTCGCCGCGGTCGGGGGCGGCGGTGTCGACGGCGGCCTTCCGGCCGACCCGGACGAGGTCGTCGGAACGGTCGGAGAGCAGCGGGCCGTTGTTGGTCTCCCGGACGACGATCTTCTTCGGCGTGCCGCCGGCGACCTTGATGGTCTCCTCGCGGGTGGCGAAGGGCTTGACCTTGCCGTCGTACAGGTAGCCGTCGCCGCTGATCTTCTCCAGGTACAGGTCGGTGACGTCGACGCCGGAGTTGGTCATGCCCCAGGAGATGTCCTGGTTGTGGCCGATTATCACCCCGGGCATGCCGGCGAAGGTGTAGCCGGTGACGTCGTACCGGCACGTGGCCGAGACGCTGCGGCAGTGCAGGCCCATCTGGTACCAGACGGACGGCAGCGCGGCCGACAGGTGCGGGTCGTTGGCCAGCAGCGGCTTGCCGGTGATGGTGTGCTCGCCGCCGATCACCCAGGAGTTCGAGCCGATGCCGTTGCCGTTCACGCCGACGGCGGCGGGCAGGTCGTCCAGCTCCTTGTACAGGCCCGTCAGCTGGCTCTGGAGAGCGGAGGCGCCGGAGTCCGTGCCGGTGCCGGTGCCGGTGCCCGTCCCGGTGCCGGTGCCCGTCCCAGTGCCGGTGCCGGTGCCCGTCCCTGTGCCGGTCCCCGCGGAGGAGCCGCTCGTCCCGCTGCCGGCGCCGGCGCCGTCCGCCTCGAACGTCTGCGTGAGCTCGCTGTACTGGCCCTCCTGCACGATCGCCTTGTTGCGGCTGTACGGGTACTCCGGGTACAGGTCGGCGATCTGCTTCGGGCCGAGGCGGCTGGTCAGCAGGGCGCGGTCGATCTCGTCCTGCATGTTGCCGCGCAGGTCCCACGCCATCGCCTTCAGCCAGGAGACGGAGTCGACCGGGGTCCACTTCTGCGGCTTGTAGTCGTTGGTGAACCCGAGCGCCGCGTACTCCAGGGAGATCTCCTCGCCCTGCTTGCCCGCCAGGTAGGCGTTGACCCCCTTGGCGTACGCCTGGAGGTACTTCTTGGTGGCGGCCGACAGCTTGGTGTCGTACTCCTGCCTGGCGATCCGGTCCCAGCCCAGGGTGCGCAGGAACTCGTCGTTGTCCACCTGGCCCTTGCCGAACATCTCCGACAGGCGCCCGGCGGTCATGTGGCGGCGCACGTCCATCTCGTAGAACCGGTCCTGCGCCTGGACGTAGCCCTGCGCCATGAACAGGTCCTCGTCGGACGAGGCGTAGATCTGCGGGATGCCGTAGCCGTCGCGCTTGACGTCGACGGGGCCCGACAGGCCGTCGAGCGTGATCGAGCCCTTGGTCTGCGGGAAGGAGGCACGGACGGTGCTGATGGACCAGTAGGCCCCGTAGGCGACGCCGCCGACGAGGGCCAGCACCAGTACGAACACGATCAGACGGGCTTTGCGCCCCTTCTTCCTGCCGGACTTGCCGGGCTGCTGACCCGTGGAGGCGGTGGTGTTGGGGGGCATCGCTGTCCTTGCTGTCCTAACGCGAGCGGCAGGTTCGGCTGTGCTTTTAACTGAGCGCTGGAGCAACGATAGGCGCAGGGGCCGACGCCACTTGACGCGGAGTGGGGAACCGGCGCGTACGAGCGTTCGATCTTGCCCTGTCGAGTGTCAAGAAACAGTCAAGAGTTAGGTAAGGTAACGAAGTAGTTTGCCGCGAAGCATGACGACTTCGTGTGCGATGTACGTGATACGTGAGCTCCCGCGCGCGTGCGTGCGAGCCAGGGAAGGAATCGGCCGCTGACTGTTCACCACCTCAACCAGCTCCTGCTCGTCTGCTCGATCGTCCTGCTCGTCGCCGTCGCAGCGGTCCGGATCTCCTCGCGCAGCGGGCTCCCCAGCCTGCTCGTCTACCTGGGCATCGGCGTGCTCATGGGCCAGGACGGCATCGGCGGCATCCACTTCGACAACGCCGAACTGACCCAGGTCATCGGCTACGCGGCCCTGGTCGTGATCCTGGCCGAGGGCGGTCTCGGCACGAAGTGGAAGGAGATCAGACCCGCCCTGCCGGCCGCCTCGGTGCTGGCCCTGGCCGGGGTCGCGGTGAGCGTGGGCGTCACGGCGGTGGCCGCGCACTACCTGATCGGGCTGGAGTGGCGCCAGGCGCTCATCATCGGCGCGGTGGTGTCCTCCACCGACGCGGCGGCCGTCTTCTCGGTGCTGCGGAAAATACCGCTCCCCGCGCGCGTGACGGGCACCCTGGAGGCCGAGTCCGGCTTCAACGACGCCCCGGTGGTCATCCTGGTGGTCGCCTTCTCCACGGCCGGCCCGGTGCACCACTGGTACGTCCTGCTCGGCGAGATCGCCCTGGAGCTGGTCATCGGCGCGGCCATCGGGCTCGCGGTCGGCTGGCTGGGCGTGTGGGGGCTGCGGCACGTGGCGCTGCCCGCCTCCGGCCTCTACCCGATCGCCGTCATGGCGATCGCCGTCGCCGCCTACGCGGTGGGCGCCCTGGCCCACGGCAGCGGCTTCCTCGCCGTCTACCTCGCCTCCATGGTGCTGGGCAACGCCAGGCTGCCGCACTGGCCCGCCACCCGCGGGTTCGCCGACGGACTGGGCTGGATCGCCCAGATCGGCATGTTCGTCCTGCTCGGACTGCTGGTCACCCCGCACGAGCTGGGCGACGACATCGTGCCCGCGCTCGTCATCGGGCTGGTGCTGACCATGGTGGCGCGTCCGCTCAGCGTGGTGCTGTGCCTGGTGCCCTTCCGGGTGCCGTGGCAGGAGCAGGCCCTGATGTCCTGGGCCGGGCTGCGCGGGGCCGTGCCCATCATCCTGGCGACCATCCCGATGGTGCAGGGCGTCGAGGCCAGCCGCCGGATCTTCAACATCGTCTTCGTCCTGGTCGTCGTCTACACCCTGATCCAGGGGCCGACGCTGCCGTGGCTGGCCCGACGGCTGCACCTGGGGGACGACCAGGAGGCCGCCGACCTCGGCATCGAGTCGGCGCCCCTGGAGCGGCTGCGCGGGCACCTGCTGTCGGTCGCGATCCCCGAGGGCTCCAGGATGCACGGCGTCGAGGTGCACGAGCTGCGGCTGCCCTCCGGGGCCGCCGTCACCCTCGTCGTCCGGGACGGACGGTCCTTCGTGCCCCTGCCCACGACGGTGCTGCGGCGCGGGGACGAGCTCCTGGTGGTCGCCACGGACCCGGTGCGGGACGCGGCGGAGCGGCGGCTGCGCGCGGTCGGCCGGGGCGGCAAGCTCGCCGGGTGGCTGGGCGTCAACGGGGCGCAGGAGTAACCGCAGGTCGGAGCGCACATGGTGCTCGGTTTCACAGGTGTGTCGAATGTGTTTCCTGTAAGATGCAGGCGTCACCCAGATCGAACCAACTCTGCCTGATGCAGAGCTGGCGCGACCGTATGGCGGCCGGGACGCCCCTCCTCGACTCAGCGGGCGCCGGTATCTACCGCAGTCCGCGCAAGAGGACAGCTCTCGGCGCGCCCGTGACGTGAACGGGCCGCGCTACCAGGCGGCAGAAAGGCACGGGCCGTGGCATCCACGGTCACTCCGTCGAAGAACTCGGCGGCGCCCTCCCGCCCGGGCTACGGACAGCTGCTGCGCACCCGCGGCGCCTGGACGTTCCTGCTCCCCGGCTTCGCGGCGCGCCAGCCGTTCGCGATGCTGACGATCTCCATCGTGCTGCTCGTCCAGCACACCACCGGCTCCTACGGCGCGGCGGGCGCCGCCGCGGCCGTCACCGGCGTCTCGATGGCGCTGTTCGCGCCCTACAGCGGACGCCTGGCCGACCGCTACGGGCAGCGCGCCGTCCTGGTCCCCGGCATCCTGCTGCACGCCGTGTCCGGGCTGACCCTGACGGCGCTGGCGCTGGCGGACGCGCCCCTGTGGGCGCTGTTCGCGGCGGCCGTGCCGACGGGCGCCTCGGTGCCGCAGATCGGCCCCATGGTGCGGGCCCGCTGGGGCGTCACCCTCAAGGACTCCCCCCTGATGACCACGGCGGCGGCCTTCGAGTCCGTCACGGACGAGCTGACCTTCGTCGTCGGCCCGCTGCTGGCCACCGCCCTGTGCACCGCCGCGCACCCGGCCGCCGGCCTGGTGACGGAGGCCTCGCTGACCCTGCTCGGCGGTCTGCTGTTCGCCGCGCAGAAGCGCACCCAGCCGCCGGTCACCGCGACCGCCGGGCACGCGCGCGTCGAGCACGTCTCCGCGCTGCGCGTCCCCGGGGTGCGCGTGCTGATCGTGACGTTCCTGGGCATCGGGTCGGTCTTCGGCGGCATGCAGGTCTCGCTGGCCGCGTTCACCGAGTCGATCGGCGAGCCCGGCCTGAACGGCGTCCTGTACGGCGTCTTCGCCGCCGGCAACATGCTCGCCGGCCTGGTCTGCGGCGCCGTCGCCTGGAAGGCGGCCCCCCGGCAGCGCCTGGTCGTCGGCTACGCCGCCCTCGCCCTGGCCGCCTCCGGCCTGTGGGCCGCGCACTCGGTGCCGGTGCTGGCCGGGCTCGGCCTGCTCGTCGGCATGTGCATCGCGCCCTCCCTGATCACCGGCTACACCCTGGTCGAGGACCTGGTGCCGGCCGGGGCCCGCACCGAGGCGTTCACCTGGCTGACCGGTGCGGTGGCACTGGGGCAGGCGGCCGCCGTGACGGTCGCCGGCCAGCTGGAGGACCGCTGGTGGACCGGGGCCGGTTTCCTGGTGCCGATGGGCGGCACACTGCTCGCTCTGGTCACCCTGGTGGCACTGCGTTCGCGGCTGGCGGCGGGCCCCGGGGGCCGTACCGTCGCGCGTGGCGTCGGTCACCGCGTGCCGGTGGCAGTGGACTGAGGGCGCGGAATAGGTCACTATGGATCGTCGTTAGCACTCATTGAGTGAGAGTGCCAGGAGGAAGACAGTGCCGACCTACCAGTACCAGTGCACCGAGTGCGGCGAAGGCCTCGAGGCGGTGCAGAAGTTCACCGACGACGCCCTCACGGAGTGCCCGAGCTGCAAGGGGCGCCTGAAGAAGGTGTTCTCGGCGGTCGGCATCGTCTTCAAGGGCTCCGGCTTCTACCGCAACGACAGCCGCGGCTCCTCGTCGAGCAGCTCCCCGGCCTCGTCGAAGTCGTCGAGCACGACCTCGTCGTCCTCGGACTCCGCCGCGTCGAGCTCCGGCAGCTCGTCCTCGTCGTCCGGCTCCAGCAGCTCGGCCGGCAGCAGCACCGCGGCGTAGCTCCGGCCCGCTGCGGCGGGCCGCCGACCGCGCGGGACCGACTGCTGCGGGCGCTGCCTGGCGGTTCGCGCGGGTGCTGTCCGTGGTTCCTGCGGGCGCTGCCCGCCGGTTCGCGCGGGTGCTGTCCGTGGTTCCTGCGGGCGCTGCCTGGCGGTTCGCGCGGGCGCTGTCCGCGGTTCGTACAGGCCTTGTCCGCAGTCCGTGCGGGCTCCCTGCCGGTCCGTGCGGATGCTCACCGCCGGCCCGTGCAGGCGTATCGCGCCGATCTCTCACGAGACCCTGTCGCCCTCCGGCGGCGGGGTCTTCGGCGTCCGCGGATGCGGTTAGGGTGCGGACCATGGCGAACAAGGCGAACGCCGAGATCGGCGTGATCGGCGGCTCCGGTTTCTACTCGTTCCTCGACGACGTGACCGAGGTCCGGGTGGACACCCCGTACGGGCCGCCCAGCGACTCCCTCTTCCTCGGCGAGGTCGCCGGCCGGCGGGTCGCCTTCCTCCCCCGGCACGGCCGCGGCCACCACCTGCCGCCGCACCGCATCAACTACCGGGCCAACCTGTGGGCCCTGCGCTCGGTCGGCGTGCGCCAGATCCTCGGCCCGTGCGCGGTGGGCGGCCTGCGCCCCGAGTACGGCCCCGGCACCCTGCTGGTGCCGGACCAGCTCGTCGACCGGACCAAGTCCCGGGCGAACTCCTACTTCGACGGGCTGCCGCTGCCGGACGGCACGGTGCCGAACGTCGTGCACGTCTCGCTGGCCGACCCCTACTGCCCCGCCGGGCGGACCGTCGCGCTGAAGGCGGCGCGCGGGCGGGACTGGGAGCCGGTCGACGGCGGCACGCTGGTCGTGGTGGAGGGGCCGCGCTTCTCCACCCGTGCGGAATCGTTGTGGCACCAGGCGCAGGGCTGGTCGGTGGTCGGCATGACCGGGCACCCGGAGGCCGCGCTCGCCCGCGAGCTGGAGCTCTGCTACACGTCGCTGACCCTGGTCACCGACCTCGACGCGGGCGCCGAGACCGGCGAGGGCGTCTCCCACGAGGAGGTGCTGCGGGTGTTCGCGGCGAACGTGGACCGGATGCGGGGGGTGCTGTTCGACGCGGTGGCGGCGCTGCCGGCGACGGCGGAGCGGGACTGTCTGTGTGCGACGGCGCTGGGCGGGATGGATCCGGGGTTCGCGCTGCCGTAGGCAGGGCGTGGCGGGACGTCTCGGGGTGGGGCGAGACGTCTCGGGGTGAGGCGTGCCGGGTGGGGTGGAGCGTGCCGGGGTGAGGCGTGCCGGAGTGAGGCGGAACCGCACCTTCGGGTGAGGGGGTTGTCCACAACCGCCGACCGTGTCCACAGGCCGCGGCGGGCGACGGCGGAAGGCCGCATCGTGGGGGTCGCGAGCCCTTCGCGGGCTCGCCGGTCGGTCCCTCGTCGCAGGTGGTGGTTCGCGTGTCGCTGCTCTCCCCTTCCCTCTCCCCCTTTTTCCTGTCTCCTCCCGTGTCCCCTTCTCCCTCCTCTTCCGCCCCCGCTTCCCCTTCCTCTTCTGTCACCCCGCCATCGGCTCCCGCCCGCTCCGTGCCGTACCCGCCGGGCGCGGACGTTCCTCCCACCCGGGAGGTGCCCGGCTTCGCCCCCGTGCGCGTGCGGGGCGGGCGGCACGGTCCGGGGCGTCTGGTGCGCCACCGCGGGCGGGCCGTGGCGGCCGGGCTCGCCGTCACCGCGGCGGCCCTGCTCGCGGCCGCCCCGGAGGACGCCGACCGGGCGCGCGGGCATCCGCACGGGCCGACGGCCACCCGTGCCGCGTCGTCCGCGGCGGGCGGGCCTGCCGCACGTCCCCGCCGGCCGGCGGCGAAGGTGACCGCGCCCGTGCGGATCGCCGACGCGGCCACGGTCCGGCTGCTGCGGCCCGGTGACCGGGTCGACGTCATCGCCGCCGAGGAGACGGTGACCGGCGGCGAGGCGCGCGTGGTCGCACGGGGGGCCCGGGTGACGAAGGTGCCCCCGCCTCTGGAGGGGGCGGGCGACGGCGGGGCGCTGGTGGTCCTGTCGGTACCGCGCTCCACGGCGGCGCGCCTCGCGGGCGCCGGCGCCACGGCACGGCTGGCGGTGACGCTGTGGTGACCAGGGCATCGACGGCCCCGCGGTCAAGTCCCTCGTCGGGGGGATCCGGTTGCGCTGGTCGGCCCCACGGTGACGTAGGTTGCGGAGCGTTTTGCTCCACAACCTGTGTACGCGAGGAGAGGCCCCGAGGTGAACGAGAAGAAGGAACCGAGCGTCCTGCAGGGCTTCAAGGCCTTCCTGATGCGCGGGAACGTCGTCGATCTGGCCGTGGCGGTGGTGATCGGCGCCGCCTTCACCAACATCGTGAACTCGGTGGTGAAGGGGATCATCAATCCGCTGGTCGGAGCGGTCGGCACCAAAAGCCTCGACAACTACCGCTCCTGCCTGAAGGACCCCTGCAAGGTGGCCGCCGACGGCACGGTGACGAGCGGTATCCCGATCATGTGGGGATCCGTCCTCGGCGCGACCCTCACCTTCGTGATCACCGCGGCGGTCGTCTACTTCCTGATGGTCCTGCCCATGTCCAAGTACCTGGCCCGGCAGGAGGCCCGCCGCAGGGAGCGCGAGGGCACGAAGGAGATCGTCGAGGTGACCGAGCTGGAGGTGCTCAAGGAGATCCGGGACGCCCTGGTCGCCCAGCGCGGCTCGGGGCACGACCGGCAGTGACGGCCCGGGCCGGCGGGTGGGCGGACCACCCCGTACCCGCCGGTGCTGCCTACAGGTGGTGGGGCGGCTTCTCGTCGAGGAAGCGCTTCAGGTCGGACGCGCCGTCGCCGTCCGTACGGTCGCCCCACCCGCGGTCGGTGTCGTCGGAGGACTGCTGGTCCAGCGGGTCGTCGAAGAACAGGGCGGGCTTCGGCTCGCGCGGCTCGGGGTCGGGGGCGGTACTCATGCGTCCAGGGTACGGGCCCACTCCGCCCTCACCGGCTCAGCGGGGCGGCCTGACCCGCCGGGGTGGCTGATCCGGCAAGGTGGTCTGCCCCGGCAAGGCGTCCTGGCCCCGCGGGGTGGCCTGCCCCATCGGGACGGCACGCCGCTGCGGAGCGGCTCGTCCAGCCGGGCGGCTCGATCCGGCAGGGCGGCTCGCCCCAGCAGGGCGCTCGATCCGGCGGGGTGGCACGGCCCGGCGGGACGGCACAGCGGGACGGCACGGCCCGGCGAAGGGCCTCAGCGCGGCGGGCGGCGCGGCCGCCCGGTCCCGATGCCGGGACCGGCCTCCGCCGCCTGGCCCAGACTGGCGCCATGACAGTTGACGCTCTGACAGGTGGCTCTCTGACGGATGTCCCGGGTGTGCGGGTGGGGCACGCGACACGCATCGGCGACGGTTGGCTCACCGGCACGACGGTCGTGCTCGCCCCGGAGGGCGGGGCCGTCGCCGCCGTGGACGTGCGCGGGGGCGGGCCCGGCACCAAGGAGACCGACGCCCTCGATCCGCGCAACGTCGTGCAGAAGGTCGAGGCGGTCGTGCTGACGGGCGGCAGCGCGTACGGCCTGGACGCGGCGTCCGGGGTGATGGCCTGGCTGGAGGAGCGGGGGCGGGGCGTGCGCGTCGGGGCGGACCCGCTGCACGTCGTGCCGGTGGTGCCCGCCGCCTGCGTCTTCGACCTGGGGCGGGGCGGCGACTTCCGGGCCCGGCCGGACGCGGCCACCGGGCGGGCCGCGGTGGAGGCCGCAGCGGCGGGCGAGCCCGGGGCGCCCGTCGCCGAGGGGTGCGTCGGGGCCGGGACCGGAGCGGTGATCGGGGCGCTGAAGGGCGGCGTGGGCAGCGCGAGCACCGTGCTCGACTCGGGGATCACGGTGGCCGCCCTGGTGGTGGCCAATGCCGTGGGGTCGGCGCTGGATCCGGAAACGGGGGTGCTGTACGGGGAGTTCTTCCAGGGGCGCGTGCGTTGTCCGGAGGCGCACGTCCACGAGGCGGCACGCCGGCGTCTCGACGAGGTCGCCGCGCGGAACGCGCCTCCCCCGCTCAACACCACGCTCGCCGTGGTCGCCACCGACGCGGAGCTGTCCAAGGCCCAGGCGCGGAAGCTGGCCGGCACCGCGCACGACGGCATCGCCCGTGCGGTGCGGCCGGTGCACCTGCTGAACGACGGGGACAGCGTCTTCACGCTGGCGACCGGGCGGCGCCCGCTCGGCGACGGGCCGCTCGCCCTCAACGAGATCCTCGCCGCGGGCGCGGACGTGGTGACCCGGGCGATCGTCCGGGCGGTGCGCGCCGCCGAGCCGGTGGACGGGCCGGGCGGGGCGTGGCCGTCGTACGGGGAGCTGTACGGGGGCCGTTGACGGGAACGTGCCGGGAACGCGCCGGGGCGCCCGGTCGTGCCGGCGGGTGACCGGCCCGGGGCGCCTTCCCGGGCGACGTCCGGGAAGGCGCCCGAGGGGGCCGTTCCGGTGGGTGTCCGTGCGATTGTCCCGGTTCTGTCACGTGGCGGCGTTCCGGGCGGCCGACGGGAACCCGAGCCGCCGCAGCACCCCTCTTCCTCCGCGTACGGGAGCGGATCGCGCACATCGCACGAAGAGGGGGAAGCCCGTGACAACGCCGGACATTGCAGCGCGGCGCGTACTGGGGGCCTGTGCCGGCTTGGTGGTCGGCGCGCTGACGCTCACCGCCTGCGGCGGCAGCGCCAGTGCCGAGAACGGCGACGAGGGCGGCCGGGGTTCCTCCGCCAGGACGTCCGTCGCGAAGATCGTCATCTCGGCGAAGGACGGCTCGGCCGGCGCGTCCATCAACCGCACGGGCGTGAAGGTCAGCGGCGGGAAGCTGACCGGCGTGCGGATGACGGTGGCGGAGACGGACGAGACCGTACCGGGGGCGATGTCCGCCGACGGCAGCGTGTGGAAGCCGAAGGAGCAGCTGGAACGCGGGACGAAGTACCGGATATCGGCGACCGCGAAGGACTCGGACGGCCGTACCGCCGCCGCCGACTCGGTCTTCACGACCGTGTCGCCGGCGAACAGCTTCATCGGGACGTACACCCCGGACAACGGCGCCACGGTGGGCGTCGGGATGCCGGTGTCGTTCACCTTCGACAAGGCGATCACCGACCGGAAGGCCGTGCAGTCGCACATCACGGTCCGTTCCAGCAGCGGGCAGAAGGTGGTCGGGCACTGGTTCGGGGCGCAGCGGCTGGACTTCCGCCCCGAGGAGTACTGGAAGGCCGGCTCCAAGGTCACGATGAAGATCGACCTGGACGGCGTGCAGGGCGCCGACGGGATCCACGGGGTGCAGAAGAAGACGGTCACCTTCACGGTCGGCCGGTCGCAGGTCTCCACCGTCGACGTGAACACGCAGACCATGACGGTCGTGCGCGACGGCAAGACCCTCAAGTCGGTCCCGATCTCGGCGGGCAGCCCGGACACCCCGACGTACAACGGGCAGATGGTGATCTCCGAGAAGTTCGTGCAGACGCGGATGAACGGCTCGACGGTCGGTTTCGGCGGCGAGTACGACATCCCGGACGTGCCGCACGCGATGCGGCTGACGACCTCCGGGACCTTCCTGCACGGCAACTACTGGTACAGCAAGGGCAGCCCGCCCTTCGGCCGCCAGGGCACCAGCCACGGCTGCGTGGGCCTGCAGGACGTGCAGGGCGCGCGGGGCAGCACCCCCGCCAAGTGGTTCTACGACCACTCGCTCGTCGGGGACGTGGTGATCGTCAAGAACTCCCCCGACAAGACGGTGGCGCCCGACAACGGCCTCAACGGCTGGAACCTGCCGTGGGGCGAGTGGGTCGCGGGCAGCGCCGTCTGAGGCACCGAACCGGCTCCTGATCAGGAGCGTTCGACGACGCGCCGGGTCGCGCGGGAACGTTCCGCGCGGCCCGGACGTTTTCCCCGCGTACGTTTTCTCGGTTCCCGGGCATGATGTCCGACCGAGGGGCTACGGTATGCACCCACAAGGTGACATGCAGCAACGCCGGGAGAAACCTTGAGCGTTCCGTACGAGACGGCAGCGTACGAACCACCCGACTCGCCCGAGCCTCCGGAGGAGCACCTCGCGCGACTCCTCGGCCGTGCCCTGAACTCCTTCGAACTGCCCGACGAGACGATACGGCGGCTGGACTGTGCGCTGGCGTACGACAGTTCGCTGCACTCGGCGCACCACAGCGCGGGCCTGCACCGGGAGACCTACCGGCACACCTGGCTGCTCGCCGACGGCTCGGCGCTCACCCTCTGGGAACTCGTCCACAACACCGCCCCGGGCAGCGAGCCGCAGCACGAGGTGTACACCGACGAGGAGGAGCTGCGCGCCGCCACGGCCCAGCTGCCGCTGCCGCCGGACGCGCCGGCCTTCGAGCTGCCGGTGACGGTGCAGCTGTCACCGGTCCTCGCGCCCCGCCACGCGTACCTGACCGACGACTCGGCGGACCACGCGCGCCGTTTACTGCGCCGGGCGGAGAACCCGGACCGGCCGGGCGCCGAGACGGCCGCGCTGCTGGCGACGGCGTGCGCGCACCGGATCACCCAGGCCTTCGGCCGCCCGCGCCGCGCGGAGCGGACGGGGCTGTCCTTCTCGCTCTACGAGCACGCGTTCCTGCTGCGTGACGGCAGCGAGGTCTCCTTGTGGGAGGTCGAGCACACGGCGACGCCGGACGGCCGGCACATGTGCGAGGTGTACGTCACCGAGGACACGGCCCGGGAGGCGATGGAGCGGCGGGCGGCGCAGGTGTCCTGAGGGGCGTGCCCCTCGGCACCGCGTCGCCGGGATGCGCGTGTGCTGCCGCCGCCGCATCGCCGGGAGCCGGTGTTCCTCGCCGCGGGGGCAGCACACCGTCCTCCGCGCCGGGCCGGAGACCGGGAACCGGCGTCCCGCGCCGCGGGGGCAGTGCCCCGGCCGGGCGGCCGGGCCGCCCGGCGGGACCCTTCTCGCGCATCTCAGCCGCGGGCCGGACCCTCTCGCCCGGGCCCGTCGGATCGGGGTCCTTCGTCGAGGCGTTGCACCAGGCTCGCGAAGGCGGACCGTTCCGCCGGGGTCAGTTCGACGGCCTCCAGCGCGGGGCCGGTCCGCCGCTGCGGCGGGAGGGCGGTGAGGGGGCGGGGCACCGGCCAGGAGGTCTCGGCCCTGCCGCGGCGCAGGACGCGGACCAGGCCGACGCTCCAGACCCCGGCCGCCAGGGCGAGGAGGACCACACCCGTCAGCCGCAGGATCGAGTCGTGCTCAGGCATGGCCCCAGTACACCTCACGGTCCGGGGCGGGCGCCCCGGACCGTGATGATCGTGATCTATCTCGCAGGCCCGGCGGGCCGGACCGTGGAGGCCCTGCGGGTCCTCACGCCGCCACCGGCTGCTTGGCCTCGGACGTCGGCGCCGCCGGGCCCTTCCCGGATCCCGCGGCCGCGGTGCCCGGCTGTGTCTTGCGCAGCCCCTTCAGGACGATGACCAGGCCGGCCGTGACCGCCGTACCGGCCGCGATGGCCAGCAGGTAGAGGAACGGCTTGCCGATCAGGAAGGTGACCCAGATGCCGCCGTGCGGGGCGCGCAGGGTCGAACCGAAGGCCATGGTCAGGGCGCCGGTGACCGCGCCGCCCGCCATGGAGGCGGGGATGACCCGCAGCGGGTCGGCGGCGGCGAACGGGATGGCGCCCTCGGAGATGAAGGACGCCCCGAGCACCCAGGCCGCCTTGCCGTTCTCCTGCTCGGCGGGGGTGAACAGCTTCCTGCGGACGGTCGTCGCCAGCGCCATGCCCAGCGGCGGGACCATGCCGGCGGCCATCACCGCGGCCATGATCTTCATGGCGGAGTCGCTGGGGTCGGCGACCGCGATGCCGGCCGTGGCGAAGGTGTAGGCGACCTTGTTGACCGGGCCGCCGAGGTCGAAGCACATCATCAGGCCGAGCAGCACGCCGAGCAGGACGGCGTTGGCGCCGGACAGGCCGCTGAGCCAGTCGGTCAGGCCCTTCTGCGCCTCGGAGATCGGCTTGCCGATCACCACGAACATCAGGAACCCGACGACCGCCGTGGAGATCAGCGGGATCACCACCACCGGCATGATGCCGCGCAGGACCGGCGGGATGTCGACCCGCTGGATCGCGAGCACCACGGCACCGGCGATCAGACCGGCCGCCAGGCCGCCGAGGAAGCCGGCGCCGATCGTCACGGAGATGGCACCGCCGACGAAGCCGGGCACCAGACCGGGCCGGTCGGCCATGCCGTACGCGATGTATCCGGCGAGGACGGGGACGAGGAAGGCGAAGGCCGCCGCGCCGATCTGGAACAGCAGCGCGCCCCAGCTGTCGACCTGGCCCCAGTCGAAGTGCTCGGTGACCGGCTTGGCCTCGTTGATCTGGTAGCCGCCGATCGCGAAGCCGAGCGCGATCAGCAGACCGCCCGCCGCGACGAACGGGACCATGTAACTGACGCCGGACATCAGCCACTTGCGCAGCTTGCTGCCGTAGCCCTCGCCGGGTTCGCCCGCGCGCTCGACGGGTGTGCCGCCGGGCCTGGCGGCCGTGGCCTCGCCGCGCTCCGCCTTGGCGCGCACCTCGCCGATCAGCTCGGCGGGCCGGTTGATGGCCGCCTTCACGCCGGTGTCCACGGTGGGCTTCCCGGCGAAACGGTCCTTCTCCCGGACGGCGACGTCGTGCGCGAAGATCACGCCGTCCGCCGCCGCGATCACGGCCGGGTCGAGCCGGTTGAAGCCGGCCGAGCCCTGCGTCTCGACGACGATCTCGACGCCCGCCTCGCGGCCGGCGTTCTCCAGCGACTCGGCCGCCATGTAGGTGTGCGCGATGCCGGTCGGGCAGGAGGTGACGGCGACGATGCGGAACGGACGGTCCGCGGCGGGGGTCCCGGTGTCGGTGCCGGCCGTGGCGGCGGCGGGAGAGGCCGCTCCCGCCGACGCCACGGGGTCCTCGGAACCGGCCGCGGCGGCGTCCTGGCCGCTCGCGGTCGCGCCCTGGCTTCCTGCGGAGGCGCCCCGGCCGGCCTCGGGGACGCCCTGGTCGGCCTCGGGGACGTCCCGGCCGGCCTCGGGGGTGTCCGCGGAGGCACGCTCGCCGGTTCCGGCGGCCGCCCCGGGCGCCTCGTCGCCGCGGATCAGCGCCGCCGCTGCCGCCGTGTCGCCCACCGACCGCAGCGCGTCGGTGAACTCGGCGTTCATCAGCTGCCGGGCCAGCGACGACAGGATCGTCAGGTGGGCGTCGTCGGCACCGGCCGGGGCGGCGATGAGGAAGACGAGGTCGGCGGGGCCGTCGGCCGCGCCGAAGTCGATGCCGGCGGCGCTGCGCCCGAAGGCGAGCGTCGGTTCGGTGACGTGCGCGCTGCGGCAGTGCGGGATGCCGATGCCGCCGTCGAGGCCGGTCGGCATCTGGGCCTCGCGGGCGGCCACGTCGGCGAGGAAGCCCTCCAGGTCGGTCACCCGGCCCAGGGCCACCATGCGTGCGGCGAGGGTGCGCGCCGCCGCTTCCTTGGTGTCGGCGGACAGGTCGAGATCGACCAGTTCCGCCGTGATCATGTCGCTCATCGCGGGCTCCTTCGCACGCGTATCGCCCGGGGGGAGGGGTGGGCGCAAGAGGGGACGGGGGTGGTGTGGGGGGAGGGAGCGGGGCGGGCGGGGCCGGGGAGACCCCGCCTCTCCGGGGCGGCGGCGTCCGCCGGGGCGGGGACGTCCGCCGGGGCGGGGACGTCCGCCGGGGCGGGGGCGTCCGCCGGGGCGGGGGCGGAGGCGGCGGGTGGCGTGGCGTTCCGCCGTGCGCGCGGCGGACCGGGCGGCCGGACGTGCGTCATGACACCGGCTCCTTCAGGGCGCGGTCCGCCGGGACGCGGTCCGTGACCGTCACCGCGGCCGGGTCGAGGTCGGCCGGCGTGGGCATCACGCTGCCGGGCAGCCGGACGGCCGCCGCGCCGTGCGCGACCGCCGAGGCGAGCGCCTGCGGACCGCGGCCCCCGGCGATCAGGAAGCCGGCGAGGGAGGCGTCGCCGGCCCCGACGTTGCTGCGCACGGTGTCGACGCGGGCGCTGCCGAACCAGGCTCCGGCGTCCTCCACCAGCAGCTGCCCGTCGGCGCCGAGGCTCGCCAGGACGGACCGGGCACCCCTCTCACGCAGTTCCTCGGCCGCCTTCAGGGCGTCGCCCACGGTGGCCAGGGGGCGCCCGACCGCCTCGGCGAGCTCCTCGGCGTTCGGCTTCACCACGTCGGGCCGCTCGCGCAGCGCCCGCAGGAGCGCGGGCCCGGAGGTGTCGAGCGCGATGCGCACGCCGGCGGCGTGCGCCCGGGCGACCAGCTCGGCGTACCAGGAGGGGGCCAGCCCGCGCGGCAGGCTGCCGCAGCACGCGATCCAGTCGGCGCCCCGGGACTGCTCCCGCACGGTCTCCAGGAGGAGTTCCTGCTCGGCGGGCGACAGCTCGGGGCCCGGCGCGTTGATCTTCGTCAGGACGCCGTCCGCCTCCGCGAGCGCGATGTTGGACCGGGTGGCCCCGGCGACGGGGACCGGCGCGACCGCGATGCCCTGCGCGTCGAGCAGGTCGGCGACGACCGCGCCCGGGGCCCCGCCCAGCGGCAGCACGGCGACGGTGCGGCGCCCCGCGGCGGCGACCGCGCGGGAGACGTTCACGCCCTTGCCGCCCGGGTCCATGCGCTCGCCGGTGGCGCGGACGACCTCGCCGCGGTCGAGCGAGGGGACCTCGTAGGTGCGGTCCAGGGAGGGGTTGGGGGTGACGGTGAGGATCATGCGCGCACCACTTCCGTGCCGCCGCGCTCGATGGCGAGGGCGTGTTCGGGGCTCAGCCCGCTGTCGGTGATCAGCTGGTCCACGTCGTCCAGGCCGCCGAAGCGGGCGAAGTGCTCCTGGCCGTGCTTGGAGGAGTCGGCGAGCAGCACCACCCGGCGGGCGGCGGCCACGGCGGCCCGCTTCACGGCGGCCTCGGCGAGGTCGGGGGTGGTCAGTCCGTGCTCGGCGGAGAAGCCGTTGGCCGCGACGAAGAGCAGGTCGGCCCGGATCTCGCCGTACGCGCGCAGCGCCCAGGCATCCACGGCGGCGCGCGTGCGGTGCCGTACGCGCCCTCCGACCAGGTGGAGCTGGATGCCGGGGTGGTCCGCGAGGCGGGCGGCGATGGGCAGGCTGTGCGTGACGACCGTGAGGGAGGACTCCAGCGGCAGGGCGGCGGCGAGGCGGGCCACCGTCGTCCCGGCGTCGAGGATCAGCGTGCCCTCGGCCGGCAGTTCCGCGAGGGCCGCCTTGGCGATGCGGTCCTTCTCGTCGGCGGCCGTGGACTCCCGCTCGGCGAGGTCCGGCTCGAAGTCGAGGCGTCCGGCGGGGATGGCGCCGCCGTGCACGCGGCGGACCAGACCGGCGCGGTCGAGGGCCTTCAGGTCGCGGCGGATCGTCTCCGCCGTCACCTGGAACTCCTCGGCGAGCGAGAGCACCTCGACCCGGCCGCTGTCGCGGGCGAGTCGGAGGATCTCCTGTTGCCGCTCCGGCGCATACATGTCCGTTCGCCTCCGACTCTTGCCCGAACGTGTGGTTTCAAGGGGAGGCTACGCCGAGATGTCCGGTAAGTAAACAGGTTCGGGCTCAATCGGGCATGAGCAGGCAGGGGCCCGGCACCTGAGGTGCCGGGCCCCTGCCCCGTACGGGTTCCGCGACGGCGGGTCAGGAGACGAGCTCGGGCTCCCGCTCCGCCGCCCCGGTCTCCTGCCCGGCCCCCTCCAGGTGCTGCGCCGGCCGCCTGGGCAGGGCGAACATCAGCAGGAAGATCACGCCCATCACCGCGGCGACCCAGCCCAGCGCGTGCCGGAACGCGTCCACGAAGGCGGGGCCCACCTGCGCCGGGGCGAGCCGGTCGTCCATGACGCCGAAGAACACCACCGACACCAGTCCGAGCCCGAGGGCGTTGCCCATCTGCTGCACCGTGTTGATGAGCCCGGAGGCGGACCCGGCGTGCTCCCGCGGCACCTCGGAGAGGATCGCGTCGGTCAGCGGGGCGAAGACCAGGCCCATGCCGCCGCCCATGACGACCAGGGGGAGCGCCATCTGCCAGGGGGTGATGGCGAGGCCGTAGTGCCCGGACTCCCAGACGTAGAGCAGGACCCCGGCGGCCAGCAGCAGCGCGCCCGCCTGGAGCACCCCGCGCCCGAAACGCGGCACCAGCTTCTGCACCGACATCCCCGCCGCGACCGACACGGCGATCGAGAACGGCACCCCGGTCAGCCCGGCCTTCAGCGGGCTCCAGCCGAGACCGATCTGCATGTACAGCGTCCACACCAGGAAGAACACGCCGAGCCCGATGCCGAGGACGGTCTGGACGGCGATACCGGCCGCGAAGCTCTTCACCCGGAACAGCGACAGCTCGACCAGCGGGGAGCCGTCCCGCGCGCTCTTGCGCCGCTCGTACACCACCAGCGCCGCGCCGACGACCGGGGCGCCGGCCATCGCGGCGTACCCCCACACCGGCCAGCCCAGCTCGTGGCCGCGGGTGAGCGGGTAGAGCAGCAGGAGCAGGCCGGAGGTCACCAGGACGACGCCCACCACGTCCAGCTTGAGGGCGCGCGGGGCCTTGGACTCGGTGATGAAGCGGCTGCCGAGGATCAGCCCGGCGACGCCGACCGGCAGGTTGATGAGGAAGATCGGGCGCCAGCCGAGCCCGAAGAGGTCCCCCTCGGTCAGCAGCGCGCCGAGCAGCGGCCCGGAGACCGCGCCCAGGCCGACGATCGCGCCGAACAGCCCGAAGACCTTGCCGCGTTCGTGCGCCGGGAAGGTCGCGTGCACGATCGACAGCACCTGCGGCACCATCAGCGCCGCCATGGCGCCCTGCAGGAGCCGGGCGGCGACCAGCATCTCCGGGTTCACGGCGAGGCCGCACAGCGCGGAGGCGACGGTGAATCCGCCGATGCCCACGAGGAAGACCCGCTTGCGGCCGTGGATGTCGCCGAGCCGTCCGCCGGTGATGAGACCGGCGGCGAAGGCCAGCGCGTAGCCCGCGGTGATCCACTGGATCTGGCTGAAGGAGGCGCCTTCGTCCCGCTGGATCGACGGGATCGCGATGTTGACGATCGTGACGTCGACCAGGTCCATGAAGGCGGCGGTCATCACGATCGCGAGGGCGTACCAGCGGCGGCGGTCCGGCGCTCCGGCCGGCTTGCTCACAGGGGTTTCGGTGGAGGACATGCCCCGAAGCTAGGGGCCGTATAGGTCAGATCGTGTCCTAGTGGCCGGGCATCCTGGTCCCATGACGACGGACACCCCGGCCCGGCTGCTGCAGCTCCTCTCCCTCCTCCAGACGCCCCGCGAATGGCCCGGCGGCGAACTCGCCGACCGCCTCGGGGTGTCCCGCCGCACGGTCCGGCGGGACATCGACCGGCTGCGCGAGCTGGGCTACCCCGTGCAGGCGAGCATGGGCTCCGACGGCGGCTACCGGCTCGTCGCCGGCAAGGCCATGCCGCCCCTCGTCCTGGACGACGAGGAGGCGGTGGCGATCGCGGTGGGGCTGCGCGCCGGGGCGGGCCACGCGCTGGAGGGCGTGGACGAGGCGTCGGTCCGGGCCCTGGCCAAGCTGGAGCAGGTGCTGCCGGGCCGCCTGCGTCACCGCGTGGCCACCCTCCAGGCCGCGACCACTCCCCTGACCAGCGGCGACGGCCCGACCATCGCGCCCGAGACGCTGACCGTCATGGCCTCGACGGTGGCCGGGCGGGAGCGGCTGCGGTTCGCCTACCGGGCGGCGGACGGCGCCGCGTCGCGGCGCGTCGTCGAGCCGTACCGCCTGGTGTCGACGGGACGCCGCTGGTACCTCGTCGCGTACGACCTCGACCGCGCCGACTGGCGGACGTTCCGCGTCGACCGGGTCAGCGAGCCGTTCGCGACGGGGGCGCGGTTCACCCCGCGGGAGCTGCCGACGGGCAGCGCGGCGGAGTACCTGCGCCGGTCGATGCAGCGGCGGCAGGAGACGTACGAGCTGGACGTCACCTTCGCCGCGCCCGCCGAGTCGGTCGCCGCGCGCCTGCCCGGCTGGCTCGGGTCCCCCGAGCCGGTCGACGCCCGCACCTGCCGGCTGCGGGCCGCGGTAGGGGAGAACGTGGAGTGGCTGGCGGTCCGGCTGGCGATGCTGGGGTGCGACTTCACGGTGCGCGAGCCGGAGGAACTGGTGCGGTGCGTGCGGGAGCTGGGGGCGCGGCTCGGTCGGGCGGCGGCGGGGACAGGGGCAGGCGACCCGACGGCCCGACGGGGGAGCGGAACGACCGAGCACCTGAGTGGCTGAAGGGCCACGTGGCCGATTAGCTGGGTGACCGAGTGGCCGCGTGGCCGCGTGGCCGAGTGGCCGCGTGGCCGCGTGGCCGCGTGGCCGAGTGGCCGAGTGGCCAGGTGGCTGGGTGACCGCGTGGCGAGTGACGGAGCAGCATCTCAGCGGCCCGTCGGCCCCCCTGCCTGCCGCGTCCGGGCCGTCAGCCGGCCTGCCGCACGCGCGGGTCCACCGCCTCCCACGGGAAGCCGCGCAGCGCCGCCAGGTTCCGCACCGCCCGTTCGGCGGGACCCTCCGGCCCCTCCGCCGGGGCGTCCCCGGCCGCCCAGCCCTCCACCGCCACGCGCACGGCGGCGCTCGCGACGGCCGCGGCGAAGGACAGCAGCTCAGCGGGTGCGGCAACGTTGTCGTCGGCCCCGGCGGCTCCGGTGACTCCGACGGCCCGGGGACTTCCGGCCGCTCCGGCGAGTCCGGCGCCTCCGGCGGCGCGGGACGTCCCGCCGTCTCCGGCGAGTCCGGCGGCTCCGGTGTCCTCAGTGTCTTCGGCGTGCTGGAACGTCCGCGCGTCCCCGTCGTACGCGGCCGCTCCCCCGCCCCGCGACCGCTCCGCCAGCACCTGTGCCAGCGTCCGCTCCGCCGCCTGGCACACCTCCGCCCACACCATCCGCAGGGACGGGTTCTCCATGGCCAGCCGGACCAGGACGCGGACCCATTCCCAGGACGCCGCCGACACCCCGAGTCCCGGTGTCAGCGTGTGCCGGACCGCGTCGTCCAGGGCCCGCGGCACGGGCACGCCGGCCGGGGCGGTGCGCACGGCCTCCACCCAGCGCTGGGCGCCGGTCGCGTAGAGCGGGGCCACCGCCTCCTCCTTCGTGGCGAAGTACCGGTAGAAGGTGCGCGGGGCGACGCCGGCGGCCTGGGCGATGTCCTCCGCCCGGGTGGCCCGCAGACCGTGCCGTACGAAGAGGCCGGCCGCCGCCCGGGCGATCTGCATGCGGGTCTCGGCCTTGCGCCGCTCGGTCAGCGAGACCGGAGAGGAGGGGGTGGTGCTGCTCACGTCGGGCAGGCTATGCCGCTGTGGCAGAATCTGTCACCTGGCAGGTCACCCCGGGGTTCAGGTCCGGGGTGGCCCGCCCTCCAACGTGGCGGCACCGTGGCGGAAGATCGCCCTCCGGCAACGAAGTGGAGCCGGGCTTCGGCACCCGGGGGGGGAGGGCCGCCGAAGCCCGGCTCGGGGAAAGTCCCGGCGCCGGGGGGGATGTGCGTCGGGACGTGGTTCTGGGGGCCTCAAGAGGCCCGAGGGGCGCCGCTCCCGGTCCGAACACCAGGGCCCTGGATTCTTGTTCCCCCGGCCCTGCCGTTTGAAGCGGCAGGACAGCGCCATGTTCGCGCGGTCTTTCGCCACCCGGCGTACGCGGTGCCCGCCGGACCGGCCGGGCCCGCACCGGGCACGCCCCCTGCACGACGGCCCCGCACCCGCCCCCTGCGGCAGGCAGGGGGCCAGGACGCGGGTGCCCGCCTCACGCCGCCGCGTCGAACCCGGTGTCCCGGGCCAGCTTCTTCAGCTCCAGCAGGGCGTGCTTCTCGATCTGGCGGATGCGCTCGCGGGTCAGGCCGTGCTCCTTGCCGACCTCGGTCAGCGTGCGCTCGCGGCCGTCATCGATGCCGTACCGCATCTTGATGATGGAGGCCGTGCGCTGGTCGAGACGGCCGATCAGGTCGTCGAGCTCCTCGCTGCGCAGCAGCGTCAGCACCGACTGCTCGGGAGACACCGCGGAGGTGTCCTCCAGCAGGTCGCCGAACTGGGTCTCGCCCTCGTCGTCCACCGACATGTTCAGCGACACCGGGTCGCGGGCCCAGTCGAGCACGTCGGTGACGCGCTCCGGCGTGGAGCCGAGCTCGGCGGCGATCTCCGCGGGCTCCGGGTCACGGCCGTGCTCGCGGTTGAACTCGCGCTGCACGCGCCGGATCCGGCCCAGCTCCTCCACCAGGTGGACGGGCAGGCGGATGGTGCGCGACTGGTCGGCTATCGACCGCGTGATGGCCTGGCGGATCCACCAGGTCGCGTACGTCGAGAACTTGAACCCCTTGCGGTAGTCGAACTTCTCGACCGCGCGGACCAGGCCGGCGTTGCCCTCCTGGATCAGGTCGAGGAGCGGCAGGCCGCTGCGGGGGTAGCGGCGGGCGACCGCGACGACCAGGCGCAGGTTGGAACGGATGAAGACGTCCTTGGCACGCTCCCCGGCGGCGACCAGGGCCTCGAGCTCCTCGCGGGTGGCGTCCGCCTTGGTGTCCTCGTACCCGTCGAGGACCTGCTGCGCGAACACACCCGCCTCGATGATCTGTGACAGCTCGACCTCCTTGGCGGCGTCGAGCAGCGGTGTACGCGCGATCTCGTCGAGGTACATGCCGACCAGGTCGCGGTCGGCGATCTCGCCGCCATGGGCGCGAACACTGCTTGCCGCGTCGGCCGTCTCGCCGGTGGCGGACTGACGACGGGCGACGGCACGGGTTGCCATGCGTGCTCCCTTGCGATGTGAGGTCAGCGGGTGGTCCATCGGACGCTCGGCACTGTCTTCAGGTCCCTCCGGACTCTGGTCGAGTGCCCTGCATCCGTGGGAAACAACGACTGGAATCAGGACAGAATTCCCAACCCACCCATCGATTTTTCTGATCATGCAGTACCCTGTCCCGCCACACGGGCCGGAGCGGTGCCGCCGGACCCCCGGAGGCCCAGGTCAGACGGGGCGTCACGGGTGGTTCCGACAGCCTCGTCACCCCCTTGGAGCACTGCGCGCGTGAGACGGCGGTCACACGCGGCGAGACGGCCCCTCCGCCTGGATGAACGAAGCCGGCGGCCGCTCCGTTCCCCCCGGAAGACGGCCGGCACCGGCCGGAGGTTGCCGCGGGCGGCCGAACCTCGGTGCGCACCCCGGCACGGCCCCGCACCAGACGCACCTCACCCGGACCGCACGACCCCGCACCGGACGTACCTCACCCGGACCGCGCGACCCCGCACCGGACGCACCTCGCCTGAACCGCACGCCCTCCGTCCCGTGCGCACCCGGACCGCACGGCCCTCACCCCGATCGCGCCCGGCCGCACCTCACCCGAACTGCACGGACCGCTTCGCCAGCCCCATCCAGAACCCGTCGATCACCGACCGGTGCGCGTCCAGTTCGCCGGCCGCGTCGGCGGCGCCCAGGGTCACGAACAGCGGGGCGAAGTGCTCGGTGCGCGGGTGGGCGAGCGCGCCCGCCGGGGACTTGCGGGTGAAGTCGAGCAGCGCGTCGACGTCACCGGCCTCCAGCGCCCGCCGCCCCCAGTCGTCGAACTCGGCCGACCAGGCGGGGACGCCGCCCTGCCGCAGCGCGGCCAGGTTGTGGGTGAAGAAGCCGGAGCCGACGATCAGGACGCCCTCGTCGCGCAGCGGGGCCAGCTTGCGGCCGACCTCCATGAGCCGCACCGGGTCCAGGGTCGGCAGGGAGACCTGCAGGACGGGGACGTCGGCCTCGGAGTACATCTCCACGAGCGGGACGTAGGCGCCGTGGTCCAGGCCCCGGTCGGGGATGTCCTGCACGGGCATGCCCGGCGCCCGCAGCAGCTTGCGGACGGACTCGGCGAGCGCGGGGGCGCCGGGAGCCTCGTACCTCACCCGGTAGTAGTGCTCGGGGAATCCCCAGAAGTCGTGGACGAGCGGGACCGTCTCGGTGGCGCCGAGGGCGAGCGGGGCCTCCTCCCAGTGCGCGGAGACCATGAGGATCGCGGTCGGGCGCGGCAGGCCGGCGGCCCAGGCGGCGAGTTCACCGGGCCAGACCGGGTCGTCCGCCAGCGGCGGGGCGCCGTGGCTGAGGTACAGGGCGGGCATGCGTTCCCGGGTGGCGGCGGACATGGCGGCGGCTCCTACGGACGAGCGGTTCCCACGAAGCTTGAATCCTCAAGCTTCTGTCGAGAACCGACTGTACATCCCATTTGTTTAATTTTAAAGAAGCGGAGTCGTAGAGTGGGGGACATGAAGGCACCCGCATCCGCCCCGGCCACAGCCCCGACACCGGACCCGGCCCCGGAAAGGTCACCGGCGGCGTCCAGCGACGCCCGCTGGCTCACCGACGACGAGCAGCGCGTCTGGCGTTCCTACCTGGAGGCCACCACCCTCCTCGACGACCACCTCGACCGACAGCTCCAGCGCGACGCGGGCATGCCGCACATCTACTACGGCCTGCTGGTCAAGCTCGCCGAGTCCCCGCGGCGCCGGCTGCGGATGACCGAGCTGGCCAGGTACGCCAAGATCACCCGCTCCCGGCTGTCCCACGCCGTCGCCCGGCTGGAGAAGAGCGGCTGGGTGCGGCGCGAGGACTGCCCGTCGGACAAGCGCGGCCAGTTCGCGGTGCTGACGGACGAGGGCCACGCCGTGCTGCGGCGGTCCGCGCCGGGCCACGTGAACGCCGTGCGCCAGGCGGTCTTCGACCGGCTGACCCCGGAACAGCAGAAGTCCCTCGGCGAGATCATGCGGATCATCGCCGAGGGACTTCAGCCGGACGAAGCGGGTGCGGACCTGCCCTGGCTCCGCTGACCGCTCGTCGGCGGAGCCGGGGCAGGCCCCGGGAACCGCGCGGACCAGGCGTCCCCTCCTCGTCCGCGCGGAGGGCCCGAAGGGGTACGGCGCCCGGGGGCGCCGTCAGCGCGCCGTCAGTGGGCGATCACCGGGACGGGCAGCTCGTCCCCGGCGTGCTCGGCGGCGCCGCCGGTCACGGTGGTGCCGCCCGGGCGGCCGGCGTTGACGAAGGTCACGGCGATGGCCGCGGCCACGACCAGGATGCCGACGGCGAACCAGATGGCGCTGGTGTACCCCTCGACCATGCCCTCCAGCTGGACGAGCTGCTGCTGGGACCGGCTGGTGGCCCCGGCGATGTGGTCCGCGATGTAGGACGTGGTGGCCGAGGCGGCGATCGTGTTCAGCAGGGCCGTGCCGATGGCGCCGCCCACCTGCTGCGAGGTGTTGACCATCGCGGAGGCGATGCCGGCGTCCCGCGGCTCGACGCCCTGGGTGGACAGCGACATGGCGGGCATGAACGCCGTACCCATGCCGAGGCCGAGCAGCAGCATGGCCGGCAGCAGCACGGCGGCGTACGAGGTGTCGATCTCCAGCTGGGTCAGCAGCAGCATGCCCAGGGCGGCGACCAGGAAGCCCGGGCCCATCAGCAGCCGGGGCGCGACCCGGGTCATCAGGCGGGTGCCGATCTGGGTGGAGCCCGTGATCATGCCCGCGATCATCGGCAGGAAGGCGAAGCCGGTCTTCACCGGCGAGTAGCCCTTCACGATCTGCAGGTAGTAGGTCAGGAAGAGGAACAGGCCGAACATCGCGATGATCGCGAGGCCGAGCGAGAGGTAGACACCGCCGCGGTTGCGCTCGGTGACCACGCGCAGCGGCAGCAGCGGGGCCTTGACCTTCGCCTCGACCAGCACGAACGCCAGCAGCAGGACGGCGGAGGCGACGAACATGCCGACGGTGACGGAGTCGCTCCAGCCGTCGGACTCGGCGCGGGTGAAGCCGTAGACCAGCGCTACCAGGCCGAGCGTGGACAGGATCACGCCGGGGATGTCGAGCGGCGAGCGGTTGCGGCTGCCCTCCGGTTCGCGGATGACGAACCAGGCACCGGCCGCGGCGACGATCGCGAACGGGATGTTGACGAAGAACGTCCAGCGCCAGTCCAGGTACTCGGTGAGGAAGCCGCCGAGGATCAGGCCGACGGCGCCGCCGCCGCCGGCGATCGCGCCGTAGATGCCGAACGCCTTGGCGCGCTCCTTGGCGTCGGTGAACATCACCGCGAGCAGGGACAGCGCGGCGGGCGCGAGCAGGGCGCCGAAGACGCCCTGGAGGGCGCGGGAGCCGAACATCATGGCCTCGTTGGTGGCCGCGCCGCCGAGGGCGGAGGCCGCGGCGAAGCCCGCGAGACCGAGGACGAAGGTGCGCTTGCGGCCCCACAGGTCGGCTATGCGGCCGCCGAAGAGCAGCAGACCGCCGAAGGCGAGGGCGTAGGCCGTGACGACCCACTGCCGGTTGCCGTCGGAGATGCCGAGGTCCTGCTGGGCGGAGGGCAGGGCGATGTTCACGATGGTGGCGTCGAGGACGACCATCAGCTGGGCGAGCGCGATGAAGACGAGCGCCTTCCAGCGGTTTGCGTCCGGTGCGCCCGGGGCCTTCGAGGCTGTTTCAGACATGGGGGTACCCACTTCGGGACTTCGTGACGGAGAAACTTCGGGACGTGAGCGAGGAGAGACGTAGGTGAGAGACGCGGAAAGACGTAGGCGAAGAGAGACGTAGGTGAAGGGAGACGTAGGCGAAAAGAGACGTACGTGCAAAGGGAGAAGACGCGGACGGAAAGCGGCGCCTTCGGTCAACTGGCAAGCGGCAAACGGAAAGTGACGGTCCGTCAGTTCTGACGGCCCGGCTGTCCGCTGTGGGCGGCGGCCGGACTGGCTGCCCGGCACGGGTGGTGGACTGCTCGGTGCGGGTGACGGCGGGGCCGGGGCCCGGCCGTCACCGCCCCTGTGAGGCGTCTGTCAGCGTGCGCGCAGCTCCTCCAGGGTCATGGCCGCACCCGGCAGGACGGACGGGGCCGGCGCCCGCATCCCGTCCAGGAGCAGCTGGAGATGGCGGTGGACGAAGCGGTCGGCGCGCAGGCACTCCGTACCGGCCGGCGGCCGGCTGAGCTGCCCCACGGCGATCATGAGGTCGCCGACCCCGACGTCGCGGCGGAGCTGCCCGGCGTTCCTGGCCCGCTCCATGACCTCGGCGACGAGCTCCTCGACCCGGCGGCGCGCGGCCTCCAGGTCGGGGTGGTGCTGGTCGAAGGTGCTGGAGATCATCGGGCACAGCGCGCTGATCCGCTCGTCGGCGGCGGCGTGCACGAAGCGCTCCAGCGCCTCGAAGGCGTCGCCGGTCTCCGCGAGCGCGCGCTCGGCCGCCCGGGCCGTGCGCTCCATCACGGAGCAGACGACCTCGCGGACCAGGGCGTCGCGGTCCGGGAAGTTGCGGTACACCGTGGCGTTGCCGACGCCGGCCCGACGGGCGACCTCGTCGAGCGGCACGTCGGGGCCGAACTCGACGAACATCTCGCGGGCGGCGGTGACGATCCGCTCCCGGTTGCGCAGGGCGTCGGCACGCGGCCGGCTCGCCTTGCGCTGCGCGGGGGTCGCGGTCTGCACGGTGCACTCCTCGTCGACGGTCGGTCGATGGTCTGAAGGGTGCGATCCGGGGACCCGGTCCCCGTTTCGCTCGGACGCTGGGTTAAACGGGGAATCCCTCCCCGGTTATTTCCCACCCGCCCGACTATCCCTTGTGAGCCGGCTCACACCTCTACCGGCGGGAAACCCACGATCGGCCTCCCCCAGCGCGCAGCACCGCACCCCCCGACGCAGGGTGAGCGCAAGGGTGCAGCCGGTGACGGCGGCTGCCGCGGAGCGGAGGGCCCTTGCATGCAGCAGCCGCCGAGCAGCCGACGGATACGCACCCGCCGCGTGGCCGCCCTGGCGTCGGTGACCGCGCTGACCCTCGCCGTCGGCACCTCGGCCGACTCCGGACGCCTCTCCCCGGGCACCACCGTCACCGGCGCGGGCCCCGGCACCGTCGCCCGCTCCGCCGGCCACGGCCCCTGCCTGATCCACGGCGACCCCCACGTCCAGATGTCCGAGGGCGTCCCCACCCCCACCGGGTACGTCCGCTCCACCGGCACCGTCCGCGCCCTCACCCTGATGATCGACTTCTCGGACGCGCCCGGCGACGGCGACGCCCTCGACCGCTTCGGCGAGTTCTTCCCGCAGACCAGCCAGTGGTTCCGCACCAGCTCCTACGGCCGCCTCGACTACCGTCCCGAGACCCCGATCCCGACCTGGCTGCGCATGCCGCAGTCCTTCCGCGCGTACGGCATAGAGCGCGGTGCCCCCTTCGAGCCCGGCTACCGCGCCCTGGTCCAGGACATCGTGGCCGCGGCCGACCCGGAGGTGGACTTCCGCGCCTACGACCTCCTCAACGTCCTGGTCACCCCGAACGCAGGCCCCTCCGCCCTCGACACGGTGCTGTCCGTCACCTTCGCCGGCAACCCGGAGGCCCCGACCGCGGACGGCGTCCCGGTCTCCAACGCGTCCTTCGTCTACTCCCGCCAGGACGACGGCTCCGGCTCCTACGACCGCACCGGCTACCGGGTCCTCCCCCACGAGAACGGCCACGTCTTCGGCCTGCCCGACCTCTACACCCAGGAGGGCGGGGGCGCCGTCGGCCACTGGGACATCATGAGCGAGGACTGGGGGGTCAACAACGACCTGCTCGGCTGGCACAAGTGGAAGCTGGGCTGGCTGGACGCCTCCCAGGTGCACTGCGCGGCGGCACCCGGCACGACCGAGTACGGCCTGACGCCCCTCGCCGAGGCGGGCGGCACCAAGCTGGTCGTCGTCCCGCTGGACGCCACGAGCGCGTACGCCGTCGAACTGCGCACCCGCGCGGGCAACGACGAGGCCGTGTGCCGCCCGGGCGTCCTGGTCTACCGCGTCGAGGCGGACGTGGACACCGGGATGGGACCGGTGAGGGTCCACGACTCCCGGCCCGACAGCGGCGGCTGCACCCGCGCCCCCAACGTCCACGCGGAACTCTCCGACGCGGCCCTCGCCCCGGGCGAGGAGTTCGTGGATCCGCGCAGGGGCATCCGGATCAGCGTGGCCGGGGCGGATCCGGCGGGGAACCACCGGGTGCGGGTGACCCGGGGCTAGCGGCCGGACGTGGCCGGGGGCGGGCGGCCCCGTTCCACGGCCCGCGGATCGCCTCCCGGCCCGCGGACCGCCTCCTCGGCCCGCGGATCATCTCCCCGGCCCGCGGATTACGGTAGGCCTGCCGGACCCGCACACCGCGCACCACGCACCGCGCACCACGTACCACGCACGGACACGGGTACGGCCCACCGCCGCGCACCCGCGCGGCCCGCACCCCGCCGTCCCGGAGAGCCCTTCGATGCCCGCGAGAGACACCGACACCCCGCCCCCGGCGACCGCCGTGCCGGCCGAGGCGGTCACGCCGCTGATCCGCGGTGTCGCGGTGCTGCGCGAACTGACCGGCGCGGGCGGGACGCTGAGCCCGAGCGCGCTGGAACGGGCCACCGGACTGGCCCGCTCCACCGTCGACCGCGTCACGGCCACGCTCGCGCGCATGGGGTACGTCCGCCTCGACGGCCGGGACGTGACCCTCGCCCCCCGCCTGATGGAACTGGGCAACGCCTACCTGGCCGCCCTGCGCCTGCCGGCCCTGCTGTCCGGGCGGGCCGACGCCCTCGCCGACGAACTGGACGAGTCGGTCTCCCTCGCCGTCGCCGACCGCGACGGCATCCGCTTCATCCACCAGGCCACCCGCCGCCGCGCGATGTCCCTGAGCTTCCGCATCGGCGACCTCCTCCCGGCCGAACGCACCGCCCCCGGACCGCTGTTCGCGACGGAGTGGACGGACGCCGACTGGCGGCACTGGCGCGCGCGCCGGGCGGCGGACCCGTACGACGAGGGCTTCCCGGCCGTACCGCCGCGCGCCCGCGCGGGAGCCGACGACGAGGACTTCGTGCGCCGCAGCGCGCGGGCGGCCGGGACCGGCTGGGCCTTGGACGACCAGCTGATCGAACCGGGCCTGGTGGCCGTGTCCGTACCCGTGCGCGACCCCCGTACGGGCCGCGTCGCCTGCGCGGCGAGCGTGGTCAGCCACACCAGCCGGCACACCGCCGAGGAACTGCGCGCCGACCTGCTGCCGCGGCTGCGGTCGGCGGTGGCGGCCATGGAGGAGGACCTTCGCCAGGCGCCGCCCCCGCGGCCGGGCCCGCCCCCGTCCGGCCTGGCGATCTGGACGGGCGCGTCCAAGCAGCAACTGGGCCGGGAGTTCGTCGAGTCGCTGGCCCGCGGCCTCACCGTCCTGACGGCGTTCGGCGAGGACCGCCCGGAGCTGACCCTCACCGAGGTGGCGAAGGCGACGGGCCTGGCCCGGGCGACGGCCCGCCGCGCACTGATCACCTACGACCACCTCGGCCTGGTGCGGCCGGCCGGCGGCCGCGCCTTCGCCCTCACCCCGCGGGTCCTGTCCCTGGGCTTCCCGCCCCTGTCCCGCACCACCCTCCCGCAGATCGCCCAGCCGCACCTGGCGGCCCTCGCGGACCGCGTTCACGAGTCGACGTCACTGGCGGTGCTCACGCCGTCGGGCGAGGAGATCCAGTACACGGCCCGGGCGGCGACGGGCCGCGTCATGAGCGTGAACATCACGGTCGGCACCCGCCTGCCCGCCCACGCGACCTCCCTGGGCCGCGTCCTGCTCGCCGGCCTCCCGGAGCGGGACCGCCGCCCGGGCCCGCTGCGCCCCCTCACCTCGCACACCGTCACGGACCCGGCGGCCCTCGCCCGCATCCTGACAGAGGTCCGCGCCCAGGGGTACGCCCTGGTGGACGAGGAACTGGAGGAGGGCCTGCGCTCCATCGCCGTCCCGGTCCGCGACCGCACGGGCCGGGTGGTCGCGGCCGTCAACACCGCGATGCACGCGACCCGCCACACGGCCGAGGAGTGCGTGACGGACCTCCTGCCCGCGCTCACCGCCACCGCCGCCCGCATCGAGACGGACCTGCACACCGCGAGCCACTTCACCCGCGTCCCCCTGACCTGACCCCTGACCCCCCACCCACCCGACCCGCATCCGGTACGCTGACGCCTGTGGCCGCACGGCCACACCCGGCCTTCGTAGCTCAGGGGATAGAGCACCGCTCTCCTAAAGCGGGTGTCGCAGGTTCGAATCCTGCCGGGGGCACGGAAGAAGGGCCAGCTCAGGAGGGTTTCCTCCCGGGCTGGCCCTTCGTCGTGTCCGGGGTCGTGCCACACGCGTGCCACTAATGCCACGCGGATGCCACATCCTCTACTCGGAGGCCCCTCCCCCGCCGTCGCGGATCATGACCCCGAGCCGGTCGGCGATGGCCCGGTCCCGGTCGCTGGTCATGTGCTGATAGATCAACGCGGCCCGGGAGCTGCTGTGCCCCATCCTCGTCATCAGCTCCCGCGTGCTGGCCCCGGCCGTCGAGGCCAGCGTGTTGCCCGTGTGCCGAAGATCGTGGAAGTGCAGCTCGGTCGTGACGCCCGCGGCCTTCCGGGCCTTGACCCAGTCGTCCCGGAAGTTGCTCCGCCGCAGCTGCCCGCCCTGCGGCCCGACGAAGACGTGCCCGTCGCGGCCAGGAGCGGCGAAGTGCTCCAGGTGATGCGTGACCGCGTCGAGCAGTTCGGCGGGGAAGGAGACGGAGCGCACCCCGGCCGCAGACTTCGGCGCCTTGTCGAAGAGCCGGCCGTCCTGCAGCTCGGCCTGAGCCCGGCGCACGGTGACGGTCAGCCCCTCCAGGTCGATGTCCCGGCGTCGCAGGGCCGCCAGCTCCCCGAACCGCAGGGTGGTGAAGGCCGCCAGGAGCACAAGCAGCCGGTAGCGCGGCGCGATGGAGTCGGCGACGGCGAAGACCTCCGCCACCGTGAGGACCGGCCGCTCGGGCACGTCGTAGCGGTCCGCGCCCTTGATGCGGCACGGGTTCCGCCGGATCAGTTCGTCGTCCACGGCCGTGTTCATCAGGGCACGCAGCAGCTGGTACGCCTTGACCACCGACGGCTCACCGACGCCGGCCGCGAGGAGCTTGCCGCGCCAGCCGCGCACCCGGGCCGTCGTCACGTCGGCCACGCTCCCGGCCCCGAAGGTGGGCAGGATGTGCAGCCGCATCACCGACTCGTTCCGCTCACGGGTGCGGTCGGCGAGCTTCCGGTCCCGCAACCACGCGGTGGCGTACTCCCCGAAGTTCACCGCCCCGGCGTCCGGGTCCGACCACTGCCCGCGCGCGATGTCCGACTCGATGTGGGTCAGGGCGACTTGGGCATCGGTCTTGGTCGCGTACGTCTTCTCCGCCGGACGCAGCTGCCCCGTCTCCGGGTCCCGGTAGCGGACCTGCCAACGACCGGACGGAAGCTGCCGGACCGAGCCGAAGTTCCGCCGCTTACCTTTTTTGTTGGCCATCAAGCGGCCCTCCCCAGGGAACTGCGGCGGTCGCCGATCGGCTGCACCGTGTTGGCGTCGATGAAGGCGTTCAGAGCACTCTCCGGGATGCGGACGTGTCGGCCGACCTTGACGAACACGATGCGTCGCTCGGCGATCAGGCGGCGCGGGAAGCGTTCCGTGGTGCCGAGGAGTTCGGCCACCTGCGCCACGGTCAGGTAGCGGTCAGCCATGGGTGGGTTCCCCTTCCGTTCCGAGGGCGGGTTCGAGGGTTTCGGCGAGCCAGGCTTCGGCGTCGGTGAGGCCGGTTCCGGCGTAGACCCAGTGCGCGAGGACGAGGGTCGTGTCCGGGTCGGTCTCGGCCGCTGCCAGGGCTTGTGCACGGCGCCATTCGGCGCGGGCGTCGCGGAGGGCGCCGAGGGTGGTGGAGTAGCGGCGGGACTTGGTGGAGAAGTGGCCGCGGAAGCCGAGCATGTGGGCCCAGGCCCGCAGGCGGAGGTGTTCCAGGTCCTTACGGGCGCCGAGGGTCCAGGCGGTGCGAATGAGCCGGCGGGCGTGGTCGCTGATGTCGAGCTGGGCGAGTTCGGCGAGGAATTTCAGCGGTCGGTCCAGAGCTCCCGTGGCGGTCTCGGCGCCCTTGGTGGCGTACTTGGCGATGTAGGCGGCGACGGCCCGTTCGGTCAGTTCTTGGCCGCCGTCGAAGTCGGCCGAGCGGATGGTGCGGACGTCGAGCTGTCGGCCGAAGGTGAAGGTGTGAGCCCGGTCGTCGATGACCGGGCCGTCCACGCGGGCGGCGGTGGCGGCGGCCCGGATGGAGTCGGTCAGCAGCTCGGCGGTAGCCCAGGCGGGAGGCGGGGTGTCGCCACCCTCGGGGCCGTCGATGCGGATGACGGCGTGGAAGTGGACTGCCCCGCGCTTCTGGTACTCGGCGACCTTGGCGAAGGACACCCGGGCGTACTCGCGGAAGGCTCGCTGGGTGAGTCCGGCGCGCTTGGCGACCTCCCGGCGCAGGTAGATGGAGAAGCGCCGCCACAGCGGACCGGCATGCGCATTCCAGAGAACAGCCGCTTCGTAGTCGTAGGTGTCCGGGTCGAGGGGGGTGCCGAGGGCGGGGTCGTCCTGGTCGTGGAGGGCGCCGCAGCGGCAGCGGCGGACCGAGCCGGCCGGGCCGGTGGGGCGGTTGTGAACCGGGCCGAAGCTCGGGGCCGTGAAGGTGGCGAAGACGCGCGGGTGGGCGGCGACGCGTTCGGAGACACCCTTGCCGCCGCGCAGTCCGGAGGTGATCAGGTGGAAGGTGTCGCGGCGGTACACCTCGGCGCAGGCCGCGCACCGAGTCGTGCGGCGGTTGTTGCAGCGGACCAGGAGGTGACCGGCCGGGAGGCTGGAGGAGTCGAGGTGGTGGAGGACGTTGCCGATCTCGCCGGTGCGGGTGTCGACGGCGTACTCGGTGCGGTGGCCGTCGAGGCGGATCGGGTGCGTGCAGCCTCCGAGGCTGGCGAGCTGGCGCAGGAGTGCGGGCATGGTGCCCAGGGCGGCCAGTTCGCCAAGTTCGCGGAGCGGAGGCGGAGTGGCGCGGGTGATGATGGCTTTCTCCTTCTGGTTCGGCTGGAGGGAGACGGCCCCCGGGGCGGCGGATGCTTGGCGGTATCGAGGCCGCCCCGGAGGTCTGGTGCGTTAGCGGCGATGCTGGTCGCGGAGCAGCGAGCGCAGGACCACGGCGGCGACGGCCACGGAGACGGCCGTGACGGCGACGGCGGCCAGGAGCGCGGTCAGCACGACGCCGCCGACGAGGACGGCCGCGACCGCTCCGGTGCTGATGGAGATCTGATGAGCTGGCCACCGAGCGGGCACCTGGTCGGCCACGGTGTGGGGGTGCGTGGGCGGCGGTGTCGGGCTGTCGGGGTACTTGGGCAGGAACACGGCGAAGCTCTCCTCATCTACTCGTCTAGTCATGTGAGCCGTTGACGATGTCCACGCCGGAGCGCGTGCCGGACTCGATGGCCGGAGCCATGAAGGTGTCCGAGAGCCAGAAGCCGAAGAGGGCGATCAGGACGACGATCCATGTGCGGACGCCGAGGAACTTGACCGCTCCCCAGGCGAAGAAGCCGAGGAGGACGACGAGCGGCAGGCTGACGGTCACGGTGTGCGGGTCCTTTCAGCGGACGGGGCAGCGGTGGGTACGGGCGGCCAGTTCGGCGGCGGCGCGGCTGTCGTAGTCGGCGGAGAAGCCGCAGCGCGGGGCCGTGCAGGCGGCGGTGTGCTTCTCCCGACCGCGCCCGTCGTAGGACGTGCCGACCTGGACGGGGCCGATGCGGCTGACGTTGCGGAAACGCTTCGGTGCGGGCATGGTCAGTTCTCCTGTCGCAGGCTGGGGCCGGGGAACTCGCGCAGGATCCGGGCGGCTTCCCCGGGGTCCGACATGCGGTCGGCAGCTTCTTCGGCGAGGAGCCGAGCGAGCGCCAACCGACCGCTCACGGCCATCTCACGGGCCGCTTCGAGATAGTCGGCGGCCGTGTTGAAGCAGAGAGGCATGGTTCTCCTTTGTCGGTCAGGTGAGCTGGGCGGCAATGGCGTCGGCCATGGGCGGCGGGACGCCGAGGCGGGCGCGCAGGGTCAGGGTGTCGATGGCCGTTCCGGTGCGGGCGTGGTGCTCGGCGGCGACTTTGCGGGCGTGCTCGACCAGGGCGGCCGGGACGGTGACCGGCGGCGGAGCCGGTGCCGGCTCGACTGCCGGAGGCGCCGGGGGTTCCGGTGCGGGATCGGGCGTGTCCTCCTGGTCCTCGATGTCCTCGGGCGTCTCCTGGTCCACGGCGTCACTCGTCTCGTCGTGCGTGGTCGGCGACGAGTGGACGAGGAGGGTTCCGCCGAGGAAGGCGACCGCGGGCCAGCCCGCGACGAGGATGCGGAGCCAGGACGGCACATGGTCCAGGTCGAGCAGTCCGGCGGTGGCGACGTTCGCGCCCAGGGACGCGGCGAGGGCGATCAGGAACCAGCACCACCCGGCCGCTTTCGCCTCGCCGGACCGCAGTCGGCGCCAGGCGGCGACGAGCAGCAGGTCGACCGAGACGGGATAGGCCCACGCCTTCCACCCGTCCTGTCCGGCCGCCGAGGCGACGTCGTGCAGGTGGGCGAAGGACAGCGCGGCGGCGATGACCGCTTGGACGAGCACCGCGTCGACACGGGCCAGGTGGGCGCGCATGCTGCGGCTCCTTCCGGGTTCGGGCATGGGAGGGGTAGGGACATGGCGTGAGGCAGTCACGCCGACCGGGGGTGAGCGCGGACGCGGGTCAGTCGGTCACCGGGCGGGGCCGTACGACCGGGCCCGGTGTCTCGGCGGGCGGCCGTACGGGCACGTCGGGCCGGAAGGGCTTGAGCGCGGGCAGGTCGGGGACCAAGTGGGCCGACTCGCGGCAGGTCTCGGCGGCATCACCGAGGGAGAGGTACGGCGTGCGGATGCGGGACCAGCCGCCTGAGGTGTCACCGGCCACGGCGAGGCCGGGCCGTTCGGGGGCGATGGCGCAGGCGGCGGAGACCGCTTCGGGGGCGATGTCGCCGAGCGCCATCTTGGCGGAGGCTTCGTCGTTGACGCGGTGGCAGACGCGGCCGGTCAACTGGGCCCGCAGCATGGTCGCGCCCTTGCCCAGTTCGGCGCCGAAGCGCTGGCCGCAGACCTCCAGGTAGATGCCGGCGGCCCGGCCGAGCTGGGCGAGCCGGATGAGTTGGGTGACCATCTCGTCCCGGCGTTCCTCGTCCTTCTTCGTGGCGACGAGGAAGAGTTCGGCCACTTCGTCGACGAACAGCACGACAGGCACCGGGCGTTCGTGCTCGGGTAGGCCCCAGATGTCGGAGGTGATCTCCTCGTCCGGTGTGCTCGGCGCGATGCCCTGCCGGACCTTGATGAGGTCGTACCGGTCCTCCATTTCCTTGATGAGCACGGGCAGCAGCTCGGCGGCTTGCTCCGGGTCGGTGGCGAGCGCCGACAGGCGTGGGGCGAAGGGCGCCAGTTCCACGCCCCGCTTGCAGTCGATGCCGACCAGGGCGACGGGCCGACGGGCGAGGCCGGTGACGAGGTGACGCAGGTACATGGACTTGCCGGACAGCGTGGCGCCGAGGGTGAGTTGGTGCGGAACGGTGCGGTAGTCGCGTACGAACGGAGTGGCGTCCTCGCGCAGCGCGACCGGCACCCGGAGGAGGTCCGGGCGGAGCTTGCGTGGCATGCGCACCCGCCGCAGCACGTCGAAGCCGACGAGCCGCAGTTCGACCACGCCCGGTTTGACCGTGGTCACGTAGACGGCGTGGACGCCCCAGGCGTGCCGCAGTCGTTCGGCGGAGGCGGCCACGTCGGCGGGTTCCTGCCCCGGGGCGAGCCGCAGGCGGACCCGCAGCCCCGTCGTGGTCGGCCGGATGATCCCCCGGCGCGGCGGTACGGGCCGGACCTCACGGCGCGTGGTGGCCTTGACCGCCAGTACCCGCAGCCGGGAGGGCGCCACGGTCAGCCCGCACGCCTCCATGACGGAGCTGTAGGAGCCAAGCAGCCGGACCGTGGACACCGGTAAGCCGACCGTGGACCAGTAGACGCCGGGGTGTCGCGCCCGGGCGTAGGCGGCCCCACAGCCGAGCGCGGCGACGGGACCACCCACCTCCAGAAGCGTTGCCAGGTCGGTCATCAGGCCGACGCCCCCACGGCGGCCGGGAAGGCGGCCGGAGTGACGGCGGCGGCCCGGAAGGCGATGCCGTGGCGCTGCTGGCCGTTGAACACGCTCTCCCACGGCCGGGCGGCCAGGCCCGGCAGGGAGACCGGGGCACCGAGGGCGAGCCCTTCCGACACCCCGCTCTCCGGAACGGTCACCTTGATCAGGGACGACTCCCCCTCCTCGATGTACACGACGCCGATGGTCATCAGCGCCTCACCGCTGACGGCGTCCTTCGCGATTTCGCCCGACTGCCGGTCGCGGACCTTGGGCTCGGGCGCCTCGGTCAGCAGGATCGTCGCGGCCGAGGTCTCCACACGGATGGTGCGCAAGGTTTCTTCCCATCTACTCGTCTAGACAAGATGCGCCCTTCGAACCCGGCGACGCCGGGAACGGGATCACCTTGCCACACAACTTGCCCACTCGTCTATACGAGTATGCATGCCGGTGTGTACGAGTCCGGAGAAGTGGCCTCGCGCACCGCCGATCAGGTCGCCGGAAGCTGGTAGGAGAGGACGTACGCGTCCGCCGCCATCACCGTGTCGCAGACCTCCACGGCCCGCCCCGCAGTGTCGAAGGCGGTGCGGATCAGGTGGATCACCGGCACACCGGAGGCCAGTTGCAGCGTCTTCACCTCGGACGGCGAAGGCATCCGGGCCCGGATCTCCTCCTCGAAGTGGTCGAGCTGGTGGCCCAGTTCCTCGAGACGGGCGTAGATGCCGCCGGGGCCCGGGTTGGGCTCGGCGATCTGCGTACCGCGGGCGATGTCGAGCGGGAGATACGACGTGGCGAACTCGACCGGCCGGCCGTCGAGCAGGTAGCGGCGACGCCGGGCGAGCACGCGCCGCACGGAGCCGAGCCGGGTGGAGACGTCCTGACTGGCTTTCTCCTCCTTCACCTCCAGACTGTCCACGGTGGGGTGACTGCCGGCGGCGTCGGCCTCCACGATGAACGCGGACTTCCCCTGCTCGCGGTGGCGCCGGGCGAACCGGTCGGAGGCGAGGCGGCGCACCGGAGGCCGGGGCCGGACGAAGACGCCCCGGCCGTGCTCGGCGTGCACCAGGCCCTCGCCCTGGAGGATGGAGAAGGAGTTCCGGACCGTCATCCGGGAGACCCCGTAGTGCTCGACCAGCTCGGCCTCGGAGGGCAGCTTCTCCCCCTCCTTGAATCGCCCACGGTCGATGGCCTCGCGCAGCTGGTCGGCGATCTGCCGGAAGACCGCGCGATCACTGGTCGGGTCGAGGCCGCCGAGGATGCTCGGTAGAGACGCCATGCGTACTCCTTTAGGTATCTAGACGAGTGGGCGAGTCTTGTTGCTACGGTGGAGAGCCTAGTCAGCCGAGAGGGCCGAGGAACGTGAGCACAGAACGCCCGCACTCCGTGAGCGTCGCCGGGGTCATTGTCGATGGCCAAGGCCGAGCCCTCCTGATCAAGCGCCGCGACAACGGCCACTGGGAGCCCCCGGGCGGAGTCCTCGAACGCGAGGAGACCATCCCCGAAGCCCTCCAGCGCGAAGTCCTCGAAGAGACCGGCATCAAGATCGAGCTTCCCGCGACCCTGACCGGCGTCTACAAGAACATGACGGGCCTGATCGTCTCCCTCGTCTTCCGCTGCCAGGCGGCCGACGGTACTCCCACCACGGGGGACGAGACCCACGCACTGCGCTGGGCCACCCGCGAAGAAGTCATCGAACTCGCCGACGAGGCGTACGCGATCCGCGTGCTTGACGCACTCGACGCGGCGTCCCCGCCGGCCGTCCGCGCCCACGACGGCGTGAAACTCGTCTAGCCCGAACCCGCTACACATGGCGGCCTACCAGCACGAAGGAACTTGTATGCACGAGTATACGAGTAGCGCCCGGGTCTGGGGGCTCAGTTGCCCAGGATTCCCGGAAGAGGTCAGCCGGGCCCGCCGCTGGACCCGCGACATCCTGCGAGGCTCGCCGTTGGCCGAGGACGCCGAGCTGATCGTCAGCGAGCTGAGCGCGAACGCAATCCTCCACACGGCCAGCGGCCAGACATCCGGCAGTTTCCATCTGGCCCTCGCGGTCTCCCCGCAGGTGATCGCCCTGTCCGTCACGGACGACGGAAGCACCGGCACCGCACCGAAGGTCGAGCACCAGGACCAGGACGCGGAACACGGCCGAGGGCTCGGCATGGTCAGCGCACTCGCTCACCGGGTCGTCGTCCACGGCAGCCACGGCGGTCACACGGTCACCGCGGAACTCTTCACCGATGCCGGCCCGGCAGGAGGGCACCCGTGCTGACGTCCGCTCCTCCCGCAGCGCTGAGCACAGGCAGCCGGCCCCTCCCCTACCGATGCAGGGCCGCCGCCTACCCGTTGAACGAGGTCTGTTCCATCCCCTTGGGATCACACGACGCCACGAGCCCACGCCTGGCACTGCGCTGGTTACGCGAGCGCACGCAGCACATCACCGACCAGCTCGACGCCGCATACGCACAGCCGGGCCTGCACTGGCTGACGGACGAGGCCGAACACGAACGGGCCCTCGCCTACCTGACCGGTGGCACGGGGTACCAACTCACCCTCTACGACGAGAGCACTCACTACGTATTACTGGCCTACCCTGCGGGAGCGACCCCATGAACGGGCCCACCCGCGGCTACTGGTGCGAATGCTGGACCGAAGAAGTCACCAGCACGGGAGGGCCGGCGCGCCTGGCATCGTTCGACGCGTACTCGGCACCCCAGGCAGACCGATGGGTCGCCATCGCTCTCCGCACCATCTCACCGGCACTCGACTCCGACGCGTCGGACGAAGCCTGGACGTGGCTGTACGAAGAGCGCGCCGAGACCCGCAGAGCCCTGATGCGCTCCGAACCCTGCACGGTGACCATCACCCATGCCGACGTCCGCATCACCTGGACGATCCGCCCCGTGCTCTTCCTGCCCCTCGCCCACCGAGAGGAAGGATTACCGGCCTGCGCAGGGCTCTCCTCACCGGCGGCTGGCGAGTCCTACCGATGACGTCACTGAGGCACCCGGCCGACTGTGAACCCCTCACCGTCCTGGAACTCGATCAACACTCCACTGTCGACAAGGTAGACCCAGCACTCATAGCAGTCCGCCAGAACCGCATCGGCATGCGCTGCCACCAGACCAGCCTCCACAGCGACCGAAGGCACCATGTGGTTCCCCCAGAACAGAACAACCAGTTCATCCGGGCCTGCCAACTCACACAGCATCTTCCGGAGCTCCCCACCGTCGAACGCCGGGGAGCTCCGCAACACTTCAGTACCTCGCCAGTCCAGTCGGCAGGACCCCACGGCACCGAAGCGGTTCAGACTCAGTGCGGCAAATGTCCTGTCCTCCTCGTAGGAGAGAACCACGGCCGCATCACCGAAAGCCTCCAGCAGGCCCTCAAGCACTTCGACCTGCTTCCCGTAACCGGCCTCAGCTCCCAAGCCCGTTCCTCCTCTCCGCCCATCGCCGACTGAGTTACAAGTTTCTCTACTGGTTCAAGGCGGCTCGCTCCGCTCCCCGCGCGCGGCCCGGCCCCCGGCCGGGCCTGCGCTCCTGTCTCCGCCCCGCTCCAGCCCGGCCGGCGCCCGTGCCGCGCACACAGTGATCAGCGCCTGACGTCAGAGAAGGGGTACGTCGTGGCTGGGGCGGTCGGCTCCACGGCTTTAGGCAGCCACTTTGGCGCGAGCCTCGAAGATCATGGCCCCAACGTCGTGCTTTACCGGGCAGGTCCACAGACTGCCCGACGCGCCAGAAGCTTACGGGCCATGATCACTCGCGCCAAAGCAGCTCCAGCCCAAAGCCGTTCCGCCGACCTCTCATGTCCATCGAGAATCAGCATCACAGTCATCAACAAGCGAAATGTTGCGACGCGGAATCAGACTGTCTGGCGCTTTCTTGGCCAGGTAGTCACGAACCATCAGGTGACGAAACTCAAATGACCCCAGACGGGGGATCAAGATTGATGACTTCCGCAGAGAATCAAGTACCTTGAAATACCTTTTAGGGAGGAGCCCCCTTCGCATCATTATTACCATGCAGAGATGGCGTCTAATCAGGTCAGCACCACCGTTTTGCAGGGCAGCAAGTAGGCCAATGGGTACAGCATAAAATAGGGTGTTGATGCCAGGCTGAAAGAGCAAGACCGATTTGAGAGCCGGGTACAGGGCATACATCGACAAACTTACGCAGGCGTAGAAACCGCCACCAACAAGAAGGCCCACAGCCAACGCCGCCCGCCGCAGGCTTGCTAACTCAGCTCCCGGGAATAGGGGCATGCGTGACTTTTCAGCCCGCTCTGACGACCAGATCATGCGCATTGGAGGCCACATCATTGAGCAAGGGAATCCAATTACAACGATGGTATCGACGACAGCATTACCCGCGAACGGAATCAGCAGTGCCGCGACAATCCCTTGAGCAATGAATACGGCAACCAGTCGCTTGAAGAACAGCTTCACATTCTTTCGCGCCATCATCGTGCGAGACACTGGGGACAGCGGAAACTCATCCTTAGCTATTTTGACTGCTAGGTAGCCAAAAGTGAGGGGGAGAAAAAATGTGAGAATCCAGTACACGGGCCGAATAGTCGACTCTTCAGCCGAGGCGGTCATGACGGAGCGAACTGCAATCGTCGGCATAACGAAGGCTAGAAAACAGGACCAGAGCATTGCTCTTTTTAGAGTACCCTCAAGGGTTACAGGGAAGTGCTCGACCACCGCCCGGTCTGGATAAAAGGAAACGAGCTTTCGCGCTCTCAGCGTTTGGGCGATACTGGCTAGCCAAGACGTCTGGACAGGCCCATGTAGGTCAAGATTTACGCGCTTCTCACAGTGTGAAATGTACTCCCTCAACAAAGCTGACTCCATGTCGCGCGCATCAGTAACACCAATCGCGTCAACATCGCGATAGGTTATTAGCGCTAGACGAAGGAAAAGGGGATTCTGCAATAAAGAACGAAATTTGCGACTACCTTGGATCCCTTTCAGAAGCTGCTCAAAATCCGGACCGAGAATGCTTACGGCACCTACCAGATCTTGCGCTTCGATCGGATGCAAATCAATCGATCCGCGCAGCGCGAGGAACTTCCTGGCATCTTCGTATTCTCTCTTCCTGCAAGCTACGACTGCTTCCAAGCTCGGATAGCGGGACAGGAACTTATTCAGCGCAACTATGCATTCCCGGCGCTGGCGAAGGCCAAGTTCATCAAGACCGTCAATGAAGAGGGCTAGTTCTCCGTCCGCGAACCAGCTTTCAAGATACTGTTCGTGAATCCCGTACTGTCGGTTAAGTGTGTCAATAACCCACTCTTTTATCTCCCGTCGGGGCCCCAACCATGATGAGACATGGAGGTAGAATGGGATGGGATCATGCGAGTTCTCCCTAGCCTTCTCGAGAGAGTACCGCATAATGCGACGAAGAATATAAGTCTTACCAGCCCCGGGCTCACCGAGCACAAGCAGGCGACCTAGGGATGACTCAAAAGCATAGACCGCTTCAGCGCCTGAAATATGCTTACTATTTCCCGCCCCGGGAAGAGTCGCAATTTCTCTGCGCGGGTGAGCAACATATCCCACGCCATATCTCGCCGTAACCGGGAACTCTGGACCATCATCCCCAGACCACAGGTCCTCCTCGGCGAGCCACTTTGGCAACAGTTTAGTCACTAACCGTTGACGTACTTTGTCGGCTCGACTTTCACGCCAGAGGTTAGGTACGTTGGCTGCCAGTTTACGGATTCTGATGTCTCTACCTGCGGCAAAGTAACCCGAGATTTCGACATCTCCAAATATCGTCTTCGCGCCGCTACTTTCGCCATCTTTGCGCAGCCGACTCCAGCGCTTGAGCATGTGCGGGCTTCTTACTGACGGTCGAATCGAATATCGCGACCTGCGACATACTTACCCCTAAGTGTCACGTCACCGTAGACTGTGCCAGCACCCTCGATTTTGGATTCCGACCTAGAAAGAATTTGGTCCAGCTCTTGGGCGTCCTCGGGGTTCTCCCGCAGTGCTCTCAAGATTGCAGCGGAAAGATTTTCCTCGTCTGCCCCCAATGCGGGGGCAATGTTGCTACGTGATGTCAGGAATGCGCGAAGTCGCTCGAACCCTGATCGGGCCGCGGCGTCTGTAGCCGCTGCCGCGTGTGTAGAGAGGCCCGTCACGTAGGCAGTCGCCGCCGCGTCAGCAAGATGGACAAGTTCCATGGTTCCCCCCGATGGCCAGGTCTCAACTACATAAGCCTGCCACAGACACAGAGACTTGAGAGGTGGTTTGCGCCAACGAGGCGCATCAGCGCAGTCCCGTTGTCGTTCGTGCCCAGAAACGTGCCAGATGGCACGGGGAGTTACGCGAAACACCGCGGGTCAGGGCAGCGATGAGCGGGAGTGCACCGCTGCCTCACCGCAGGTCAGGCGGGTGAGCCACCTCAGATCACCCGAGCTTCCCAACCTGAGGGCTCAGTAGCACGTGTCGGCTGTCGTCGCTTGCTCTGGCCAACAGCATTGGCAGCGTTGTGAAGGTCGGTGGGGGTGCAGCGAGGCACACGCGCGCCTGGTCGAACGGCGTGCCCGCCGTCGTGGCTGACTGTCGTCGGCTGGAGTTCGTGCCACAACCGTGCCAGAAGCAGGGGTCAGCCACGGCCAGCACCGGTACGGCGCAGTCGAGTAACCACACGCTGCCTCGGCCGGCGAAGCCGCAGCTCAGCACGCAGATCACCCAGCCGCTCTCCTAAATCGGTGATCATGTGTCGGATGTACCGGGCACGGGGCGGGGAGCCTCAAGACGTAGCACGAGTGCGCGTAGGGCCCGGAGTTCGGCGTCCAGGGCCTGCGCACCCTCACGGGTGAGGGCTACCCATGTTCGGGGGCGTCGACCGGCGTAGCCCTTCTCTACGGTGATCATTCCGGACTCCTCCAGCACCTTCAGGTGCCGGGAAAGATTTCCGTCGGTGACGGCCAGTTGCTTCTTCAGGAAACTGAACTCGACCCGGTCGGCTTCGCGAGCGATGGTAAGGACGCCGAGCCGTACGCGCTGGTGGACGGTGTCGTCCAGCACCTGAGTGGGATGCAGTTCCTCTTGGTCGTCCTGCGTAGCGGTCGAGTCTTCGACGCTCATGAGACGACCGTACCCGCGACTGCGACACCGGGCGCGCCCCGGCGTCGGACCGCTGTCCACTCGCCCAGACCGGCGAGGAGCAGGACGGCAGCGAGCAGAAAGGCCTTGGCTTGCGGTCCGTCGGCCCAGCCGGGGTGGGCGGGGTGCTGCCAGGGAAGCCATCCACTGCCCCAGGAGGCTCCCAGGTACCCCGTGAGCAGCAGGGCGTGAGCGGTGCCGGCCGCCGCGGCGATCCAACTGCGTTCGGTAATGCCGAGAGCGAGAAGTCCGATGCCGACCAGGTACCACGGGGAGGCGTAGCTGTTCTCCAGCAGCACGGCCTCCCACGGCTGGTCCTTGCCGAACAGCAGCGCCCCCAGGGCTGCCGTGATCACAGTGGTGGCTGTGGCGGTCACGCGGACCCACATGCCGCGCCGGGGGACGACGCCCCGGGTCTCGCCACGCAGGCGGTACCAGCGGGCGAAGACGAACCATGCAAGGGGGAGGAGCGCGAACCAAACGCCCCATGCCGTGAAGCGCAGGACAGCTCCGTCGAACTCGCCCTTCAGACAGGGGGTTCCCGGTTCGTGGACGACGCACAGGCCTGTCAGCTCAGCATAGGCAAAGGCCGGATAGGACCCGATGTAGCGCCCGTGGGCTCCGAAGTTGAAGGCGTACCGGGCGACCGGAACGGCCGCCAGTGCAAGGAGCCCGAAGCCGAGAAGGGGAGTCCATGCTCCGTTGGTCTGCGTGCGGGTCCTCGACCGGAGGCCTTCCGTCGCAGCCAACAAGGCGGCTGCGGTCGCCCTCGGTTCCGATCCCGCGCTGCTCGATACGGATGTCCCCATCTGTCCCCCTTGTGGTCGGCGCTTTGGCGGCGCTCGTGAGCGGACTACCAGAGGGTCGCCCACCGAAGATCTAACTTTGCAGCACAAAGTACATGGCAATCAAGAGTAAGCCGGGTACTGGCAACATCAGAGAACCCTTCCAAGGGGCAACGCCAGGCAGGCCAGACGACAGCCCTAAGAGACGTCAGTGACTGCTCCGCTCACAACTCGGGACGAAGGGTCCGCGCCACAGACGTGCCAGGTTGTGCGGAGAACCACAGGGAACACCGGGAATCCAGCGGCGCCCCATCAGGTGGCTTCGTTCACTTCAAACAGCAGCGTTTGTCGGCTGGTTTCGGCAGCAGTTGGTGATCTTGAAGCTCGTGGATGTCCACGAGAAACAGCAGCAAGTCCATGAGACGGTCAGCCGCCTGTGACATGTCTGTTTCTGAACCTGTGGCATGGGATGGCTCGGTAGCCCGATCAGGTGAAGCGCGGGCCACGTCGGCGCCAACGACGTGAGATCGATCAAGGAATCGCGCAACGCGCGAGGGTGTCACTGCTGGCCCGTCAGGCGTCGAAACGGCCGCGTGCACTCTCGATGTGCCCGAGGTACTGGTGGGTCCAGCCGCAAATGGCGTCGACCGCGGTGCGCAGGGCCCGGCCCGGCTCGGTGAGGGTGTACTCGACTCGCGGTGGCACGGTGGGGTGCACCTTCCGGTCGACCAGGCCATTGCGCTCCAGCATGCGCAGGTTCTGGGTGAGCATCTTGTGGCTGACGCCCTCGACCTCGTTGCGCAGCTCGCTGAAGCGCAGGGTGTGCTCGCCGAGCGCCTCGATGATCAGGAGCGCCCACTTGTTGGCGACGTCCGAGAAGATCTCCCGCGCGAGGGAGTCTGCGCGCCGCAGGTCAGCGTCCTCGGGCAGGCCCTTGAGCAGCTGCTTGGTCACCATTGGGTTCCCCAGTCACCGAAAAGTGCGTTCTTCCAGGTCAGACATCACTCTCCTACAGTCCCTGAGTAACTACAAGAGAGCACACCGGAAGGGCGCGCACCGTGACCACCATGGACGTCTTCGACTACAACGTGCCGGCCGAGAGCGACTTCGGCTACTCACAGGCGATCAAGTCCGGCGAGCTGATCCACGTCTCTGGACAGCTCTCGTTCGGTGAGGTAGGCGAGTTCCTCTACGCGGGCGACTTCGCCGCCCAGCTCAAGCAGACCTACGCCAACATGGACAAGGTCCTGGACCACTACGGCTCCACTCGGAACCAGGTCGTCTCGCAGACCCTGTACGTGGTGAACCTGCGGCAGAACGCCGCGGCGACGGCGAAGGGCAACCTTGGGTACTTCGGCGACCACCGCCCGGCCAGCACGGTCCTGGGCGTCCCTGAACTGACCTTGCCCGGCCAGGTCATCGAAATCAGCTTCGTCATCGACACGAAACTGCCCGCTTGAGGTCTCCTCCTCGCACGCTCTCCCGCCAGCTGCACGGCCACGTCGCCGAAGTCGGCTTCCGCCTCAATGCCGGGCGAATGGGTGCGCGGGCTGAACCTCGATGGGCGCCTTGCCCGCCTCCATCGCGATCTGAGGCTTCGGCCGGCGACATAGCCCCTGACCAACGCATAGGACACGCCGGCGCAGTCTTCCTCGATCAGCCGGTGGAAGATCCGGGTGTCCGTGTGCCGCTGCTTGCGCGGCGCGTCCAGGTCCGCCCGCAGGATCCCGTCGATCACCGCCTTGTACGGATCCAGCGCTGACGGCCGCGGCGGCAGCGGCTTGCGTGGCTCCGGCCAGGCCGGGCCCAGGGCCTTGCGCACCGTCCGCCGGGCAACGCTGTGCTTGCGCTCCAGCTGCCGCATCGTCATGCCGACTCGGTGGTCCCGCCGGATCGCCGCGTACAGCTCGGCCTTCGACATTTACTGCATGACCAGGGCCTTCCACCGGGAACACCCCGACGCTGTCCTGGCAAGCCCTCCACTGCCCTCACCACCCGTGAACACCGCCCGACCGTGGAAACGGGTGCCTCCCAAACTCGTGTACAACCGCCGTCACGAGTCGTGAATAAAGCCAATCAGGGGCTGCAACGCCCTTGACCGCAGGTCAGCATGGCAGTCAGGGCCAGGTCACATGAGCTTCCCAAGCTGAGGTCCTCGGTATGTCGGCGCAGACGGAGCCGTAAGGTTCCACCCATGGTGACTGCGACTGTCCGCGAGTGGCACGGCGAGGAAGGATGGGGCGTGCTCGACTCCTCCGAGACTCCCGGCGGATGTTGGGGCCACTTCTCCCACATCCAGATGAAGGGCTTCCGAACGCTGTCGCCGGGACAGCAAGTAGACCTCCAGTGGGAAGCTCCTGGCTTCAAACAGGACGGGTACAGCTACCGGGCCGTGAACATCGTTCCTCGACCCGCCTGACATCACCAACTGACATCACCAACTGACATCAACGACAGCGAACGATGGCGCACCGAAGCGGCCACGGTCGGACCCACTAGCGACCACTGAGCCCCGTTTCGGCACGCCGCGCGACAAGGTGATCGAACTCTGAAGCGGGTGTCGCAGGTTCGAATCCTGCCGGGGGCACAGAGTAAAGGGCCAGCTCAGGAGGGGTTTCCTCCCGGGCTGGTCCTTCGTCGTGTCCGGGACGTCGTCGTGTCCGGGACGTGTGCCTCGGTCAGTCCATCCACCTGCTGCGTTCTCACGGTGGGAAACCAGCTGTGAAGGAAGGGGAGTCCGGCAGAGGATGTCTGTATGCGGTTAGGAGTGGTAGGGCTCAGGATGGGGCTTCACCTGGCGGACTGGTGCCGCAAGGTGGGCATGGAGGTCGTGGCGGCATGTGACCGCGACCCCGGACGCCGTGCCGTGGCGCGGACGCAGTTGTCCGGCGCGGTGCTGGTGGAACGGTGGCAGGAGCTGCTGGAGCACCCTCTTGACGGGGTCGTCCTGGCCAACGACTTCGACGAGCACGCGCCGTTGGCCATCGCGTTCCTGGACCGTGGGGTGCATGTGCTGTCCGAGTCGGCGGCGTGCGTGGACGCTGCGGAAGGAGAGCGGCTCATCGCGGCGGCGGACAGGTCGTCCGCGACCTATTCCTTCGCCGAGAACTACGTGGTCCATCCGCACGTCCGTCTCATCCGGCAGGCGATCGAGGCCGGGGAGCTGGGCCGGATCAGCCTGATCGAAGCGGACTACCTGCACGGCATGTCCCCGGCCGAGGTCGCGGGCCTGATCGGTGATCCGGCGCACTGGCGCGGGCGCATCGCTTCCACGGCGTACTGCACGCACACCCTCTCACCGATACTGGCCCTCACGAAGGCCTGGCCGGTGGAGGTGTCGGCGTTCCCGGTGGACGAGGCGGACCCACGCGCCGCGGTCGTCATGACGGTACGGCTGTCCACCGGGGCACTGGCCCTCACCCGGCACGGGTTCCTCCAGGGCGAGCCCGACAGCCACTGGAGCTGGATCTCCGTACGCGGCACCAAGGCGCTGGCCGAGTCCGTCCGGGCCGCCGGCGAACGGTCCTGGTCCGTCCGTGTCAGAACGGAGGGCTGGGCGACCCCGGAGGGCCACGCCCGCGAGGAGGAACGCACCCCTCCGCCTTTCACCCTCGCCGGGGAACCCGTGGCACGCGGGGCCGAGGGCACCGTACGAGTACTGCGCGCCTTCCGGGCCACGATGGAACACGGAGAGCCACCGCTGGTACCGGTACGGCCCGCCGTGGCCGCGTCACTGGTCGGCGTGGCCGGCGCGGAGTCACTGGCCAACGGTTCCCGCCCGGTCCCGGTACCCGTGATGACGACCGGCCCACAAAGAACCACGGGCCAGGCAGATCCTGACGTCCATGGCTGACATCAACGACACCGGACGGGAAGGCACGCCGGCGTCTCCGTCCGGCCGTCGCACCAGTCGCTGACAGCAGCCTCAGCGGTCCCGCATCGAACTCCTGAAGCAGGTGTCGCAGGTTCGAATCCTGCCGGGGCACAGAGCAAAGGGCCGGGTCAGGAGGGGTTTCCTTCCGGGCTGGCCCTTGCCATTGCGGACGCCGTGCCCCAGGCGTGTCACCAGCATCCACGCGGAATCCGCATCTCCTGGCCGGGGCCGCTCCCGTCCTTGCGGATCATGGTCCCGAGGAGATGGGTGACGTCCCGCCGGTGCCAGCGCTGTTCCGCAAGCTGCCGCTACCCTCTGGCCCGTGAAAGAGGACAGCCGACGCCTGTCGAACTTCCGAGTCCACCTCGTCCCGGCAGTCCTGGCCCTGGCCAACCCTCCGTGGCAGCGGGACGTATGGCTGGACCCGTCAGCGTTCGAGAATCTGGACCATATCTTCCACACGCTCTTCGACGACTTCTGCGACGCCGACAACCCCGAGAGCTGCCTGGGCACCAGCCTGAGGACCCAGGAAGAGGTCGTCCTCATGCGGCAACTGGGCACCGCACTCAACGCGGCGACGGCCGACGCGCCCAACGACACCGACGAAGAACACTTCGCCTCGCAAGCGTGGCCCGAGGTCGTGGCGATCGCGGGACGTCTCGCACAGGTCATGGTCGCGAATGACCTGAAGGAACTCGTCGCACTGCACGAGTCCGAGCCGGCAACCGATGACGTGCTGCCCCGCACCTCAGAAGCCGCACCGCAAGCGCACCAGATCGAGCGGGGAACAGCGGGGAACCGTTCGCCCAGTTCAGCGCCCTAGCTGGTTCCAACATTCCGCAGCTTCCCGAGCTGATGGCTCCACTGGCTGGGCAGCTCGTCCTTATCGGCTCGTGAGCGGCGGCGATGTCAGGCAGCATGCCCGGATGGTCACTCCGTTCGTCAACGCCCAAGGTGAGCCTGAGGACGGCCCGTACCCCTGTCCTTGCTGCGGCTTCCTGGCGCTCGGTGAGCGCAGCACCTTCGAGATCTGTTCGGTGTGCTTTTGGGAGGATGACGGGCAGGACGGTCTGACATCACCAGCCGGCATCAACGTCATCGGACGACGGCGGATCCCGGCAATCGGAACCGGACTACGGACCGCCCGGTGAGTACGAGCCAGGGCCGTGCGTACGGCTGAGGGATCGAACTCCTGAATTGGGAGTGGAGGTCGGTCCCTGTCGGAGCTGCTGTCGTTGCATGCATGCCCCCAGCCGGTCACGACCCGAAGGGGCACGGTATGCCTTCGCGGTGGTGCGTTAACGTCTGGCGACATGAAGAGAATCGGAGCGGGGGTCCGGTTGACCGCTGTCGTGTCCGTTTCGGGGTTACTGCTGTTGGGGCTGCCCGCGCTGTATTTCCTGGCCTTCTACGGCTGCGGCGAGAAGGAGGACCGGCTTGCCGAGGTGATGGCCGGCGAGGCGGTGCTGGACGCGGTTCCGGAAGGGGCGGGCCGGAAGGACCGCTACCAGGAGTGCGATGACGATGACCGCTTCGTGGTCGTGGGGACGCAGTACCGGTACGACGGTTCGCCGGAGAACGTCTTGCAGCACTACGAGGAGGTCGCCCGGGCCGGCGGTTGGCAGCCGCGGATCACGGCCGGAGGCGAGACGGTGGCCGGTTGTTTCACCAAGTCGATGGGAGGCACGACCGCCTACCTCGACGCAGGGGGACCGCACGACGGCCTTGTCCAGGTGGAGATCGTCGCGGACCGCGCGAACTCCCGGTGGTGCTGAACAACGGCCATGGTCGAGTCACCGGTGATCCACCGCAACCACGGCGGCAAGCCGGTCGCCCCCGTATCGGTTACGCCCGCGTGACATCACCGGCTGACATCAACGACGACGGGCATAGGCGGTCTTGAGCAATCCCCCGGGCCGTGGCGGGAGAAGCCCGAAAGCCTCACCGCGGTTACCGGATCGAACGCCGCCCTGACCCTCCTTCGGCTGGGCGGTTACGTGACGGTGCTGGCGAAGGCCCGCGCGTTCTTCGAGCGGCCTGTCGTGCGGCGGGGCACGGCGCGCGTCACCGGAGTCGTCCTGGTGGGCTTCGGCGTCGAGGTCGCCGCGACGTAGCCGCCGCCCTTCGCGGACGGCGGTGGGCCGCTCCGGCGGGCGAAGCGCGGTCGTGCCTGGCGGAGGGCACCAGCGTCTGCCAGGATCGGGCCGTGAACGAGCCTTCGGCCGCCGAGAGATGGAGCAGGGCCCTGGACTGGGCGGGGCTGCCCGTGTCCGTCCTCCTCCTTGCGGCCGGCATCAGAGACTACCGCGCGGGAGGGTCCGTGGGCTGGCCGATCGCCGGGGTGCTGCTCGTTCTGGTCAGTCTCTGGGTGATCCGCCGCGGGTTGCCTCGCCGGAGCGGCAGGACCACCGGGTCACCGTAGGGAAGCACGGCAGCGCGCGAACCGCGTGGCGGCCGGGGCCGCGTCCCGTTCCGGCGCCGCAGGGCCCTGCCCGGGCCGGTGCGGAAGCGCGGGCTTCGGGGAGGAAAGCCGCCGGGTCCTGCCCGCCGCGCGACGGCGGGAGGGTGCCTGTCCGGGCGATCGGCCGTACGAGGGTGTGGGGGCGGTTTCTTCGTCCGGTGGCAGGGGGGGGGGGGGGGGGGGGGGGGGGGGGGGGGGGGGGGGGGGGGGGGGGGGGGGGGGGGGGGGGGGGGGGGGGGGGGGGGGGGGGGGGGGGGGGCGCCGCCCGGGCCCCCCCCCCCCCCCCCCCCCCCGCCCCTGCTGCTCCGCGGCTGCCGGTGCCGCCTGGTTCACGTCAGTTCGGGCTGGGGTTCCGGGCGGGGCACCGGTGCGGTGTCCGGGCGGTGCCGGGCGGTGGTGCGGGCGTAGGCGTAGAGCACGGAGGTCATGGCCAGGACGAGGAGGGGGCCGGACAGCCAGGGGTGCCGGGCCATTTCCAGGGGCAGGTAGCGGTAGGAGAGCAAAAGGGCGGCGAAGACCGCCGTGCCGTAGGCGACCAGTCGAAGGCCCGGCCGGTCCCAGCCGTGGTCGAACGAGCGCAGGGCCGCTTCGACGGTGAGGGTGAAGACCACTCCGGCGATGAGGTCCACGCCGTAGTGGTAACCGAATCCCAGGGTCGCGGTGAGCGTGGCGATCAGCCAGAACGTGCCGGCGAAACGCAGGAGTCGCGGGCCCTTCCGGGAATGGATGAAAAGGGCGACGGCCCACGCGGTGTGCAGGCTGGGCATGCAATTGCGCGGGGTGATCCCGTCGAAAGGCATGGGGTACGGGGCGGTGACCGGCGGCGGCGTCTGCGGCCACAGGTGGGCCACCGCCCAGTGGGCGCTGGACGGCGTGTCCGCCCACAGGCTGACCGCCTCCCAGTGTTCGGCGCCGGTGCCGTAGGCGAAGATCGGTCCGACCACCGGGAAGACCAGGTAGACGGCCGGTCCGAGGAGGCCGATGACCAGGAAGGTGCGCACCAGGTGGTGGGACGGGAAGCGGCGCTCGGCCGCGACGCCGCGCAGTTGGTAGAGCGCGACGACGACCGCGGCGACCGCGAGCTGGCCGTAGACCACGTCGAGGACGTTGAAGCCGATCGGTCCGGTGGCCGTGACGAGGCGGCCCGCCAGCCATGACGGGTCGCCCAGCGCGTGGTCGGCGGTGGCCACGTACTGGTCGAGGACGGTCGGGCGGGTCTTGGAGGTGATGATCAGCCAGATGTCGCCGGTCTTGCGGCCGGCCACCAGCAGCAGGCCCAGTCCCGCCCCCTTCAGCAGCAGGACGCGTTCCCGGCCGGTGCGGCGCGTGAGGGCGACGGCCGCGCAGCCCAGGATCACCCACAGAGCGCCGTTGCCGAAGGGGTGGCCGTCGGTCGCCGGGGCGTCGACCGCCCAGCGGACCAGCGCGAAGGCGATGTCGATGCCGACGGCGGCGCCGGCCGCGATGAACCGCTGGCGCCAGGTGAGCACCACCGTCGTCAGCGCCATGCCGGCGTACAGCAGGAAACCCGACTTGGGGGCGAATACCAGCTCCCGCGCCTGGTTGGTGATCGGACCCGGCAGGCCGTAGCCGCGTGCCGTGATCTCCAGTGCGACGAGGAATCCGAGGGTCACCGCACCGGCCGCGGCCCACACCATCGCCCGGGGTCGACGCAGTCCGGAAAACACCGTTCTGCTTTTTATGCGCGAAAACACCCGCGATGCTGTAGGTATCAATTGATTGACCGATTTGTTGGGTTTTGGCGTCGACGATTGCCCATCGTGCCGAATGGCGTTTTTTTCCGGTACAGGAAGGGCGATAAGGGCGTTCATCGCGAGTTTCGAACATGTTAATGGAACAGTGCCCGCGCCTCCGGGGAATGCGAGATGTCCCGCTCGGGGCGGCGGGGGCGGTCCCGGCCCCCGGCCCGGGCGGGCCGACGGCAAGGGCCGGGCCGGGAGGCGTGTCGCCTCCCGGCCCGGCCCGTCGAGCGGCCGGCCGGCGGTCAGCCGCGCCGCAGGTGCACCGCCACCGTCTCGGCGGCGGTCACCGGCTGCGCGTAGTCCGGGTCGGTCGCCGTCGCGCGCGCCGCGACCTCCACGTCACCGCGCTGGAAGGGCACGTCGCCGGTGGGGGCGGCCGTCGCGGTCCAGGCCACCGGTGCGCCCGGGACGCAGGACACCGACGCGCTGTAGGAACCGCGGATCAGCTTCTGCCGCTTCACCTGCGTGACGTCACCGGCCAGGGCGACCTGCACCGGCTTGTTGCAGCTCACCGTGCCGTGCACGGTCGCCTTGCCGTTCAGGGTGCTCGCGGTGCCCTCCAGCGCCACGGCGAGTCCGAGGTCGAGCTCGGCCGGCGGCGCCGGGTTCTCGATGTGGACCTCGCCGCGGGCGGCGGCCGGGCCGCCCTCGCAGTGCTGCACGAAGCTGGCGTCGAGCTTCCTCACGTAGCCCTGCGGGCCGAACTCGATCGCGGAGATGGTGAACTCGCCGGTCAGCTGGTTGCAGCCGCGCCCGTTGCCGCTGAGGTCGAGGCCCGGCTCGGCCGGTCCGTTGAACGGGTGGCGGGTGGCCCCGGTGTAGGTGCCCGGGACGAGCTTGGTGCCGGACGGCGCGGCGAGGTCCAGGGACCACCAGTCGCCGTTCGCGCCGTTGACCCAGAGGCGGACGGCGTTGTCGTCGCCGCTGGAGGTGATGTCCAGGCTGTCCTGGGACGCCGTCGAGTAGGCGTACGACCGGCCGCCGCTGATGTAGTCGCCCTCGTCACCGCTGAAGGTGAGGGAGCCCTCGGCGGCCGGCAGGGCGTGCGCCTCGGTGCCGGACAGCAGGCCGGTCGTGCCGGCCGCCATGCCCAAGGCGAGCACGAGGACGGCCGTGGCGCGGGCCAGGACGCGTCCGGGTGCGAGCAGGTGCATCAGTGTGTCCCCCCTGAGAGATGAAGTACCCCGTCGCCGGCGAGAGCGCTTTCCGCGCCGGCGGGGGAAGTCTGGCAACCAGTGCGGTGGTTGGACAACTGTGTTTTAAGGGCGGCGAGTTGATGTTTCGGCCAACCTCCGGTGACCTGCGGCCGGGTGGGGTGCGGGGGTCGGACGGCATCGCCGAGCGGCTCGTCGGGGGCGGGGCACCGGACGACGAGCGCCCCGGGCCCGGGCCGGGTCCTCACTCCGCCCTCCGCGCCTCCGTCCCCCGGCCGCCCCGCGCCCCGGTGTCCGGTACGGCCGCCTCCCGTTCCGCGCGCCGTGCGGGGCGGCGCCCGGCCGTCCACAGGGCGGCCGTCACCCCCAGCGACGCCGCCGCCAGCGCCGTCATGGCCGTCGGCGGTGACGTCAGCTGGGCCACCGCGCCCGCGACGGCCGCGCTGACGCCCTGCATCGTCACCATCCCCGCGGAGTGCAGCCCGAGGGCGTGGCCGGCCAGGTCGCCGGGCGTGCGGGCCATCAGGTGCTCCTGCTGGACCAGGCTCGCGCCGAAGCCGACGGAGGCCAGGGCGGCCAGGGCCGCCCCCAGTGGGAGCGGCGGGTGCAGGGCGAAGGCCAGGTAGGGCGCGGCGAGCAGCAGGAGCAGCGGGGTGCCGAGGCGGTGGCGCAGCCGGGCCGGGACCAGGCGGCCCACCGCCACGTCCCCGGCGAGCATGCCGGACGCGGCGCAGGCGAACAGGGTGCCCGCGGCACCGGGGTCGTAGGAGACGTACAGCGACTCGCAGCCGACGATCAGGCCGTTGGGGACCCACAGGGCCAGGTACAGGTGGCGGCGGGACGGCGACGACCACAGGGCGGCGTTGGCGCGCCGGGTCGCGGTGACGGACGGGCGGCCCGCGGCGCGCGGCGGGCGGCGGGTCAGGCCGAGGCGCAGCCCGGCGGTGGCCGCGGCGTACAGGGCGGCCGCGAGCAGCAGGGCGAGGCGCGGGGAGAGCAGCGCCACCAGGACGCCGCCCGCCGCGAACCCGGTGATCTGCATGACCCCGCTCATCATGTTGAAGGCGGACCGCCCCAGCAGGTAGCCGTCCCGGGTGAGGACCTCGTTCAGCAGGCCCCAGCGCACTCCCCCGCCGACGGCCTCGGCCAGCCCCTTGGCGAGGACGACGAGGAGCAGCGCCCCCACCGGCAGTCCGGGCAGCGCCAGGACGGCGGTGACGGCCGCGAAGACCAGCGAGAGACCCGCCAGGGCCGCCCGCGGGGGCAGCCGGTCGGCGGCCGACAGCAGGAGGGCGGCGCCCAGCACCTGGGCGAACGACGAGCCGAACATGCTCAGCGCCGACAGCAGCGGCGACTGCGTCGCCCGGTACACCAGGGTGCCCAGCGCCAGACCGGCCATGGTGTGGGCCACGGTCTGCACCGAGGCCGCGAGGAAGAAGGGGGTGAACTCCGGGATGCGGAAGAGGTCGCGGTAGCTGCGCATGCGCCGGAGTCTGCGGCGGGCCGGGAAGCGGCCGTTAGAGTTTCGCGGACACGCGAAAGGCGGGGCGCCGATGGGCTGGTGGCAGATCACCGCGGACACCCTCGCCCGCAGCCGGTTCGTGCTCTCCCCGCTCGCCGAGACCTTCGCGAGCCTGCGGCTGCTGCACACCGCACGGGCCTCCCACCCCGGGGAGCGCGCCTGGCTCGACGCCCGTCTGCCCGCCTACCGGCGGCGGCTGGCGGACGACCCGGTGACCGCGCTGCTCGTGCGCGCGGGACTCGGGCCGGAGTGGATCGCCGACTTCCTCACCCCCGTGCCGCGCCCCGGGGAGCCCTTCGAGCGGGAGGTGGCACGCGTGCGGGACGCCTGTCCCCGGGCGGCGCGCGGCCACCTGGCCACGGCCCTGCGCGGCCCGCTGCCGGCGGCCCTGGACCGCGACGACCTCCCGGAGCGGGCCGCGCGGCTGCTGACGTACGTGTGGGAGGAGGCCGTGCGCCCGGACTGGCCGCGGCGCCGGCGGATCCTCGAAGCGGACGTGCTGGCGCGGACCGCTCGGGTCGGCGAAGGAGGCTGGGCCGCCGCCCTGGACACGCTGGGGCCGGGGACGCGCTGGCTCGGCGGGAACCGCCTCCAGGTCAATCTCCACGAGTACCCGCCGCGCGCGATCCCCGGCGCAGAGCTGGTCTTCGTGCCGGTCACCCCGCAGCGCATCGGCTGGGTGGCCTGGCAGGGCACGCGCCGGCACGCCCTGGTGTACGCGTGCTCGGGCGCGCTCGCCGACGGCGGCGCCCGGACCGTGCCCGTCGCGCTGCGCGCCCTGCTGGGCGCCGGGCGCGCCGACGTGCTGGTGCTGCTCGGCTCGCCGATGAGCACCAGCCAGCTGGTCGCCGTGACCGGGCAGGGCCTCGGCTCGGTCGGACGGCACCTGCGGGTGCTGCGGGAGGCGGGCCTGGTGACGCGGCGGCGGGCGGGGCGGTCCGTGCTGTACGCGCGCACCGCGGCCGGGGAGGTGCTCGTCGAAGCCGGACACGGGGGCGTCGCCCCGCGGGGTTAGCATCCGCGCATGACGACAGACATCCGGGGCGGCTCGCCCCTCACGGTGGAGATCGCCGCCCTGCAGGGCGGCCCGGCGGACCTCTCCCAGTACCTCGGCCGGGTCGTGCTGCTGGTGAACGTGGCCTCCAAGTGCGGTCTGACCCCGCAGTACGGCGGCCTGGAGCGGCTGCACGAGCGGTACGCGGAGCGGGGCTTCACCGTGCTCGGCGTGCCCTGCAACCAGTTCCTCGGGCAGGAGCCGGGCAGCGCGCAGGAGATCGCCGAGTTCTGCTCCGCCACGTACGGCGTGACCTTCCCGATGACCGAGAAGGTGGAGGTGAACGGCGAGGGCCGGCACCCGCTGTACGACCGCCTGGTGGGCTTCGCCGACGCCGGGGGGCACAGCGGCGACATCCGCTGGAACTTCGAGAAGTTCCTCATCGGCCGGGACGGCGCGGTCGTCGCCCGGTTCTCCCCGCAGACCGAGCCGGAGTCGGCGGAGGTCGTGTCCGCCGTGGAGGCGGAGCTCGCCGGCTGACCCCGCCCCGGGACACGCCGAGCCCTCTCGGCTAGGACGGCGAACTGGTCGAGAGGGCTCTTCGGTGGTGCTTGTGCTGTTGTCGGTCGGACCGGTGCGGCCGTCAGGCCTTCACCGAGGCCACGAAGGCGCTCCACGCGTCCACCGGGAAGGCCAGCTTGGGGCCCTCGGGGATCTTGGTGTCCCCGAGTTCCAGCGCTTCCTCGGTGGTCGACCGGACCATCACGCACGCGCCGTTGTTGTTGGTGTAGGAGGACGTGGTCCACGTTTCCGTGGCGCCCAGACGAATCGCCATGTTCGCTCCGTAGCAAGTTGCTGAGTTGCTGAAACCGTGCCGCATCGTTCCGGCTGGATCCGCGGAACGGTTTGCGCCAACGCTCAGGCGCCGTTGGCGTGATCGACGCTACTCGCCAACTTCCTCGTACGGAGCAGTCATTCACTCGACCGGATGGCATATACCAGGCGAGACTTCCAGCCAGGCGTGTCAGGGGTGTAGCATCCCGCGCCGCCCGGCACAGGGGTCAGCGCGCGTACTCCTTCGCGATCCGCTCGACGAGCTGGCGTGACTGGTCGACGTTCAGGGCCTGGGCCCGCAGGTGCTCGTACATCACCGTGTACTTCTGCACGTCGTGCGGCTTCTCCAGGTACAGGTCGCTGGTCACGCCCTCGATGTAGACCACGCTGGAGTCGGCCGCGTCGGCGAACTCCAGGATCGAGTACTGGCCGTTGATGCCCGCGTGCGCGCCGACCTCGAAGGGCAGCACCTGCACGGTGATGTGGGGCAGCCGGGACATCTCGATGACGTGCTCCAGTTGCTCGCGCATCACCGGACGGCTGCCGACGACCCGGTGCAGGGACGCCTCGTCCAGGACCACCCACAGCCGCAGCGGGTCCTTCTCGGCGGTGATGCGGCTCTGCCGGCGCAGGCGGACCTCGACGCGCTTGTCGTTCTCCGCCTCCGTCGCCTCGGGCGAGCCGCCCTGGATGATGGCCTCGGCGTAGGCGCGGGTCTGCAGCAGGCCGGTGATGATCTGGGGTTCGTAGACCCGCAGCGACTCGGCGTCCGTCTCCAGGCCGATGTAGACGCTGTAGGGGATGTCGCCGAAGGCGTGCCACCAGCCCTGCTGGCGGGAGTCCTTGGCCATCTGCATCAGCGACTCGACGATCCGCTGGTCCTCCACCTCGTAGACGCCGCACAGGTCGCGGACGTCCCGCTGGCTGATGCTGCGGCGGCCGTTCTCCAGGCGGCTGATCTTCGACTGGGACACCAGCAGCCGCTCGGCGACCTCCTCGGCGGTCATGCCCTTGAGCTCCCGGAGCCTGCGCAGCTCCTGGCCCAGCCGGCGCCGCCTGACGGTGGGGTTGACATTGGACGCCACGGGACGTGCACCTCCGGCTGCGTGCCTCTACTTTGCGTATCTGCTGTTGAGCAGACTGCCACCAAGGTGCTTTCTACCGCTGGGAAACGGCGGATATGCGACGGGTACACGCCAGTTGCGGCCGATGGCACGCCGAGCGGGGCGACAGGACGTCGACGTCCTGCCGCCCCGCTCGGACTGCGGCTCCCGGTGACGGGTCTGGGGTCCGTGGCGTGCGGCGCGCGCGGTGCGTGCGCCGGCCGCCGTACGGCCGTGCCGCGGCACGGTGTCCGGGTGCCGCCGCGGCGCCGCGGCTCAGTGCGCCACGGCGCGTGCCATGGATCCGCGGCGCGGCTGCATCGGGACACCGCGGGCGGGTTCCGGCGCGGCCCTCCCTCCGACGGCCTGGCGTCCGGTCGCGGCCGGGGCCGGGGCCGGGGCGCGGCGCGGCTGGGCCGCCACACCGTTCTGGACGTCCATCACGGCGTGCGCCACGAGGCCGCCCATCGGGTCGTGCCGGATCAGGTCCCTGAGCCGCGAGCGGGACGAGCGTCCCTCGTTGCCCGGGTACAGGTGCTTGCCGAGACCGACCGCGTGGGCCAGGGCGGCGAGCGCCGCGGTCCGCGGGTCCGGCGGAACGCCGGTGCGGATCGCGGAATCCAGCCGGGCCCTGATCTCCCGGCTGATGACGTTGTCCGTCGCCTGGTAGCGCGTCGTCGGAAGCACCCCGCACATCTGGCCTTCCACGGCGTGCACCATGCCGCACCTCTCCAGGTACGAGAGATACGTCTGGCGGAGCCCGAGACGCGGCCCGCCGATCCAGTGGACGGCGCGTACCGGAGCGCCGCGCCTTCGCAGCAACTCCAACGCGCAGTCCAGAGTCGGATCTCCTGTCGGCCGTGGTACCACCACGGCGATACGATCCCCGTCTGGGGCTATCCGTCCGGCCAGCGCCAGCTCCACTAGCTGTGCTCCGGCCAGACCGAGGTCGAGCGACTGCGGCTGTGCGGTGGTACCCGTGGTCGGGTCCAACGCCAGCAGCAGAAGCTCCTCCGGAAGTGTTCTGCGGCTCCTGCCCATCCATGCCTCCCCGCGTGGATGAATGACAGGGTGACCCCTCTCACATTGGTCTGTCGAGGGTGCGTGACCGGTTCGTAGTGGAACCAGTAGGTATGTCGTTCTCGTCTACCGCGTGAGTCAGGTCCGCACACAGGACACTGGTACATGGTTCGGACACGCCGGAGGATCGGTGTCCCGGGCGGCGGTTCACGGTTCGGTTCGCGCACGCGGGGCGTGCGGCGCATGGAGGAGGCATCGGTGGCGGGCGAGTCCCCCGACAGGTCGAAGCAGCGCGAGTCGTCGGCGGAACCGACGTCGGGGAGCGCGGGTCCGGTTCCCGGCGCGAGGGACGAGGCGGACGCACCGCGCGATCCGCGGCTGGCGGTGGCCCGTGAGGCGGCGGCGTCCTCGGGGGCGCGCGGCACCGTCGAGACCGCGACCCGGGTGCGGGAGTCCGAGGAGGCCGAGCGGAAGGCCTCCGACTCCGGTTCCGACTCCGACTCCGACTCCGGTTCCGGCTCCGGTTCCGAAGTCACCGACGACCCGGGCGTGTCGGGCGCTTCCCGTTCGCCCCGTTCGTCCGATTCTTCCGGTGGCGGCAAGGGCGAGGGGGTCGCCGAGGCCCGTGACGGGCGGCTGCGGGACGCGGTCGCCGCCTGGGTGCGGTCGGCGGACGACGCCGAGGAGAGCGCCGCCGAGGGCCGCGAGGACGGCGCGCAGGGCCCGGCGGGCGCCGGGCGGGACGGGGACGCCGAGGGCGGTACGACGGGCGACGCCGCCGAGCAGGACACCGCGGACGCCGAGGAAGCCGACCGGAGCCGGGACACCGGCGCCACGGCCAAGAGCGGGAACGCCCCGGCGAAGGCCGCCACCGGTACGGAACCAGCCACCCCCGACGCGGGCACCACCAAGCCGCTGCCGACGGTGACACCGGACACCGACACCGACGCCGACGGCGACTCCCGGGACACCGGCGCCACGGCCAAGAGCGGGAACACCCCGGCGAAGGCCGCCACCGGTACGGAACCAGCCACCCCCGACGCGGGCACCACCAAGCCGCTGCCGACGGTGACACCGGACACCGACACCGACACCGACGCGGACAGCGACTCCCCGGGTGTCGCGCCCGCGGGCGAGCGGGCCGTGACGGACGCCCAGGACGGCGCGGACGGCGCGGACGGCGCCGGGAAGCCCGCCCGGGACCGTTCCGCCGAGGACGGCGGCGACAAGGCCGGCGGTGACGAGACCGGCGGCGGGGAGCGGGTCGTCGACCAGCCGACCGCCGTCTTCAAGACCGTACGGCCCTCCGCCCCGGCCGTCGACCAGCCGACCACCATGCTCAAGCTGGGCGGTGCGGCCAAGGCCGACGGCACGGCGGGCGACGAGCCGGGCGCCGGGTCCGACGGCACGGCGGACCCGAAGACCGGCGCCGAGGCCAATGGCGAGACGAACGCGCGGGCTGACGGCAAGGCGGACGCGAAGGCCGGCGCCGGGGCGGGCGCCGAGCCCGGCGCGAAGACCGACGCCAAGGCCGATGCCAAGGCCGATGCCGAGCCCGGCGCGAAGACCGACGCCGAGCCCGACGCCGAGCCCGGCAGTCCCGCCGTCGGGAAGGACGCCCCGGCCGGGAAGGGCGCCGCCCGGACGCCCGAGGCCGACGCCGAGCGGACCAGCAAGTTCGTCGCGCTCAAGGACCCGGACGACCCGGCGACGCGCAGGCCGAAGGCGGCCGGCGCGACGACCGTCCTGCCGCGGGTGCCGGCCCCCGGCGGGACCGGCGGGACCGGCGAGCCGCCCCGGGTCTCCCCGGCGGAGGCCACCGCGGCCGTGCCGCAGGTCGGCCCGGAGCGCACCACGCAGCAGCCGCTGCCGCCGAAGCCGCCGCTGGACCTGCTGGCCGAGCTGACGAACACCCCGCCGCCGCCGGAGACCCCGCTGCGCACGGCCGTGCGGCGCGTGAAGATCTGGACGCCGCTGGTCCTGCTGCTGGTGGTCGTCTTCGCGGTCGTGCAGAGCGTGCGGCCGCTGCCGGCGCCGACGCTGGACCTGACCGCGAAGGACAGCTACACCTTCGAAGGCGGCAAGGTCGACATCCCGTGGCCGTCCGCCGGGCAGGCGGCGCTGGACGTGCAGGGCATCGGCACGTTCGGCTCGTCGGGCGAGCAGAAGCCCGTGCCGATCGCCAGTGTCGCCAAGGTCATGACGGCGTACCTCATCCTGCGCGAGCACCCGCTCAAGAGCGGCGCGGAGGGGCCGGAGATCGAGATCGACCAGGCCGCCGAGGACCAGTCCGACGCCGGCCAGGAGTCGACGGTCAACGTGGAGAAGGGCGACAAGATCTCCCAGCGGGAGGCCCTGGAGGGCATCCTCATCGCGTCCGCGAACAACGTGGCGCGGTTGCTGGCCCGTTGGGACGCGGGGTCGGAGAAGGCGTTCGTGGCGAAGATGAACGACGCCGCGAAGGACCTCGGGATGACGAACACGACGTACACCGACCCGTCGGGCTTGAACAACACGACGGTGAGCACGGCCGTGGACCAGGTGAAGCTGGCCAAGGCGGCGATGAAGCAGCCCGCCTTCCGCGAGGTCGCCGCGATGATGTCGTACGACGACTACAAGGACGTCAACCACCCCAACTGGAACCAGCTGGTCGGCAGCAACGGCGTCGTGGGCATCAAGACCGGCACCACGACCTCGGCGCTGGGCAACCTGGTGTTCGCGGCGAAGAAGGAGATCGGCGGCGAGACGCGGACCATCGTCGGCGCGGTGGTGCGCCAGCCCGCGGGCGGCCCGGACAACACGATCCTGAGCGCCGCCCTGTACGAGGGCGACCGGCTGATCCGGGCCGCGCAGGGCGCCCTGGAGTCGGCGACGATCCTGAAGAAGGGCGACGTCGTCGGGTACGCCGACGACGGGCTCGGCGGCCGGACGCCGGTCGTCGCCACCGAGGACGTGAAGGCGGTGGGCTGGGCGGGCCTGACGGTGAAACTGACGTTCGCCGCGGACGACCTGCCGCACACGGCGAAGGCCGGCACCGAGGTGGGCACGCTCACGGTCGGTGACGGCAGCAGCAGCGCCGTGACGGTTCCGGTGGCCCTCCAGAAGGACCTCGCGGAGCCCGGCTTCGCGGACAGGCTGACGCGTATCGGCTGATCCGCGGCGCCGCGCCGCGGACCGCACCCCGCAGGGGAGCTCCCCTGCGGGGTGCGTGCTAGCGTCACGAAACGGACAGGTCGCCGCGCGGGGAACGCGTCTGTGAAGACGGGGCCGGCTGGACACGGTCCGGACAGAAGACGGGACACGGGGAGTGCCTACAGGTGGCCACTGCGGAGCCGACACGCGCCGACGACACCGGACCGGGCCCGGACGCCGGCCCGCGAATAGACCGTCCCGCCCCGGACGGGGGGCCCGGCGGCACCCGTGACGGGTCCCGGGTCCGGGCCGCCGCGCCGGCCGTGCGCGCGCGGATGCTGCGGCACCCGGTGCTGTGGGTCACGGGCCTGGCCGGTGTGCTGCACGTCGTGTGGTTCTTCACGTTCGCCAACAGCGGCGGGGACCTGGCGGCGCAGGACGCCTGGGCGGAGTTCGTCGGCCGGCACCCGGACTCGGCGTACAACCTGGCCTGGTACGGCGGGATGCACCCGGTGTCGTACAGCGTGGTGTCGCCGTACCTGATGTCGCTGCTCGGGGTCCGGACGACGATGATGATCTCGGGGACGGTGTCGGCGGGGCTGCTGACGCTGATCCTGCTCCGCAGCCGGTCGGTGCGCAATCCGCTGTGGGCGGCGCTGGCGGGCGTCTTCGCGCTGCTGTGCAACGCGGCGTCCGGGCGGGTCACCTTCGGGCTCGGCATGCTGTTCGCGCTCGGCGCGGTCGCGGTGGTGTTCTGCTGGCCGTACCGCTGGCGCTACAAGCGCTGGGCGAAGGCGCTGTGCGCGGCTCCGCTGGCGGCGCTGGCCACCATGTCGTCGCCGGTGGCGGGCCTGTTCGTCGGGCTGGTGGCGGTCGCGCTGTTCCTGCAGAAGCGCCTCCCCGGCGCGTGGGCGCTGGGGCTCGCGCCGACGGCCGTGGTGGCGGTGTCGGCGTGGCTGTTCCCGTTCTCGGGGACGCAGCCGATGAGTTACGCGTCGGTGATCCTGCCGCTCGCCTACTCGGTCCTGGTCTTCCTGCTGGTGCCCGCGGAGTGGAGGACGGTCCGGCTGACGGCCGCGGTGTACGGGCTGTCGGTGGTGCTGGTGTGGCTGATCAGTTCGCAGATCGGGTCGAACATCACGCGGCTGGCGATGCTGTTCGGCGGGGTGGCGCTGATGGCGGCGCTGCCGTTCGCGGTGCCGCGGTCGCGCAAGTGGTACGCGATCGTGGTGGCGTTCGCCGGGTTCACCGTGTGGATCGGCTACAAGTCGGTCGACGACGTCGTGCACACCACGCCGGCCGCGTCCTGGGCGCGCGAGCTGGCGCCGCTGGTCAACCAGTTGCAGCAGGTCGGCGCGGAGCGGGGCCGGGTGGAGGTCGTGCCGGCCCGCTCGCACCGCGAGGCCTCCGCGCTCGCCCCGTACGTGAACCTGGCCCGGGGCTGGAACCGGCAGGCCGACATGGAGCGCAACCCGCTCTTCTACGACGACACGCTCAACTCGGCGAACTACCACGAGTGGCTCAAGCGCTGGGCGGTGCACTTCGTGGTGCTGCCGAAGGACGAGCCGGACGGGGACGGCGGCGAGCGGGAGCGGCAGCTCGTGCAGCGCGGCCTGCCCTACCTGAAGCAGGTCTGGGGCGACGCCAACTGGCAGTTGTTCGAGGTGGCGGACCCGACGCCGCTGGCCGAGCCGAACGCGGTGGTGCAGCGGGCCGAGCAGGGCGAGATGACGATCGACGTGCGCGAGGCGGGCCGGGTGCTGATCCGCATCCCGTACTCGCCGTGGCTGAGCGTGGTCGACGCGCAGGGCAGGAGCCTGGAGGCCCCGCAGGAGACGGAGGAGTCCCGCGCCCGGCCCGAGGGCGAGCCGAAGACGTACGAGAACGTCAACGGCTGCCTGATGGAGACCGAGGAGGACGCGCACGGCGACACGTGGACGGTGCTGCTGGCGCCGAAGGCGGGAACGTACCGGCTGGCGGCGCCGTACCAGCTTCCGCGCGGGACGCCGTGCCCGGAGGAACTGCGCTGACCACCGGCTCGCGGGCCCTCCGCGACCACCCCCGCAGACGTTCACGTCCTTGAACGCAGGTCATCACGCCGAACTTTTTTACTCGCTCTTGACCTGACGTCGGCTTGTCGTGCCCACTTCCGCCCACCCACCATGAGCGAGCCGTTCACATGGCGGAACCCTGGAAGGGGGCACATGAACAGTCTCGACTGGGCCGTGCTCATCGGCTACTTCGCCGTGATGGTCGTGATCGGCGTCTGGTCGCACAAGCGAGTGGACAACGTCAGCGACTTCTTCACGGCCGGCGGCAAGATGCCCTGGTGGCTGTCCGGCATCTCGCACCACATGTCGGGTTACAGCGCGGTGATGTTCACCGGGTACGCGGGCATCGCCTACACCTACGGCGTCACGTCCTTCGTCACCTGGTCCTTCCCGATCGCCCTGGGCATCGCCATCGGGTCGAAGCTGTTCGCACCGCGCATCAACCGGCTGCGCTCACGGCTCCACGTGGCCTCCCCGCTGGAATACCTGAAGAACCGTTACGACCTGAAGACCCAGCAGGCGCTGGCCTGGTCGGGGATGCTGCTGAAGATCGTGGACGTCGGCGCCAAGTGGGCGGCGATCGCGACCCTGCTGTCCGTCTTCACCGGGATCTCCCTCAACCAGGGCATCCTCATCACCGGCGGGATCACCGCCGTCTACTGCACCATCGGCGGCCTGTGGGCCGACGCGCTGACCGAACTGGGCCAGTTCATCATCCAGTTGCTGGCCGGCATCGCGATGTTCTACGCCGTGGCGATACGGCTCGACGACCACGGCGGCTTCTTCGGCGTCTGGGACTCCCCCGAGCTCCAGGGCCACGAGAAACCGCTGGTCGGACCGTACGGCACGGTGTTCCTGCTGGCGTTCCTGTTCATCAAGCTCTTCGAGTACAACGGCGGCATGCTCAACCAGGCCCAGCGCTACATGGCCACGCCGTCGGCGAAGGAGGCCGAGCGCTCCGCCCGGCTGTCGGCGATCCTGTGGCTGGTCTGGCCGCTGGTGCTGTTCTTCCCGATGTGGATGTCGCCGCTGCTGGTCGAGTCGCAGAAGCCCGACGGCTCGGACTCCTACGCGCTGATGACGGAACAGCTGCTGCCGCACGGCCTGCTGGGCCTGGTCATCGTCGGGTTCTTCTCCCACACGATGGCGATGTGCTCCTCCGACGCCAACGCGATCGCGGCGGTGTTCACCCGGGACTGCGCGCCGGTGATCTGGCGCCGGGCGCGGGTGTGGAGCGAGGGTCAGGGGCTGCGGGTGGCGCGGATCGCGACCGTCGTCTTCCTCGGGCTGTCCATGGCGGCGGCCACCCAGGTCAACTCGCCGGCGTTCAAGGACATCATCACGGTCGTCATCAAGTGGGTCGCGGGCCTGATGGGCCCGATGGCGATCCCGATGATGCTGGGCCTGCTGCGGCCGTTCCGCCGGTCGGGGCCGACCGCGGCGCTCGTCAGCTGGTCGGCGGGCCTGCTGGCCTTCTGGCTGGTGAACTACCCGATCAACTGGAACGTCGACGGCGGGGTGCCGCTGCAGTACCAGGTGTCGGTGCCGCTCGCGGTGTCGCTGGTGCTCTACATCCTCATCGGCTACCTCAAGCCGGAGGACACCCCCGAGCGGCTGGCGATCATCGAGCGGATCAACACCGACGGCGACGGCGCGGCGGCGGCCGTCCCGACGCCCCGGGGCGGTGCGGACGACGCGGTGCGGACGCCGGTGAAGGACTGAGGCGGTCCGGCCGGCCACGGCGGCGCGCCCCGGACCCCTGGGAGGGGGTCCGGGGCGCGCCGGGTTCTCCTCCGGCCTGCTAGGCACCGCCCCGGGGATACCGGGCCAGCCACCCCGGGGACGAGCCGGCCGGGCCGTGCAGGGCCGGGCCCTGGGTCATCTCCATGGCGAAGTCGTCGGCGAGTTCGAGCAGGGTGGGGCGGCCCTCCAGTTCGGCCAGCCAGGCGGGCGGCAGGGCGGTCTCGCCGTGCAGGGCGCCGAGCAGGCCGCCGGTCAGCGCGCCCGCGGCGGCCGACGGACCGTCCTGGTTGACCGCGAGGCACAGTCCGTGCCGGACGTCCTCGGCGACCAGCGCGCAGTACACGGCGGCGGCGACCAGCCCGTCCGCCGTGCCCTCCCCCGCCAGCCGGGCCACCCGCTCCGGCGTCGGCATGCCCTGCCGCACCGCGCCCAGCGCCCGCTGGAGCGCGTCCGACACGGGCGGGTGCCCGGGCCGGGCGGCGAGCAGCGCGAGGGCCTGCTGCACGGCCCCGTCGAGGCTGTCGCCCCGGGCCAGCGCGTGCACGACGACGGCGTACGCGCCCGCCGCGAGGCAGGCGGTGGGGTGACCGTGGGTCTGCGCCGCGCACTCCACGGCGAGCTGGACGACGAGGTGCGGCTCCCAGCCGACGAGCAGTCCGAACGGCGCGGACCGCACGGCCGCCTCCGGTCCCGCCTCGCCCGGGTTCTTCGGCGCCTCCGGCGTGCCCATGGTGTCGTCGCCCAGGCCCAGCAGCAGGGCGCGGGTGGGGTCGCGGCGGGCGTACAGCCACTCCTCGCGGGCCAGCCAGCCGTCCTCCTTGCGGCGCTCGTCCGGGCCCCAGTCCCGCTGGGTGGCGGCCCAGCGCAGATACGCCCGGTGCAGGTCGGTCGGCGGGTGCCAGGCCCCGGTGTCGCGCCGGACCTGGGCACGGATCAGGCCGTCCACGGAGAAGAGGGTCAGCTGCGTGAGGTGGGTGACGGCGCCGCGCCAGCCGTAGGCGGGGGCGAGGTCGAGCAGCCCCTCGGGGCCGTACGCCGCCCGGATCCCCGCCAGGTCCAGCCCGTCGGCAGGCGCCCCGAGCGCGTCCCCGACGGCCACCCCGAGCAGCGCCCCGCGCACCCGGCTCCGGAAGTCCTGCTGCTCGGTACGCCCCCAGACGGCACCCGTCGCACTCACCTAGACCTCCCCGGGGGCACCGTCCGTATGTACGACGTCCAGCACTGTAATCGAACGGGGTGAAGGGGTCCGGGGGACGAGGCGACAGAGGTGTGACAGGCGGGCACCGGGGGCGGATATCAGCCGTACCAGGTGACGTTGCAGCCGTGGACGCACGCGCGGCGGGGGACGGCCAGGACGCTACGCCGCCTCTCGTGCCGGCCGTCGTGCCGGGCGGCAGTCGCGGCAGCGGCCCGGGGCCGGGGCGCGGAAGGCCCGGTCGCAGCCGTCGCAGGTCTGGAGGGGGACGGGGCGGGCCGCGGCCGGGGGCGGGGCCGGAGCGGGCAGGGCCGGGGGGAGGCCGGTGGTGAGGCGGTGGGCCAGGAAGGCGGCCGGGTGGCGGAGGGGTTCCGCGGGCAGCCCGGTCGTCAGGGCGCGCTGCACGGCCGTGACGGGCACGCCCCGGTCCAGCCAGGCCGTCACCGCCGGGGCGAGGCGGTGCACGTCCCGCTCGGTGAGGAGCAGGCGGGCGTCCAGCGCGCGCAGGCCGGCGAGGAGACCGGTGGCGGCGCGGTCCGGCCGTGCGGCCGGGGTCTTCCCGGGCGGGGTCGGGGACGGTTCGCGGGAGGACCGCGGCCGCTCGGCCGCCCGGGGCTTGTTGTACGAGACGGTCCGGGTCACGACTCGGCCGGATCGAAGACGCTCCCTGGCGCGTGTCAGGTACCCGTGCGCCTCCAGCTCCCGCAGGGCCGCGGCGATCCGGACCTCCCCCTCGGGGAACTTCGCGGCCAGCGCCTTGATCCCGACCGGGGCCCCGGCGGGCAGCGACTGGATGTGGACCGCCAGGCCGATCGCCGTCAGCGACAGGTCCGGGTGCTGGGCGAGGTGGTTGCCGACCACGGTGAAGTGCTCGTGGTGGGGTTCGGTGACGTGCTGGACTCCGGAACCGGAAGCACCGGACCGCGCGCACGCGGGCGCGCTAGGCTGCTGGTCAGTCATCGGGAAGGCTCGTCTTCCTTGGTGATCAGGCCCTCGCACTGGGATGGCAGTCCCGGCGAGGGCCGACGCATGGGTGGGGTCGTCGCGGCCGACGCTGCACCATCGACTCGGTGCCGCGCCAGCCGAGTCGGCGATGTTCACCCGCGCGGGTGATCGCCGGGGGCGGCGGGGGCGGGTGGGTTCTTTCCCCGGTTCTTTGGTCTTTGGCGTCGGGCCGGACCAAGTCGTGGCTCGCCGCGCTCCGGTGGCGGTCCTGACCTGTGCGCATTCCCACGGCCCGGGTCGGTGGCCACCGGGTCCGGGACGCCCGCGACCCGGTCACCGCGCGCCCCGGAGGGCGGTTCTCGACTCGCGTCACCCGGTGCGGCTGCCACCCCTACTCTTCTTCGTGACGTACTCACCACACAGTGTCATCAGTACGCCGGGAGGGGATGGCGTGGAGGACGAGGAGGCCGCGGCCGTCGTCAGGACGGTCGCGCGGCAGATCAAGCTGTGGCGCAAGGCCGCGGACCTGACACAGGCGGAACTCGGCGCGGCGATCGGCTACGGCGAGGACATGGTCTCGGCGGTCGAACAGGGACGGCGGATCCCCAAGCCCGACTTCCTGAACGCGGCCGACGACGTGCTGGGCGCGGGCGGCAAGCTCTCCGCGATGAAGGAGGAGGTGGAGAGGGCCCGGTATCCGAAGAGCGTCCGGGATCTGACCGAGCTGGAGGACGAGGCCGTCGAGATGGGGGCTTACTCCAACCACAACATGCACGGCCTGCTGCAGACGGAGGCGTACGCGCGAGCCTTGTTCGCCCTGCGGAGCCCCGCGCTCACCGAGGATGAGATCGACCGGCAGGTGACCGCGCGCATGGCTCGTCAGGCCGTCTTCGAGCGGGTGCCTCCGCCTCAGCTCACCTTCGTCCTGGAAGAGACGACACTGCGACGGCCCATCGGCGGCAGAATGGTGCTGCGCCACCAGCTCGAACACCTTTTGGAGAGAGCCCAGTTGCGGCACGTCGCAATCCAGGTGATGCCCACGGACCGGGAGGAGCACGCTGGCATGGCCGGGCCGATCCGGCTGCTGAAGCTTCGTGACGGAAAGACGCTGGGACACTCGGAAGCCCAACTGCACAGCCGGGTGATCAGTGATCCTCGGGAGATCCAGATCCTGGAAATGCGCTATGGAATGATCCGCGCGCAGGCTCTCACCCCTCGGGAGTCACTGGCCTTCATCGAGAAAGTGCTGGGAGAACACACATGACCTCCGCGCTGAACTGGTTCAAGAGCAGCTACAGCAGCAACGACGGCCCCGACTGCGTCGAAGTCGCCATATCCCCCGCCCACTCCACCGTCCACGTCCGCGACTCCAAGGACACGGCGGGTGCGCAGCTGCTCTTCGGCGACGGGGCCTGGTCGTCGTTCGTCGGCTTCGCCGCTCGGCGAGGCAGCGCAGGACTGCCCCCCGCCGGATGAGCGCCCAGGCGAAGAGCACGGGAAGAGGCGACATGACCCCCACCCTGCGGTGGTTCAAGAGCAGCTACAGCGGCAACGACGAACCCGACTGCGTCGAAGTCGCCATATCCCCCGCCCACTCCACCGTCCACGTCCGCGACTCCAAGGACACGGCCGGTGCGCAACTGGCCTTCGGCGACCGCTCCTGGTCGTCGTTCGTCGGCTTCGCCGCTCGGCGGACGTGACCCCCAACTGCCCACCGTGGTAAGCGAAAGTGGCTCAATGCCTACCGGGTCGCGAGGGCCGTGCGGAAAATGATCCGCATGACCACCACCCCGCGCACCCTTCCGCTCGCGGCCACCCTGCTGACCGCCTCCGTCGCCCTGTACATGGTGCTCGTCGCGTTCGGGAACATCACCGACTTCGGGACCAACCAGCAGTTCGTTCGGCACGTGCTGGCCATGGACACCACGTTCAAGGACGAGGACCTGATGTGGCGGGCGATCACCAGCAGACCCCTCCAGGACGCCGCGTACGTGGCGATCATCGTCTGGGAGACCGTCGCCGCGCTGGTGCTCTGCTACGGGACCTGGCTGTGGGCCCGCCGCGACCACGTCCGGGCCCGCCGCTTCTCCACGTACGGCCTGCTCATGGTGATGCTGCTGTTCGGTGCCGGGTTCATAGGGATCGGCGGTGAGTGGTTCTCGATGTGGCAGTCCGGGGACTGGAACGGACTGGACGCGGCGACCCGGGTGTTCACGTTCAGCGGCATCGTGCTGATCGTCAACCACCTGCCGTCCGGACCCGCCCGGCAGGCCGACGTTACCTGACGACCACGACGGTCGTCCCGGCCGTCCCGAACGCCCACAGCGCCGTGCCGTCCGCCTTGCGCATCCGGATACCGCCGGTCTCCTTGCCCGGGGCGGGCGGCGGGGGCGAGGAGCCGTCCACGGCGTTGGAGAAGGCGATGGAGATGCCGGACTCGACGGCGAAGTAGACGATGTGCTCCACGGCCACGCCGTCGGAGCCGGTGGTGGCCTCGTTGCGGTCGCCGACCGTGTACGAGCCGGGGTCCGGACCGACCGTCCCCGGCCACACCGCGAACGTGCGGCGCGTGGCGTCGCTCGCGTCGACGAGCCACACCCGCTTCTGGCTCAGGGAGTAGACGATGCGCCGCCCGGTCCCGGAGTCGTCCGGGACCACCGCCGGGGCGGTCCTCGTCGGCGCCGGCTTGGGATCCGCGGAGGCGGTGGCGCTCGGCCGGTCCGTCGCGGCCGTGGGGTGCGGGCCCCGGTCCGCCTGCACGGCGAGGACGGACACCGCCGCGATCGCCCCCACGGTCAGACCGGTCACCCAGGCCGACGAGGGAATTCGGGCAGGCACGGGCACGCATCTCCTCAGCTGTGCGGGCCCTGGCAGCCGGGGGCCCGGTCGGAGCCCCTGACAACCGGGGCCCGATCATCGTACTGCGGGCCGCCGGGCCCCTTCCCCGGCCCGCCGGCCCTCTTCCCCGCCCCTCCTCAGTCCAGCACCGGCAGCAGCTCCGGCAGGTGCCCGTCCGAGGCCTCGGCCGCCCGCCGCCGCTCCTCGGGGACCGTGCCGTACAGGGTGGTGCGGGGCCGGGCCGGGCGGCCCGCCGCCTCCGCGACCGCGACGAGGTCCCGGACCGACTTGTACGAGCCGTACGAGGAGCCCGCCATGCGGGAGATCGTCTCCTCCATGAGCGTGCCGCCGAGGTCGTTCGCCCCGGAGCGCAGCATCTCGGCGGCGCCCTCGGCGCCCAGTTTCACCCAGCTCGTCTGGATGTTGGGGATCCACGGGTGCAGCAGGAGCCGGGCCATGGCCGTCACCGCGCGGTTGTCGCGGACCGTCGGGCCGGGGCGGGCGATGCCGGCCAGGTACACGGGCGCGTTGGTGTGCACGAACGGCAGCGTCACGAACTCCGTGAAGCCGCCGGTGCGCTGCTGGATGCCGGCCAGGGTCCGCAGGTGGCCGAGCCAGTGCCGGGGCTGGTCCACGTGGCCGTACATCATGGTCGAGGAGGAGCGGATGCCCAGGTCGTGGGCGGTTTCGATGACCTCGATCCAGGTGGCGGCGGGCAGCTTGCCCTTGGTCAGGATCCAGCGGACCTCGTCGTCGAGGATCTCGGCCGCCGTGCCCGGGACGGTGTCGAGGCCCGCCTCCTTGGCGGCGGTCAGCCACTCGCGGATCGACAGGCCGGTGCGGGTGGCGCCGTTGACCACCTCCATCGGCGAGAAGGCGTGCACGTGCATCCCCGGCACCCGCTCCTTCACCGCCCGCGCGATGTCGAAGTACGCCGTGCCCGGCAGGTCGGGGTGGATGCCGCCCTGCATGCAGACCTCGACCGCGCCGACGTCCCAGGCCTGCTGCGCCCGGTCCGCGACCTGTTCCAGGGACAGGGTGTAGGCGTCGGCGTCCGTGCGGCGCTGGGCGAAGGCGCAGAAGCGGCAGCCGGTGTAGCAGACGTTGGTGAAGTTGATGTTGCGGGTGACGATGTACGTCACGTCGTCGCCGACCGCCGCCTTCCGGACGTCGTCGGCGATCCGGCACAGCGCGTCCAGCGCCGGGCCGTCGGCGTGCAGCAGGGCGAGCGCCTCGGCGTCGGTCAGCCGCGTCGGGTCGTCGGCCGCGGTCGTCAGGGCCTGCCGTACGTCGGTGTCGATGCGCTCCGGCGCCATGCCGGGGGCGGCGGCCTCGCGCAGGGCGCTCCAGTCGCCGTACACCTCGTCGAAGTCGTCGCGGCGGTCGGCGGTGCGGCCCTCGGTGTCGATGGTGCGGTGCAGGTCGGTGCGGCCCGAGGGGACGAACGCCTCCTCCGGCTCCTGCCAGGGGCGGCCCTCGACCACGGCGTCCTCGCGGGCCAGCCCGGTGTCCGGGTCCGCCAGCGCCGCCACGTGCGGGCGCAGCCGCGGGTCCAGCCAGGGCTCGCCGCGCCGCACGAACTCCGGGTAGACGCAGAGGCGTTCGCGCAGCTCGAACCCGGCGGCGCGGGACCGCTCGGCCAGCTCCTCGATCTGCGGCCAGGGCCGCTCGGGGTTGACGTGGTCGATGGTCAGCGGGGAGACGCCGCCCCAGTCGTCGATGCCGGCGCCGATCAGCCGCTCGTACTCGGCGTCGACCAGGTTCGGCGGGGCCTGGAGGCAGGCCGACGGGCCCATGATGTGCCGGGCGACGGCCACCGTGGCGACCAGCTCGTCGAGTTCGGCGTCCGGCATGCCGCGCATCGCCGTGTCCGGCTTGGCGCGGAAGTTCTGGATGATCAGTTCCTGGATGCCGTGGTAGGCGCGGGACACCTTGCGCAGCGCGAACAGCGACTCCGCGCGCTCCTCGTACGTCTCCCCGATGCCTATGAGCAGCCCGGAGGTGAAGGGGACGGAGGAGCGGCCGGCGTCCTCCAGGACCCGCAGGCGGACGGCCGGTTCCTTGTCCGGGGAGCCGTGGTGCGGGCCGCCCGGCTCGGACCACAGGCGGGTCGCCGTCGTCTCCAGCATCATGCCCATGCTCGGGGCGACCGGCTTCAGGCGCTGGAAGTCCGTCCAGGACATGACGCCCGGGTTGAGGTGGGGCAGCAGGCCGGTCTCCTCCAGGATGCGGACGGAGACGGCCCGGACGTAGGCGAGGGTGTCGTCGTAGCCGTGCGCGTCGAGCCACTCGCGCGCCTCCGGCCAGCGGTCCTCGGGCTTGTCGCCGAGGGTGATGAGGGCTTCCTTGCAGCCCAGCGCGGCGCCCTTGCGCGCGATGTCCAGGACCTCGTCCGGGGACATGAACATCCCGTGCCCGGCGCGGCGCAGCTTGCCGGGCACGGTGACGAAGGTGCAGTAGTGGCACTTGTCCCGGCACAGCCGGGTCAGCGGGATGAAGACGCTCTTCGAGTACGTGATGACCCCGGGCCGGCCCGCCGCCTCCAGACCCGCGTCCCGCACCCGGGCGGCCGACGCGGCCAGGTCCTCCAGGTGCTCCCCGCGGGCCTGGAGCAGGACGGCCGCCTCGGTGACGTCCAGGGCGACGCCGTCCCGGGCGCGTTTGAGGGCGCGACGCAGGGAGTTCTCGGTGGGGCCGGTTCCGGAGGTCGCGGAAGTCGTCATCCTTCGAGCATACGGTCGGGCTGATCAGCCGGGCCGATCAGCGCCGGGCCGGCCGGGAAGGCCGTGACGGCGACGCGCGGGTCCCCTGTGCCGGGCGCGAGCGCGGCCGCTGTACCGGGCGCGAGCGCGGCCGCGCGCACGGCCGGTCCGCGGCGACGGCCGGATCGGACCCGGACGGCTGCCGATCCCCTTGCCTTGTCCGGGAGTTCACCGCTCACTACCAGGGTTGCCCGCACCACCCCGCACCACCCGTGCCATGTCACCCACGATCCCTGGGAGCAGCAGCATGTGCGAGGACCACCGGAACCCGGACCCCGGCGGCGGCCACGGCGCGGTCGGCCGACGCGCCCTGTTCGTGACCGGCACCGCCGCCGCGCTTACGTTGGGAGGCGTGAGCTTCGCCTCCCCGGCCGGCCGGGGCCGGGAGACCAGGACCGTGCGCGGCACCCTGCCGCCCGGCTCCCCCGACTACGTGTACGTCCCCGTGGACGTGCCGGACGGGGTCCGGGAGATCCGGGTCTCCTACGGCTACGACCGCCCCTCCGTGCCCGCCGGGACCCCCGGGAACGCCCTCGACATCGGGATCTTCGACGAGCGCGGCACCGACCTGGGCGGCCGGGGCTTCCGCGGCTGGTCGGGCGGGGCGCGCACCGAGTTCTTCCTGCGCGCCGACGACGCCACGCCCGGCTACCTGCCGGGCCCGGTCCGCGCGGGCACCTGGCACCTCGCCCTCGGGCCGTACACGGTCGCCCCGCAGGGCCTGGCGTACGAGATCACGGTCACGCTGACCTACGGGGAGCCCGGCGAGGCCGCCCGGCCGGTGTACCCGCCGGAGCGGGCCCGGGGGCGGGGCCGGGCCTGGTACCGGGGCGACTGCCACCTGCACTCCTGGTACTCCGACGGCCGCCGCACGCCCGCCGAGATCGGGGCGCTGGCCCGGGCGGCGGGCCTGGACTTCATCAACAGTTCCGAGCACAACACGCACGCGGGGCACGCCCACTGGGCCGACGTGGCCGGGGACGACCTGCTGGTCCTGCTGGGCGAGGAGGTGACCACGCGCAACGGCCACGTGCTGGCGCTCGGCACCGACCCGGGCACCTTCGTCGACTGGCGCTACCGGGCCCGCGACGGCCGCTTCGGCCGCTTCGCCCGCCGGATCCGCCGGGCCGGCGGCCTGGTCGTCCCGGCCCACCCGCACGCCACCTGCATCGGCTGCGCCTGGAAGTTCGGCTTCGGCGAGGCGGACGCGGTGGAGGTGTGGAACGGCCCGTACACGCCCGACGACGAGGTGGCCCTCGCCGACTGGGACGCCATGCTCGTGGCGTCGGTGCGGGAGGGCCGGGGCTGGATCCCGGCGATGGGCGGCAGCGACGCGCACCGCGACCCGGACGTGATCGGGCGGCCCCAGACGGTGGTCCTGGCGGACGACCTGACACGGCGGGCCGTCCAGGACGGCATCCGCGCGGGCCGCTCCTACGTCGCCGAGTCGCGGCACGTGTCGCTGGACTTCACGGCGACCGGCGGGCGCGGCGCGCACGCCGGCATCGGCGAACGGCTGGCGGTGGACCGGGACGCGCCGGTCACCGTCCGCCTGGAGGTCACGGGCGCCCCGCGCTGCACGGTCCGGTTCGTCACCGACCAGGGCGTGCTGCACACCGGCGCCCCGCTGCCGGTGTCCGGGTCGGGCGTGGTCGAGTGGCGCACGACCCCGTCGCACGCGTCCTACGTCCGGGCCGAGCTGCGGCACGAGACGGCGGCGGGACCGGTGCCGGGGGCGCTGGCCGCGTTCACCAACCCGGTCTTCCTGGGGCACGGGTGAGCGGCCCGGTCGGCGGACCGTGAGGGTGCGGGGGGAGGACGCCGGGCCCCGGCCCGGCCCCGGTGCGCCCGCCGGGCCCTCTGCACCCGCCGGGCCGGGCGCGACCGCCCAATCCGGTGCGGCCCCGGGCCCGGTGCGACCGCCCGGTCCGGTACGGCCGCCGGGGCTGCGCGCCCGCCGGGTCCTGCGCATCCGCCGGCCCCTACGCGTCCGGTGTGTCCGCCAGGTCCGCGACGACCGCCGCGTGGTCGGAGGGCCAGACGCCGTCCTGGGGGCCGTCGCAGGCCCGCCGGACCGTCCGTACGTGGCCGAGCCCGCCGGGGCCGGGCGGACCCACGTGGATGTAGTCGATGCGCGCGCTCGGCTCCCTGAGCCCGGCCACGTACGGGTTGGCCGCGTCCCAGGTGGCGGCGGGCGCCGCCGGGTCGGCGTACTCCCACGCGTCGAGCAGCACCTGCCCGGGCACGGCGGGCGCCGTCCGGTACCCGCCGAACAGCCGTATCTCGTCGGAGTCGGGCCAGGCGTTGAAGTCGCCGGTGACCACGGGCGGGAAGCCGGTGCCGCCCCGGTGCGCGGCGACGAACTCCGCGAGCGCGGCGGCCTGCCGGCAGCGCACCGCCGAGGCGTGCGGCGCGGACGTCAGGTGCGCGGTGAAGAACGGCACCTCGTGCCCGGGACCGGCCAGCCGCGCGTACAGGGCGAGCCGCCCGTCGTCGAGGTCCTCCGGCGCGGGCAGCGGCAGCACGGCCCGGTCGACGACGGGCCACCGGCTGAGCACCGCGTTGCCTATGTCGACGGCCGGGTCGCCGATGCGCCGCCGCCAGCGCTCCGGGGCGTGCGAGGCGGCCCAGGTCCAGTGCAGTCCGAGCTCCCCGGCGAGCCACTCCGCGAGGTTCTCGCCGTCGGCGGCCCACACCTCCTGCAGGCCGACGACGTCCGGGCGCAGGTCCCGCAGGGCCGCGAGGATCGCCTTCTGCCGCGCCTCCCAGGGACCGAAACGCCACCAGAGGTTCCAGGACACCACCCGCATCCGCAGCCACCCGCTCTCGTCACGCCGCGTGGGAGGCCATTGAACCAACAGCACGAGCACCGGTGCGCAGCAGCCCCACCGGCGGCGTCCCGTCCCACCGGCCTCGGACTCCGCGCCACGACGGCCTTCCGGCGCCCTGGCACCGGTCACCGTCTGACGGTTCGTCAACAGGCGGGCGGGACGCGGGTGCCGCTCGGTGGTGTGCGGATATGTGCGGAGCCGGTGTGGGCCTTGTGAGCTCCCGTGCGCCGGGCTGTGATCGGTGTCTCCCACGGCTGACGCACATGCCATGAACAAGGCAAACTGGCGTGGTTGTTCAGGAAGCCTAGGGGGACTGCATGGACGGTGTACCGCGAGTGCCGGAGCAGTGGCGTCCCGGCTCCTCGGCCCCGGCCGGGCCGTCGGCGCTGCGCTTCGGCGTGCTCGGACCGGTGCGCGCCTGGCGCGACGACGAACCGCTCCAGACCGGCTCCCCCCAGCAACGCGCGCTGCTGGCCGCCCTGTTGCTGCGCGAGGGCCGCACGGCCACGGCGGCGGAGCTGATCGACGCGCTGTGGGGCGCGGAGCCGCCCTCGCAGGCCCTGGCGGCGGTGCGGACGTACGCCTCCCGGCTGCGCAAGGTCCTTCCCGGTGTCCTGGCCAGCGAGTCGGGCGGCTACGCGCTGCGCGGCCTCGGCGAGGGCGCCCTGGACCTGGCGGTCGCCCAGGACCTGGCGACCGAGGCGGAGAAGGCCAGGTCGGCCGGGGACCTGTGCCACGCGCGTGACGTGCTCCGGCGGGCGCTGTCCCTGTGGGACGGGGAGACGCTGGCGGGCGTGCCCGGCCCGTACGCGGAGACGCAGCGGGTGCGGCTGGAGGAGTGGCGGCTGCAACTGCGGGAGTCCTGCCTGGACATGGACCTGGAGCAGGGCTGCCACGCGGAGGCCGTCTCGGAACTGACCGCCCTGACGGCGGCCCACCCGCTGCGGGAGCGCCTGCGGGAGCTGCTGATGCTCGCCCTGTACCGCAGCGGCCGGCAGGCGGAGGCGCTGGCGGTGTACGCCGACACCCGGCGGCTCCTGGCGGAGGAGCTGGGCGTGGACCCGCGGCCGGGCCTGCGGGAGCTCCAGCAGCGGATCCTCCGGGCGGACCCGGGGCTCGCGGAACCGTCGTCGCCGGCGCCGGAGCCCGCCGTGGTGCCGGTGCGCCCGGCGCAACTGCCCGCCACCGTGCCCGACTTCACCGGCCGGGCCGCCTTCGTCCGCGAGCTCGGCGAGGTGCTGGCGTCGGCCGAGGGCCGGGTGATGGCGGTGTCGGCGCTGGCCGGGATCGGCGGCGTCGGCAAGACCACGCTGGCCGTGCACGTCGCCCACCAGGCGCGCGCCGCGTTCCCGGACGGGCAGCTGTACGTCGACCTCCAGGGCACCGGCCCGCGGCCCGCGGAGCCGGAGACGGTGCTGGGGTCCTTCCTGCGGGCGCTCGGCACGGCCGACTCGGCGATCCCGGACTCGCCGGACGACCGGGCGGCGCTGTACCGGTCCGTGCTGGACGGGCGGCGCGTGCTGGTGCTGCTGGACAACGCGCGGGACGCCGCCCAGGTCCGCCCGCTGCTGCCCGGCACGGACGGCTGCGCGGCCCTGGTCACCTCCCGGGTCCGGATGGTCGGCCTGGCCGGCGCCCACCTGGTCGACCTCGACGTGATGTCGCCGGAGGAGGCGCTGGCGCTGTTCACGACGATCGTGGGCGAGGAGCGGGTGGCGTCCGAGCGGGAGGCGGCGCTGGACGTGGTCGCGGCGTGCGGCTTCCTGCCGCTGGCGATCCGCATCGCGGCGTCCCGGCTGGCGGCCCGCCGGACGTGGACGGTGTCGGTGCTGGCGGCGAAGCTGGCGGACGAGCGGCGGCGGCTGGACGAGCTCCAGGCGGGCGACCTGGCGGTCAAGGCGACGTTCGAGCTGGGCTACGGCCAGCTCGAGCCCGCCCAGGCCCGCGCGTTCCGCCTGCTGGGCCTGGCCGACGGCCCGGACATCTCCCTGGCCGCGGCGGCCGCGGTCCTGGACCTCCCCCAGGAGGACACCGAGGACCTCCTGGAGTCCCTGGTCGACACCTCCCTCCTGGAGTCCGCCGCCCCCGGCCGCTACCGCTTCCACGACCTGGTCCGGCTCTACGCGCGTGCGTGCGCCGAACGCGACGAACTCCCGCCCGCCGAACGGGAGGCGGCCCTCTCCCGCCTGCTGGACTTCTACCTGGCCACGGCGGCGGGGGTGTACGCGATGGAGCGGCCCGGGGAGCGGGTCCTGGACCACCTGAGCGGCACCGCCTACCCGGGGCTGACGTTCCCGGACCGGGACAGGGCCCTGGACTGGCTGTTCACCGAGGCCAGCGGGCTGCTGGCGGCCGCCCAGCAGGCCGGCGCGCCCGGCATGGTCCAGCGGGCGGCCGACCTGCTCGTCGTGGGCATCGACCTCGGTGAGTCCGGGGTGAGTTCGCGCCAGTACGTCATGGCCGCCAAGGCGGTGATCTCGGCGGCCCGGGAGGCGGCGGACGCCTACGCCGAGGGCCGGGCCCGGCTCGTGCTGAGCCATCTGCTGGGCATTTCCGGCCAGTTCGACGAGTCCCGCACGGAGGCGGGCCGGGCGCTCGACCTGGGCTCGGCCGCCCACGACCCCGTGGTGTGCGCCCAGGCCCCGAACCAGCTCGGCATCATCGCCCTGTACAACGGGCGGCACGACGAGGCGGAGCGGCACCTGACGCAGGCGCTGGCGGCCTTCCGCGCGGACGGCAACCGGCCGGGCGAGGCGAGCGCCCTGTGCAACCTGTCCCGGGTGCACCAGGCCACCGGGCGCACGGACAGCGCGGTCTCCCTGGCCCGCCAGGGCGTCCTCCTCTACGAACGCGGCGACACGGGCATGGCCCTGCGCCTCGCCAACGGCAAGTACGCCCTCGGCCTCGCGCTCACCAGCGCGGGCGAGCTGCAGCTCGCCCGGGAGACGCTCGTCGACGCCCTGCGCACCTTCCAGGACGCCCGGCAGCGCCTGTGGCACGGCATGACGCTCTTCCGCCTCGCCGAGGTGCACCTGGCCGACCGGACCCCCGCGCAGGCCGCCGCCTACGCGGAGCAGGCCCTGACGGTGCTGAACGGCATCGGCGGCGACTGGCGGCGCGCCAACGTGCTGACCCTGCTGGGCCGCGGACTGCACTGCATCGGCCAGACCGACCGTGCGAAGGTGTGCTGGCAGGAGGCGCTCACGCTCTTCGAGCACGGGTCGTCACCCGAGGCCGCGGACGTGCGCAAGCTGCTGGAGGCGGCCCCGGTCGGCTAGCCGTACCGCCCGGTGGGGCCGGGGCGCGGCCCGCGTTCATCATTCGTTTATCGCCGCCCGGCATGCTCAGGGGCAGCCGAACCGTCGCGTCGGGGGGCAGACGGTCCGGTCCTCGGCCGCCTCACTAGGGTGAGCGGCCGTGAGACGCCTGTCCGGCAGCCCGCGGGGGGACTGCCGGACAGGCCTTCTCACCTCGTTGTCCCACTTGCCAAGGAGTCACCCATGACCGAGAAGACCGGCGACACCAAGCCCAACGACTTCCACGCCACGGGCGCGGAGACCACGGCCCCGGCCTCCGAGGAGACCGAGACCACCACGCAGGACTTCCACGCCACGGGCGGCGGCGAAGCCACGACCGAGGACTTCCACGCCACCGACGAGAAGCCCTGACCCCAAGGACTTTCCTCCACGGGGATCGGCCGCGGCGGCGCGGAGGGGGAGCCGCCGCGGCCGAGGCGTGTCCGGGGGCGGGGCGCGGGTGCGTCAGCGCACCGACGGGGCGGCCTCGTCCAGGGCGCAGCGGGTGACGTCGCCGGCGCGGTCCTCCTGGGTGCCGAGGCCGACGCGCGCGGTCACCGTGCCGTTCGCCGGCACCTCGACCTCCTCGAGCGACGAGACGATCACGTTGCCGATGGCGTCCTCGAAGCCGACGGTGACGGCGAACCTGCCCTCGACGGGATTGGGGTTGGAGACCTCGACGGTCGCGTACGGGGTCTTCGGCGAGGCGCAGCTCACCAGCTTCGCCGTCGCGTCCGCCACGGACGGCTCGGTGCTCTCCTCGCCGCCGCTGCCGGAGCCGCTGTCGCCGGAGGAATCGTCGTACGGGTCGTCGTACGCGCCGGACCCGCCGTACGCGTCGTCGTCGTCCTCCTTGTAGGTCCCGCCGTCGTGGTCCTGCTGGGAGCTGCTGCAGCCGCCGCCGCTGTCGCCGCCGCCGCTGCCGCCGCCGTGGCCGCGGCCCGTCGAGAAACCGGTCAGGGCGAGGACGACCAGGGCCGACACCGCCGTGAGCTTGAGTGCGTGCTGCCGTGACTGCATACCGTCACCCTAGCCAGTCGCCTGTCACGGTCATGTCACCACCTGGCGACCGCCGCGTCCCCGGCGTAGCGTCTGCGGTGAGGGCGGCGTCCGGGCCGCTCCCCGATGCGACGGCCGCCGTCTGGATCCCCTTCCGTGTGCCGGTGCGACGGCCGTCCCCGACCCGGCCGGTCAGGTGGTGCGGGCCGTGCCCGTGCCCAGTTCCGCGTCCAGCGCGTACACGCAGCGGTCCTTGCTGCACGCGTACACGATGCCGTCCCGGACCACCGGGGAGCCGGTGATCTCGCCGCCCGTGGCGAGCTTCCAGCGCAGCCGGCCGTCGTCCGCCTTCAGCGTGTACAGCAGGTGGTCCGTGGAGCCGAAGTGGATCCGGCCCTCCGCCACCGCCGGGGCGCCCACGATGTCCCCGCCCGCCTGGAAGCGCCACTTGGGCGTGCCGGTGACCGCGTCCAGGGTGTACAGGCCCTTGCCGCTGCCGACGTGGACGTGGCCCGCGGCCACCAGGACGGGTTCGACGGACGTCCGGGCCTCCGTCGCGATGCGCCAGCGGTCGCGGCCGTCGGTGGCGTCGAGGGCATACACCGTGCCGAGGTAGTCGGCGAGGTAGACGCCGCCGCCGGTGACGGCCGGGCCCGGCACGAAGGCCGGCGGGGAGAGGAAGACCGCCGGGGCCTCGAAGTGCCAGCGGACGTGTCCGGCCGCGACGTCCAGGGCCAGCACGCGGGTGCCCGCGGAGACGTACACGTACCCGTCGGGCCCCTGCGTCAGCCGGACCGGGACGCCGCCGCAGGAGGCCGCGTCGCCGATCGGGTACGACCAGCGCTCGTCGCCCGTGCGGGCGTCCAGGGCGCGCAGCCGGGCGTCCTGCCAGAGGTACACCGTGCCGTCGTGGAGGGCCGGGCCCGCCTCCGGGGACTCGAAGTCGCTCTGGCAGCCGGTGACTTCCCACAGCTTCTGGCCGTTGGACGCCTCCCAGGCCTGGACGCCGCCGCCGCGGGTGCCGGTGACGACCGTGCCGCGGTCGGCCTTGAGCGCGTACACCCAGGCGTCCGTCTGCAGCCGCCACAGGTCGGTGCCCTCGCGGGCGTCCAGCGCGAAGAGCGTGGGCCCGTCGGAGGCGTGCACCCGGCCGTCGGCGACCGCCATCGACCAGGCCACGTCCCGCGTCTTGAAGCGGCGGCGGCCGGTGGCGACGTCGAGGGCGTGCACCTCGAAGGAGGTGACGTAGACGAGGTCGTCGGCGACCGACGGGGTGCCCCAGACGTCGTTGGACATGCGGAACCGCCAGGGCCGCCAGCCGCTCGGCTGCTCCGGCGGCACGGCGGGGGCCGCCGGCGCGGGGACGGCCGGGTCGGCGCCGTTGACGCCGGGCCGGGGCTTGGACCAGGAGGCGGCCAGGGCGGACTCCGGCGGGGGCGCCGTGACGGCGGCGGCCCGCACCGCGGCGACCCGCGGGCCCGGCCCGATCGGCACCTTGGCGCCGGCCAGCCGCACCGGACCGGTGTCGGGCGCGCCGGCCGGCGCGGGCACCGGGGCGGGCCCCGGCGGCGGCGCCGGGACGACCGGGTCGTGCGGGGGCGGCGGCGGAACGGGGGGCGCGGCGGGCCGCGCGGGTCCCGCGCCGGCGCCGCGGCCGCCGCCGGAGGTGTGCCGGCCCGGCGGGCGGCCGTTGCGGCGGTCCTCGATCAGGCCGACCGCGCGCTCCGGCAGCCACGCCGAGGCGGTGCCGCTGTCGTCGGAGCCGGAGCCGAACAGGTGCGGGGCGAGCTGCGCCTGGAGGTCGGCCGGGGTGGGCCGGGCCGTCGGCTCCATCTGCATGCAGGACTCGATCAGCGGGCGCAGCTCGTCCGGCAGGCCCTCCAGGTCCGGGCCCTCGCGCAGCAGCATGAAGACCGTCTCGACCGGGTTGGCCCCGTGGAAGGGGGCGTGTCCGGTGGCCGCGAAGACGAGCGTGGAGCCCAGCGAGAACACGTCGCTCGCGCCGGTGACGCTGCGCGAGTCCTTCGCCTGCTCGGGCGACATGTAGGCGGGCGTGCCGACGGCGACGTTGGTCATGGTCAGCCGGGTGTTCGAGACGCCCGAGGCGATGCCGAAGTCGATCACCCGGGGGCCGTCCTCGACGACGAGGACGTTGGAGGGCTTCAGGTCGCGGTGGACGAGCCCGGCGCCGTGGATCGACTGGAGCGCCTCGGCGACGCCCGCGGCCAGCCAGCGCACCGCCTGGGCCGGGAGCGGCCCGCACTCGTTCACTATCTCCTCGAGGGAGGGCGCGGGGACGTACGCGGTGGCCAGCCACGGCACGGCGGCGCGCGGGTCGGCGTCCACGACGGCCGCCGTGTAGAAGCCGGAGACCGCCCGGGCCGCCTCCACCTCGCGCGTGAAGCGGACCCGGAAGAGCTGGTCCTCGGCCAGCTCGGTGCGGACCGTCTTGATCGCCACGCGCCTGCCGGACGCCGAGCGCGCGAGATAGACCAGCCCCATGCCGCCGGCCCCCAGCCGGCCCAGCACCTCGAACGGCCCGATCCGCCGCGGATCGTGCTGCGTCAGCTGATCCACCACTTGCCTGCCACCTCCCCGTACGAGCCGCGCCGGTCACATCGGTACGCGACCCCGTGCAGCGTCTCACCACCGCACCGCCATGGCGGCACGCACCCTGATTCTTCCTGTCCGGGGCGCTGGTTGCGAACCCGGTGAGGAATGGGGTGTCCAGCACCATATACGGATCAAAAGGAGCCGAGAAGCGGCAGCTCAGCGGTGCAGCAGCGCGAACGACGCGCCCTGGTCGTCGGTGACGACGGCGACCGTGCCGTACGACGTCCCGAAGGGCGGCGCCTGGACGCGTCCGCCGAGCCCGGTCACCTTCTCCAGCGCGGCCGGGACGTCCCGGACGGCGAAGTGGACGAGGAAGTGCGGCGGCATCTCGGCCGGGAAGACGTCGGAGACGGGGGCGCGGCCGACGTCGGGCCGGGCGCCCGGGCCGAACAGGGCGTCGTGGAACAGGTTCCCGTAGAAGGCGTTGGCCGCCTCGGTGTCGCGGGTGTACAGCTCGGCCCAGGCGAAGGTGCCCGGCTCGTGGCGCAGGCCGAAGCCGGGGTGGCCGCCCGGCTGCCAGAGGGCGAAGACGGCGCCCTGGTCGTCGGTGACCAGCGCGGTGACGCCCAGTTCGGCGACCGGCAGGGGCGCGGAGACGACCTGCCCGCCGGCGGCGCGGATCCGGCCGGCCAGCGCCTCGGCGTCCGGGGTGGCGAAGTACACCGTCCAGACGGTGGGCAGCCGGCCGTCCGCCTTGGGCACGAGCGCGGCGACGGGTTCCCCGTCCTTCAGCGCCCAGGCGGCCGAGCCGGCCCGCGGCTCGAAGGTCCACCCGAAGAGGGCGCCGTAGAACCGCTTGCCCGCCTCGACGTCGGGGAGCTGGGCGTCCACCCAGCAGGGGACGCCCTCTCCGTACACCGATGCCCTGTTTTCGGCCATGTGGTCAAAGTAACCGCGTCGCGCGCAGCCCGCAGACCAGGCACACCAGCCCCAAAGACCCCCGTCCACCCCATTTGCAGTCGGCCGAATCGCGCCCCGATGCCGCCTCGGTAAGCTGACGACATGACAGGACAAGTGCGTACCGTCGACGGCCGGGTGGCCGGCCGGCGTGGGCAGGCGACCCGGCAGAAGCTGCTGGACTGCCTCAGCGAGATGCTCGGTTCCTCGCCCTACCGCGACGTCAAGGTCATCGATGTCGCCCGGAAGGCCGGCACCTCGCCCGCGACCTTCTACCAGTACTTCCCGGACGTCGAGGGCGCGGTCCTGGAGATCGCCGAGCAGATGGCCGCCGAGGGCGCCGGGCTGACGCAGGTCCTGGAGGGCCGGTCCTGGACGGGCAAGGCCGGCTGGCAGACCGCGCAGGAACTCGTGGACGGCTTCCTGGAGTTCTGGCGCCGCAACGACGCCATCCTGCGGGTCGTCGACCTCGGCGCGGCCGAGGGCGACAAGCGGTTCAACAAGATCCGCACGAAGATCCTCAACTCGGTGAACCACTCCCTGGCGGACACCGTGGCCGAGTTGCAGTCCAAGGGCAAGGTCGACAAGGACGTGAACCCGGCGGCGATCGCCGGGTCGATCGTCGCGATGCTCGCGGCCGTGGCCTCGCACCAGAAGGGCTTCTCCTCCTCGGGCGTCAAGCCCGCCGAACTCAAGCCGAACCTGGCGCTCCTGGTGCACCTGGGCGTCACCGGCCGGAGGCCCACGAAGTAGTCCGGGCCGGCGGTCCCGGCCCCCGCGCACGTCCTGTCCGGCAGGCGGCGGTCCACCCCGGTGGGCCGCCGCCTGCCGTGTGTCACCGGTCCGTCCGGCGCTGCGCGGGCAGCGGACGGTCCTTGACCACGTGCTTCATCACCAGCGTGGACGTCAGCCGCTGCACGCCCGGCAGGGTGGCGAGCCGCTCGTCGTAGAGCCGCTGGTAGGCGGCGAGGTCGGCGGTGACGATCCGCAGCAGGTAGTCCGGCTCCCCGAAGAGCCGCTGCGCCTCCAGCACCTCCGCGACCTCGCTCACCGCCCGCTCGAACTCCTCGACCGTGGCCCGGTCCTCCTGCCGCATGGAGACGAAGACCAGCGCCTCGAAGGCGAGCCCCACGGCGGCGGGGTCGACGACGGCCCGGTAGCCGCTGATCGCCCCCGACCGCTCCAGCTCGCGCAGCCGCCGGTGGCAGGGCGAGACGCTGAGGCGCACCCGCGCGGCCAGCTCGGTCACGGTCAGCCGCCCGTCCTGCTGAAGTTCGGCAAGAATCTTCCGGTCCATGTCGTCCATGGGGTAAATCCTGCCCCACCGTGCGAGAAGGCGGGGGAACTTCGGGAACACTTTCGGGCCTTACCGGCCTAAAGTCCCCGCCATGGACTCCGCACTCCTCCTCTCCTTCCTCGCCGTGGACCTGCTGCTGGTGTGCGTGCCGGGCGCCGACTGGGCGTACACGATCTCGGCCGGGCTGCGCGGCCGGTCGGTGGCGCCGGCCGTGGGCGGCCTGGTGACCGGGTACGCCGTGCACACGGTGCTCGCGGCGGCCGGGCTGGCGGTGCTGGTGGCGGGCTCGCCGGCGCTGCTCACCGCCCTGACGGCGGCCGGGGCGGCGTATCTGGTGTGGCTGGGCTGGGGCGTGCTGCGCCGGCCGGGCACCCCGGGCGCGGACGGGACGGCCGCCGGCGCCGTGAGCGGTCCGCGCGCCTTCCTGCGCGGGGCCGCGATCAGCGGGATGAACCCCAAGGGCCTGCTGCTGTACCTGTCGGTGCTGCCGCAGTTCCTCACGACCGGCGGCGCGGGCCGGCTGCCGGTGGCCGTCCAGACCGGTGTCCTGGGGCTGTTGCACATGGGGTGCTGCGCCGCCGTCTACCTCGCGGTCGGCCTCGCCGCGCGGACCGTCCTGGGCGCCCGCCCGGCCGCGGCGCGGGCGGTGGTCCGCACGTCGGGCGCGGCGATGCTCGGCATCGGCGCGCTCCTGCTGGCCCAGCGGGTGGCCACCCTCTGACGGGGCGGGAACAAGCCCGCGCGGCACGGGGGTTGAAGGAGGAGCAAGGCCGACGAAGTCCGAGCCCGCGGAGGAGAGCGACATGGCGCTGAGCCGCGCAGAGCGCGAGAAGTTCCTGGCCGAACCGCACGTCGCCGCGCTGTCGGTGGACGCGGGACCGGGCAGGGCCCCGCTGACGGTGCCGATCTGGTACCAGTACGAGCCCGGCGGCGACGTCTGGATCATGACCGGGCGCGATTCCCGCAAGAACCGGCTCATCCAGGAGGCGGGCCGGTTCTCCCTGATGGCCGACCGGCAGGAACCCACCGTCCGGTACGTGTCGGTCGAGGGCCCGGTCGTGGAGACGGTCCCCGCCACGGAGGAGCTGCTGCGGGAGCTGTCCGCCCGCTACCTGCCGGCCGGGGCGGTCGACTCCTACGTGGCGTACTCCCTGGCGCACCACGGCGAGCAGGTCGTCGTGCGGATGCGGCCCGCGCGCTGGGTCTCCTCCGACCTCGGCGCGGTGTCCGACTACGGCCCGGACGCGGCCGGTCCCGCGTGACAATCGTGGGGTGAGTACCGATCTGCACGCACTGCTGAGGTCCCTGCGGGTGTGGGACCCCGAGGTCACCGAGCTGCCGCCCTTCGACCCGGCCGCCGCGCCCGCCGACCCGCTGACCCTGTTCGAGGAGTGGTTCGCGCGGGCGGTGGCGGCCGGGCAGCCCGAGCCGCACACCGTGTCGCTGGCCACCTCCGGCCCGGACGGCCTGCCCGACGTGCGGATCGTGGTGCTGCACGGCGCGGACGCCGACGGCTGGTCCTTCGCCGGTCACGCCGGCAGCCGCAAGGGCCGCCACCTCGCCGCCCGCCCGTACGCCGCGCTCGCCTTCTACTGGCCGGTCCTGGGCCGCCAGGTGCGGGTGCGCGGCCCGGTCGCCGCCGCCCCCGCCGAGCAGTCCCTGGCCGACCTGCACGCCCGCTCCACCGGCGCCCTGGCCGCCGCGCTGACCGGGCACCAGAGCGAGGTGCTGGGCTCGGTGGAGGAGCTGGAGCGCGCCTCCGACGCCGCGTGGGACCGGGCCCGGCGCGAGCCGGAGGCCGCCGTGCCGTCCTGGACGCTGTACCGGCTGCGGCCGGAGGAGGTGGAGTTCTTCCAGGGCGACGCCCGGCGGCGGCACGTGCGGCTGCGGTACCGGCGGGAGGCGGACGGGTGGGCCAGGGACATGCTGTGGCCGTGAGGCGGTCCGGCGCCGGGGACCCGCGCGGGGGCGCCGGGACCTAGCCGAAGTCGTACACCGCGAAGTCGGCGACCGGGCGGTAGCCGATCCGCCGGTACAGGCGGTTGGCGACCGGGTCGGCCAGGTCCGTGAAGAGCAGCACCTCGCGGGCGCCGGCGGCCAGCGCGGCCCGGCTCGCCGCGGCGGTGGCGGCGCCCGCGCAGCCCCGGCCGCGCAGGCCGGGCGGGGTGTAGACGCCTCCGACGCGGACCTGGCCGGCGATCTCGGGAGTCGTGCAGGCCATGGCGGCGGGAGCGCCGTCGGGGCCCTCCCAGAAGGTGACGTCGCCGCGCTCGATCCGGGCGTCCGCCCACGCGGCGGGGGCGCGCACGGCGGTCTCGCCGACCGCCGCGCAGAACTCCCCGTACCAGCGCACCAGGTGGTCGCGGTCGGCCGGGCCGGCGGTCCGCGGGCGGCCCGGCGGCGAGGGCCGCGGGACGGTCAGGGTGCCCAGCCGGTACAGCCGCTGCTCCTTGTGGAGCGTGACCGTGGCGCCCGTGCGGTGCCGCCAGGCCCCGGCGAACGCGGCGGCGGTGCGGCGGCCGGCGATGACGCCGGGCAGTGGGCGGCCCGGGTCCGCCAGGCGTGCGGCGAGCGCCTCGGCCTGCGCGCCGGTCGCGGAGGTGAGGTGGAGCCGGTGCGGCGGCGTGCGGAGGAAGGCCGCGCGGACGGCGCCCTCGCGTTCCAGCACGCCGAACTCGGGCGCGCCGTCCCCGTGGACGTGCGGCCCCCGGGTGCGCAGCGCCTCCGTGACGGTCAACGGCACGGTGTGCAGGGCGGGTTCGGACCGCAGGAAGGCGCCGGCGCGGGCGAGGAAGTCGTCGAGGCCGGCCAGGACGTGCCAGTCGCCGGGCTCGGGTGAGCCGTCGGCGCGGTGACGGTCGTCGGCGCGGTGACGACCGTCGGCGTGGTGGTCGCCGGCGGTCCGGAAGCCGGCGGTGTCGTCGCAGGGCATGCCCCATGGTGCCGTCCGCGCCCGGCGGACGCCCGCGGTTTTCAGGCGCCGCGGGTCTCCGCGAGGGTGTGGGCGACCAGCGCGTTGGCGTGGCCGTGGCCGAGGCCGTGCTCGGTCTTGAGCCAGGTCACGAGCTCCATGTGCCGCGTCAGCGGGGAGGAGCGGATGAGGTCCTGCCACTCGGCGACCGGACGGCCGTACTTCTTCTCGATGGAGGGGAAGTAGCTGGCGGGGCCCTTCACGGGTGCTGCGCTCATGACGGTGTCCTTCCTGCGTTCGTCGACGGTGTCCCTCTTCGGACCGCGGGAGCGGCACGGACTGATCGGCCCGCGGACGTGATCCGGGTCACATCGGCGGGGAAGGCTCCGGGACCGGTTCCGGCTCGGGGTCCGTCGCGAGCCGGGCGTGCAGGTGGGCGTCCCGGAAGGCGTCGTGCCGGCCTGCCTCGAAGATCGCCTCGCGCAGGGTCCCCTCGTACGCGAAGCCGCAGCGCTCGGCAACCCGGCAGGAGGCGGCGTGGCCGACGGCGTGGTCCAGCTCCACCCGGTGCAGGCCGAGGTCCTCGAAGGCCCAGCGCGCGGTGAGCAGCAGGGCGCGGGTGGCCACGCCCCGGCCGCGGGCCTCCGGGAGCACCCAGTAGCCGACGCGGCCCGTCCGCAGGGCCGGCTTGATGTCGTTGACGCCGATGTGCCCCAGCGTCACCCCGCTCGACGCGTCCGTGATCCGGAACGACACCGAGGTGCCCTCGGCGGCGGACCGCACCCGGGCGCGCAGCGACTCCCGGGCGGCCGGGCGGTCCGTGACCGTCCTGAGCGGGGTGTTCCAGCGCAGGAACTCCGGGTCCCGGTTGCCGCGCAGCCACGCCTCGACGTCGGCGTCCGACGCGGCGTCCCAGGAGCACAGGCGCAGGCCGTGGCCGTGCGGCTCGGGGAGGGAACGGGTCCGGAAACGGGTGCGGGGAGGGGCCATTGAGTCATTGAAACCCGGGGGCCGCGGGGATTCACCCCGGATCTGTGCACCCGCTGTGAAGCTGTGGGTCGGCCATGAATACGGCCGGATTGTTGGCAATTTCGTCAGCCATCCGGCTAGGTTCGCAGACGCAAGCTCCGATCGGGGTTCCGACCACGCGAGAGGCACCAAGGTGAAGCACAGGGCAGTGAAGCGCAGGACGGTCGTCATGGGGATCGGCGCGACCGCCGGAGCGGCGGCGGCGGGCGGCTTCGCCCTGAGCGCGCGGGCGTCGGACGCCGCGTCCGCCACCGCGCCGGCCACCGGCTCCCTGGTCTTCGACGAGGACGCGTACACCGAGCTCACGACCACCCTCGCCGACGCGGACGGCACCGACCACGAGGTGACCTACCGCTTCTGGAAGGCCGTCACCTACGTCGCCGAGCCGGTCGACGAGAAGTACCAGAGCCTGAACGTCAGCGTCCCCGTCACGATCGACGGCAAGGCCGTGGACGCGAGCGGCGCGCCCATCCTGTTCGCCAACTCCGTGGGCGGCTACATGCCCTCCTCGGTGGCCGACGCCACCGGCGTGGGCGGCGGCGGGACGACCGGGATGCCCGGCGGCGGCACCGGCGGCTCCGGGGCGCCGACCGCCTCCGCCTCCGCCCCCGCCGGCTCGGGCGAGGTGCAGTCCGGCGGCAACGCGATGCTGAACGGCCGGGGCAAGAGGGTCAGCCTGCCCGAACTGGCGCTGGCGGCGGGCTACGTCGTCGTCGAGCCGGGCGCCCGCGGCAGGACCCTGAAGAACTCCGCCGGGGTGTACTACGGCACCGCCCCCGCCGCCATCGTCGACCTCAAGGCCGCCGTCCGCTACGTCCGGGCCAACAAGGGCCGCATCCCCGGCGACACCGACCGGATCGTCTCCACCGGCACCAGCGCGGGCGGCGCCCTGTCCGCCCTGCTCGGCGCCTCCGGGGACAGCCCGCTGTACGCCGGGTACCTCGAGGAGCTCGGCGCGGCCGACGCGTCCGACGCCGTCTTCGCCACCGGCGCCTGGTGCCCGATCACCGACCTGGAGCACGCCGACGGCGCCTACGAGTGGAACTGGGGCACCAACCCCCTCGGCACCGGCGGACAGGTCGACCAGACGGTGTCGAGGGAACTGGCCGCCCGGTTCGCCGAGTACCAGGCGGGCCTCAAGCTGCGCGGCCTGAACGGCTTCGGCACGCTCACCGCCCGCAACTACGACGCGTACCTGCTCAAGCAGTACATGGAGCCGTCGGCCACCACCTGGCTCAAGGGCCTGTCGGACGCCGACCGCGCCTCCTACCTGGCCGCGAACCCCTTCATCACCTGGAAGAACGACCGGGCGCGCTTCTCCTGGGCGGACTTCCTCACGCACGTCGGCGCCCGGAAGAAGACGGTGCCGGCGTTCGACGCCCTCGACCTGTCCACCGGCGAGAACAACCTGTTCGGCACGGGCACCACCCAGGCCCGCCACTTCACGGCGTACGGCCTCGCGCACGACACCGCCGGCGCGACCGGCACCCGGGTCGACGCCGACATCCCCGCGAAGCTGCGGCTGATGAACCCGATGTACTTCCTCGTCGAGAAGCCCAACCCGCACCGGGCCCGGCACTGGTGGATCCGGCTGGGCACGGCCGACTCGGACACCTCGCACACCGTCTCCGCCAACCTCGCGGCCGCCGCCCACGGCCTGGGCGACGACGTCAGCCACCTCTACTACTGGGACGAGGGCCACGGCGCGAACACCGACGCCGGCGACTTCATCGCGTGGATCGCCCGGGTGGCGGGCCGCGGGGCCGCGAAGTAGCCCCCGGCCGCGCGCCGTTCACCCCTCCCCGGCGGACGCGTTCCGCCGCCCCGGCCGCGGTCTCCGGTCTTCCCGTCTGTCCCGGAGGCCGCACCCTCCCCCGACGCCGGGCCCGCAGCGCACCCGGGCCCGGCGTCGCGGCACGCCCGGGCCGCCCGTACGGACCCCTCACCCCTGCGCACGCCGCACCACCGTTCCCGCCCCCTCCCCTCACGACCGTGATCGATCCGCAACCAATTCCGGTCTTGACCGAGACCCATCAAGCAGGTGCGTGGCTACGCTCGCGGCCATGGCAGACTCCACAGCGTCCGCACATCCCGCGGCCCCCGACCCGGGGCGTCACGCACACCACCCCGCCGACCGCCCCGTCTACGTCATCGGCGGCGGCCCCGGCGGACTCGCCGCCGCGTACGCGCTGCGCGCCCGGGGCGTACGGGCCGTCGTCCTGGAGAAGTCCGACCGCGTCGGGGCGTCCTGGCGGCGCCACTACGACCGGCTGCACCTGCACACCACCCGGCGCCTGTCCGCCCTGCCCGGACTGCCCATGCCCCGCCGGTTCGGCCGCTGGGTCTCCCGGGACGACGTGGTGCGCTACCTGGAGAAGTACGCCGAGCACCACCGGCTGGAGATCGTCACCGGGGTCGAGGTCTCGCGGGTCGAGCGCACGCCCGACGGCACCGGCTGGCTGCTGCGCGCCACCGGGGGCCGGGAGCTGACCGGCGCCGCCGTCGTGGTCGCCACCGGCCACAACCACACCCCGCGTATCCCGGACTGGCCCGGCCGCGCCGCCTACACCGGGGAGTTCCTGCACGCCTCCGCCTACCGCAACGCCGAGCCGTTCGCCGGCCGGGACGTCCTCGTCGTGGGCGTCGGCAACACCGGCGCCGAGATCGCCGTGGACCTGGTGGAGGGCGGCGCCTCCCGGGTGCGGCTGTCCGTGCGCACCGCCCCGCACATCGTGCGCCGCTCCACCGCGGGCTGGGCCGCCCAGTACTCCGGCGTGCTGGTACGGCGCCTGCCGGCCTGGCTCGTCGACCGGCTCGCGCGGCCGCTGGCCCGGCTCAGCACGCCGGACCTGTCGGCCCACGGCCTGCCCCGGCCCGACACGGGCCTGCTCACCCGGGCCGCCGAGGGCGCCGTGCCCGTCCAGGACGTCGGGCTGATCGACGCGGTGCGCAAGGGCAGGGTCGAGGTGGTCGCCGCCGTGACGGGCTTCGAGGACGGCGAGGTCGTCCTCGCCGACGGCAGCCGCATCGCACCGGACGCCGTCATCGCCGCCACCGGCTACGTCCGGGCCCTGGAGGACCTGGTCGGCCACCTCGACGTCCTGGACGCCCGCGGCAGACCGGTCGTCCGCGGCGCCCGCACCCCGCACAACGCGCCGGGCCTGTACTTCACCGGCTTCACCAACCCCATCAGCGGCATGCTCCGCGAACTGGCCCGCGACGCCCGCAGGATCGCCAGGGCCGTCGCCGAAAGACACGCGGAGTCGGCCTCCCGGCTGCCGGGCTGAGCGGCCGCGTGGCCGAGGCGGGGCGGGCGCGGAGCAGGGCGATGTACGGCGCGGTGCGCCGGGGGGCGCGGACCGGGTGCGGGCGCTGACCGCGTCCGGGGCGGACGCGGAGCGGCGGATCGGTGAGTACGGCGAGTGGGCCCCTGGCCGCGGACCGGGGACACCGGCCGGTCGCCGAGGTGCCGCTCGACGCCGGGGCCGACCCGTCCGGCCGCGACCGGTCCGGCCTGTTCCCCCTCCTGCCGGCCGCGAACCCGCGCGTCAACGGGCATCCCGGCCTCGTGGCCCTGCTGCCGGACCGCCGGACGGCGGCGCCGGGCCCGGCCAGGGGCTGTGGTCCGGATCAGGTCGCGGGGAATCGGCTGTATGCCGTCGGCCCCGCGTCCGCGGCGTGATCCGAACGACAGCCCTCAGGCCGCCAGGGGCGCGGCGGCGGCCGGGCGGCGCCGGATGACCAGGGCCATCAGGGCCGCTGCCGCGCACAGCGCGCCGGACGCGTACCAGACCGGGGTGTACGTGCCGAAGACGTCGTGGGCGAGGCCGCCGAGGAAGGCGACCAGGGCGGCGCCGACCTGGTGCGAGGCCAGCACCCAGCCGAAGACGATCGCGCTGTCCTCGCCGTAGTGCTCGCGGCACAGGGCGATGGTGGGCGGCACGGTGGCGACCCAGTCCAGGCCGTAGAAGACGATGAAGAAGAGCATCGGCGGGTGCACGGACGGTCCGAGCAGCACCGGCAGGAAGAGCAGGGAGACGCCGCGCAGGGCGTAGTAGACGGCCAGCAGCCGGCGGGGCTCGAAGCGGTCGGTGAACCAGCCGGAGGCGACGGTGCCGACCACGTCGAACACGCCGATCACCGCGAGCAGCGAGGCCGCGGTCCGGACGGGCATGCCGTGGTCGTGGGCGGCGGGCACGAAGTGGGTCTGGATCAGGCCGTTGGTGGAGGCGCCGCAGATCGCGAAGGTGCCGGCGAGCAGCCAGAACGGGCCGGTCCGGGCGGCCCGGAGGAGGACGGCGACCGTGCGCCGGGCGGCGCCGGCGGCCGGCGGCGGCTTGGGCACGAACTCCCGCGCCCCGTACGGCTCCAGGCCCACGTCGGCCGGGTGGTCGCGCAGCAGCAGCCAGACGAAGGGGACGACGGCGAGGGCGGCCAGGGCGACGGTGACGGCGGCCGGGCGCCACTGGTGGTGCGTGACGATCCAGGACAGCAGCGGCAGGAAGATCAGCTGGCCGGAGGCGGAGGCGGCGGTGAGGATGCCGGTGACCAGGCCGCGCCGCTCGGTGAACCAGCGGTTGGTGACCGTCGCGGCGAAGGCCAGCGCCATCGACCCGGTGCCGAGCCCCACCAGCAGGCCCCAGCACAGCAGCAGCTGCCAGGCCGCCGTCATCCACACCGTGAGCCCGGAGCCGAGCGCGATCACGACGAGCGCGACCGCGACGACCCGCCGGATGCCGAAGCGGTCCATCAGGGCGGCCGCGAACGGGGCGGTCAGGCCGTAGAGCGCGAGGTTGACGGAGACGGCCGCGCCGATCGTGCCGCGCGACCAGCCGAACTCCGCGTGCAGCGGGTCGATGAGCAGGCCCGGCACGGACCGGAAGGCGGCGGCGCCGATGATCGTCACGAAGGCGACGGCGGCGACGAACCAGGCGCGGTGGATCCGGCGGGTGCGGGCGGGCCCGGCGGGGCGCGGTCCCCGCTCGGCGGGCTCGGCGGGCTGTGCGGGCTCGACGGCCGACGCATCGGTTGTCTGGGTCACGTCATCGAGGATCGGTTTCCGGACCCGCCCGGACGAGTGGCCCGAGGGACAGCGTTCGTTAGGATCGGGCCATGACCCGTGACCCGGGCACCGACGCCGCGTTCCGTCCGCACCGCGTCGTCGTGCTCGCCCTCGACGGCCTGCTCCCCTTCGAACTGGGCATCCCGCACCGCATCTTCGGCCGCCCCAAGGACGCCCGGGGACGCCACCTGTACGAGGTCGTCACCTGCTCCGTACGGCCGCCGGGCCCGGTGGAGACGGACGCCGACTTCGCCGTGCACGTCGGCCACGGCCCGGAGGCCCTGGCCACCGCCGACACGGTGATCGTCCCGGCGTCGTACGAACTCGGCCCGGTCCACGAGCGGGGCGTGCTGACCGAGGAGCTGGCCGCCGCCCTGGCCCGCATCCGGCCCGGCACCCGGCTCGCCTCCATCTGCACCGGCGTGTACGTGCTGGCCGCCGCCGGCTACCTCGACGGCCGCCCGGCGACCACCCACTGGGCCGACGCCGAACGCCTCCAGCGGATGTTCCCGAAGGTCAGGGTCGACGCGGACGTGCTGTTCATCGACGACGGCGACGTGCTGACCTCCGCGGGGGTCGCGGCCGGGATCGACCTGTGCCTGCACATCGTGCGCCGCGACCACGGCACGGCCGTCGCCAACGAGGTGGCCCGGCGCACGGTCGTGCCGCCGCACCGCGACGGCGGGCAGGCGCAGTACATCCAGCGCCCGGTGCCCGACCCGCAGCAGGCCACCACGACCGCGGCCCGCGCCTGGGCGCTCGGCCGCCTCCACGAGCCCGTCCAGCTGCGGGACATGGCCGAGCAGGAGGCCATGTCGGTGCGCACCTTCACCCGCCGCTTCCGCGAGGAGACCGGCGTCAGCCCCGGCCAGTGGCTCACCCAGCAGCGGGTCGAACGGGCGCGGTACCTGCTGGAGTCCACCGACCTGTCGGTGGACCGGGTCGCCCGGGACGCGGGCTTCGGCACCGCCCAGTCGATGCGGCAGCACCTCCAGGCCGCGCTGGGGGTCACGCCCACCGCGTACCGCCGGACCTTCCGGGCGGGCGGGGCGGCCCCGACGCGACGACCGTCGTGAAGGGTCCATGACCGAGGTGTGCGTCCACGCCTGCCGGCGGATGCCCTCCGGGCGGCGGTCCCGGCGCGTTCGTCCGCGCGGTCCGCGACCGCGATCCTCCGGGTCCGGCACGGCCGGACGGAAACCGGAAGTCCGTCCACAGCCTGTGGACGGCGAGTCGGGCGGCGGCGCGGCTTCCCCATCCGGCCGTGCTCGGCGGGACCCCCGCCCCGCTCCCGGCACGGCACCACGCGCCACCACCCGACTCCGGCGTTACCACTCCGGCCCTGGGGCCCTGAAGGAGCCGACGCCGCGTCACGACCCGCACTCGCCGAGGGCCCGTCACCGGAACCCTCGTCGTCCCCTCGCGGCGAATCGCTGACCTCAAGCGTGTTCGGACGGTCACGAGGCGTCAACGACCGGCAGTCGATTCATCCCGTACGTCCCGATTGCCGTCGGCGCGCACCGAAGCACACCCGGCGCACCGCACCGCACCCCGCCCCCACGACCGGGCCGCCGTGCCCCCGTGCACCGCCCGGGCCCCGGCGCCCCGGGCCCGGCACCGCGCTACACCGCCTCGTACGCCAGCCCTTCGAAGCCGGCCGCTCCCCCGCCGAACACCCCGCCCCCGCACATCCCGGCGGCCTCCCGCGGCCGGGCGCACCGGTCCAGTTCGCACCAGATGCGCTTGCCGGCGCCGTCGACGCTCCAGCCCCACCGGTCGGCCAGCCCGTCGACGAGGGCGAGACCGCGGCCGTTGGTGGCGTCGTCGTCCGGGCAGCGCGGCACCGGAGCCCGGCCGCTGCGGTCGGCGACCTCCAGGCGCACGGTGGCCTCCGAGACGGCCACGCCCGACAGGGACAGGCGCAGCACGGCGGGGCGGCCGGTGTGCACCACGGCGTTGGTGACCAGTTCGGAGACGAGCAGGATCAGGGTCTCGGCGAGCGGTTCGTCGGCCTGTATCCCGCACCCGGCCAGACGCGAGCGGGTCCACCGCCGGGCACGCCCCACCTCTGCGGGGTCGGGCCGGATCTCCAGCTGCACTTGAAGCACCTGCACCGCTCACACCATCCGAACCGGCGGACACTTAGGCTCGCGCCTCACGAGGGCCACGATCGTAGCCATTTTCTGCATGGCCAGAACAACGGCCGGGACAGGGGTCACGGACCGTGAATTCCTTGTGCGACAGCATGGTTGACGTACAGTCACCCCAACAAGCGCTTCGGGCATATTCCAGCGCGAAGGAGTACCCGTGCGGCATACTGTGCGACGCTCGCCGCGGTGAGTCGAACAGGCGGCGCCACAAGGCCATCCTGCCCCGCGGAGACCGGCGGGCACCGGTGCTTGCGGGAACGTCCCGGGGGCAGTTCCGGCACGGCGTGTGTTCTGGACCACTCGCATCCCCCACAAGGTACCCGAGCGGGATGCCGACTCCGGGCCGTGACGAGTCGCGCGCGGGACACATCCCGGCATCAACGCTGAGTGATCATCGCGTGCCACGATCCGTGACATCCGTCCGGGCCGCTCCGCCAACACCCCAGCCAGGCCGCCCCGGAGGCGACAGGACCGCCCCCTCCGAGCGCACACGTTCCGTCACGCTCCGTGACGCCGGCGGCGTTCCGGGGCGGTCCGCCGGCACGCGCCGGGACGGCCGACGCGCAGGTGGGGCGCGGGATGCCGGGTTCACGGGGGCCGTTCCCAGGGGGCGCGTACCGCCCGGCCCTTCGACGGGAGGAGGGGCGCGGCGGACCGGTGGCCGTGCACCCGCGCCACGCCCGGATCCCGCCCGCGCCGGCCCGCTCCGCCGCACGCGTGCCGCCGCACGGAGCCCTTCCGGCCGCGCGCCCGAACTGCTGCCGTGCCCGGGCGTGTTGCGCCGCCCGGGAACGGAAGGGGCCGCCGCGGGGCGCGCGGCGGCCGGTCCCGGAACGCGGCCGCCGGGCCGGAGGCGCCGCTCGTGCGCGTCCGGCCCGGCGGGCCAACCTGCTGTGTCCACTTGTCTGTTCGACTGCGGCACACGGCCGCGAACGCTACTCGGGGACCGTGAAGTAGCGGGCGAAGGCGGGCAGGACCTCCGGCTCGCCGACCTTGCCGTCGCCGTCCGCGTCCAGGGCGGCGGCGGCCGTCCGGGCGGCGTCCTCGGGGGCGCCCAGCACCCGCAGCACCCGGGCGGCCTCCTCGACCGTGGCCGCTCCGTCGCCGTCGCCGTCGGCCACGGCGAGGGCCGCGTGCAGGAAGGGACGGGCGATCTCGGCGAACCGGTCCGGGTTGTCGCGCAGCCGCTTGACCGCGCCGTCGACGAACTCCTCCTGGGTGATGCGCTGGTCGCCGTCGCGGTCCGCTATGCCCGCCATGCCCTGCCAGAACGCCTCGGCTCCGCCGTACAGCGCCTGTCCGCGGTCGGACCGGGCCGCGACGGCGAACTCGGTGAGCAGGGCCTGGGCCGCCCTGTTGAAGTCCTCGCGGTCGATGTAGCCGTTGCCGTCCTGGTCGAAGGTGGCGAACCGGGCGGCGATCCTGCGCTCGTACTCGCTGCTGACCATGTCTGTTTCGGGCCGCCTTACGTCGAGTGGGGGTGCGTCTCGGTCGGAGCGTACGACGGGGGGAGGTGTTCGGGAGCGCGAAAACGTCGCTTGTGCCAAGACCGGGGGAAATCCGGGACAACGATGTGGCACGGGCGGGTGCCCCGCACCGCACGCCGGTCTCACGCCGGCAGGGGGCGCGACTCCTCGTCCACGGCCGCGGGCAGGTCCGGGTGCACCTCGAAGAGGCGGCGGACACCGAGCGCGCCGAGGACCCGGTTGACGTGGCTGCCCTCGACGGCGCCCTGGGCCGGCAGGATCAGGCGCAGATCGCCCCGGCAGGACCGCAGCAGGCGGCGGGCGGCGATGAGCACGCCGACCCCGCTGGAGTCGCAGAACCGGACCTCGGACAGGTCCAGGACGAGGCGGTGGCGTCCGTCGGCCACCACGTCGTGCACCCGCTGGCGCAGCACCGGCGAGGTCACCAGGTCCAGTTCGCCCGAGACCTGGAGCACCGCCCACCGGCCCTGTTCGTCGTCGCTCACATGGAAGGTCACCACCACGCCCTTCGTTCGCCAAACGGAAGCAGTGCCTACGCTTCCTTGCAGCGCGGCTGCCCAGCGGGCGTTTCCCCGAAACGCGGGCGGGAAAACGAATTCCCCCGTGGGCAAGGCTTGTTCCGGCCGACTTCGATCCTGTTCGATCGGTTCTGTTCACAGCGGGCGCGGGCAGGCGCCGCCCGGACGGAGAGGCGGAGGCCGTGCCGCCCTTTACCACCTGCGACTCGCCGAGGGGCGCACATTGGCACAAAGGGGCGTGCGGTGCCGGCCGTGCCGACTACATTCGACGAGACGGTGGGCTCAGGCTGGACAGGACACGGCCGTGGCGGACGGGCCGGGGACGAGGGGGCCGCATGACGAAGAGGGACGTACCGCCCCGCTGGGACCGCAAGATGCAGCAGCGGCTCGCGCGCGGGGAGGCCGCCGCGCTCGGTGAGCTCTACGACCGCTTCGCCTGCCTCGTGCACGGCCTCGCCCACCGGGTGCTGGGCGACGAGCACGCCGCCGACGCCGTCACCCGCGAGGTCTTCGCACACGTCTGGCAGCACCCGGACGCCTACGACCCCAAGCTGGGCCCGCTGCGCACCTGGGTCGCCACGCTGACCCACCGGCTGGCCGTGCAGCGGCTGCGCGCCGACGGGACCGCCGCCCTGGCCCGCGGCGGCCCCGGCACCGCCCAGGAACTGGAGCACCGGGTGCGCCACGCCTCGGTCGCCGCCCGCGCCGACTACATCGTCCAGTCCATGCCGGTGCCGCTGCGCTCCGCCCTGGAGCGCGCCTACTTCCAGCGCCGCGACTACCGCCAGACCGCCGCCGACCTCGGCATCACCGAGGACGAGGCCCGCCGCCGGCTGCGCCTGGGCCTGCAACTGCTGTCCACCGCCCACGACACCGAGGCACCGGGCGCCCCGCCGGGGCCGGGACTCGGAGGTGCGGCGTGAACGCAGGCGCGGAGCGGTGCGAGGCGTACGACGAGCCCGGGGACGGCCGGGGACGAGGAGCGGACGGGAAGGACAAGGGCACCGGTGGGTACGGGGGCGACGCCGGTGGGCACGCGGGGAACGCCGGTGACAGGCCGGGGACGGGAGCCGGGCCGGGCGGCTCCGGCGGACCCGGTGGCGTGGGCGGACCGGGCGGACCCGGCGGGCCGGAGCCGGACGGCGGGCCGGAGCCCGGGCGGCCGCCGCGCGTACCGGTGCCGCGTGTCCGCGCCGGGGACGGCGGACCGCCGCTGCCCGCACCACCACGGCCCGGCGACCCCGCACCGCCCGTGCTCGACCACGGCGTGCTGAAGTCCCTGCTGGGCGCCTGGGCGCTGGCCGCCTGCTCGGCCCCGGAGGCGACGGCCGTCGAGGAGCACCTCGGCACCTGCGGCGCCTGCGCGGACGAGGCGCGGCGGCTGCGCGAGGCGGTCGGCCTGCTCCAGCGCCCCGAGAGCCTCGACCTGGACCCGGGCCTGCGCACCCGCGTGCTGGACTCCTGCCTGGAGCGCCGCCCGCCGCGCGTCCCCGTACCGCAGTGGGCGGCCGCGTACGACGCCGAGACCGCGCGCCTGGACGCGCTGCTGCAGGACTTCGGGGACGCGGAGTGGCACGCGCCCGTGCGGCTGCGCTGGTACGAGACCGACCGGGCGACGACCCGCCGCACCACCGTCGCCGGGGTGATCGCCCACCTGATGTCGGTCGACGGACTGGTCGCGGTCGCGCTCGGCCTCGGCGACCCGCTCGGCGAGGCACCCGCCGGGGCGGCCACCCCGGCGGCCCGCACCGAGGCGTACTGGCGCGCCTCGCACCTCCCGCCCACCCGCTCGGTGCGCACGCCGTGGCGGGAGCAGACCCACGACCTCGTCCGGACGGTGTCCTTCACCGGCGGGCGGGGCGAGGGGCGGCTGCCGGTCTCCTACGGCGACTTCGAGCTGCCGCTGCGCGACGCGATGCTGGACCGGGCCTTCGAGTGCTGGGTGCACGCGGAGGACATCGCCGAGGCGGTGGACTACCCGTACGACCCGCCCACCGGGCGCCATCTGCACCACATGGTCGACCTCGCGGCGCGGATGCTGCCCCTGGTGCTGGCCGAGCGCCGCCGCGCGGGGCTGGCCGCGCCCGCCGGCCACCGCCACCTGGTCGCGGCCGGCGAACCGGGCCGGAGCCTGCGGCTGGAGATCGAGGGCTCCGGGGGCGGCGAGTGGCTGATCCCGCTGGACTCCCCCGCGGCGAAGGGCTCCGCCGAGCACGAGGTGGCCCACATCGCCCTGGACGGAGCGGAGTTCTGCCGTCTGGCCGCGGGCCACGTGCCGCCGCAGGAGGCCGCCGCCGGGCAGGTCGGCGACCGCGAGGCGATCAGGGACGTCCTGCTGGCGGCGGCGAGCCTGAGCCGGATGTAGCGGCGGACCGCCGTTCCCGGGCAGGTCGGGTGCGCATCCGGGGGCGCGGGAACCGCGCGGCCGGTCGCGGACCGGACGGCCGGGGCCCGGCCCTTAGGCGAACACCACCGTCCGCCTGCCGTTCAGCAGGATCCTGCGCTCGGCGTGCCACTTCACGGCCCGGGCCAGCGCCTGGCACTCCACGTCCCGGCCGATCGCGACGAGGCCCTCGGGCGTCGCGTCGTGGCCGACCCGCTCGACCTCCTGCTCGATGATCGGCCCCTCGTCGAGGTCCGCGGTCACGTAGTGCGCGGTGGCGCCGATCAGCTTCACGCCCCGGGCGTGCGCCTGGTGGTAGGGCTTCGCGCCCTTGAAGCTCGGCAGGAAGGAGTGGTGGATGTTGATGATCCGCCCGGAGAGCTGCTTGCACAGGTCGTCCGAGAGGACCTGCATGTAGCGGGCGAGGACGACGAGTTCGACCTTCTCCTCGCGCACGATGTCCAGCAGCCGCGCCTCGGCGTCGGCCTTGGTCTCCTTCGTCACCGGGATGTGGTGGAAGGGGATGTTGTACGACGCCACGAGCTCGGCGAAGTCGGTGTGGTTGGACACCACCGCGGCGATCTCGACGGGCAGCGCTCCGATCCGCGCGCGGAACAGCAGGTCGTTCAGGCAGTGGCCGAACCTGCTGACCATGACGACGACGCGCATCTTCTCGTCGGCCCGGTTGATCTGCCAGTCCATCTGGAAGGAGTCACCGATCGCCGCGAAGCTGGCCCGCAGCTTCTCCACCGTCACCGGCGCCTCGGCCGAGAAGTGGACCCGCATGAAGAACAGACCCGTGTCGTGGTCCCCGAACTGCTGGCTGTCCTCGATGTTGCAGCCGGTCATGAACAGGTAGCTCGACACGGCGTGCACGATGCCCTGCTTGTCCGGGCACGACAGGGTCAGGACGTACTGGTCGGCCGGGGCCGCGGCGCGGGTGGACTGCTCGTTCATGCACCACAGGGTCCCATATCCACGCGGCCCGCCGGGCCCTCGTCCGCTGTCCGGACCGCGGTCAGGCGGTCCGCGTCACTATGCGCAGCACCTCCAGGCTCTGCGGCGGCGCGTCAGGGTCCTCCCCGTCGCTCGCCGCCAGGCGCACGTGCGCGTCCCGGGCCGCCCGGACCGCCTCCGGCCAGCCGGGGTGCTCCAGGTAGGTGCCCACCGGTGCGTCCGGCCCGACCTGGTGCATGATCCGCAGCACGCGCAGGACGGCGGTGTCGACGAGGGCCGCCTCCTGCGAGTCGCGGAAGATCGTGCCGACGTACTTCTCGGCGGACCAGTGGTCGAGCCAGGTGTCCTCGACCAGCCGGTACACCGCGTCGGTCACGTCGCCGTAGCCGTCCACGCCGGCCAGCCAGACGTCCCGCTGGAAGACGGGGTCGGAGAGCATGTGCAGCGCGGAGCGCACGTTGCTGCGCCAGCGCCACCACGGCATGTCGTTCAGTGGCATGCCGCCCATGGTGGATGAGCGACGGCCACGACGGGAAGAGTTCTCCGTACCTTGCACGGTCATCGATCGTACGTTCCCCTCCTCGGGAGCCTCACAGGCCCCCGTAATTCACCTCTGTGCCACCCTTCGTTGACCGGCGGTCACTCCAGGGTTAGTCGTGTGTCGGAATCGTGCGTGTGCATGACCGGTAGGCGTCGTACCCGCAGCACATTCCTCCCCCGCCTCCTCACCCGTCAGGCCAGAACCGGTGCCCTCACCGCCGGCGCGCTGGTGGCGGCTGCCTCGCTCGTCACCGGTTGCGGACTCGTCCCCGCCGTCACGGGGGGCGCCGCGGACGAGCCGATCACCGTCATGACCTGGGCGCCGGAGGACACCCGGGCGACCAACAAACCAGGCATGCCCGCCTTCGCACGCGCCTACGCCCGCTGGATCAACGCCAGGGGCGGCATCAACGGCCGCAAGCTCAACGTCCTGACCTGCAACGACCGCAACGACCGCGTGACCGCCGCGCACTGCGCCCGGCGCGCCGTCGAGGAACACGCCGTCGCGGTCGTCGGATCCTACAGCCAGTACGCCGACGCCTTCTTCCCGCCGCTGGAGAGCGAGGGCATCCCGTACATCGGCGGCTACGGCATCACCAACGAGGAGTTCACCAGCCCGCTGTCCTACCCCGTCAACGGCGGGCAGCCCGCGCTGCTGGCCGGTCTCGGCAGCGCGCTCGCCGCCGGCTGCGGGCCGGTCGCGCTGGTCCGGCCCGACACCATCGCCGGCGACGAGCTGCCCGCCCTGCTCGACTCGGGCCTGACGGCGGGCGGGCACCCGGCGGCGGACGACCAGCGGGCCCCGGAGGACGCCACCGAGTACGCGGCCCAGGCCCGGGGCGCGCTGCGGACGGCGACCGCGGACCCGGTGGAGAAGGGCTGCGTGGTGCCCGCGCTCGGGGACCGCACCGGCACCTTCATGGACTCCTTCCGGCGCGCCCGCGAGGACTACCCCGCCGTGCGCACGGCGACCGTGCTCGGCAGCGTCGACCAGACGGCGATCGACGCGGCCGGCGGGGCGTCGGGCCCGTACGAGGGGTCGTACATCACCGGCTGGTACCCGGTGGCGAGCGATCCGCGCTGGGACGGGATGAAGCGGGTGATCCGGCAGGCGGCCTTCGGCGACAACCGCATCGACCCCGCGGACGCCGGCGTGCAGACCACCTGGATCGCCTACACCGTGTTCCGCGCGGCCGTCGAGTCGCTCGGCGGCGGCGAGGTGAGCGCCGACACGGTCCGGGAGACCCTCGACGACGGTCTCGAGGTCGGCACGGGCGGGCTCACGCCGACCCTGCGGTGGACGTTCCAGGACGAGCTCTCCTCCGTCGGCTTCCCGCGTCTGGTCAACGCCAACGCCACCCTCCAGGTGGTGCGGCAGGGGCGGCTGGTCTCGGCCCGCAAGGGCTTCCTGGACGTGACGCGCACGCTCCAGGACGCCGACGTGACCTGACCTGACCTGACCCGGGCCGAGCCGGGCGGGCCGGGGCGTCCCCGGCCCGCCGCGCGGCTCAGAGCTGGGTGGTCAGAGCTGGGTGGGCTGCCGCTCGGTCAGCCCGTACTGCTTCGCGATCGCGTTCCACAGCCGGGCGGCCTTGGCCTTCTCCGTGGTCGCGGTGCCGCTGGCCCGGTTGCCGGCCTGCGTCTGGGCGGTGGAGCGGGCCTGGCCCTTCTTGCAGAGGCTGCCCTTCTTGGCGGCGACCTGGTCGGCCCACGCGGCGTAGTGGTTGTCGGCCGACTCCGAGGCCTGCCAGGCCTTGGTGAGCGCGCTGGTCAGCTCGGCGTGCCGGGGCAGCCGGTCCACCGCCAGCCCGGACAGGTCGGTGACCAGCTGCTTGCGCTGCCCGGCCGCGTCCCGCAGGTCCTCGGCCGCCTGGGCCAGGTTCCGGCACGCCCGCACGTCGGCCACCGCGTTGATCACGCTGGTCCGGCTGTCGCCGCTGTCGGCCAGCAGCGCGTCCAGGTCGGCCGCCTGCTGCCGGGCCGGGTCCGCGGACGGCGAGGCGGAGGCGGAGGCGGAGGCGCTGTCCGCGGGGGCCGAGGCGGAGACGGTCTGCCCGTCCTCGCCCTCGTCGCCGCCCTCGCCGCCGGCGAGCAGCGCGCCGGCGCCGACGCCGAGGGCGGCGAGGGCGACGCCGACGACCGCGATGACCGGCACCCGGGAACCGGACCGGCCGCCGCGCCCGCCCCTGCCCCGGCCCCGGCCGCCGCCGTCGCCGGGCGGGGCGTAGGAGGGCTGGGCGCGGTGCCCGGACGGCGCGGGCGGCTCGTCGAAGCGGGGCAGCTGCTGGGTGGCGGCCGGGCCCTCGCCGCCCGCGTCGGCGCGGAAGAGGTTGTCGAACTCGGCGGGCGGCTGCCGGTCCCCGCCGCCGGGCCGCACGCCGTACGGCGCCGCGGCGGCCTGGTCGGCGACCGGCGCGATGTACTGCGTGGCCTCGGCGTCCGGGTGCCCGGCGGACGGCAGCGGCCCGGCACCCGCGCCGGTCCCGCCCCGCGGCGCCCGCCCCAGGTACCGCGTCGACTCGGCGTCCGTCTCGGCGGGCATCTCGGGCGGCAGCGCCCCGGCCCGCACGGGGGGTATGTACTGCGTCGCGCCGTCGTCCGCCGCCGGGACGGGCGGCAGGTACTGGGTGGCCTGCTCGCCCCCGTGGTCCGCGACCGGCGGGAGGTACTGGGTGGCGCCGTCGTCGGCCGGCGGCAGGGGCCCGGGTCCGCCGGGCGCCGGGTAGGAGGGCGCTCCCGGCACGGCGGAGCCGTACCCGCCCGTCTGCTGCCCGGCGGGCGGCTGCGGGGCGCCGTACGCACCGGAGTCCGGGTACGGCTGGACGGCGGGCGGCATGGGCGCGCTCCCGCCGCCCGGCGCTCCGTACCCGCCGGGGCCGGCCTGCGGCGCCGGGTGGCCCGCGGGGGCGTACCCGGACCGCGGGTGGCCGCCCTCGGGGGGCAGGGGCCCCGGGCCCGGCCGGGACGCGGGCTGCTGGGCGCCCCACGCGTCGGGCGCGTCCCACTGCTGCGGCGAGGGCTGGTGACCGTGGCCCGGCGGCGGGCCCTGCTGCTCGCCGGGGCCCCAGGCGCCGCCCCAGGTCTGGCCGCCCGCGGGCGCCGAGGCCGGGGACTGGCCGGCGGGCTGCGGGCCGGGACCCCGGCCGCCGGGTCCGCCGGCCGGTCCGCCCGCGGCGCCCGGCACCACGGGCTCGCCGCCGTCGGAGGGCAGCACGATGCCTTCGCGCGCTTGGCGCGCCGAGGGCTCCTCGCCCTGTCCACTCTGCGTCACCGGGACTCCTACTTATGGGGGACCTTGTGAATCGTCGGCTCACGCTACCGGGTCGCCCGAGCCCGGTGCCAAGCAGCGGGGGGCCTCGCCCCCCGCCCGGTCAGCGCCGCAACGGACCGGTCCCCGTGCGCCGTCGGCCGCACCTCCTCCACGTCAACCCGGTGTTCCCCGCCCGTTCACACGCCACGCGGCCGGCCCGCTCACCGGACCGGCCGCGCGGCGGGGCTCACGCCGCCGTCTGGAGCTCCAGCCGGGCCCCGAACTCCCGCACCACCGGCTCGTCCCGGTACGGCTCCAGCCGCTGCTGGAAGTCCTCCAGGTACTCGGCGCCCCGGTTGGACCGCAGGCCGTCGAGCAGTTCCACGGCCTTCATGCCCGTGCTGCAGGCCTGCTCGACCTCCCGCTGCTGCACCTGGGCCGTGGCCAGCAGCACGTAGCCGATCGCCCGCCGCCGCGCCCGCGAGGCGGGGTGCCCGGCCAGCGCCTCCTGCGCGTGCCGGGCCGCCGCCTCGGCGTGCCCGAGGTCCCGGTGGCAGTGCGCCAGTTCGTCGGCGAGGTACGCCTCGTCGAAGTGCGCGATCCACGCCGGGTCGTCCCCGGAGTCCGCGCCGGCCGCGTCCAGGGCGCTCACCGCGCGCCCCGCCGCCGTCTGGGCGGCGCGCGCGTCGCCCAGCAGGGCGTGCCCGCGCGCCTCGGCCGCGTGGAACATCGCCTCCGCGCGCGGCGTCACCCGGCCGCGCGCCCCTTCCTGCGCCGCGCGCGCCAACTGCGCGATCTCGCGCGGGTTCCCGAGCTGCGCGGCGAGGTGGCTCATGGAGGCGGCGAGCACGTACCCGCCGTAGCCCCGGTCCCCCGCCGCCTGCGCCAGCCGCAGCGCCTGGATGTAGTACCGCTGGGCCAGCCCCGGCTGCCCGGTGTCGACGGCCATGTACCCGGCGAGCTCGGTCAGCCGCGCCACGGCGGCGAACAGGTCCCGCCCCACCGCCTCCCGGTACGACCCGGCCAGCAGCCCGGAGACGACGCTGTTGAGGTAGTGCACGACGACCGGGCGCACGTGCCCGCTGCCGTACTGGTGGTCCAGGTCCACCAGGGCCCGGGTCATGTCCCGCACGGCCGCCACGTCGGACTGCCCCACGCGCGGCCCCGCCGAGCGCGCGACCTGCCCGTCGGGCGCGGAGATCAGCCAGTCGCGGCTGGGCTCCACCAGCGCGGACGCGGCGACGGAGGAGCCGGACAGGAAGTCCCGCCGCCCCACGTCGCTGCGCCACAGCTCACACACCTGCTCGATGGCGCCCAGCACGGTCGGCGAGAACTGGAGGCCGACGCCCGACGCGAGGTTCTTGCCGTTGGCCATGCCGATCTCGTCGATCGTGACCGTACGGCCCAGCTTGCGGCCGAGCGCTTCCGCGATGATCGCCGGCGCCCGTCCCCGCGGCTGCTGTCCGCGCAGCCAGCGCGCCACGGACGTCTTGTCGTAGCGCAGGTCGAGGCCGTGCTCGGCGCCGCACATGTTGACCCGGCGGGCCAGTCCGGCGTTGGAACAGCCGGCTTCCTGGATGAGCGCCTGCAGCCGTTCGTTCGGCTGCCGCGCGACGAGAGGCCTTGCGGCCATGGCGTACCCCCTGAGGCTGCGGTGCCTGCCCACACACCGAGTTGTCCGTGTCTCCAGCGGCCGAACCCCTCACGTCCCGGCGAGGAGATCCGGCCGTGAAGATCAATGCCCCGCCGACATACCGAGAATGCGAGGCTTGCGAGGATTGCCGGGGTAGGACGGGTGCCGACCCCACCCCTGGCTACCCAGCCCCGGCCGCGGATCCTCGCGCGCGCCCCCGCACATGCACCCATGCGCCCCGGGTACGGGTCCGGTGCTCTCCCCCGCGCACGCGCGCCTGCGTAACCCCTGGTGACGCCCGGAGTTGTGTTCATCGTGGAAGAGACGATCCCGGGCACCGAAGCCGCTCAGATCCCGAAGCAGCGCGGGGACTCGCTGCTGGACACCGCCGTTCGCTACGCCGAGGAACGCCACTGGGACGTGTTCCCCGGCACCTGGCTGGAGGCCGTCGCCGGCGTGCAGCGCTGCTCCTGCGGTGACGCGGCGTGCCCCGCGCCGGGTGCGCACCCCGCGCGCCCGGACTGGGAGAGCCAGGCGACCGGCAGCGCGACCGTCGCCCGCCGGATGTGGCAGAAGCAGCCGACGGCGTCGATCCTGCTGCCCACGGGCCGTACCTTCGACGCGATCTCCGTGCCGGAGACGGCCGGGTTCCTCGCGCTGGCCCGCATGGAGCGGATGGAGCTGACGCTGGGGCCGGTGACGCTGACGCCGGACCGGCGCATGGAGTTCTTCGTGCTGCCCGGCGCCGCGGCGAAGGTGCCGGACCTGGTGCGCAAGATCGGCTGGTCGGTGTCGTCCCTGGACCTGAGCGTGCTGGGCGAAGGGGCGTACGTGGCGGCGCCGCCGACGCGGTTCGGGTCGCGGGGGGCCGTGCAGTGGGCCTGCCGGCCGACCCCTGCCAACCGGTGGCTGCCGGACGCGGAGGAGCTGATCTCGCCGCTGGCCTACGCCTGCGGCCGGGACCGCTGAGAGCGCACGCGGCCCTCCGGACCGGCCGCCCCCGTAGGGTGCTTGCTGACGGAGGGAGTTCGGGGTGGGTGGCAGTGCCGTACGGGTGCGGAACCTCTGGAAGCGGTTCGGGCAGCAGGTCGCGGTCGCGGGGATCGATCTGGAGCTGCCCGCGGGCAAGTTCGTCGGGCTCGTCGGTCCCAACGGGGCCGGGAAGACCACCACGCTGTCGATGGTGACCGGGCTGCTGCGGCCCGACGAGGGGACCGTGGAGGTGGTCGGGCACGACGTGTGGCGCGACCCCGTCGAGGTGAAGGCCCGGATCGGGGTGCTGCCGGAGGGGCTGCGGCTGTTCGAGCGGCTCTCGGGCCGCGAACTGCTCGCCTACTCCGGGCGGTTGCGCGGACTGCCCGGCGCCGAGACCGACAAGCGGGCCACCCAGCTCCTCGACGTCCTCGACCTCGCCGGCGCGCAGCACAGGCTCGTCGTCGACTACTCGACCGGCATGCGCAAGAAGATCGGGCTCGCGGCAGCTCTCCTCCACAATCCCGAAGTCCTCTTCCTCGACGAGCCGTTCGAGGGCGTCGACCCGGTCTCCGCGCAGACCATCCGCGGCGTCCTGGAGCGGTACACCGCGTCGGGCGCCACGGTGGTGTTCTCCTCCCACGTCATGGAGCTCGTCGAGTCGCTGTGCGACTGGGTGGCCGTGATGGCGGCCGGGCGGATCCGCGCGCACGGCCCGCTCGACGAGGTGCGCGGCGACGCGCCCTCCCTCCAGCGGGCGTTCCTGGAACTCGTCGGCGCGAGCGGCCGGGACGCCGCGGCCGACCTCGACTGGCTGGGCGGCGGGAACCGGTGAGCACGCCCTCGATCACCCCGGTCGTCGTACGGCTGAAGCTGTCGCTGCTGCGCAACGGGCTGCGGCAGTCCGGCGGCCGGCGGGCCGCGTACGTCGCCTCCGCCGCCGTCGCCCTGCTGTTCGCCGTCCTCCAGCTGGCCGGCCTGGTCGCGCTGCGCGGCACCGCGCACGTCGAGGCCCTGGTCGTGCTGCTGGTCGCGGTGCTGGGGCTGGGCTGGGCGGTGATGCCGCTGTTCTTCCCCGGCGGCGACGAGACCCTCGACCCGACCCGGCTCGTGATGCTGCCGCTGCGGCCCCGCCCCCTGGTGCGGGCGCTGCTCGCGGCCTCCCTGGTCGGCATCGGGCCGCTGTTCACGCTGTGCCTGCTGACCGGTTCGGTGGTCGCGGTCGCGCGCGGGGCGGCGGCGTCCGCCGTCGGGGTGGTCGCCGTCGCCCTGGCGCTGCTGGTGTGCGTGGCCTTCGCCCGGGCCGTGGCCGCCGCCAACGTACGGCTGCTGACCAGCCGCAAGGGGCGGGACCTGGCGGTGCTCAGCGGGCTGGTCGTCGCGATCGGCGCGCAGGTCGTCAACTTCGGCGCCCAGCGGCTCGGTTCGTCCGGGCTGGCGCAGCTCGACCCGGCGGCCGACGTGCTGCGGTGGGTCCCGCCCGCGTCCGCGGTCGGCGCGGTGCACGCGGTGGGCGAGGGGGCGTACGGGACCGCCGCCGCCCAGCTGGCGCTGAGCGCCCTGGCGCTGGCGGTCCTGGTGGGCGTGTGGTCGCGGCACCTGACGCGGCTGATGACCTCGCCCGACGGGTCCACGCTCCCCGCGGCCGGCGCCGCCCGGGAGCGGACCTCCACGGGGCTGTCCCGGCTGCTGCCCGGGGGGCGCACCGGCGCGGTCGTGGAGCGCAGCCTGCGGTACGTGTGGCGCGACCCCAAGACCAAGGCGGCCTGGGTGACCTCGCTGGCCATCGGGCTGCTCGTGCCGGTGTTCAACGCCTGGCAGGGCACCGGCTCGGTGTACCTGTCCTGCTTCGCCGCCGGGATGCTCGGCATCCAGATGTACAACCAGTTCGGGCAGGACACCTCGGCGTTCTGGATGGTCGCGACGACGATCTCCTCGACGCGGGACGCCTACGTCGAACTGCGCGCCCGCGCGCTGGCCCTGCTGGTGATCACCCTGCCGTACGCCGCCCTCGTGACCGTGGTGACGGCCGCCCTGCTCGGCGACTGGGCGCGGCTGCCGGAGGCGCTGGGGCTGTCCTTCGCGCTGCTGGGCGCCATGCTCGCGACCGGCGCGTGGACCTCCGCCCGCTTCCCCTACTCCATTCCCCAGGAGGGCTACAAGAACGTCGCCCCGGGGCAGACCGGGCTCGCCTGGATCTCGGTCTTCGGCGGGATGATCGCGGCCGCGCTGCTGTGCGCGCCCGTCATCGCGCTGGCGGTCTGGGCGAGCGTCAGCGCGGACGGCGAGGGGTGGAGCCGGGTGCTGCTGCCGGTGGGCACGGCGTACGGGGCGGTGCTCGCCGGGCTCGGTCTGCGGTTCGCCGCGCCGCGCACGGCGCGGCGGCTGCCGGAGATCCTGACGGCGGTCAGCAAGGGGTGACGGCGGCGCCCCTTGCTGACCTGCTCAGTGCTCCCGCAGGGTCTCCAGGAACGGCTCGATCGCCGCGCGCCAGGCCTCCGGCTGGTCGTAGTGCACGAGGTGGCCGGCGTCGGCGACCTCCGCGTACTGCCCGCGGGGCAGCACCCGGACCATCTCCTGGGCCTCGGCGCGGCCCAGTTCGCCGTCCAGGCCGCGCACGACCAGGGCGGGGCAGCGGACCTGGGCCAGCTCCTCCCAGTGCGCGTCGTACACCCACGTCTCGCGGGACCTGAGCATCTGCTCCGGCTCGAAGACGGGCCGCCAGCCGTCCGGGGACTCGGTCATCACCTCGGCGTAGAACGCGCCGCGGGCCGGGTTGGGCCGCTCCACCCAGGGGTCGTCCTCGCCGAACCACTTGCGGACGTCGGCGAGCGTGGCGAAGGGGGCGGGCCACGCCCGGAACCACTCGGCCCACTCGCGCTGCGAGGCGGCGCCGAGCGCGGAGGCCCGCATGTCGCACACGATCAGCCCGCGGACCAGGTCGGGGCGCTTGGCGGCGAGCTGCCAGGCGGTCAGCGCGCCCATCGCGTGGCCGATGAGGACGACCGGGGCGAGCCCGAGCTGCTCGACGGCGGCCTCGGCGTCGTCGACGTAGGCGTCCCGGGTGTAGGCGCCCTCCGGCGGCTTCTCGCTCTGGCCGTGGCCGCGCTGGTCGAGCGCGACGGCCCGGTACCGCCCGGAGAGCCAGCGGGCGGTGGACGCCCAGTGCGAGGCGCGGCCCATCAGACCGTGCAGTAACAGCACGCCCGGGGCGTCGCCGGACGGATCCGCCGCCGGGCCGGTCTTGGGCGGATCGCCGAACTCCCAGGCGGCGAGGCGTACGCCGCCCGCCCCGGTCACGTCGATGCGTCGCACCATTGGTCCTGGCACCCCCCAAGCTCCGCTCGGACCGCGCACTCCGCATCGAGTCGGCCGGTCCTGTGAACCGTGTACTGCCTGTCGTGCTGGCCGTGCCTGCTGCTGCTGTGTTCCCGCGGGACCGCAGCGTCCGTCTCCGTCCACATCCCTGGAGCGCGGATTCCGCTTCGCCCGTCACCGCAGACTATCGAATGCGCTTTCGAAAATGCTGTCCCGGTGGGCAACACCCCTCGTTCGAGTGACGTCCCTCAAGGGTTGATCGCCGCCGCCGAGGGGAGATCTTCAGCGGGAGGCGGACCGCTCGGGGAAACCGGTCCGCGGGGGATGACCCTGAGAGCTCGGGGCTCCGGGTCAGCACAGGGGAGGACAGGCCCCGGCGCCGTACGGCGCCGGGGCCCTCCACGTCTCGGCGGCACATCCTCCCGCCCCCTCCCCGGCCGGGCGACATCGCTGTCAGACCGCGGCCAAGAGCCCTTCAGGCCCCATGCCTCACGCGACAGCCTCGCACGCGCAGCGGAAGCGCGCTGCGATTCCACGGACTGGATCTTGGTCCGGACGGGCGGGACGCCCGAGGTGCCGATGTCCCGGCCGCCCGTCAGGGCGACGGGGCCGGCCGGACACGGCCGGTCGCCGTCCGTGTCAGGCCTTGGCGACGAACACGTGGGAGGCGACGTCCGCCTCCATCTCGGCCGCCTCGCCGCCGCTGCCGACCAGCACGCCGCCCGCCGACTCGGTCACGCTCACCACCGAGCCGGGCTGCACGCCCGCGCGGCGCAGCGTGTACATCAGCTGCGCGTCGGTCTGGATCGGCTCGCCGATCCGCCGGACGACCACGGTCTTGCCCTCCGGGCCCGGGTCGAGGTCCGCCAGCGACACCATGCCCGCGTCGAGGAACGGCTCCGGGCCGTCCTTCTCGCCGAGCTCCTCCAGACCCGGGATCGGGTTGCCGTACGGCGACTCGGTGGGGTGGCGGAGCAGCTCCAGGACACGGCGCTCCACGGCCTCGCTCATCACGTGCTCCCAGCGGCACGCCTCGGCGTGCACCTGCTCCCACTCCAGGCCGATCACGTCGACGAGCAGGCACTCGGCGAGGCGGTGCTTGCGCATCACGCGGGTGGCCAGGCGACGGCCCTCCTCCGTGAGCTCCAGATGCCGGTCGGTGGCCACGGAGACCAGGCCGTCCCGCTCCATCCGCGCCACCGTCTGGCTGACCGTCGGCCCGCTCTGGTCGAGCCGTTCGGCGATCCGGGCGCGCATGGGGACCACACCTTCCTCCTCCAGCTCGAGGATGGTGCGGAGATACATCTCCGTGGTGTCGATCAGTCCGGACATACGTGCCCCTCGATTAGCTCTGCCGGAGGCTGGACGCCTCGTCGGCGCGTGCGCTGGCCCTGTCCCCAATTCTGACGCATGCGACCGACAACCGTGCCGCGGTGTGGAAAGCCGGGACGCGGGGTGCGGCTCCGCGCCCGTATTGACACCGCAGTGGTCCAGACCGCACCGTGATCCGCGACACACATGCCGAAGGGAACCCGCATGAGCGACCGCAGCCCGGCCGACCAGTTCCTCACCGCCGCGATCGGCCTGCTGCAACGCCTCCGCGACGAGCAGGCCGGGAACATCACCGCCGCCGGCACGCTGCTCGCCGACACCGTCGCCTCCGGCGGCCGGCTCTTCGCCTTCGGCGCCGGGCACTCCTCCCTCGCCGCGCAGGACCTCGTCTACCGGGCCGGCGGCCTCGCCCTGATGAACCTGCTCGCCGTCCCCGGCGTCGTCGGCGTCGACGTCATGCCGGCCACCCTCGGCTCCGCCCTGGAACGCGTCGACGGCCTGGCGGGCGCCGTCCTGGACAGCTCCCCGCTCCGGGAGGGCGACGCCCTGGTGATCGTCTCCCTCTCGGGCCGCAACGCCCTGCCCGTGGAGATGGCCGCCGGCGCCCGCGCCCTCGGCGTGCGGGTGATCGGCGTGACCTCGGTCGCGTACGCCACCGAGACCACCTCCCGGCACAGCTCCGGGACCTTCCTCAAGGACCACTGCGACCTCGTCCTCGACTCGGGGATCGCGGTCGGCGACGCGGAACTCACCCTCGACAACGTCCCCGCCCCCTTCGCCCCCGCCTCCACCGTCGTCACCACGGCCCTGCTCCAGGCCGTCATGGCCACGACCGCCGCGACCCTCGCCGACCGCGGCATCGAGCCGCCGCTGCTGCGCTCGGGGAACGTGGACGGCGGGCACGAGTGGAACGGCCGCATCCTGGAGGAGTACCGGGACCGGATCTTCTACCGGTTCTGAACCGCCCCGTGCGCAGCCGCCGGCGGCGGACTGCCCTTCACCGGGCCGCCGGCGCCGGCCGCCTCCCGGCCGACCGCTCAGCTCCGGCCGGTCGCCGCCGCCAGGTCCAGGGCCGCCGCGATCCGCACCGCCACGTCCTCCGCGTACACCGCGTCGGACCGCTCGAACGCGCCGCGCCCCGCCGTCCGCAGGAACGTCACCACCCCCAGGGTCCGCCCCCGGCTGCGCAGCACCGCGCACAGCGCGTGCACCGCGTCGGCCGGCCACTGCCGCTCCAGCGCCCACGCCCGCGCCTCCTCCGCCGGCACGGCCCCCGCACCGGCCCGCACCGACCCGGCCCGCTCCACGCACTGCAGCGCCGGATGCCCCGTGTCGTACCGCACCGGCAGTCCGGCCTGGCCCGCGATCCGGCTCGGGCCGGGCGCACCGGAGGGCGTGGCGGCGATCCTCACCAGCCGCACCGGCCCCGCGTGCTCCGCGTCCGGCGGCACCACACCGGCCACCCGGTCGATCAGCGCGTGGTCGGCGAACCCGGCCAGCGCGAAGTCCAGGTGGACGGTCGCCGCCTCCGCCGGGTCCTCGCACTCGGCGGCGGCCCGGGCCGCGCGGTGCAGCTGCTGCGCGCGGAACCGCAGCAGCGACGCCTCCTGCTCGCCCCGCTTGGCCTCGGTCACGTCCTGGAACAGCCAGCCGACCCCGAGCGGGACCGGCTCCTCCGCCAGCGGGGAGGCCAGCCGCAGGAAGCCGCTGCGCCAGCACCGCCGCCGCTCGCCCTCCGGCGTGCGCACGCTCACCCAGATCTCGGCCGGGGCGGGCGGCGCCCCCTCGGCCAGCACGTGCGTCAGCGCGCTCTCCAGCTCCTCCACGCCCTGCGCGAGCAGCTCGCCGAGCGGCCGCCCGAGGACGGTCGTGCGGCCGGTGCCCAGCGCCCGCGCCGCGTGCGCGTTCACCACCGCCGGCCGCAGGTCCGCGTCGACCAGCACGACACCCCAGCTCGCGTCCTCGAACAACGCCTCGCTCAGCGCGATCGACCGCTCCAGGTCGATCTGCGCGTGCACCTCGCTGAACGCGCAGTACACACCGGCCGGCTTGCCGTCCGGCCCGCGCACGGCCGCCGACTGGGTCCGCACCAGCACCCGGCCGCCGTCCTTCGTCAGCAGCGCGAACTCGTGCACCTGCCGCCCCGGGGCGTGCATCGCGGACATCAGCCGCGCCTCGACCTCCTCGGCGTCCGCGCTGCGCACGGCCCACCCGGCGAACCCGCGCCGCCCCACGGCCTCGTCCGCCGTCCACCCGAGGATCCGCTCCGCCTCGCGGTTCCAGTGCGTGACGACCCCGTCGGCGTCGAAGGCGCACAGCGCCGCGTCCATCCCGTCCAGCAGCGCGGCGAGCAGGTCGGAACCGTCCGAGCCGTCCCGCTCGGGCTCGTCCGGCCCCAGCTCGTCGGTGGTCCCACTGATCCGGGAAGCACTCACCTGTACCCCCTGCAGGCTGCGTCCGCGTGTACGGCACGCCGTTCGCTGTTCGCCATCATTCAACTTCAACGTGACCCAGCGCACACCGGGTTCCCGCAAGATTGCGGGAATCGTCGTACGGCGCCGGTTCACCGGCCGGGCACCTTCTTCGAAAAAAACGGTTGATCCGCGGCCGAGAGGTTCTTAAGGTTCCTGGTACACGAGAAGGGAGGTGGTTCGGCAGATGTATGCATACCGGACGCGTGAGGTGGCTGCGGGCTAGCGGCCCGTCACCACATCCAGTGCGGTGCCGGACCAGCACGTGACCGACACGTGCAGCCGGCCCAATCCCAAGCAGTCACCCGACCCGCGAGTCGCCGGTACGTCCGGCCGGCTCCTCCGCTGGAGGAACCCGACTCGCGGGTCGTCTGCGTTCCGGGGGACTCAGCGGGCGATGTCCTCGTAGCCCTCGATCGCGCGCGGGGCGCGGGGGCCCGGGCCGGTGTAGCGGGCCGAGGGGCGGACCAGGCGGCCGGTGCGCTTCTGCTCCAGGATGTGGGCGGACCAGCCGGCCGTGCGGGCGCAGGTGAACATCGAGGTGAACATGTGGGCGGGGACCTCGGCGAAGTCCAGGACGATCGCCGCCCAGAACTCCACGTTGGTGGCCAGGACGCGGTCCGGGCGGCGGGCGTGGAGCTCGGCCAGGGCCGCCTTCTCCAGGGCCTCGGCGACCTCGAAGCGGGGTGCGCCCAGTTCGCGGGCGGTGCGGCGCAGGACGCGGGCGCGGGGGTCCTCGGCGCGGTAGACGCGGTGGCCGAAGCCCATCAGGCGCTCGCCCTTGTCGAGGGTCCGCTTGACGTAGGCCTCGGCGTCCCCGGTGCGTTCTATCTCCTCGATCATGTGCAGGACGCGGGAGGGGGCGCCGCCGTGCAGCGGGCCGGACATGGCGCCGACCGCGCCGGAGAGGGCGGCGGCCACGTCGGCGCCGGTGGAGGCGATGACGCGGGCCGTGAAGGTGGAGGCGTTCATGCCGTGCTCGGCCGCCGAGGTCCAGTAGGCGTCGACCGCCGCGACGTGCTTGGGGTCGGGCTCGCCGCGCCAGCGGATCATGAAGCGTTCGACGACGGACCGGGCCTTGTCGATCTCGCGCTGCGGGACCATGGGCAGGCCCTGCCCGCGGGCGGACTGGGCGACGTAGGACAGGGCCATGACGGCGGCGCGGGCCAGGTCCTCGCGGGCCTGCTCGGCGTCGATGTCGAGGAGCGGTTTCAGGCCCCAGACCGGTGCGAGCATGGCGAGCGCGGACTGGACGTCGACGCGGATGTCGCCGGAGTGCACGGGGATCGGGAAGGGCTCGGCGGGCGGCAGGCCGGGGTTGAAGGCGCCGTCGACGAGCAGGCCCCACACGTTGCCGAAGGAGACCTGGCCGACGAGGTCCTCGATGTCGACGCCCCGGTACCGCAGGGCGCCGCCCTCCTTGTCGGGTTCGGCGATCTCCGTCTCGAACGCGACGACTCCCTCGAGCCCGGGTACGAAGTCGGACATCAGGCGGCTCCTCGTGATGGGTGCGGCGGATGGTGTTGTGGGGGTGGGACCGGCCCCGGCGACGATCGGGCGGGCGACCGGCGGGCGGCATCGTGCCGGTCTGCGGGGGCGGCGGTGCCGTCCTGCGGTTCCGCGGTCGTTGCCGGCGACTCGCGGTCCTGGACGGTCCGGTCCCCCTGTGATGCCCCGTGCGGCGGGTGGTCACCCCCCTCGGCGGCATCAGCACGATATCCCCGGGTGCCGCCGTTGGGGAGGGTTCGCGGCACTGAGTGCCACTCAGTGACGAAGGCCACCGTGCATGCGGCAAGATGACCGGGTGACCGACCGCGACGCCGTCCCCTTCGATCTGGCCTCGATGCGCAAGCAGTACCGGACGGAGGGGCTCTCCGAGTCCGACCTGCCCGCCACTCCCCTGGAGCAGTTCGCGCGCTGGTTCCGGCAGGCCGCGACCGAGGGCGGGATGTTCGAGCCGAACGCGATGGTGGTCTCCACGGCCGACGCCGAGGGCCGGCCCAGTTCGCGCACGGTGCTCCTGAAGCACTTCGACGAGCAGGGGTTCGTGTTCTACACCAACTACGACTCCCGCAAGGCGCGTGACCTGGCCGGGAACCCGTACGTCTCGCTGCTGTTCCCGTGGCATCCGATGGCCCGGCAGGTGATCGTCTCCGGGGTCGCGCGGCGCACCGGGCGGGACGAGACGGCGGCGTACTTCCGCACCCGCCCGCACGGTTCCCAGCTGGGGGCGTGGGCGAGCGCGCAGTCGTCGGTGATCGCCACGCGCGCGGACGTGGATGCGGCGTACGCCGAGCTGGCGGCGCGCTACCCGGAGGGCGAGCAGGTGCCGGTGCCGCCGCACTGGGGCGGTTTCCGGGTGGCGCCGCAGACGGTGGAGTTCTGGCAGGGCCGGGAGAACCGGCTGCACGACCGGTTGCGGTACGTGGAGCAGCCGGACGGGAGCTGGCGGGTGGAGCGGCTCAGTCCGTGACGGGCGCGGGGGCCGGCGGCCGTCCGCCGGTTCCCGTCCGGCGGCGCCGTCAGCGCAGCGCGTCGTCCAGCAGGTCCGCCCACTGGGCGACGACGCGGTCCCGGCGTCCGGCGTCGTCGGTGAGGAGGTTGGCCAGGCCCAGGCCGCGGGCCATGTCCAGCAGGCCCTGCACGGTCTCCCGCACGCCGGGTCGGGACTCGTCGGCCGCCAGGAGCTCCACGGCGATGCGGTGGGTCTCGCGGCCGACGCGGGCCTCCAGTTCGGTGACCCGGGGGCGGAGCTGGTCCTCGTTGGAGGCCGCGACCCACAGGTGGAGGGCGGCGCGGAAGAGGGGGCCGGTGTAGAGGTCGACGAGGGCGGCGACGACGGCCCGGCGGTCACCGGCCGCGCCCTGCGGGAAGAGGGCCCGCAGGGCGGTGGAGCGCTCCTCGGCGACGTACTCGACGGCCGCGGTGAACAGGTCCTCGCGGGTCGGGAAGTGGTGCTGGGCGGCGCCCCGGGAGACGCCGGCGCGTTCGGCGACGACGGAGACCGTGGAGCCCGCCCAGCCGTGTGCGGCGAGGCAGGCCACGGCGGCTTCCAGGAGCCGCTGCCGGGTGGCCCGGCTGCGGTCCTGCTTGGGGAGGCGGTCGACGCGGTCGGCCGCGTTCACAGCACCCATGCGGGATCCCGTCGTTCGAGGAAGGCCGTCATCCCCTCGCGGGCGTCGGCGGAGGCGAAGAGCCGGGCGGACAGTTCGGTCAGTTCGCCCGCCGCCAGGTCGAAGGTCTCCAGCACCTTAGCCGTGAGCAGCCGTTTCGTCTCGGCCAGGGCCCGGGGGGCGGCTCGGCGCAGGCCGTCGAGGACGGGTTCGAGGACGGTGTCGACGTCGTCGCCGGCCGCCGTGAGCAGGCCGGTGCGGACCGCTTCGGCGGCGTCGAAGCGTTCGCCGGTGAGGTAGTGGCGGGCGAGGGCGCGCGGGTCGGTGCGCGGCAGGACCGGCAGGGAGATCACGGCGGGGGCCACGCCGATGCGGACCTCGGTGAAGGCGAAGGTGGCGGTGTGCGAGGCGGCGGCGATGTCGCAGGCGGCGAGCAGGCCGAGGCCGCCGGCGCGGACGTGCCCGGTGACCCGGGCGACGACCGGTTTGCCGAGCGCGACGATCTGCCGGAGCAGGGCGACGAGCGCGTCGGGGGCGGGCGGGTCGCGCAGGTCGGCCCCGGCGCTGAAGGTGGTGCCGGTGTGGGTGAGGACGACGGCGCGGACGGCGTCGTCGCCGTCGCAGTCGTCCAGCGCGTCCGCCAGTTCCGCGACGAGGGCGGCGGACAGGGCGTTGCGGTGGCGGACGGCGTCGAGGCTCAGGGTCTCGACGCCTCGCGCGCGGGTGCGGCCGACGAGGGTCACGCGCCCTCCCTGAGCCGCCGGCGCAGGATCTTGCCGGAGGCGGCGCGGGGGACGCCGTCGACGAAGGTGACGCGGCGGACGCGCTTGTAGGGGGCGGCGCGTTCGGCGACGTACCGCATGACCTCGTGGGCGGAGAGGTCCGGGGCGGTGGGCCGGCGGACGACGTGGGCGTGAGGGATCTCGTTGCCGTCGTCGTCGCGGGCGCCGACGACGGCGGCGTCGGCGATGCCCGGGTGGGTGAGGAGCAGGGCCTCCAGTTCGGCGGGGGCGACCTGGAAGCCCTTGTACTTGATGAGCTCCTTGACGCGGTCGACGAGGAACAGCCAGCCGCCCTCACCGTCGACGCGGCCGACGTCGCCGGTGTGCAGCCAGCCGTCGGGGTCGATCATCGCGGCGGTGGCGTCGGGGCGGCCGAGGTAGCCCTTCATGACCTGGGGGCCGCGGATGAGGATCTCGCCGGACGCGCCGGGGCCGAGGTCCTCGCCGGGGTCGTCGAGGGAGACGATGCGCATCTCGGTGCCGGCGATGAGCCTGCCGACGGTGCCGGGCGGGGCGTCGCGCACGGCGTCCGGGGGGACGACGTGGGTGCCGGGGGACAGTTCGGTCATGCCGTAGGCCTGGACGACGGGCGGCAGGCCGAGGCGCCGCGAGCAGGCGGCGGCGAGGCGGGCGTCCAGGGGGGCGGCGGCGCTGACGACGTACCGCAGCGAGGACAGGTCGTACCGGGTGGCCAGGGGGTGCTTGGCGAGGGCGAGGACGATCGGCGGGGCGACGTACAGGTCGGTGATGCGGTGGGTCTGGACGGCGGCGAGGAACTGCTCCAGGTCGAAGCGGGGCAGCACGACGACGGTGGCGCCCTGCCGCAGGGGCGCGTTCATGAGGGCCGTGAGGCCGTAGATGTGGAAGAACGGCAGGACGGCCAGGACGCGGTCGCCGGGGCCGGCCGGTACGGCGGACCGGAGCTGGGCGAGGTTGGTGGCGATCTGCCGGTGGGTGAGCATCACGCCCTTGGGGGTGCCGGTGGTGCCGGAGGAGTACGGCAGGGCCGCCACGTCCCGCGCCGGGTCGATGTCGACGACCGGTTCGGGGGCGGTGGAGGCGAGCATGTCGGTCAGCGAGCGGTGGCCGGGCGCGCTGTCGCAGACGAGGATCTCCCGTACGCCGCCGGCGAGCCGGGCGGCCCGGCGGGCGGTGTCCAGCAGCGGGGAGACGGTGACGATCCAGCGGGCGGCGGAGTCCGTGAGCTGGGTGGCGAACTCCTCGGCGGTGGCGAGCGGGTGGACGGTGGTGACGGTGGCGCCGGCGCGGGTGGCGGCGTGGAAGGCGAGGGGGAAGGCGACGGTGTTGGGGCTGTGCAGGGCGAGGACGTCGCCCTTGCGCACGCCGGTCTCGGCGAGGGCGGCGGCGACGCGGCGGTGGAAGCGGTCGACCTGTTCGTAGGTGAGGGTGGTGCCGTCCGTGCCGTCGATCAGGGCGGGTGCCGCGCCGAACCCGGCGGCGTGGCCGAGGACGGCGTCGTGGATGGGGAGGTCTACGGGCGGGACGTCTGCGTACTGGCTGCGGAACACGGTTCCTCCTCGCGCGACGGGCACGACGCTGTGCCGTTCAGTACGACTTGGGCAGGCCCAGGCTCTGGTGCGAGACGTAGTTGAGGATCATCTCCCGGCTGACCGGGGCGATACGGGACACCCGTGCCGCGGTGACGAGGGAGGCGAGGCCGAACTCGCGGGTGAGGCCGTTGCCGCCGAGGGTGTGCACGGCTTGGTCGACGGCCTTCACGCAGGCCTCCCCGGCCGCGTACTTGGCCATGTTGGCGGCCTCCCCGGCGCCGGTGTCGTCGCCGGCGTCGTAGAGGCGGGCCGCCTTCTGCATCATCAGGCGGGCGAGTTCGAGCTCGATGTGGGCCTGGGCGAGGGGGTGGGCGATGGCCTGGTGGGCGCCGATGGGGGCGTTCCAGACGGTGCGTTCGCGGGCGTAGGCGACGGCCCGGCCGAGTGCGTGGCGGCCCATCCCGATGGCGAACGCGGCCGTCATGATCCGCTCGGGGTTGAGGCCGGCGAACAGCTGGAGCAGACCGGCGTCCTCGTCGCCCACGAGCGCGTCGGCGGGCAGCCGTACGTCGTCCAGGGTCAGCTCGAACTGCTTCTCCTGCGCGGCGAGTTCCATGTCGATCTTGCGGCGCCCGAAGCCGGGCGCGTCCCGCGGGACGATGAACAGGCAGGGCTTCAGGCGGCCCGTGCGGGCGTCCTCCGTGCGCCCCACGACGAGCGTGGCGTCGGCGATGTCGACGCCGGAGACGAAGACCTTGCGGCCGGTCAGGAGCCAGTCGGCGCCGTCGCGGCGGGCGGTGGTGGTGATGCGGTGGCTGTTGGATCCGGCGTCGGGCTCGGTGATGCCGAAGGCCATGGTGCGGGTGCCGTCGGCGAGGCCGGGGAGCCAGGCGCGCTTCTGGGCGTCGGTGCCGAAGCGGGCGATGACGGTGCCGCAGATCGCCGGGGAGACGATCAGCATGAGCAGGGGGGCGCCCGCCGCGCCGAGTTCCTCGAGGACGAGGGAGAGTTCGGTGATGCCGCCGCCCCCGCCGCCGTACGCCTCCGGCAGGTTGACGCCGAGGTAGCCGAGTCTGCCCGCCTCGGACCAGAGCTCCGCGCGGTCGTGGTCGCGGCCGTGGCGGGTGCCGAGGGCGGAGACGGCTTCTCGCAGGGCCGTGTGCTCTTCGGTGTCCATGGGGGTCCCTTCGGGTGCGGGTGGTCCGTGGCCGGTCGCGCGTTGCCGCGCCCTCAGGTCTCCTCCACCACCGCCAGCAGCGTGCCCGGCTCGACCTGCCGGCCGGGGGCGACGTGCAGGGCGGTCAGGGTGCCGGTGGCGGGGGCGGTGATCCGGTGCTGCATCTTCATCGCCTCCAGCCAGAGCAGGGGCTGTCCGGCCCGTACGGCGGTCCCCTCGGCCAGGCCGTCGGCGACGCGGACGACCGTGCCGGGCATGGGGGCCAGGAGGGAGCCGGGGGCGTGTTCGGGGGCGGGGTCGGGGAAGCGCGGGAGGGCGGTGAGGCGGGTGGAGTTGACGTGGATCTCGTCGCCGTAGCGGGCCACCTCGTAGCGGTGCCGTACGCCGTCCACCTCCAGGACGACGAGGCGGGCGTCGGCGCTCACCACACGGACGCCGTCGGCGGTGAGGCCCTGCCGGGTGTGGTGGTAGCGGACCTCGCGGACCTCGTGGTCCCGGCCGGCCAGGGCGTACCGCTTGACCTGCGGCTGGGAGGGCAGGTTGCGCCAGCCGCCGAAGCGGGAGCGGTCGTGGGCGTCGGCGAGGGCGGCGGCCAGCGGGGCGTGCGGGTCGGGGGCGGGTGCGGTCAGCTCGGGCAGGTGGCGGTCGTAGAAGCCGGTGTCCATGCGGCCGGAGGCGAACTCGGGGTGGCGCAGGGAGCGGACGAGCAGGTCGCGGTTGGTGACCGGGCCGTGGAGCGCGGCCCGCTCCAGGGCCGTGGCGAGCGTGCGGACGGCCTCGGCGCGGGTGGGGGCGTGGGCGACGGCCTTGGCGAGGAGGGGGTCGTAGTGGACGGTGATGTCGTCGCCGTCCGCGAAGCCGGTGTCCAGGCGGATGCCGTCGGGGACGGCGAGGCGGTGCAGGCGGCCGGTCTGCGGGGCCCAGTCCCGGGCGGGGTCCTCGGCGTACAGGCGGGCCTCGACGGCGTGGCCGCGGGCGGGGGGCGGGTCGGCGGGCAGGGCGTGGCCCTCGGCGATCCGGATCTGCTCGGCGACCAGGTCCAGGCCGAACACCTCCTCGGTGACGGGGTGTTCGACCTGGAGCCGGGTGTTCATCTCCAGGAAGTGGGCCTTCTCCCCGGCGACGAGGAACTCGACGGTGCCGGCGCCGGTGTAGGAGACGGCGCGCGCGGCGCGGACGGCCAGGCCGTGCAGCTCGCGGGTGAGCCGGGCGGACAGGCCGGGCGCCGGGGCCTCCTCGATCACCTTCTGGTGGCGCCTCTGCAGGGAGCAGTCCCGGGTGCCGAGCGCCCAGACGGTGCCGTGGGTGTCGGCCAGGACCTGCACCTCGACGTGGCGTCCCCCCTCCACGTACGGCTCGACGAAGACCTCCCCGTCCCCGAAGGCGCTCGCGGCCTCGGCGCGCGCCCCCTCCAGGGCGGCTTCCAGCTCGTCGAGGCGGCGGACGACCCGCATGCCGCGTCCGCCGCCGCCCGCCGCGGCCTTCACCAGGACCGGCAGGTCGGCCTCCGTGACCTCGCGCAGCGGCGCGACGCCCATCAGCTCCTTGGCGCGCGTCTTGGACGCCATCGCCTCGATCGCCTCCGGGGGCGGGCCGATCCAGACCAGGCCGGCGTCCAGGACGGCGCGGGCGAAGGCGGGGTTCTCGGAGAGGAAGCCGTAGCCGGGGTGCACGGCATCCGCGCCGGCCGCGAGGGCCGCCTTCACGACCGCCTCGCCGCGCAGGTAGGTCTCGGCGGGCGCGGCGCCCGGCAGCCGGACCGCGGTGTCGGCCGCGCGCGCGTGCAGGGCGTGCGCGTCGGGGTCGGAGTGCACGGCGACCGTGCGGATGCCGAGCCGCCGGCAGGTGCGGACGACGCGGCAGGCGATCTCGCCCCGGTTGGCGACGAGCACAGAGGTGATCACAGGAAGGTCCCTCACATCCGGAAGACGCCGAAGCCGCCGCGCACGCCCCGGTAGGGCGCGGTGTGGACGGCGGACAGGCACAGGCCGAGGACGGTGCGGGTGTCGCGCGGGTCGATGACGCCGTCGTCGTACAGCCGCCCGGACAGGAACGCCGGCAGCGACTCGGACTCGATCTGCTGCTCCACCATGGCGCGCAGGGCCGCGTCCGCGTCCTCGTCGTAGGGGCGGCCCTTGGCGGCGGCGGACTGGCGGGCGACGAGGGAGAGCACGCCGGCGAGCTGCTGGGGGCCCATGACGGCGGACTTGGCGCTGGGCCAGGCGAACAGGAAGCGCGGGTCGTAGGCCCGGCCGCACATGCCGTAGTGCCCGGCGCCGTAGGAGGCGCCCATGAGGACGGACAGGTGGGGCACCGTGGAGTTGCTGACGGCGTTGATCATCATCGCGCCGTGCTTGATGATGCCGCCCTGCTCGTACTCCTTGCCGACCATGTAGCCGGTGGTGTTGTGCAGGAACAGCAGCGGGATGTCGCGCTGGTTGGCGAGCTGGATGAACTGGGCGGCCTTCTGCGACTCCTCGCTGAACAGCACGCCCCGGGCGTTGGCCAGGATCCCCACCGGATAGCCGTGCAGGGCCGCCCAGCCGGTCACCAGGCTGGTGCCGTACAGCGGTTTGAACGCGTCGAAGTCGGAGGCGTCGACGATCCGGGCGATGACCTCGTGCGGGTCGAAGGGGGTCCGCAGGTCGCCGGGGACGATGCCCAGCAGCTCCTCCGCGTCGTACTTCGGCGGCTCGGCGGGTCCCGGGTCGGGGTGCGCCTTGCGGTGGTTGAGGCGGGCCACGACCCGGCGGGCCTGCCGCAGCGCGTCGTGCTCGTCGACGGCGAAGTGGTCGGCGAGGCCGGACACGCGCGCGTGCATCCCGGCGCCGCCGAGGGACTCGTCGTCGCTCTCCTCGCCGGTGGCCATCCTCACCAGCGGCGGCCCGCCGAGGAACACCTTCGCCCGCTCCTTGACCATGATCACGTGGTCGGACATGCCGGGGACGTAGGCGCCTCCGGCGGTGGAGTTGCCGAAGACGACGGCGACGGTCGGGATGCCGGCCGCCGAGAGCCGGGTGAGGTCCCGGAAGATCGCCCCGCCGGGGACGAAGATCTCCTTCTGGGAGGGCAGGTCCGCGCCCCCGGACTCCACGAGGCTGACGCAGGGCAGCCGGTTGGCGAGCGCGATCTCGTGGGCGCGCAGGGCCTTCTTCAGGCTCCACGGGTTGCTGGCGCCGCCGCGCACGGTCGGGTCGTTGGCGGTGATCAGGCACTCGACGCCCTCGACGGTGCCGATGCCGGTGACAAGGGAGGCGCCGACCGCGTACTCGCTGCCCCAGGCGGCCAGCGGGGACAGCTCCAGGAACGGCGTGTCGGGGTCGAGGAGCAGCTCGATGCGCTCGCGGGCCAGGAGCTTGCCGCGCGCCCGGTGCCGGGCGACGTACTTCTCGCCGCCGCCCGCGAGCGCCTTGGCGTGCTCGGCGTCGAGGTCGGCGAGCTTGGCGAGCATGGCCTCGCGGTGGGCGCGGTGGTCCGGGCTCGCGGTGTCCAGTGAGGAGCCGATGACCGTCACAGAAGGGCCTCCGGGATGTCCAGGCGGCGGGAGCGCAGCCATTCGCCGAGCGCCTTGGCCTGCGGGTCGAAGCGGTGCCGGGCGGCGGCGCCGGCGCCGAGGATGCCCTCGACGACGAAGTTGAGGGCGCGCAGGTTCGGCAGGTCGTGGCGTACGACCCGCAGTCCGGCGGTCTCCGGCAGGAGCCGGCGGAAGGTGTCGGTGGTGAGCGTGTGGGCCAGCCACCGCCAGGCGTCGTCGGTGCGGGCCCACACCCCGACGTTGGCGTTCCCGCCCTTGTCGCCGCTGCGGGCGCCCGCGACCAGGCCGAGCGGGGCGGGGCGGACGGGGCCGGGCGGCAGGGGGTCGGGCAGGGGCGGCGGCGCGACGGGCTCCAGGGCCCGGGCGTGCCGGGCCGGGGCGACGGCGGTCCGGCGTCCGTCGGGGAGGACGGCCACGTGGTCCACGGCCTCCCGGGGGACGTACGCGTCCTCGAACACCCCGTAGGGCGCGCCCTTCCCGGGGGGCGCGAGCACGTGGAAGCCGGGGTAGCTGGCGAGGGCGAGTTCGACGGCGGCGGCGGTGAGCGGCCGTCCGACGGCGTGCTGGTCGGGATCGCGCACCACCAGCCGGAGCAGGGCGCTCGCGGTCTCCTCGGTGGGGGCGTCCGCCCGGTCGGTGCGGACCAGCTCCCACCGCACCTCGGCGGGCGGCGACGGGGCGAGCGCGCCGGCCATCTGCTCGCGCACCAGCGCCGCCTTGGCCTCGACGTCGAGCCCGGTGAGCACGAACACGACCTCGTTGCGGAAGCCGCCGAGCCGGTTGACGCCGACCTTGAGGACGGGCGGCGGTGCCTCGCCGCGCACGCCCTCGATCCGCACCCGGTCGGATCCCTCCTGGGTGAGCCGTACGGTGTCGAGGCGGGCGGTGACGTCGGGTCCGGCGTACCGGGCGCCGGCCGTCTCGTACAGCAGCTGGGCGGTGACCGTGCCGACGTCGACGAAACCGCCGGTGCCGGGGTGCTTGGTGAGGACGCAGGTGCCGTCGGCGTGGATCTCGGCGAACGGGAAGCCGGGCCGGCGGACGTCCCCGTCGCGGAAGAAGGCGTAGTTGCCGCCGGTGGCCTGCGCCCCGCACTCCAGCACGTGCCCGGCGACGACGGCACCCGCGAGACGGTCGTGGTCGTCGGGCCGCCAGCCGAAGTGGGCGGCGGCGGGCCCGGTGACCAGGGCCGCGTCCGTCACCCGCCCGGTGACCACGAGGTCGGCGCCCGCCCGCAGGCAGGCGGCGATCCCGAACCCGCCGAGGTAGGCGTGCGCGGCGAGGCTGCCGGGATGGGAGGCGGTCAGGTCGTCGCCCTCGACGTGCGCGACCCGCACCGGGATGCCGAGCCGCTCCGCCAGCTTCCGTACGGCGTCGGCGAGTCCGGCCGGGTTCAGCCCGCCCGCGTTGGTGACGATCCGCACGCCCCGTTCGTGCGCGAGGCCCAGGCACTCCTCCAACTGCCGCAGGAAGGTGCGGGCGTAGCCGCCGGAGGGGTCCTTCAGGCGGTCCCGGGCGAGGATCAGCATGGTCAGTTCGGCGAGGTAGTCGCCGGTCAGGACGTCCAGGTCGCCGCCGGTGAGCATCTCGCGCAGGGCGTCGAAGCGGTCGCCGTAGAAGCCGGAGGCGTTGCCGACGCGGAGCACGCTCACCGGGCGGCCCCCCGCGCCGGGCGGCCGCCGCCGGGCGGGCCGGCGAAGGCCTGGGCGAGGTCCAGCCAGCGGTCGGCGTCCGGGCCGTCGGCCCGCAGGGCGGTGTCGGCGCGGTGGATCCGCTGGGTGACCAGGAGGCAGAAGTCGAGGGCGGGGCCGGTGACCCGCTGCGGGGCGTCCTCGGGGCCGTACGCCCAGACCGCGCCGGACGGGGCGGTGAGGGTGACGCGGAAGGGGTCGGCGGGGGGCGCGAGTCCGTGGACGACGTGGGCGAAGTCCCGGGTCCGCACCCCCAGCCGGGCCACGTGCCGCAGCCGGTCGGTGGGGGCGGGCACGGCGCCGAGGGCGTCCGCCACGTCCAGGCCGTGCGCCCAGGTCTCCATGAGGCGGGCCGTCGCCGTGGAGGCGGCCGACATGGGCGGGCCGTACCAGGGGAAGCGGGCGCCGGGCGGGGCGGCCCGCAGCGCCTCCTCCAGGGCCGCGCGTCCCTCGCGCCAGCGCGCCAGCAGGGCGGCGGGCGCCAGCCGGGCGCCCTCCTCGGCGCCCTCGTCGACGAAGGAGTCCGGCGCGGCGAGCGCCTTCTCGACCATCACCCGGAAGCCGTCCCCGTCCGTCACCGCGAGCAGCGCCGAGCGGTCGGTCCAGGCCAGGTGGGCGATCTGGTGGGCCACGGTCCAGCCGGGCGCGGGCGTCGCGCGCGCCCACCGGTCCGGGGGCAGTCCGGCCACCAGCCGGTCCAGTTCCTCGCTCTCCTCGCGCAGATCGTCGATCACGGCCGTCGGATCGGACACGGAGCGCTCCCCTCGGGGCACGGCGGTGTGCGGGGCGGTGCGGGGCGGTGCGACGTGGTGAGGAGCATGGCAGCGGGGGAAGAAACAATCAAGCGTGCTTGCATGAATTGGGGCGGGCGGATGCCGGCGGGCGCGTGCGGGGGTACGGGTGCCGGCGGGCGCGGACGCCGCCCGGCACCGAAAAGGGGTGCCAGTACGGCCTCGTACCGGCACCCCGGGGCGTTCGGGTGCTGCGTTGCTGCGGGTGTTACGGGTGGTGCGGGTGTTACGGGTGGTGCGGGTGCCGCACGCGCCGCGGGCGTTCCCGGGCGCGGCCGGCCGGGCCGGGGCGGGAAGTCTCCGGCCCCCTCACCGGCTCAGCCCTTGCGGCGGCGGCTCGCCAGCCAGACCACGACGGCCGCGCCGGCGGCGGCGAGCAGCAGGGTGCGGTTGTCGCGGGCGGCCCGGGCCCCCTGGGCCGTCTTCTGCCGCACCGGCTCGGGCGCCTTCTCCTCCCACAGGTGCCCCGCCTGGACGGCGGTGGCGCGGGCCTGCTCGGCGGCCTGCGCGGCCTTGTCCTTGACCGGTTCGGGCAGCTTCTCCTGCACGCGGGCCGCGGCCTCGGTGACCTTCGTCCTCAGCTCGTCGGCCTTGGCCGCGGCCTGCTCCTTCAGCTCCCGGGCCTTCACGGCGGCCTGTTCGCGCACCTCGGCCGCCTTCTCCTGGGCCTGGGCCTTGACGTCGGCCTTCTCCGCGAGGGCCTCGACCGTCTGCCCGAGGTTCTGGCGGGTCTGCTCGACCTGCTCGCGCAGCTCCTCCGGGGTCGGGGCGCTCTGCTCGTCCTGGCTCGGCTTGCTCATCGGTGGGCGCTCTCCTTGATCTCTGCCACGTCTGCCTTCACGCTCTCGACCGTCCGCTCCGGCACCGGCGGTGCCGCCTGACTGACCTGCTTCTTCCCCGACATCGCCATGACAGCGGCGATCACCCCCAGGACGGCGGTGACGATCAGCGCGGCGGCCCACACGGGCAGCGGCACGGCGAGGGCCGCGATGGCGGTGGCGACCAGTGCCTGCAGCATCAGGAAGCCGACCAGTCCGGCGCCGCCGAACAGGCCGCCGCCCTTCCCGTAGCGCTTGCCCTTCTCCTTCATCTCCGCCTGCGCCAGCCTCAGTTCGCCGCGCACCAGCTCGGTCAGCTGCTGCGAGGCCCGCTGCACCAGCTCGCCCACCGGCTCCTGGCCGGCGTGGTCCGTACGGTGCGCTGACGTGGTGGTTGGCGGCTGCGTACTCGACACGACGATCACCTCCCGTCCGTTGGTCCCTGCCGGGTGCCGTGGAGTCACGGTCCCGTGATGAGCGCGAGTACCCCGAACGGCCGGATTAGCGCCCGGCCGTCACCGGGGCGTCGCGGCCGCGGCGGCGCTACGGCAGGTGCCGCAGCAGCAGGCGCGGGGCGCGGCGGGCGAGCCAGGCCCCGGCCAGCCCGATGACGGCGCCGGCGGCCACGTCGGAGGGGTAGTGGGCGCCGCTCTGGACGCGCTCGGTGGCCACCATGACGGCCGGTACGGCGCACGCGGCACCCGCCAGGGGCCAGGTCGCCGCGACCGCGGCGGTGAAGGCGACGGCGGCCGCGGTGTGTCCGGAGGGGAAGGAGGACGAGTCCGGCCGGTCGTCGACCTCGTCGTGGGGGAACCAGTCCTTGGGGGGCCGCTGCCGGCCGACGAGCTGCTTGGCCACGCCGTTGGAGACGAGCTGCGCGAGGGTGAGCGCCGTCAGGCCCGCGGCGGCGGCCGTGCGGCCGCGCCACCCGCCGGCCGTGGCCATCACCGCGGCGGCGCCGCACCACAGTTTCGAGCTCTCCGCCACCTCCTCCACGGCCGACAGCACGCGGCCGGCCTCGGCGGGGATACGGGTGGCCGCCTGTCGTGTCAGGCGGTGATCGGTCCGGCGCAACTGGGCGGGCATCTCCATGGATTGCCGTTATCCCGAACCGGGCGCCTCACACCACGGGATCACCGGCGGACCGGCCGGGCGCCTCCGGCCGCACGGGCGCGCGCGGCGGCGTCACGGGGAGCCGGCCGCCGCCTTCGGCCGCCCCACCTGGGTCCGTACGGCCCCCATGCTCGCGGCGATGACCAGGGCGATCGCGGCGGCCTGCGGGGCGGACAGGGCCTGGCCGAGGACGAGGAAGCCGGCCGTCGCCGCGAGGGCCGGTTCGAGGCTCATCAGGACGGCGAAGGTGGAGGCGGGCAGGCGGCGCAGGGCGAGCAGTTCGAGGGTGTAGGGCAGCACGGAGGAGAGGACCGCGACGGCGGCGCCGAGGGCGAGGGTCGTCGGGTCGGCGAGCCGCGCGCCCGACTCGGCGATGCCCAGGGGCAGGAAGAGCAGGGCGGCGGCGGTCATGGCGAGGGCGAGCCCGTCGGCCTGCGGGAAGCGGCGGCCCGTACGGGCGCTGAAGACGATGTACGCCGCCCACATGGCGCCCGCTCCCAGGGCGAAGGCGGCCCCCGCGGGGTCGAGGCCCGCGAAGTCGCCGCCGCCCAGCAGGAACACGCCCGCGAGGGCGAGCCCGGCCCAGACGAGGTTGACCGCGCGGCGGGAGGCCAGGACGGACAGCGCCAGCGGGCCGAGCACCTCCAGGGTGACGGCCGGGCCGAGCGGGATGCGCGCGACGGCCTGGTAGAACAGGCCGTTCATCGCGGCCATGGCGACGCCGAAGACGAGGACCGTGCCCCAGTCGCTCCGCGTGTGGCCGCGCACCCGGGGCCGGCAGACGACGAGCAGGACGACCGCGGCCACCAGCAGCCGCAGCGTGACCACGCCGAGGGCGCCGGCGCGCGGCATGAGGGTCACGGCCAGGGCGCCGCCGAACTGGACCGAGACGCCTCCGGCGAGGACCAGGCCGACGGGCCCCAGCGCGCCCCGGCGGCGCGGCGCCCCGGCCGGTGCGGGCGCGGGGCCGGTGTGCGGCGCCGACGGGGTGGCGCCCGGGGCGGACGGGGTGACGGGGCTGGGGGTGGTCACAGGGCCTTCCAGGGAGTTCGGCTCGGAACACGAACGTTCATCGCGATGCACTGCCGAGTCCAGGGTAGTGGACTTCGTCAGGGGCGTGAAGCGTGCATGTGCCTGTCCCGCCCGGGCCCGTCCCGCTCAGCGCCGCGCCAGGTACAGCCCGAGCGCCCGGTGCAGCAGCCGGTTCAGCGGGAACTCCCACTCCCCCAGGTACTCGACGGCCTCCCCGCCCGTGCCCGCCTTGAACCGGAGCAGGCCCACCAGGGGGTCCGACTCCTCCACGGTGCCGGTGATGCCCCGCAGGTCGTAGACGGCGGCGCCCTCGGCGTGGGCGTCGGCGATCATGTGCCACTGCAGGGCGTTGGCGGGCCGCACCTCGCGCCCGCGGGCAGCGGAGGCGCCGTAGGTGTACCAGACGTGGTCGCCGACGGTCAGCAGGGTGGCGGCGGCGAGGACGTCGCCGTCGTGGTGGGCGAGGTAGAGCCGCATGCGGTCGGGGTGCTCGGCGGTGAGCGCGGCGAACATGCGCTGGAAGTAGGACAGCGGGCGGGGGACGAAGCGGTCCCGCTCGGCCGTCTCGGTGTACAGCTCGTGGAAGACCGGCAGGTCCTCCGGGCCGCCGCGGACGACCTTCACCCCGGCCTGCTCGGCCTTCCTGACATTGCGCCGCCACTGCTGGCTGAGGCCGGCGTGGACGTCCTCCAGGGACCGTCCGGCCAGCGGCACCTGGAAGACGTACCGGGGCTGGCCGGCGGCGAAGCCCGTCTCTCCGCCGGACGCGGCCGGCCGCCAGCCGGAGCCGCGCAGCCGGTCGGCGAGGGAGGCCGCGTCCCGGTCGTACGCGGTCGGTTCGACGTCGGCCAGGCAGCCGGCGGCCGGGTCGGCGACCGCCGCCTTCACCGTCTCGGCGTTCCAGCGGCGCACCGCGACGGGCGGCCCCATCCGGACGCAGAAGGCACCCTGCCGCCTCAGGTGCGCGAGCATCGGCTCCAGCCAGGCGTCGAGGGCGCCGTCGTGCCAGTCGATCAGCGGGCCCTCGGGCAGGTAGGCGAGGCACCGCTTCAGCCCGGGCAGGGGGCGCAGCAGGGCCAGCCCCGCGCCGGCGAGGCGGCCGTCCTCGTCGAACCAGCCCAGGCTCTCCGCCCGCCAGTCCGGTTTCACCTCGCCCCAGGACGGCAGTTGCAGCGGGCTGGCGGACGGGCGGCCGGCGGCGAACGCCAGGTGTTCGTCGCGGCTGACGGGCTGGACGCGGAGGGCCATGCGCGGGCTCCTTCAGAGGGGAGGTTTCTCCCATATTGAGGTCTTTCGCCGCATGACGCTCTGTCGGGAGCGGGCGGACGGCTCCCCGCCCCGGGCCGGTCAGGTGCCCTCGCGGCCCTCCCCCAGCCCGTCCGCCAGCACCTCCGCCAGGTGCCGTGCGCGCACCCCCGCCAGCTGCTCCAGCTGCGTCCGGCAGGAGAAGCCGTCCGCCAGGACCACCGTGCCCTCCGGCGACTCCCGCACCGAGGGCAGCACCTGCTCCTCGGCGCAGGCCCGCGACACCTCGTAGTGGCCCCGCTCGAAGCCGAAGTTGCCCGCGAGGCCGCAGCAGCCGCCGCTCAGCTCGCCGTCCAGGCCCGCGGCGGCGCGCAGCCGGCGGTCGGCGGCGTCGCCGAGGACCGCGTGCTGGTGGCAGTGGGTCTGGCCGGCCACCGGGCGGTCCACGCGGGGCGGCCGCCAGTGGGGCGCGTGGCGCTCCAGCGTCTCCGCGAAGGTCAGGACCCGGGCGGCGAGGCGGGCCGCGCGCGGGTCGTCGTGCAGCAGCTCGGGCAGGTCGGTGCGCAGGGCGGCGGCGCAGCTCGGCTCCAGGACGACGACCGGCACGTCCGCGTCGAGCACCGGCGCCATCAGGTCCAGCGTGCGGCGCATGACCGCGCGGGCCCGGTCCAGCTGGCCCGTCGACACGTACGTCAGCCCGCAGCAGACGCGGGCGCGGCGCGCGCCGAGCAGGGCGGTCGCCGCCCGGGTCCGGCCGTCCCCGACGGGGCGCCCGCGCATCCGCAGCGTGGGCGGCAGCGCGACCCGCAGCCCCGCCGCCTCCAGCACCCGTACGGCCGCCCGCCCCACCGAGGGGGACAGGTGCTCGGTGAAGGTGTCGGGCCACAGGACGACCAGGGTGCCGCCGTCGCCCGGCCGGGGCCGCCGCCCGCGCCACCAGCCGGTGAAGGTCCGCGCCGGCAGCCGCGGCAGGTCCCGCTGCGCCGCGATCCCGCCCAGCCGTTTCGCCGCCCGCGCGAGCGGCCCCACCGAGGCCAGCGCGTTGGCCAGGGCCGCCGTGCGGGTGCGCGCCACCCAGCCCAGCCACTCCGGCAGCCGGCCCATCGCGTAGTGGGCGGCGGGACGGCGGCGGCCCGCGTAGTGGTGGTGGAGGAACTCCGCCTTGTAGGTGGCCATGTCGACACCGACCGGGCAGTCCGACCGGCAGCCCTTGCAGGACAGGCACAGGTCCAGCGCGTCCCGCACCTCGGTCGAGCGCCAGCCGCCGGTCACCAGCTCGCCCGCCAGCATCTCGTGCAGCAGGCGGGCCCGCCCCCGCGTGGAGTGCCGCTCCTCGCCGGTGACCCGGAAGGACGGGCACATCACGGCGGGCCCGGACACCGACTCCGTACGGCACTTGGCGACGCCCACGCAGCGCCGCACCGCCGCCGGGAAGTCGCCGCCGTCGGACGGGTAGCCGAAGGCCACGTCGACGGGACGGCGCGGCAGGACCGCGAAGCGCAGGCCGGCGTCGAGCGGGGCGGGCCGCACCAGCACACCGGGGTTGAGCAGGTCGTCCGGGTCCCAGACGCCCTTCACCCGCTCGAAGAGGGCGACCATGTCCGGGCCGTACATCTTCGGCAGCAGCTCCGCCCGCGCCTGCCCGTCGCCGTGCTCCCCGGACAGGGAGCCGCCGTGCGCCACGACCAGCTCGGCGAGTTCCTCGGAGAACCGCCGGAACCGGGCGATCCCCGGCGGCGTCAGCAGGTCGAAGTCGATGCGGACGTGGATGCAGCCGTCCCCGAAGTGCCCGTAGGGCGCGCCCCGCAGGCCGTGCGCGGCCAGCAGGGCGCGGAACTCCCGCAGGTAGGCGCCGAGCCGGGCGGGCGGCACCGCGCAGTCCTCCCAGCCGGGCCAGGCCTCGCTGCCGTCCGGCATCCGGGTCGCCGTGCCGGCGGCGTCCTCCCGGATCCGCCACAGGGCCCGCTGCCCGGCGGGGTCCGTCACCACCCGGGCGTCCACCGCGTCGGCGGCCCGCACGATCGCCCCGGCCCGCGCGCGTGCCTCCGCCGCCGTCTCCCCGCCGGTCTCCACGAACAGCCAGGCCCCGCCGCGCGGCAGCCGGGCCGCCGACGGCACCAGGTCCGCGGCCATGCCCTCCACGGTCAGCGGGCGGTACGGCAGCAGCCCGGCCGCGGCCTCCGCCGCCGCGTTCTCGTCGGCGTACCCCAGCACGGCCAGCGCCCGCGCCCGGGGCGCCTCGACCAGGTCGAGGACCGCCTCCGTCAGCACGGCGAGCGTGCCCTCCGAACCACAGAGCGAACGGGCGACGTCGGCGCCGTTCTCGGGCAGCAGGGCGTCCACCGGGTACCCGGAGATGCGGCGGGGCAGCTGCGGGAACCCGGTCCGCAGCCGCGCCAGCTCGCCCTCGGCCAGCGCCCGCAGGCCCTCCGGCGCCCCGGTCCACCCCCGGCCCGGCCGCAGCCGCTCGCCGCGCGCGGTGACCACCGACAGCTCCCGCACGCTGTCCGCGGTCGTGCCCCACGCCACCGAGTGCGCGCCGCAGGAGTTGTTGCCGATCATCCCGCCGAGCGTGCACCGGCTGTGCGTGGCGGGGTCCGGCCCGAAGCGCAGCCCGTGCGGGGCGGCGGCCTCCTGGAGCCGGTCCAGGACCAGGCCCGGCTGGACGACGGCCGTCCGCGTCCCGGGGTCCAGCGACACGAGCCGGTCCATGTGCCGCGTGAAGTCCAGCACCACGCCCGTGCCGGTCGCCTGGCCCGCGATCGACGTCCCGCCGCCCCGCGGCACGACCGGCACGCCGTGCGCCCGGCACACCTCCAGCACGGCCGCCACGTCGTCGGCGTCCCGCGGCGCCACGACCCCCACCGGCACCCGCCGGTAGTTGGAGGCGTCCATGGTGACCAGCGCCCGCGAGGCGGCGTCGAACCCCACCTCGCCCCGCACGGCCCCGCGCAGTTCCGCCTCCAGGGCCCTGACATCCGCCCGGCCCGCCCGACCCGTCAGATCCGTCATGGCTCCAGGATGCCCGCGGTCCGCCGCGGCCACGGGTCCGTGCCGGCCCGCGTCGCGGCGGGGCGGGACACGGCCCGGGCGCGCCCCCGCGGCACGGCCGGGCTCGCCCCCGCGACACCGTCTCACCCGACGGACGACGTTTCGCCCAGGTTTCCCGGAACGGCTACGCTCCCACCGTGGCCGAGATCCAGATTCCCGCTGACATCAAGCCCGCCGACGGACGCTTCGGTGCGGGTCCCTCCAAGGTGCGGACGGAGGCGCTGGACGCCCTCGCCGCCACCGGTGCGTCCCTCCTGGGCACCTCCCACCGCCAGGCCCCCGTCAAGAACCTGGTCGGTCAGGTGCGCGAGGGCATCCGCGAGCTGTTCCAGCTTCCCGACGGCTACGAGGTGATCCTCGGCAACGGCGGCTCCACCGCGTTCTGGGACGTCGCGACGCACGGCCTGATCGAGAACAAGTCGCAGCACCTCAGCTTCGGCGAGTTCTCCTCCAAGTTCGCCAAGGCCGCCAAGCTCGCCCCCTGGCTCGCCGAGCCCACCGTGATCACCGCCGACCCGGGCACGCACCCCGAGCCCGAGGCCGAGGCGGGCACGGACGTCTACGCGTTCACCCACAACGAGACCTCCACCGGTGTGGCCATGCCCATCGCGCGGGTCGCGGGCGCGGACGCCGGCTCGCTGGTCCTGGTGGACGCCACCTCCGGCGCCGGCGGCCTGCCCGTCGACATCGCCGAGACCGACGTCTACTACTTCGCCCCGCAGAAGTCCTTCGCCTCCGACGGCGGCCTGTGGATCGGCGTCTTCTCCCCGGCCGCGATCGAGCGCGCCGAGCGGATCCACGCCTCCGGCCGGCACGTCCCGGAGTTCTTCTCACTGCCGACGGCGATCGACAACTCCCGCAAGAACCAGACGTACAACACCCCGGCCCTCGCCACCCTCTTCCTGCTCAACCAGCAGCTGGAGTGGATCAACGGCCAGGGCGGCCTGGACTGGGCGGTGCGCCGCACGGCCACCTCGGCGCGCACGCTGTACGGCTGGGCGGAGGACGTGAAGTTCGCCAACCCGTTCGTCGCCGACCCGGCCAAGCGCTCCGCGGTCATCGGCACGATCGACTTCACCGACGAGGTCGACGCCGCCGCCGTCGCCAAGGTGCTGCGCGCCAACGGCATCGTCGACACCGAGCCCTACCGCAAGCTCGGCCGCAACCAGCTGCGCGTCGCGATGTTCCCGGCGATCGACCCGGCGGACGTCGAGGCGCTGACGAAGTGCATCGACTACGTGATCGAGAAGCTCTGACCGCTCCGTACGACGACCAGGGGCGCCCGGCGGCAACAGCCGGGCGCCCCTGGCGCGTTCACCGGGCCGTCCGGCGCGCCGGGGAGGGTGGGCTCCTCACCCCCGCCGCCGCAGCCGCCGCAGCCCGAACAGGGCCGCGCAGGCGGCGGCCGCCACGAGGGCGCCGGTCCTGACGCCGTCGCCGGAGCCGTCGCCCCCGTCGGCCGCCGCGCCCGGGCTCCCGCCGTCCGAGGACGCCTCGCCGCCGCCCCCGGGCGCGTCCTGCGCCTCGACGGAACTGCCCGCGCCCTCGCTGCCGTACAGGATCCGGGTGCCGTCGGCGGAGTAGCTGACGGACTCGCCCTGCGCCTGGAGGGGCACGCCGAGCCGCCCCTCGCGCTGGATCCGCCCGTCGTTCCACGCGTACCAGATGCCGCCGAAGTAGCCGCGCACGGCGAGCTGTTCGCCGTCGGGGGAGAAGGCGGCGTCGGTGGCCCACAGGTCCACGGGGGCGACGGGCCGGAAGACGTTGGTGCCGGAGGCGGAGAGCCGGGCGGGCCCCTCGTACAGGTGGCCGCCCTCCTCGTGCTTGTCGATGAGGTAGACGCGGCCGGTCCGCGGGTGCACGACGAGCGACTCGGCGTCGCGGGGCCCGTCGGAGTACTTCACGACGTACTGGGTGGCCCGGACCGTCCGGTCCCTGAGCTGCCGGGGCTCGGGCAGCCGGTAGATCCACACGTGGTCCCAGACCACGCCGTCGTTGTCGCCGATGTCGCCGACCCAAAGCTGGTTGTCCGGGCCGACGGAGATCGCCTCGACGTCGCGGGGGGTGCCGACGCCGGTGAGGGTGATCCGGGCGACGGTCTCGCCGGTGGCGCCGTCCACGGCGTACAGGTACGGCCCGTCGTCGCTGTCGTTGTGCGTCCAGTAGACGCCGGGGTGCAGGCGCGAGGCGGCCAGACCGCTGGACTCGGTGATGCGCGGGTCCCTGACCTGGAAGCCCTCGTCGCCGTCGGCGGCGGAGGCGGGCCCGGTGGACGCGCCCGTGAGGAGGGCCGCGGCGGCGAGGAAGGCGAACGGTCGGCGCATGACCCAAGACTGCCACCCGCGCGGCGGTTCACGGGGGCGCACCGGATCACGGGCGGGGTGACCGGACTCACGCCCCGCCCGGCACGGTGATCCACGATGATGAACGGATGCTCAGGTTCATGCCCGTCGGTGACTCCATGACGATCGGAAGCGCGGGCGACCACACGTGGCGCTACCGGCTGTGGCAGCACCTGTGCGGGTCGTACGGGCGCCCCTTCACCTTCGTGGGCCCGCGCGAGACCCTGTACGACAAGCAGGCCGGCGCCCCCACGTCGTACGCCTACGCCGAACCGGACTTCCCGCGCGCCCACCTGGCCGGCTGGGGCGAGGGCTGGCAGCACATGGCCCCGCTGATCGGCGAGGCCGTGCGGGCCACCCGGGCGGACGTGCTGCTGGTCTCCCTGGGCCTGATCGACCTGGGCTTCTACACCAACGCCGAGCAGACGGCGGACAACGTGCGCGGCTTCGTCGCCGGGGCCAGGGCGGCCCGGCCCCGGGTGCGCATGGTCGTGCTGCCGGTCGTCCCGAACGTCCGGGCGGCCTCCGAGCCGGACTTCGCGGCGGAGGTGGACCGCTTCAACGAGCTCCTGGCGAAGACGGCCGCCGACCTCGACACCCCGTCCTCGCCCCTGCTCCTGGCCTCCCCGCCCCCCGCGTACGACCTCCACACCGACACCTACGACGGCACCCACCCCAACGCGAGCGGCGAGCACAAGATCGCGGCGGCCTTCGCGGACGCGATGCACCAGGGCTGGGGGCTCGGGGAGCCGTACGGGGCGTGACCGCCCGGGCCGGCCCGGTGACCGGCGGGTTCCCCCGCGGCCGACACCGCGCCCGCGCGCGCTTGCCTGGAGTCCACTTCACGTCGTTGTCTTGTGAACCATGGAGTACACACAGCTCGGACGCACGGGACTCAAGGTCAGCCGCCTCGTCCTCGGCACCATGAACTTCGGTCCGCAGACCGGTGAGGCCGACAGCCACGCCATCATGGACGCGGCGCTGGACGCGGGCATCAACTTCTTCGACACCGCCAACGTGTACGGCTGGGGCGAGAACAAGGGCCGCACCGAGACCATCATCGGCAACTGGTTCGCCCAGGGCGGCGGACGGCGCGACAGGACCGTCCTGGCCACCAAGGTGTACGGGAACATGGACCCGGACGGCGCCGCCGTCTGGCCCAACCACGACCGGCTCTCCGCCCTCAACATCCGGCGCGCGGTCGACGCGTCGCTGAAGCGGCTGCGGACGGACTACATCGACCTGTACCAGTTCCACCACATCGACCGCAGCACTCCGTTCGAGGAGATCTGGCAGGCGATCGACGTCCTCGTGCAGCAGGGCAAGATCCTCTACGTCGGGTCCTCCAACTTCCCCGGCTACAAGATCGCCCAGGCCAACGAGCTCGCCGCCCGGCGCGGCGGCACCATCGGCCTGGTCAGCGAGCAGTGCCTGTACAACCTCGCCGAGCGCCGCGCCGAGATGGAGGTCATCCCGGCCGCGCAGGAGTACGGACTCGGCGTCATCCCCTGGTCGCCGCTCCAGGGCGGTCTGCTGGGCGGCGTGCTGAAGAAGGAGGTCCAGGGCGGCCGCCGCGCCTCCGGCCGGGCCGCCGACGCCCTCGCCGACCCGCGCACCCGCGACCGCATCCAGGCGTACGAGGACCTGCTCGACAAGCACGGCGTGGAGCCGGGCGAGGCCGCGCTGGCCTGGCTGCTCACCCGTCCCGGCGTGACCGGGCCGATCGTCGGCCCGCGCACCGCCGAGCAGCTCGCCTCCGCCCTGCGCGCGGTCGAGCTGGAGCTGCCGGAGGAGCTGCTGGCCGGGCTGGAGGAGATCTTCCCCGGCCCGGGGCCCTCCCCGGAGGCGTTCGCCTGGTGACCGGCCGGCGGCCCGGAGGCCGGTGACCGGCCGTGCCGGGCCGCGGCGGCGGCTACTTTCCGACGGCCGCCGCCACGGCCACCACGACGAACATCAGCACGAGCGCACCGGCCATGATCCGGTTCCGGGTTTTCGGGTCCACGGCATCGAGGTTAACCGGACGCGCCGAGGTTCCAGCGGGCGACCGCCTCGTAGCGGGGCTGCTCGCCCGCCACCCCGGACGTCGGCAGGTTGCTGCGGACCAGGACCAGCTCCGCCACGGTCCAGGTCCGGCCGGTGAACGCGCCCAGGGCCGCCACGTACGGCCGGACGTCGGCCGCCGCGCGGCTGCGGGCCACCGTCAGGTGGGCCTGGTAGCGGCGGTGCTCCCCCATCGGCACGCCCGCCTTGCGCGCCGCCGCCTCGCACCGGTCGGCCAGCAGCCGCAGGGTGCGCAGGTCGCCCTCAGCCCCGGTCCACAGCGCCCGTCCGCGGCCGAACTGCCCGCCGCCGCGCAGCGCCAGCGGGAAGGGGTCCGTGCGCCGGGCGACCCGCTCCAGGCGGGCCGACAGCTCCGGTACGAGGCCGTCGTCGACCTCCCCGTAGAACGCCAGGGTGAAGTGCCAGCCGGGGCGGCCGGTCCAGCGCAGCCCCGCCGCGCCGGGCAGCTTCCTCAGTTCGGCGACCTCGGCGGCGAGCTCCCGGGTCACCTCGTCGGGCGGCAGGACGGCGACGAACAGTCTCATGCCGTCACTGTTCCAGACGGCCGCCCGCGGCGGGGCGTCCTCACGCCGCCGCCGTCAGCTCCTCGCGCCTCTCGCGCGGCACGAAGCGCACGCGCGGGTGGCCGCGGTGCCAGCCGACGGACAGCCGCAGGTTGCCGACGCGGGCCAGGATCAGGCCGATCACCACCGCCGCGACGGCCGCGACCGCTCCGCCGGCCGCGAGTCCGACCCGGGCGCCGTAGGTGTCGGTGATCCAGCCGACGACCGGGGCGCCGACCGGCGAGCCGCCGAGGAAGACCATCATGTACAGCGCCATGACACGGCCGCGCATGGCCGGGTCGGTGGCCATCTGGATGCTGGTGTTCGTGGTGACGTTGACCGTCATGCCGAACAGGCCCAGCGGGACCATCAGCAGCGCGAACATCCACAGCGCCGGGCTGGCGGCCGTCACGATCTCCAGCGTGCCGAACACCAGCGCCGCGCCGGTCAGCAGCCGCAGCCGCGGGGCCGCGCGCCGGGCGGCGAGCAGGGCGCCCGCGACCGAGCCGACCGCCATCAGCGTGTTGAACATGCTGTAGGCGCCCGCGCCCGCGTCGAACACGTCGTCCGCGAAGGCCGACAGGTAGACGGGGAAGTTGAACGCGAACGTGCCGACGAAGCCGACCAGGACGATCGGCCAGATCAGGTCCGGGCGCCCGGCGACGTAGCGCAGGCCCTCGCGCAGCTGTCCCTTGCCGCGCGGGGCGCGCTCGACGGTGTGCAGCTCGCGGGCGCGCATCAGCAGCAGGCCGGTCAGCGGCGCGACGAAGGACAGGCCGTTGAGCAGGAACGCCCAGCCGGTGCCCACGCCGGTGATCAGCAGGCCCGCGACGGCGGGGCCGACCAGGCGGGCGGACTGGAAGTTCGCCGAGTTCAGGCTGACCGCGTTCTGCAGCTGGCCGGGCCCGACCAGCTCGGAGACGAACGACTGCCGGGCCGGGTTGTCCACGACCGTGGCGAGGCCGACGGCGAAGGCGGCGACGTACACGTGCCAGACCTGGACGTGGCCGGTCAGGGTCAGGGCGGCCAGGGCGAGCGCGGTCAGGGCCATCGCCGTCTGCGTGACGAGCAGCGTGGGCCGCTTGCGCAGCCGGTCGACGAGGACGCCGCCGTAGAGGCCGAAGAGCAGCATCGGCAGGAACTGCAGGGCCGTCGTGATGCCGACGGCCGCCGAGGAGCCGGTGAGGCTGAGCACCAGCCAGTCCTGGGCGATGCGCTGCATCCAGGTGCCGATGTTGGAGACGACCTGGCCGAGGAAGAACAGGCGGTAGTTCCTGATCCTCAGCGAGGAGAACGTCGAGGACGCGCGGGAGGGCCTGCGCAGCGGATCGGCCGGGGAGTCGTGGGGAGTAGGTGCGGGGGCGGAAGCTGCTCCGGGTCCCGTACTCAAAAGGGTTCGCCTCCTTGTCATGCCTGCTTACAGATGTGCGAGCTTCTCCAGCACGGGGGCGGCGGCGCGCAGTTTCGCCCACTCGTCCTCGTCGAGTCCCTCGACCAGCGTGGCCAGGAACGCGTTCCGCTTGCGGCGGCTCTCCTCGAGCATGACCTCGGCCCGCTCGGTGCGCGTGACGACCTTCTGGCGCCGGTCGTCCGGGTGCGGCTCCAGCCGGACCAGGCCCTTGGCCTCCAGCAGGGCCACGATGCGGGTCATCGACGGCGGCTGGACGTGCTCCTTGCGGGCGAGCTCGCCCGGGGTGGCCCGGCCGCACAGCGAGAGGGTGCCGAGCACCGACATCTCGGTGGGGCTGAGCGACTCGTCGACCCGCTGGTGCTTGAGCCGGCGGGAGAGGCGCATCACGGCGGAGCGGAGGGAGTTCACGGCGGCAGCGTCGTCGCCATGGCTGAGGTCCGACATGTCTTTAGCATAACTCATTACCCTCGCTAAAGACCAATCGGAGCGCGCGTCCCTGCCCGTGACACCGGCCACTGAATCCCCACCACGTCACTCGTACGAGTGACCCAGCGGCCGAACGTCGCACACCGCCCGTGGGAGTACCGCGACCCTCGTGGCCATGGGGACCGACGTGCTCAGCCTGCGCATCGACCGCGACCTGCTCGAACGGCTCCGGGAGCAGGCCGCGAAAAGAGGAATGAGCGTCCAGGACTATGTCGTCCGGACGCTCGTGCGCGATGACTTCGACGCGCGGTTCCAGGCCGCCGTCGAGGAGACGGAGCGGTTCTACGGCGTCCCGTGACCGCGGGGGCCACGGGACGCCGTCACGCTCAGGTCAGGCCCAGGGCCGGCATCAGGTAGTAGAAGGCGAACACCGCCGACACCACGTACATCGCCGCCGGCACCTCGCGGCCCCGGCCGGCCGCCAGGCGCAGCACCGTGAAGGTGATGAAGCCCATGCCGATGCCGTTGGTGATCGAGTAGGTGAACGGCATGACCAGCATCGTCACGAAGGCCGGCACGGCGATCGTGTGGTCGGCCCAGTCGATCTCCTTGACCGAGCCCGCCAGGATCAGGAAGCCGACCGCGACCAGGGCGGGGGTGGCGGCCTGCGACGGGACCATGGTGGCGACCGGCGTGAGGAACAGGGCGACGGCGAACAGCGCGCCGGTGACCACGTTCGCGAAGCCGGTGCGGGCGCCCTCGCCGACGCCGGCCGTGGACTCCACGAAGCAGGTGGTGGCCGAGGAGGAGCTGGCGCCGCCCGCGGCGACCGCGATGCCGTCGACGAAGAGCACCTTGTTGATGCCGGGCATCTGCCCCTGGGCGTCGGTCAGCCTGGCCTCGTCGGAGACGCCCATGATCGTGCCCATGGCGTCGAAGAAGCAGGACAGCAGCACGGTGAAGACGAACAGGACGCCGCTGAGCACGCCGACCTTGGCGAAGCCGCCGAACAGGCTGACCTCGCCGATCAGGCCGAAGTCGGGGGTGGAGACCGGGTTGCCGGGCCACTTCGGGGTCGTCAGGCCCCAGGACGGCACGGTGGCGACCGCGTCGATCACGACCGCGAGGGCGGTCATCGCGACGATGGAGATGAGGATCGCGCCGGACACCCGGCGCACGATCAGCGCCAGCGTGAGCAGCACGCCGAGGACGAAGACCAGCACGGGCCAGCCGAGCAGGTGACCGCCGGTGCCGAGCTGGAGCGGCACGGTGGTCTGGGCGGCGTCCGGCATCCGGGTCACGAACCCGGCGTCGACCAGGCCGATCAGCATGATGAACAGGCCGATGCCGATGGCGATGGCCTTGCGCAGCCCGTAGGGCACGGCGTTCATCACGCGCTCGCGCAGACCGGTGGCGACCAGCAGCATGACCACGAAGCCGGCCAGCACCACCATGCCCATGGCGTCCGCCCAGGACATCCGCGGGGCGAGCTGGAGGGCGACGACCGAGTTCACGCCGAGGCCGGCGGCCAGCGCGATCGGCACGTTGCCGATGACGCCCATCAGGAGGGTGGTGAACGCCGCCGCCAGCGCGGTCGCGGTCACCAGCTGGCCGTTGTCGAGCTGGTGCCCGTACATGTCCTTGGCGCTGCCGAGGATGATCGGGTTCAGCACGATGATGTAGGCCATCGCGAAGAAGGTGGCGAAACCGCCGCGGACCTCACGGGCGAGCGTGCTGCCCCGCTCGGAGATCTTGAAGTAGCGGTCGAGGGCGCCGTACGCGGGGCGGCCGCCCGGCTGCTCGGGGGCGGGAACCTGGGCGGTGGCCGAGGTGGACATGTGCGGAGACCTCATCACCATGGGCGCCCCCCGATGCCCTTTGGTGTTTCCTACGAATGAAAGCGGTCAGAGACAAACGGTTTCAGTATGAACATACGTCTCGGCAAACGCCATCTCCGCGCGTAGAACGGAGTGCCTCGTAAGCTGTGCGCATGGCGAAGTGGACACCCAGGCACGAGGCGCCGGAGCCCCTGGAGGGGCCCGTGGTCGCCACCATCACCGGCGGCACCATCCTCTGGTTCGTCCTCTTCCTCGCGCAGCTGCCGTTCTACGGCTGGTTCGACGACCGCGGCACCACCTGGTGGGTGTGGACCTGCCTGGCGGGCGGCGGCCTCGGCCTCATCGGCGTCTGGTACGTCCGCAGGCGGGACGCGGCCCTCAAGCGGGCGGCGGCGCAGCGGGAAGCGGCGCGGCGGGAAGCGGCGCCCACGGCCGAATAGGTCCTCCGCCCACGGCACGACACGCGACGGCGCCCGTCCTCCCCAGGTCGGATCTTCCCGACGGCCGGCGGGTGAACGCCCTCCCGCGCACGTACCGTCGAAGGCATGACGCATCCCGACGCGGACGCCAGTGCCCACGCCGGCCCCGCGCGCGCCGCCGCGGCCGCCCCGTCCGTGACCGGCCTGACGGCCTCGGAGGTGGCCGAGCGGGTGGCGCGCGGGCAGGTCAACGACGTGCCGGTGCGCAGCAGCCGGTCCGTCGTCGACATCGTCCGCGCCAACGTCCTCACCCGCTTCAACGCGATCATCGGCGTGCTGTGGCTGATCATGCTGGTGGTCGCCCCGATCCAGGACGGCCTGTTCGGCTTCGTCATCCTCGCCAACACCGGCATCGGCATCGTCCAGGAGTGGCGGGCGAAGAAGACCCTCGACTCGCTCGCGCTGATCGGCGAGGTGCGGCCCACCGTGCGCCGGGACGGGGCCGCCGCCGAGGTCGGCACCTCCGAGATCGTGCTCGACGACGTCCTGGAGATCGGCCCCGGGGACAAGGCCGTGGTCGACGGCGTCTGCGTCGAGGCCGACGGGCTGGAGATCGACGAGTCGCTGCTCACCGGCGAGGCGGACCCGGTCGTCAAGCACCCCGGCGACCCGGTGCTCTCCGGCAGCTTCGTCGTCGCGGGCGGCGGCGCCTTCCGGGCCACCAAGGTCGGCCGCGAGGCGTACGCCGCGCAGCTCGCCGAGGAGGCCTCCCGCTTCACCCTCGTCCACTCCGAGCTGCGCTCGGGCATCTCCACGATCCTCAAGTACGTGACGTGGATGATGGTCCCGACCGCGATCGGCCTGATCGTCAGCCAGCTGGTGGTGGAGGACGACGACCTGGGGGACTCCGTCGCCCGGACCGTCGGCGGCATCGTCCCCATGGTCCCGGAGGGGCTGGTGCTCCTGACCTCCGTCGCCTTCGCGATCGGCGTGATCCGGCTCGGCCGCAAGCAGTGCCTGGTCCAGGAGCTCCCCGCCATCGAGGGCCTCGCCCGCGTCGACACCGTCTGCCTCGACAAGACCGGCACCCTCACCGAGGGCGGCATGGACGTCACCGGGCTGCGGGCCCTGGACGGCGCGGACGAGGCGTACGTCCGCCAGGTGCTCGGCGCCCTCGGCACGTCCGACCCGCGGCCCAACGCCTCCCTGAAGGCGATCGCCGACGCCTGTCCGGCCCCCGCGGACTGGCGGTGCACCGCGGCCCTGCCGTTCTCCTCCGCGCGCAAGTACAGCGGGGCCTCCTTCGACGAGGCCGACGGCGGCTCCGGCACCTGGCTGCTGGGGGCGCCCGACGTGCTGCTGCCCGAGGACGACCCGGCCCTCGCCGAGACCGTCCGGATGAACGAGCAGGGCCTGCGGGTGCTGCTGCTCGCCCGGGCCGAGCGGGAGCTCGACGACCCGGAGGCGGCGAGCGGGGTGAAGCCCACCGCCCTGGTCGTCCTGGAGCAGCGGCTGCGGCCGGACGCCGCCGACACCCTGCGCTACTTCGCCGAGCAGGACGTCAGCGCCAAGGTCCTCTCCGGCGACAACGCGGTGTCGGTCGGCGCGGTCGCCGCCAAACTGGGCCTGAGCGGCACCGCCGTCGACGCGCGCCGGCTGCCCGCCGACCGGGACGGCATGGCGCGGGCGCTGGACGGCGGCACGGTGTTCGGGCGGGTCACCCCGCAGCAGAAGCGGGAGATGGTGGGCGCCCTGCAGGCCCACGGGCACACGGTCGCGATGACCGGCGACGGCGTGAACGACGTCCTCGCCCTGAAGGACGCCGACATCGGCGTGGCGATGGGCTCGGGCTCGGAGGCCACCCGGGCGGTCGCGCAGATCGTGCTGCTGGACAACAGCTTCGCCACCCTGCCGTCGGTGGTGGCGGAGGGCCGCCGGGTCATCGGCAACATCACCCGGGTCGCGACCCTGTTCCTGGTCAAGACGGTCTACTCGGTGCTGCTGGCGATCCTGGTGGTGTGCTGGCAGGTCGAGTACCCGTTCCTGCCGCGCCACCTGACGCTGCTGTCGACGCTCACCATCGGCGTCCCGGCGTTCTTCCTCGCCCTGGCCCCGAACCGGGAACGGGCGCGGCCGCACTTCGTGCGGCGCGTGATGCGGTACGCGATCCCCGGCGGGGTGCTGGCCGCGGTGGCGACCTTCGCGACCTACCTGATCGCCCGTCGGCACTACACGGGCGCCGGTGCGCTGGACGCGGAGACCAGTGCCGCGACGCTCACGCTGTTCCTGATCTCGATGTGGGTCCTGGCGATCATCGCCCGCCCCTACACCTGGTGGCGGATCGCGCTGGTGGCGGCGATGGGCGGCGCGTTCCTGCTGGTGCTGGCCGTGCCGTGGCTCCAGGAGTTCTTCGCGCTGAAGCTGGTGGGCGTGACGATGCCGTGGGTCGCGGTCGGCATCGCCGTGGTCGCGGCGGCCGCCCTGGAGCTCCTGTGGAGGAGGGTCGACCGCCGCGTGCCCGCCTAGCGGCTCCCCGCGCCCCTGGCTCGGGGCGCGGGGAGCCGCGCGGTCACGGGGTGTCCTACTGCACGTCGACGAAGTCACCCGTGGCGTTGACCGCCGGGGTGGTCGTGGTGCCCGCGAAGGACCAGCGGAAGTAGCCGTCGACGGAGGCGGTGACGGTGGTCTTCAGCTCGCCCGTGGAGTTCGACGTGATGGTCTTCAGCGTCGTGTAGGTGCTGGAGTCCTTCTTGCGGAACTGGAGCTTCACGGGCTGGTTGGTGTAGCCCGCGTACTTGAAGGTCTCCCAGTTGGCCCGGGAGAGCTTGCCCGTGACGGTGATGGTCTTGCCCTTGACGACCGGCTCCGGCGAGGCGTTGACCGTCAGCTTGGAGTAGCGCTGGACCAGGGTGGTGCCGAGGCCGCCTTGGTCGGCGTAGTCGCCGGTCACGTAGTCGAGGGCGAGCGCGCCGCCCTTCCAGGTGCCGGCGTGGGCGTTCAGCAGCTCCCCGTCCGCCGGGTAGACGTCGATGTTGCCCTTGCAGGTGGCGGTGGTCGCCGAGGTGTCGGTGCAGGTGGCCGCGTAGTCGCCGAACAGCATGTTGTCCGGCGTGTCGAACGCGCCGCGGTAGATGTACGGACCCGTGGCGAAGTCCTCGGAGTGGATGTCGACGTCCGCGCCGTGGGTCAGCGTGTAGGTGACCGTGGTGGAGACCTTGTTGGTCGTGCCGACCTTGACCGCCTGGGCGATCTTGAAGTTGGAGAACGTGATGTCCATCTCGGCAGCGGCGGCGGTGCTGAACGCGGCCTTGTCCGACGTGCCGTGGGCGGCGGCGAAAGCCGCGGCGGCGCTCTCGCGGTACGTCGGCGCCTCGCCGGCCTGGGCAGCCGGAACGGCGAGGGCGGAGAGGGCCAGGGCGCCGGTGACGGCGGCCACGGTGGCTCGTATGCGCATGCGATCCCCACGTGGAGAAAGGGGTCCCGTGCTGGTCGTTCCCTACGGCTCGTCGTCCGCACGGGACCCAAGTGATCGTGGAGTCTGTTGACTCACGTGATCAGATACGCCACTCCCGCGAATGGTTGTACGGCTGATGAAAGTTTTGTGCGGGACTTCCCGGCGTCAGTCGAACCACCGGTCCCGCGCCAACTCCCCCGTCCGCGACGGGTCCTCCAGCAGCGCGGCGACCTCGAACTGCCGCGGCCACTGCCCGGCCGCCCAGGCGAGCCCCGCGGCGACGCCCTCCAGGGTCGAGGCGTGCAGCACCCCGTCGTCGGTCAGCCGCCAGTCGATCTCCACGCCGTCGACGACGAGTTCGTCGTGCTCGACGTACGAGGCCGGGGTCCGCGGGCCGAGCAGCACCCGCACCGGCTCCGGTACGTCGTGCTCGGCGCCCCGGGAGTCCACCGAGCCGGTGACGGACTCGCTCAACCGCCGGACCTGGAAGAGTTCGGCCAGGTCGGCGGCGCGCGACGGCCGCACCGGCAGCAGCGGGACGCCCCCGGTGAAGGGCAGCAGGTCGGGCGAGTCGACGACCACGGCGTCGGCCGCGTCCACGACCTCCACCCGCCCGTCGACGACCGCGCGCAGCTCCTCCGGCAGGGTCACCTGCTCGGGGTCCAGTTCGGCCAGCGCGCCGTACAGGGCGTGCAGCTGGGCGGCGGTGACCTCCCGGTCGGGGTCGGCCAGGCGGTCCAGCAGCTCGGCGGCGCCGCCCGGCTCGTCGAGGAGGGCGGCCACGGAGGTCCGCACCCCCAGCGCCCGCAGCACCTGCTCGTCGTCGAAGCCGGTGGCGTCGGCCTCGTCGTACAGGCCGCGCAGCAGCGGGTCGCCGCCGGCGGCGCGCAGCCCGGCCGGGCGGCGGCCGTCGAGCACCGGGTGGCCGCGCAGCCACCAGGCCGTGTACGGCCGGACGACCTCGTGGGTGCCGTCGGGCAGCAGGATCCGCACCGGCTCGACGAGCGCGTCCCGCAGCGGCGGCCGCGACAGCAGGGCGAGGGCCTGCGGCCACCGGTCGTCGTCGACGAGGTCGAGATCGCGTACGGCGACGATCTCGGTGGCGACCGGCGGGACGGGCGAGTCGGGGAAGCGGTCGAGGATGTCCTCGCACCACACGTCGACGGCGTCCAGCAGCCCGGCGTCGTCCGGCTCGGTGAAGTCCCCCTCGCGGGGCTCCAGTTCGTCCGGGTCGAGGACGACGTCGGTGGCGCGCACCAGGGCGAAGCCCACCAGCACGCCGCAGGCGGCCAGCGGCTGCTCGCCCCACTTCCCGGCCAGCTCGGCGTCGACGGCGGCGAGCTCGCCCTCGCGCATCACCGAGGCGAAGGGACCACCGGGGAAGACCAGTTCGCAGGCCGGCGACAGCTCGCCGTCCTCGTCGGGCAGCGCGAGCGCGCCGAGCCAGGGCTCCTCGCCGGGCTCCAGGCCCGCGTCCCGCACCAGCCCCAGCACGACCTCGGCGAGCTCCTCGGCGTCGAGGGCGTCCTCCTCCCAGCCGATGCCGCCCCCGTCGTCGAGGGAGGCGGCGACCGCGGCCCGCACCTGCGGGGTGGTGAGCACCGCCCGCGCGGTGGCGGGCAGCGCGCCGAGCTTCTCCAGGAGGGGGTGGGCGGCGTCCGGGTGGGCGACCTTCAGGCCGAGCCGGGCCAGCACCTCCGGGTCGATACGGGCGGTGTCCGCGCCGGGCAGCAGCACCTGCCGGGGGCCGATCGCGGTACGGCCGTCCGCCAGCGGCACCGGCAGCCCCGACAGCCGGTCGGGGTCGACCCCGGCCAGGCTGTCGTACAGCCGCCGCCACCAGCCCGGTTCCTTCTCCAGCCCGGCCAGCCGGTCCACGGCGTCGGTCAGCGGCACCCGGGCGACGCCCAGGGTCCGCAGCTCCGCGCGCCGTTCCAGCCCGGCGGGCAGCAGGGTGGGCAGCACCTCGGCGAGGACCCGCACGGTGTCGGCGCCCGCCCCCTCGACGATCTCGGCGTCCCGGGGCCGCAGGGACTCGGGCAGGTCGTCGGTCTCCGGGTCGCCCGGCGCGGCGGCCGGGGGCAGGAAGGACGTGCGGGGCAGCCGGTCGAGGACCGCCCGGCGCAGGGCGCCGTCCAGCTCCCCCGTGCCGAGCGGGCCGGGCACCAGGTCGATGATCCCGGCGGTCACCGGCCGCCAGTCGGCGAGGAGTTCGGCGTACGCCTCGGCCGCGCGCTGCACGAGGAAGTCGGTCAGCGGGCCGGGGGCGGCGTGCCGGCGGGTGGAGTCCAGCGGGAACGAGGCGATGAGCAGGGCGGGCACGCCGAGCGGCTCGTCGCTGGGGGTGGGCGCGTGCACGACGGGGCTGGTGCGCGGCCGGGCGGGGCTGCCGTCGGCCTCGACGGGCACCGCCCAGGTCACGGACCAGTGGGGCCGCAGCCGCTCCTCCACGGGCCGGTCGGCGAGCAGGTCGGGGGTGAGCGGGCCGTGCGCGGCGGACGTGCGCCAGTGGGTGACCCCGCCCACCGAGTCGTCCACGACGGTGAACGGGCCGTCGGTGCGGCGGACGAGCGTGCGCGGGGCGTCGCCGTCGATCTCCACGACGACCTCGGTGAGACCGGGCAGGGCGAGCAGCAGCGCGTCGTCGACGGCGCGCAGCAGCCGCTCGGCGAGGCCCGCGGCGGCCGTGTCCCGCAGCGGCAGGATGACGGCCGTGTCGTACGGGGCGGGGGCGGTGCCCTCGGCGGCGAACGGGAGCCGCAGCAGCGGCACGTGCCCGTCGCGGCGGCGGATCTCGTCGCCGAGGCCGGGGCTGTGCCGGGCGACGTCCCCGGCGAGCTCGCGGGCCTCGGGCAGGGACCAGCGCACCCCGCCGTGCCGGCCGACGACGGCGGGCTCGTCGGTGACGGAGAGGACGGCGGCGAAGCCGACGCCGAACCGGCCGACCGCCTTGTCCTGGGTGTCGCGCTTGGCGGAGGCGCGCAGCGTGGACAGCGACTCCACGCCCGCCGCGTCCAGCGGGGCGCCGGTGTTGGCGGCGACGAGGACGCCGTCGCGCAGGGTCAGGCGGAGCAGGCCGGGCACCCCGGCGCGGGCGGCGGCGTCGGCGGCGTTCTGGGCGAGTTCGACGACGAGCCGGTCCCGGTAGCCCCCGAGGACCAGGTCCTCCTCGGCGTTGGCGTCCTCGCGGAACCGGGCGGGGCTGGTGGCCCACGCGTCCAGCACCCCGCGCCGCAGACGTGCCGTGCCGAACGGGTCCGCGCCCTCGGCGGCAGGCCGTACGAACTTGCTCACGTTCACTCTCCTCATCGGCGTGACGACGAAGGTATCGCGAGCGGGAGCCGCCGCGTTCCCGGCACCGGCGCCACCGGGCGACGCGGCCGCGGGCCCGCCGGGACCCGCCCGGCGGCGATCGGCCGCGAAACCCTCAGGAGTGCCCCAGGTCCGCCGACGACTCGTCCTCGGTGACCGTCACCGACCCGGAGTCGGCGGCCGGCCGCAGCGGGAACGGGTCCACCCGGGTCTCGTCGATCACCGGCGGGGCCGGCTGCGGCGGCTTGGGCATCACCGCGGCCTCGGAGTGCCCGCCGCAGCCGTAGGCGAGCGAGACGACCCGCCCGTCGGCCGGGGAGAACTCGTTGGCGCAGACGCCGAAGGCCTGGCCCAGCGAGCCGCCGATGGCCACGAGGAAGCCGCAGCTCACACAGGCCGCGGGGGCGGCCTGGGCCATCGGGGTCTTGGAGCCGAACGCCTCCTCCCAGCGGTCGGCGGCGCTGTGCAGGCCGTAGCGGGACAGCACGCGGGCCCGCCGCATGCCCAGTTCCTCGGCGACGGCCGCGATGGAGCCGCGCGAGGGGGCGACGGGCAGCCCGGCCGGGGACCCGGCCGTGACGTCGGCGTCCTCGGCCTCCGCCAGGTCGGCCATCTCCCCGGAGACCGCGGCGTTCGGCGCCGGCTCGTCCTCGCCGGAGTAGCCCGGCTCCAGCCGCAGGTCCTCGGCGTCGGTGGGCAGCAGGTCGCCGGGGCCCATGTCGCCCGGGCGCAGCCGCTCGCTCCACGGCACCCACTCCGGCGCGAGCAGCGCGTCGGGGCCGGGCAGCAGCACCGCCTCGTCCACCGTGACGACCTTCGCGCGGGACGCGCGGGCCACCGTCACGGCCCAGCGCCAGCCCCGGTACCCGAGCTCCTTGCAGGCGAAGAAGTGCGTGACGACGCGGTCGCCCTCGGACACCAGGCCCTCGTGCTCGCCGACGACCCCCGGAGCGGCGGCCTCCTCGGCGGCGGCGCGGGCGAGGTCGACGGCCTCGGCGCACAGACGGTCAGGGGTGCGGCTTCGCGTTGTCGCTGCGCTCACAGGTATCGCTTCTCTCCATACGCCGTCTCACGAGTGCGCCGCTCCCAGCGCGGAGGGCGGACGGAGCGGACCGGGGGACCGCGTCGACGTCCGCGCCGACTCGTGCCCGGGCGCGCCTCCATCCATTCTGCGGGATGGCTGAGATACGCACGCTACCCTTCCGCCGCGCCCCGCGTACACCGACGGTCGCGATCGCGGCCGCGCGGCGGGTGTTTCCCGCCCCGCCGCGGCTCGCTGGGCCAGACAGGCACACCACCGGCCCCGTCCACGCGCCGACGGCACTACGGACGGGCATCTCGGGGCACTATGAACGTCGTGGCAGCCGCGAGGACGCCCCAGGGCGCCACCGGGACCGGTGGGCCGAACGGGGCCAAGGGGAGCAGCCGGCGCAGCGGGCCGGGCCGGACGGGCGGCCCGCTCCGCGCGGTCGGCCGTGCTCTGCACCTGCCCGTGACCGGGACCGCCCGGGGCATCCGCAGAGCGACCCACGCGCACGGCGCGGGCGAGTCCGGCCTCGGCAAGCTGATCGAGCTGCACGGCGTGAACGGCGCCGGCGACGTCATGATCACGGTCGCGCTCGCCTCCACCGTGTTCTTCTCCGTGCCGACCGACGAGGCCCGCGGCCGGGTCGCGCTGTACCTCGCGATCACCATGGCGCCCTTCACGCTCCTCGCGCCGGTGATCGGCCCGCTGCTGGACCGGATCCCGCACGGCCGCCGCGCCGCGATGGCCGGGGCGATGTCCGCCCGGGCGCTGCTGGCGCTGGTGCTGTCGGGCGCGGTGGTCAGCGGCGGCATCGAGCTGTACCCGGCCGCGCTCGGCGTGCTGGTCTCCTCCAAGGCGTACGGCGTGGTCAGAAGCGCGGTCGTGCCCCGGCTGCTGCCGCCCCGCTTCTCCCTGGTGAAGGCCAACTCGCGGGTGACGCTCGGCGGGCTGCTGGCGACCGGGATCGCGGCGCCGGTCGGCGCGGGGCTCCAGCAGATCGGGCCGCGCTGGCCGCTGTACGGCGCCTTCCTGCTCTTCGTCGCGGGAACCTTCCTCTCCTTCACGCTGCCGCCGAAGGTGGACTCGGCCAAGGGCGAGGACACCGCGCTGCTCGCGGCGGACGAGCGGCACCTGCACGGGCCGCACCGCAAGCCGGTCAAGCGTCCGGGGCTGCGCACGGTCGGCCCGGCCGTCACCCACGCCCTGGGCGCCAACGCCGCCCTGCGCTGCCTGTCCGGCTTCCTGATCTTCTTCCTCGCCTTCCTGCTGCGCGAGCACCCGATGACCGGGCAGAGCGCGGCGGTGTCGCTGGGGATAGTGGGCGTGTCGGCGGGCGCGGGCAACGCGCTCGGCACGGCGGTCGGCGCCTGGCTCCGGTCCCGGGCGCCGGAGATCATCATCGTGACGGTGGTGGCCTGCGTGGCGGTCGCGGCGGTCACGGCCGCGGTGTTCTTCGGGGCGGTCCTGGTGGCGGTCCTGGCGGCGATCGCCGGGTTCGCGCAGGCCCTGGCCAAGCTGTCCCTGGACGCGCTGATCCAGCGGGACGTGCCCGAGCTGGTGCGCACCTCGGCGTTCGCGCGTTCCGAGACGCTGCTGCAGATGTCCTGGGTGCTGGGCGGCGCCATCGGCATCGCGCTGCCGCTCAACGGCACGCTCGGCCTGGCGGTGGGCGCCGCCGTCGTCGGCACCGGCTGGCTGCTCACCGTCCGCGGGCTGGTCGGCTCGGCCCGGCGCGGGGGCTCCGCGCGGGCGCGCGTGGCGTAACGGTACGGGCACGCCGCACCCCACGTGGGAGGACCGCCCGGTGTGCCCGATAGCCTTCGTCCTATGACCACGTTGCTCCGCGGCGCAGCCGCTGATGGATACCGCGTTGTGCGTCGCCGCCGCGCCGTCGCCGTCACCGGCGTCGTGTGCGCCGGACTGCTCGTCCTGTCGGCGTGCGACAAGCCGACGCCGGTGTCCACGATCACCGTCGGCAGCGACTCGGTGAACGCCGAGGCCACCTGCGGCGGCGAGGGCGAGGCCCTGAAGGCCGCCGACCTCACGAAGTGCCTGAAGGACACCGACATCGAGACCGTCACGGTCGACCCCGACGAGACGGTGCGCTTCGGCGTCGACCCGGACGTCGCGGACGAGGGCTGGACGATCCTGATGAACGGGCAGCCGCTGACCGACTCCAGCACGAAGACCTACCGCACCATCCCGGGCAGCGTGTTCTTCAACGCCCAGTACGGCGCGCAGGGCAACTCGACGCTGGTGTCGATCAAGGAGGGCGAGAAGAACACCACCGCCCTGTGGAACTTCAAGCTCAAGAAGGACGCCTGATCCCTTCCGCCGGGCCGCGCGTGCTGGTGGCCACCGCCGTTCCCGTGGAGCGGGACGCGGTGGCCGGGGCGTTCGCGGGGCCCGTACGGGAGGTCTCCCTGCCCGGCGCGGCCCTGCACCGGGTCACCGGCGGCCCCGATCTCCTCGCGGCCGGAGTGGGCCCGGCGCTCGCGGCCGCCGCCACGGCCGCCGCGCTCACCGCGGCCGCCCTGGACGGCCGCCCCTACGGCCTGGTCGTCTGCGCCGGGATCGCGGGCGGCTTCCTCCCGGACGCCCCGCCCGGCTCCCTCGTCGTCGCCGACGAGATCACCGCGGCCGATCTGGGGGCCGAGACGGCCGAGGGGTTCGCGCCGGTGACGGAGCTCGGGTTCGGGACCGTCACCCACCGGCCGCCCGCGGCGCTCGTCCGGCGGGCCGCCGCCGCGGCCGGCGCCCGCACCGGCGCCGTGCTGACCGTCTCCACGGTGACCGGGACGGCCGCACGCGCCGCCGCCCTGCGCGCCCGCCACCCCACCGCCCTGGCCGAGGCCATGGAGGGCTTCGGGGTCGCCGAGGCGGCCGCCGCGCACGGGGTGCCGGTGCTGGAGGTGCGGGCGGTGTCCAACCCCGTGGGCCCCCGCGACCGGTCCGCGTGGCGGATCGGCGACGCCCTGGCCGCCCTCGCGGACGGCTTCGTGAAGCTTTCGCCCGTACTGGAGGTGGAACCGGCATGACCGGTGAGCGGCTGCGGATCGCGTACTCCCCCTGCCCGAACGACACGTTCGTCTTCGACGCCCTGGCCCACGGCCGCGTCCCCGGCGCCCCCGCCCTGGACGTGACCTTCGCGGACATCGACGTCACCAACGGCATGGCCGAGCGCGGCGAGCTCGACGTGCTGAAGGTGTCGTACGCGGTGCTGCCGTACGTCCTCGACGACTACGCGCTGCTGCCCTGCGGCGGCGCGCTGGGGCGGGGCTGCGGGCCGCTGGTGCTCACCCGGGAGGCCGGGACCGACCTGACGGGGCGGACGGTCGCGGTGCCGAGCGAGAGGTCGACGGCGTACCTGCTGTTCCGGCTGTGGGCGGCGGACACGCTGCCCGGCGGGGTCGGGGAGATCGTGGTGATGCCGTTCCACGAGATCATGCCGGCCGTGCGGGACGGGAAGGTGGACGCGGGCCTCGTCATCCACGAGGCGCGCTTCACCTATCGGAACTACGGCCTGCACAAGCTCGCCGACATGGGCGAGCACTGGGAGCGCACCACCGGGCTGCCGATCCCGCTCGGCGCGATCATCGCGAAGCGGTCGCTGGGCGCGCAGGCGCTGCTGCGGCTCGCCGACGCCGTCCGCGCCTCCGTGCGGGCCGCCTGGGACGACCCGGAGGCCTCCCGCCCGTACGTGATGGAGCACGCCCAGGAGATGGACCCGGCCGTCGCGGACCAGCACATCGGGCTGTACGTCAACGAGTTCACCGCCGGCCTCGGCGAGGACGGCTACGCGGCCGTGCGCGGACTGCTGACGCGCGCGGCGGCCGAAGGGCTGGTGCCGCCCCTCGGCCCCGACGCGCTGCGGTTCCCCTGAGGCGTCAGACGTCCAGCTGGTCGGCGACCGCGCGCAGCAGGCCGGCGATCTTCTTGCCGGAGGCCCGCTCCGGGTAGCGGCCCTTCTCCAGCATGGGCGTGATGTTCTCCAGCAGGGTCGTCAGGTCCTGGACGATGGAGGCCAGCTCGTCGGGCTTCTTGCGCTGCGCGGCGGCGACCGACGGGGTCGGGTCCAGCACGGTCAGGGAGAGCGCCTGGTCGCCGCGCTGCCCGGCGACGACGCCGAACTCGACGCGCTGGCCCGGCTTGAGCGTCTCGACTCCGGCGGGGAGGACCGAGGAATGCACGAAGACGTCGCCGCCGTCGTCGCGGGAGAGAAAGCCGAAGCCCTTCTCGCTGTTGAACCACTTGACCTTGCCGGTAGGCACGTCTGTCCTCGTCCTCGTACTCGTCGGAAAACTGCTTCTGGAAACGGCTCTTGATAGCACTGGGGCGGGCCGTTCCGACCCGCCGGTTCCAAGGCTAATGGTCCACAGGCCGGTGACAAGACGTCACCGGCTTGTTCCTTCGCGCTGGGAACTACCCTGGTGGGGTGCGTGACAAAACCCAAACGAATTCCGCCGCGCCCGGTGACCGCCTGGTCCGTGCCGGTGCCGTCGTCTTCTTCATCGGTGCGGTGGCCACTCTGGTCACGGTGGCCCCGCTGTTCCTCGGAACGACGCCCTTTCCCACGTACATGTTCGGATTGAGCATGCTCATGGCGGTGGGATTCCTGATGGCCGGCGCGGGCGTGCTCCGTTCCGTCGCGGCCGGACGGCGTCAGGCCCGCGCCGGGCGATAGGGCGCGCGCCCGGGGTGGTCCGAGAACCACCCCGGGAATTCCGTCAGGGCGGGGAGGACGACGTCCGCGCCGGCCGCGCGCAGTTCCTCGGCCGGGCAGGGGCCGGTGGCCACCGCGACCGACAGCGCGCCGGCCGCCCGGGCACCGCGCACGTCCCCCACGTGGTCGCCGACGTAGACCGTGGCGCCGTACTCGCGCAGCGCCTCCGCCTTCTGCTCGGCCCACAGGTCGCCGATCACGGCGTCGGGCTCGATGCCGAGGTGGGCCAGGTGCAGCTTGGCGTTCGGCTCGTACTTGGCCGTGACGACGATCGCGCGTCCCCCGGCCTCCCGCACGGCCTCGACCGCCTCGCGGGCGCCGGGCAGCGCGGGCGTGGCGGTCACGGCGATCGCCGGGTACATCGCGCGGTACAGGTCGGCCGTCGCCTCGACCTCCGCGGCGGGGAACCAGTGCGCGAGCTCCTCCACCAGGGGCGGACCGAGCCGCGTCACCGCCAGGTCGGCGTCGATGTACGTCCCCGTCCGCTCGGACAGCGCCAGGTAGCAGGCGCGGATGCCGGGGCGGGAGTCGATGAGGGTCATGTCGAGGTCGAACCCGACGGTCGGCGCGGGCGCGGTCGTGGAGGCCATGGGGGCCATTGTGCCCAGGCGGCCCGGCCCGCGGGCAGCGCCCCGGGCGGCCTACCCGCGCCGCTGCGACCGCCACACCAGGAACAGCGCCGACGCCACGGCCGCGCCCCGCACCACCCACGGCCACGTCTCGGCGAGCGCGTCGTTCATGTGCCCCGCGGCGACGGGGTCGCCCCAGCGGCCCTCCGTACGGCCCCACAGCCACACCAGGCCGGCGGCGGCCGCCAGCCCCGGCAGCACCATGACGGCCAGTTTCGTCTCCGCCTGGGTCAGCCGGCGCGAGGTGTAGGCCAGGGCCCAGCCGACCAGCAGGGCGAACCAGTTCCCGAGCGCGGCACCGACGACGAGCAGCCCGGCGGCGACCAGCAGCAGGGGATTGCGCCGGCCGCCGGCGGGCAGCCGCGGCAGGCGGCGCCGGGCCGCCGGGGGCGCCGCGGCCTCCGGCTCCTCCTCGACGGCGGCCGGCGCGGCCTTCCCCACGGCCGCCGTCCGCCGCCCGTCCTGCGCCGCGGTCCTCGACGGCGGCGGCTTGAGCAGCTCCGGGATCTCCACCCCGCCCACGAAGCCGGGCACCTCGTCGCCGACGCCGAACGGGCTGCTGTCCACCCGCCACCAGTCCGGCTGCGTGGCACCGTCCCCGAGCTCGTGGGCGCTCGCCAGGTGCGGCGGGGCCGGGACGCCGGCGGCGGGGTCCGGCTCGCCGGCGGGCCGCGCCGGGCGGGGCCGCGGCACGACACGCCGCAGGACGCCCCGGGCGCCCTCGCCGGGCTCCCGCGGCTCGCGGTCGCGCTGCACGGGGACGGCGGCGGGCGCGGCGACCGGGGAACCGGCGCCGCCGGTCTCCCCGGCCGCCGCGGCGACCACCTCGTCGGGCGTGCCGATGCGGTGCAGGATGCGGCGGACGGCGGCGGGACTGTCCACGGGCGTCCTCGCCCGGCGCCGGTCGATCTCGTCGCGCAGGTCCGCGACCAGGCGCATGCGCGCGGCCGACGGCAGCTGCCGCTGCTGCGCCACGTCGCCGACGCGGCTCAGATACTCGTAGACGACCTGGTCGCTCTCGATCCCCACGAAGTCCCCTCCGGGGCAGGTGCATGCGCTGAAGGCGTGCGACGACGGTACCGCGTCCCCGGGGGTGCCCGCGGCGCGTCGCGCCCCGCCCGCCCGGACCGGCGGGGACCGGGGGCGCGACCCCGGGCTCACCGGTACGCGGACGGCCCGGCCGCCGGAGGCGACCCGCTACCGTTGACCGGATGAGCACCGAGGAGACGACCGCGGCCCCCCGTTCCCTCGCGGAAGCGCTCCGCGCCCGCGACGACCGCTCCCTGGCCGCCCTCCTGCGCAGCCGTCCCGACCTCATCACGCCCGTCCCCACCGACCTCACCCAGCTCGCCACCCGCGCCGCCACCCGGGCCTCGGTGGTCCGCGCCCTGGAGCGCCTGGACCGGTTCGCGCTCCAGACGGCGGAGGCCCTGGCCGTGGCGGCGGACCCGGCGTCCTACGACGACCTGCTCGGTCTCATGGCCGGCGACGACCGGGACCCGGCCGTCGTCGCCGCCCTGCCGCACGCCCTCGGCACCCTGCGCGAACAGGCCCTGGTGTGGGGCGGCGACGACCGGCTGCGGCTGGTGCGCACCGCGCGGGAACTGCTCGCGCCCTCCCCGCAGCACCCGTCCCCGACGGGCCTCGGGCCCACCGTCCAGGAGGCCGCCGCCGGCATGTCCCCGGGACGGATCCAGGAGATCGTCGCCACCGCCGGGCTGCCCTCGACGCACGACGCGGTCTCCGCCGTGGCCGCCCTGACCGCGCTGTTCACCGACCGCGGGCGGATGGCCGCGCTGCTCGCCGCCGCCCCCGCCGACTCCCTCGACGTCCTGGAGCGCCTGGTGTGGGGGCCGCCGTACGGGCAGGTCACCCCGGACCCGGCGGCGCGGCTGCGCTGGCTGCTGGACCGCGGGCTGCTGCTGCCGACCGCGCCCGGGACGGTCGTCCTGCCGCGCGAGGTGGCGCTGCACCTGCGGCGCGGGCGCGCGCACCGGGCGCCCGAGCCGGTGCCGCCGCCCGTCGAGACCGCGGCCGGCCACAGTCCCCGGGTGGTGGACGCCACCGCGGCCGGCCAGGCGCTGACGGCGCTGGCGACCGTCGAGGAGCTGCTGAAGGACTGGGACGAGGGCGGCCCGGCCGTGCTGCGGGCCGGCGGGCTGAGCCTGCGGGACCTGAAGCGGACCGCGGTCGCCCTGGACGTGTCCGAGCCGGTCGCCGCGTTCTGGGCCGAACTGGCGTACGCGGCCGGGCTGGTCGCCTCCGACGGCGAGGCGGACGAGCGGTACGCGGCGACCCCCGCCTACGACGAGTGGCGCGAGCTGCCCGCCGCCGAGCGCTGGGCGCGGCTGGCCACGGCGTGGCTCACCGCCACCCGGACGGCCGGGCTGGTCGGCGGGCGGGACGCCAAGGACCGCACGCTGTCGGCGCTGGGGCCGGGCCTGGACCGGTCGGCGGCGCCCGAGGTGCGCCACCGGGTGCTGGCGCTGCTGGCGGGGCTGCCGCAGGGCGCGGCGCCCTCCGCCGACTCCGTGCTGGCCCGGCTGCGGTGGGAGCGGCCCTCGCGCGGGCCGCAGAAGGACGACGACCTGCGCGGCCGGCTCGCCCGGTGGGCGCTGTCCGAGGCGGAGCTGCTGGGGATCACCGGCCGGGGCGCGCTGTCCGGGCACGGGCGGGCGCTGCTCGGCGCGCCCGCGCCGAAGGCGCCGGAGACCGGCCCGGCCGACACCGCCGGTCCCGGCGACAAGCTCCCCGTCCACCACCGGCCCGCGCCGCCGCTCGCGCCCCTCTCCCCCGCCGAGCAGGCCACGGCCTCCGCCACCGCCGCCCGGCTCCTCGCGCCCCTCCTGCCCGAACCGCTGGACCACGTCCTGCTCCAGGCGGACCTGACCGCGGTGGCCCCGGGCCCGCTCCGGCGGCCGCTCGCCGACGTGCTCGGCGTGCTCGCGGACGTGGAGTCCAAGGGCGGCGCCACCGTCTACCGGTTCACGCCCGGCTCGGTGCGCCGGGCCCTGGACACCGGGCGGACCGCCGCCGACCTGCACGCCTTCCTGGCCGCGCACTCCCGTACGCCGGTGCCGCAGCCGCTGGCGTACCTGATCGACGACGTGGCCCGCCGGCACGGGCACCTGCGGGTGGGCGCGGCCTCGGCCTACGTGCGCTGCGACGACGACGCCGTGCTGAGCGAGATCCTCGCCGACAAGCGGGCCGCCGGGCTCGGGCTGCGGCGCCTCGCGCCGACCGTGCTCGCCGCGCAGACCGGCCCGGCCGCCCTGCTGGAGGGGCTGCGGGCGATGGGGTTCGCGCCGGCCGCCGAGTCGGCGGAGGGCGACGTGCTGATCGCCCGGGCGCAGGCGCACCGCACCCCGCCGCGGACGGCTCCCGAGCCGGTGCCCGACGGGCCGCCGGTCCCCGACGACACCCTGCTCGCCGCCGCGATCCGCGCCGTCCGGGCCGGTGACCTGGCCTCCACCGCCCCGCGCAGACAGCCGGAGGACGGCGCCGCGGCGGGCGGCGAACTGCCGCGCACCTCCCCGGCGGAGACCCTCGCGACCGTGCAGGCCGCCGTCCTGACCGGCGAGGCCGTGTGGATCGGGTACGTCAACGCCGAGGGCGCCGCCAGCCGGCGCGTCATCGCCCCGGTCCGCGTGGAGGGCGGCTTCGTGACGGCGTACGACCACACCGCGGACGAGGTCCGCACCTATCCGCTGCACCGGATCACGGGGGTCGCGGAGCTCGCCGACGGCGACCACTGAGCCACCGGGCGCCACCGGGCGGACGGACCGGGCGCCCCGCACGCCCCGGGGCCCGCGCGGGATCACCCGTGCGGGCGTACGCCGGGATTCATGCACGCCACGCCGGACACGTCCCACCCATGGGCGACCTTGCCCGGCGTGCCGCATCGCGCCGCGTGTCGGCGGGCAGCCACCGGGTGTCCTGATCAGGCCCGGACGCCCCACGGGGATCCGGGCGCGCACCAGAGAGGAAGTCCCCCATGCGTGCTGCCCGTCGTGTGGCCGCCGTCCTGACCGCCACCGCCCTGATGCTCGGCGCGTTCGCCGCCGAGGCGGCGGCGGTCGGGATCGACATCGCCGGGTTCGTCCTGGAGACGCCCCAGATCTGACGCGTCCCCGCACCCGCGGGCCGGCCCCGGCGTCCCCGGGCCGGCCCGCCGCGGTCCTCCCCTCCCCCCACGTTCGTGAAAGGCCCCCGACCCGATGCGTTCCAAACTTCCCGAACACGCCCGCAGCGCCGTCGCCGTCTCCGCCGCCGCGCTGGTGACCGCCGCCGCGCTCGTCACGGCGCTCGCGCCCGAGGCCTCGGCGGCGCCGTCCCCGCTGCCGCTGCCCCTGCCGGCCGCGGCGCCCGAGTCCCTGGTCACCGAGGGCCTCACCATCGAGGGCCCGCTGATCAACAACGTCGCTCTGCCCACGCTGCGGTAGCCCGGCGGGCGCGGTAGCTGTCCCCGTCGATCCGCACGGTCTCGGCGTGGTGGGCCAGCCGGTCCACCATCGCCGGGACGGCGGGACCGGCGAAGACCTCCTCCCAGTGCTCCGGCGGGCGGTCGCCGGTCACCAGCAGGGAGGCCCGCTCGTAGCGGTGGGCGACCAGCCGGAAGAACAGCCGGGAGGCGTCCGCGTCGAACGGCACGTAGCCGACCTCGTCGACGATCAGCAGCGCGCAGGCGTCCAGCGCGGCCAGTTCCCCGGCGAGCCGGCCCGCCGCGTCCGCCTCGGCCAGCCGGGCGGCCCACTCGGCGGCGGTCGCGAACAGCACCCGGTACCCGGCCTCGCAGGCGCGCACGCCGATGCCGGTGGCGAGGTGCGTCTTGCCGGTGCCGGGCGGGCCGACCAGGACGGCGTTGCGGCGCGCGGCGACGAAGTCCAGCTTGCCGAGCCGGGCGACGGCCTCCCGGTCGAAGACGCGGGGGTGGCCGGCGTCGAACTCCTCCAGCAGCTTGCGGGAGGGGAACCCGGCCGCCCGGATCCGCTCCTCGCCGCCCTCGTCGGCCGGGGACGGCTCCGCCGGGCCGGGGAGAGGGCCGGTGGCCGGGGAGGGGGCCTGGGCGGTGGCCGGGGAGAGGGTCCGGGGGGTGACCGGGGAGGGGATCCGGGCGGTCGCCTGGGAGGGGGGCTCGGCGGTCACCTGGGCGGGGATCCGGGCGGGGACGGAGGAGGGGACCGGGGAGGGGGCCTGGGAGGGGGCCTGGGCGGCGGCCGGCTCGGGGTGGGGGCCGGCCGCCGCAGTCCCGGGGTCGTGTCCCGCCCGGACAGGCGCGTGTCCGTCCCGCACCAGCATCGGACCCGACATGTACGCCAGGATCGCCGCCGACACGATGAAGGCCATGTGGATCACGGTGCCCCACAGCAGGGAGTGCCGGGAGGTGTGCTCCACGTCCACGAACATCTGGAGCAGGTGCACGGAGGAGATGCCCACGATCGCGGTGGCCAGCTTCACCTTCAGCACGTTGGGGTTGACGTGCGAGAGCCATTCGGGCTGGTCGCGGTGGCCCTGGAGGCCGATGCGCGACACGAACGTCTCGTAGCCGCCGACGATCACCATGATCAGCAGGTTGGCGATCATCACGACGTCGACCAGCTTGAGCACGGCGAGCATCACGTACGTCTCCGTGGCCCGGCCGGTCACGCACCGGAGGATTAACGTCCATAGTTCGTAGAAGAATTTGTAGACGTACACGCCCTGCACGGCCACCAGGCCGAAGTACAGCGGCGCCTGGAGCCACCGGGTGGCGAACAGGGCGTAGCCGAGCGTGGCGGTGGGCGGGGAGGGCGTTCCTGCGGAAGGCTGCACGTCCGCCATTCTTCGGAGGGAACCGCCGTCCGGCTCAACCGGCGCCACCCGCAGGGATGAATAGAGATCCTGTACGACGGGTGGCGCACGCCACCGCGCTTACCCGGGCGATCGGGCACACTGGACGTTTGGCCGCGTCGTCTGGCCGCACGAAAGGGTGCCGCGCGTGAATGGTCCGCTCATCGTCCAGTCCGACAAGACCCTGCTCCTGGAGGTCGATCACGAGCAGGCCGGCGACTGCCGCCGGGCCATCGCGCCGTTCGCCGAGCTGGAGCGGGCGCCGGAGCACATCCACACCTACCGGGTGACCCCGCTGGGCCTGTGGAACGCGCGCGCCGCGGGCCACGACGCCGAGCAGGTCGTCGACGCGCTGGTGCAGTACAGCCGCTACCCGGTGCCGCACGCGCTGCTCGTCGACATCGCCGAGACGATGGACCGCTACGGACGGCTGACCCTCAGCAAGCACCCGGCGCACGGCCTGGTCCTGACCACCACCGACCGGCCGGTGCTGGAGGAGGTCCTGAAGTCCAAGCGGATCACCCCGCTGGTCGGCGCCCGCATCGACGCGGACACCGTCGCCGTGCACCCCTCCGAGCGCGGGCAGATCAAGCAGACGCTGCTGAAGCTGGGCTGGCCCGCGGAGGACCTCGCCGGGTACGTCGACGGCGAGGCGCACCCGATCGAGCTGCGCGAGGACGGCTGGGCGCTGCGGCCGTACCAGAAGCAGGCCGTGGAGAACTTCTGGCACGGCGGGTCCGGGGTCGTGGTGCTGCCCTGCGGCGCCGGGAAGACGCTGGTCGGCGCCGGGTCGATGGCGCAGGCCAAGTCGACCACCCTGATCCTCGTCACCAACACCGTCTCGGCCCGGCAGTGGAAGCACGAGCTGGTGAAGCGGACCACGCTGACCGAGGACGAGATCGGCGAGTACAGCGGGACGAAGAAGGAGATCCGGCCCGTCACCATCGCCACCTACCAGGTGCTGACGACCAGGCGGAAGGGGGTCTACCCCCACCTGGAGCTGTTCGACTCCCGGGACTGGGGGCTGATCGTCTACGACGAGGTGCACCTGCTGCCCGCCCCCGTCTTCAAGTTCACCGCCGACCTCCAGGCGCGCCGCCGCCTCGGCCTGACCGCGACGCTGGTCCGCGAGGACGGCCGCGAGTCGGACGTGTTCTCCCTCATCGGCCCCAAGCGGTTCGACGCGCCGTGGAAGGAGATCGAGGCGCAGGGCTACATCGCGCCCGCCGACTGCGTGGAGGTCCGGGTCAACCTGACCGACTCCGAGCGGCTCGCGTACGCCACCGCCGAGGCGGAGGAGAAGTACCGCTTCTGCGCGACGACCCAGACCAAGCGGAAGGTCACCGAGGCGATCGTCCGCCGCTTCGCCGGGCAGCAGGTCCTCGTCATCGGCCAGTACATCGACCAGCTCGACGAGCTCGGCGAGCACCTGGGCGCCCCGGTGATCAAGGGCGAGACGTCCAACGCCCAGCGCGAGAAGCTCTTCGACGCGTTCCGCGAGGGCGAGATCAACGTGCTGGTGGTCTCCAAGGTCGCGAACTTCTCGATCGACCTGCCGGAGGCGACGGTCGCCGTCCAGGTGTCGGGCACGTTCGGCTCGCGCCAGGAGGAGGCCCAGCGCCTCGGCCGGGTGCTGCGCCCCAAGGCCGACGGGCACCAGGCGCACTTCTACTCGGTGGTGGCCCGGGACACCATCGACCAGGACTTCGCCGCCCACCGGCAGCGCTTCCTGGCGGAGCAGGGGTACGCGTACCGGATCATGGACGCGGACGAGCTCCTGGCCGGGAGCTGACGGGCTCCCGGTCCCGGCCGACGGGCCGGTTCACCTGCGGCGGACGCCGGCCTCCTCGCCGTACTCGCCGAGGACGACCACGTCGAAGGCGGCGCCCGCGAACACCCTGACGGCGCGCAGGACGTCACCGAGCAGGTGGCGCCGGCCGCCGGTCACGGGCGTGGCGCCGGACGGGCGGCCCGGTGCCGGGGCGGGGAAGACGGTTGCTGCGCTCATGCCTCCAGTGTGCGAGTGCGGGTCCCGCGCGGGCATCGGTCTGCGGACGGAACCCGCTCCCCCGTCCCGTACGCCCGCGGACGGACCGGCGCCCCTCAGGACGGAGGGCGGCGTCCCTCGGGGCCCCCGGGGGGCGGGAGGCGGAAACGCGGTGGCCCGCGCCCGTCGCGCTCGCCTAGAATCTCCGCTCTTGCCCGCCTCCCCCCGGAGTGCCGCCGCCCGGACGGAAACCGGTCGGCATCCGCAGCCGCCACCCACCGTGCGGCCGTCCACGCAGCAGGTCTTCACGCAGCAGGTCATCCGGAGGCACCCCCTTGTCCACGCCCGGCCCCACGCCCGTCGACGATCCCCTCGCCCGTGAGCGCGCGCACCTCGCCGCGTCCCGGGCCGCCCTGCGCGTGATGCGCGAGGACGCCGAGTCCCTCGACATCCGCGACGTCACCGCGAACTGGGTGAACGCCCAGGTGCTGGCGCGCCAGATCGAGGAGCGGATCAAGTCCCTGGCCGACCTCGCCGGCACCCCGCTGTTCTTCGGCCGGCTCGACTACCTGCACCCGCCGGGCGCCGAACGGGCCGAGGGGGCGGAGGGGGAGCGCTTCTACATCGGGCGGCGGCACGTGCACGACGCCGAGGGCGACCCGATGGTGATCGACTGGCGCGCGCCGGTGTCGCAGCCGTTCTACCGGGCGTCCGGGAAGGACCCCATGGACGTCGCGCTGCGCCGCCGCTTCGGCTACACCGGCGGCGAGCTGACGGCGTACGAGGACGAGCGCCTCTCCGACCCCGCCGAGCCGGCGAGGACCAGCCGGCTGCTCCAGCAGGAGATCGAGCGCCCGCGCGTCGGCCCGATGCGGGACATCGTGGCCACCATCCAGCCGGAGCAGGACGAGATCGTGCGGTCCGGGCTGGGCGGGACCGTGTGCGTGCAGGGCGGCCCCGGCACCGGGAAGACCGCCGTCGGCCTGCACCGGGTGGCGTACCTGCTGTACGCCCACCGGGAGCGGCTGGCCCGCAGCGGCACCCTGGTGATCGGGCCGAACCGGTCCTTCCTGCAGTACATCGAGCAGGTGCTGCCCGCGCTGGGCGAGCTGACCGTGCAGCAGGCCACGGTGGACGACCTGGTCGCGCACGTGGAGGTGCGGGGCGCGGACGACGCGGCGGCGGCGGTCGTCAAGGGCGACGCGCGGATGGCGCAGGTGCTGCGCCGGGCCCTGTACGCCCACGTGACCCTGCCCACCGAGCCGGTCGTGGTGGTGCGCGGCTCGCGGCGCTGGCGGGTTCCGGCGTACGAACTGGAGGAGATCGTCCGGGAGTTGCTGGACCGGGACATCCGCTACGGCGCCGCCCGGGAGGCCCTGCCGCAGCGCATCGCGCACGCCGTGCTGGTGCAGATGGAGCGGGCGGGCGAGGCGCCCGACGACCGGGTGCAGGACGCGGTGGCCCGCACCAGCGCGGTGAAGGCGGCCGTGAAGGCCGTGTGGCCGGCGGTCGACCCGGCGAAGCTCGTGCTGCGGCTGCTGTCCGACGCGGACTTCCTGGCCGGGCACGCGGAGGGGATCCTCACCGCGGACGAGCAGAAGGCCGTCCTGTGGACGAGGCCCGCGCGGTCGGTGAGGTCGGCGAAGTGGTCGCCGGCGGACGCGGTGCTGATCGACGAGGCCGCCGACCTGATCCAGCGCACGCCCTCCCTCGGGCACGTCGTCCTCGACGAGGCGCAGGACCTCTCCCCCATGCAGTACCGGGCGGTGGGCCGCCGCTGCACCACGGGCTCGGCGACCGTCCTCGGCGACCTGGCCCAGGGCACCACGCCGTGGGCCACCCGGAGCTGGCGGGAGGCGCTGGCCCACCTGGGCAAGCAGGACGCGGTGGTCGAGGAGCTGACGGCCGGCTTCCGCGTCCCGGCGGACGTCATCGCCTACGCCTCCCGCCTCCTGCCGCACATCGCCCCGGGCCTCGCCCCGGTCGAGTCGGTCCGCGAGAACCCCGGCTCCTTCGAGATCCGCGCGGTCGCCTCGGCCGCCGACGTGGTCGACGCCTGCCGGGAGTCGCTGCGCCACGAGGGCTCGGTCGGCCTGATCGCCGCCGACGCCCGGGTCCCGGAACTCGCCGGGGCGCTCACCGCGGCGGGCGTCGGCTACCTCGGCCCCGGCGAGGAGACCACCCCCGGCACCCGCCTGACCCTGGTCCCGGCGTCCCTGGCCAAGGGCCTGGAGTACGACTACGTGGTCCTGGACGAGCCCCGCGCCGTGGTCGACGCCGAGCCCGACGAGCGCACCGGCCTGCGCCGCCTGTACGTGTGCCTGACCCGGGCGGTCTCGGGCCTCCTGGTCACCCACACGGCCCCCCTGCCGGAGCAGCTCGCCTGACCGGCCGGGGCGAGGTCCCGCGCCCGGCCCGCCGGCGCGTCCCGGTCCCCTGCCGCACGGGACCGGGCCCGCGTACGCACCCGTCCGGCGACGGCAGCCGCGCCGCGCACCGCCCGGCACGGGAAGCGGCGCGGCGGCCCCCCGGCTCACGGGCCGGTCCGGTCCGGTCCGCCCGTGCCGGAGGAGGCCGGTCGGCGGGGAAGCCCGGCCGGGCGGCCCCGCCGCCCCGTCCCGCACCCACCCGGCCAGCACGGAGAGCACCACAGCGGCCCCTGGCTCACAGGCGCCGCCGCAGCCCGCCGGGCTCTGGCGGTGTCCGACCGCTTACCGGGCCCAGGCGGTGTCCGAGCGCCTGCCAGGCTCAGGCGGCGTCCGGGACCGCCCGCCGGACTCAGGCAGCGCCCGACCGCCCGCCGGACTCAGACGGTGTCCGAGCGCCCGCCGAGCTCAGGCGACGTCCGATACCACTCACCGGTCTCAGGCAGCGCCCGACCGCCCGCCGGACTCACGCAGCGCCCGACCGCCCGCCGAGCTCAGGCAGCGTCCGGTACCGCCCGTCGGGATCACACGGCATCGGGACCGCCCACCGGGCTCAGGCGGTGTCCGCCCCGCACCGGACTCACACGGCATCCGGTACCGCCCGCCGGACCCGCACGGCATCCAGGCCCCCCACCGGACTCACACGGCATCCAGGCCCGCCCGCCAGGCTCACGCGGCATCCGGGACCGCCCGCCGGACTCAGGCCGCGTCCAGTGCCTCCCGCCACTCGGCGACCGCCTCCGTCGACACCGGTCCCGACCAGCCGTGGGGGCGGGCTGCGCCGCCGATGTGGAAGCCGTCGATGCCGGCCTCCAGCAGGGTCGGGACGTGGTCGAGGCGGAGGCCGCCGCCGACCAGGAGCTGCTGCTCGTAGCCGGGGTCGCCGCGCCGGCCGGCCTCGGCGAGCAGGGTGGGGAGGCCGTCGTCGACGCCTCCGGCCGCCCCCGCGGTGAGGTACGTGTCGAGGCCGGGCAGCCCGTCGAGCTGCTTGCGCAGGGCGTCGCGGTCGGCGGCCCGGTCGATGGCCCGGTGGAAGGTCCACGGGCAGCCCTCCAGGGCGTCGACGACCCGCTCGACCGCGTCGAGGTCCACCGCGCCGTGCACGTCGAGGAACCCGAGCACGAACTCCTCGGCCCCGGCCCGGCGCAGTTCGCCCACGGCGCGCACCAGCCGGCCGACGTCCTCGGCGGCTCCGGCCGCGAAACCGTCCGCGAGCCGCAGCATCACCCGCAGGGGGATGTCCACGGCCTCGCGGATCCCGGCGACGGTCCCGGCCGACGGGGTGAGCCCGTCGGCCGCCATGTCGGTGACCAGTTCGAGGCGGTCCGCGCCTCCGGCCCGGGCGGCGACCGCGTCCTCGACGTCGAGGGCGATCACCTCCAGGACTGCACGCTTGCTCATGGGACCCCATTCATCGACGGTGAGACGGCGGCTACAGGTCTAGTCCAATCCCAGCCTACGCCCCCGGCCCCGCCGGATCCCCCTCACCCGAAGATGTTCAGCTCGCTCTCCCGCGCCCCGGCCAGCTCGTAGGACGCCCCGTCCACGGACCGGCCCGCGCAGAGCCGGACGAGGGTCGGGCCGTCCCCGATGTACCGGGCGGGCGGCCGGTCCCCCGCGAAGTCGCCCAGCCGCAGCGGCTCGTCGGCGTCGTCGAGGTCGGCGTGCAGCGGCAGGAGGCCCCGCTCGCGGGTGACCCGGGCGAGGAGGGCGAGCGCGTGCGGCAGCCCGTCGCCCGCGTACGCCCCGGGCTCCCCCCACGCCTCGCGCACGTCCCCGGCGTGCACCCACTCGCCCAGCGCGATCCCGTCCAGCGCCCCGCCCGCCGCGGCGATCACGGGCCCGGCCGCGGTCATCCCGCGTTCCAGCTCGTCGACGATCCGCCCGTTCGCCAGACCGGCCCGCTCGGCGATGTCCCTGTCGTTCGCGGCGGGCGAGAACACCCCTTCCTCGTACCGCTGTTCCACCACCCGGGTGAGCGCGGCCGCGCAGTGCGCCACCACGTCCCGCACCGTCCAGCCCGGACACGCGGCGACCGGCCGCGCGAAGTCCGCGTCGGACCGGGCCCGCAGCAGGGGGACCAGCGCGTCCCGCTCCACGGCCAGCAGCCGGCCGGGCAGTTCGGGGTCTCGTACGTCGTGCACATCCGCTGGAGTCGTCATGCCCTCCACGCTAGGGGCCCCGCGCCCGGCCGGGGGAGAACACCGGCGGCGGATCCGGGGAGAATGGGCGCATGGCCGATCTCGACGCCCTGCGCGCCCGTTTCGTCCGCTCGCTGGTGGCGGCCCGGGGCGGGCCGTTCCCCGGCGCGGGACCCGCCGACCGCCCCGACCCGGCGCCGTACGCCGACGCCCTGCTGGCCCGCTGGCAGGAGCCGCAGCGCCGCTACCACACGCTCGCCCACCTCACGGCGGTCCTCGACCGCGTCGACGTCCTGGAGGGGTACGCGGCCGACCCGGACGTGGTGCGCCTGGCCGCCTGGTTCCACGACGCCGTCTACCTGCCCGACCGCTCCGAGAACGAGGAGCGCTCGGCGCGGCTGGCCGAACGCGCGCTGCCCGAGGCCGGGCTGTCCGCGCGGAAGACGGCCGAGGTGGCCCGCCTGGTCCGCCTCACCGTCACCCACGACCCGGCCGGCGACGACCCGGACGGCCAGGTCCTGTGCGACGCCGACCTCGCGGTCCTGGCCTCGCCGCCGTCGGCGTACGCCGCCTACACCGCCGCCGTCCGCGAGGAGTACCACTTCGTGCCGAACGACGCCTTCCGGGCGGGCCGCGCCGCGGTCCTGCGCCAGTTGCTGGACCTGCCCGCGCTGTTCCGCACGCCCCACGGCCGCGAGCACTGGGAGGCGACCGCCCGCTACAACCTGCGCGCCGAGCTGGAAATGCTGTCGACCTGACGCGGCCCGCCCCCTAGCCTCGCCGTATGCATGCTGTGGGCGCGGATCAGGTGGACGAGGCGGTCGCGGACTGCGTGGCGCTGCTCGGGACGGTCGTGGACCGGGACTGGCAGGCGGCACGGGCCGGCCGGCTGGAGTGGAGCTGCCACGAGACGGCGGTGCACATCGCGAGCGACCTCGTCTCCTACGCCGGGCAGCTCGCGGGCCGCGCCCAGGACGGCTACGTCCCCTTCGACATCACCCTCGACGAGGGCACCGGCAACGCGGGCCTGCTGGACGTGATCCGCACGACCGGCGCCCTGCTCGCCGCCGCGGTCCGCACCGCCCCGCCCGGGGCCCGGGCGTTCCACCCGTACCCGTTCCGCAGCGCCGACCGCGAGGGCTTCGCCGCGATGGGCGTGGCCGAGGTGCTGCTCCACACCCACGACATCGCCGAGGGCCTGGGCGTGCCCCACGAACCGCCGGCCGGCCTGTGCTCCTTCGTGCTGACCCGGCTCTTCCCGCACGTCCGGCCCGGGCCCACCCCCTGGCCGACCCTGCTGTGGGCCACCGGCCGCGGCGAGCTGCCCGGCCGCGCGCCCGTCACCGCGTGGCGCTGGTGCAACGCCCCGGTGCTCCCCACCGACCGCCTCGTCCTCCAGAGCGTCACCCCGGCGGCCGCCATGGAGCTCGCGGCGGGCGACGACGGCGGCTTCACCTGGGTCGAGGGCGGCCCGGTCGAGGGGACCCGGATGGGCTCGACGCTGGTGGTGAAGCAGTACGAGGAGGGCGTGCTGCGCCCCGAGTGGGGCATGTACGCGCTGGTGCGCCGCGAGGACGGCCGGGCGGTCGGCGCGATGGGCTTCCACGGCATCCCGGACGAGGACGGCCGGGTCGAGGTCGGCTACGACCTCGTGCCGGGCGCCCGCGGCCGGGGCTACGCCACCGAGGCGCTGCGCGCGCTGTCGGCGTGGGCGCTGGCGCAGGACGGCGTCACGGCCGTCCTGGCCGTCGTCGAGCGGTCCAACGTGCCGTCGCAGAACGTGGTCGCGCGCGCCGGGTTCACCCGGGTGGCCGACGACGAGGAGCAGTTCCTCTACGAACTGCGCACGCCCTGGGGCTGACCGCGCCGCTTCGGCCGGCGCAGCCCGGCCTCGTGCAGCAGCCGCACCACCTCGCGGCTGCCGACCTCCACCGCCCCGGCGCGCACCGCGTCGGCGTAGCGCTGCTCGGGCAGGTCGTAGTGGTCGCGGTCGAAGGCCCGCCGGGGCACGCCCAGTCCGGCGGCGAACGCGTGCAGTTCGTCGTAGGAGACGTCGCTGACCAGGTGGGACCACAGCCGCCCGTGGCCGGGCCAGGTCGGCGGGTCGATGTAGATCGTCACCGGTGCCTCACGACGCGGGTCCGCCGAGGACCGCGTCCAGCGCCCCCACCGCCGCGACCTTCACGCCCGACTTGTGGCACACCCAGTGCGGATCCGGGCCGAGTTCGGGCTCGACGTCCAGCGCGTGCGGGTCGCCCGAGCCGCACACCGGGCACAGCGGCCAGCGGCCCTTGCGCTCCAGCAGGGCGTCCTGCACGTCCTGGGCGACCAGCCCGGCGACGTACTCCGCGCCCTCCGGCCACTGTTCGACCCACCAGCGCCGCTGCGCGACGGACTCCTCGACCAGGGACACCACGTCCGCCTCGGCGACCTCGCGCGCGACCAGGTCGGCGAGTACCAGGGCGCGTGCGGCGTGCAACGCCTGCTCCAGAGGGCTCACGGGGCTGCCGGTGTGTTCCATGCACCCCATTGTGCGCACTCTTGACCGGGACGCCGACCCGAAAATAGCTTTCAGGTGTGACCCGGCACGTGAAGGAAAGTTTCCCGGCCGCGCGCGGCGGCCCCGGCGGAGCCGGTGGCGCACCGCCCGCGCCCGCCGCCCTGGCGGCCAAGGTCCGCACGCTGGCGCCGTCGATGACCCGTTCCATGCAGCGGGTCGCCGAGGCCGTCGCGGGCGACCCGGCCGGCTGCGCGGCCCTCACCGTCACCGGTCTGGCCGAGCGCACCGGCACCAGCGAGGCGACCGTCGTGCGCACCGCCCGCCTGCTCGGCTATCCGGGTTACCGGGACCTGCGCCTGGCCCTCGCCGGACTCGCCGCCCAGCAGCAGTCCGGCCGCGCGCCCGCCCTCACCACCGACATCGCGGTGGACGACCCGATCGCCGACGTCGTGGCGAAGCTGGCCCACGACGAGCAGCAGACCCTCGCCGACACCGCCGCCGGACTCGACACCGTCCAGCTCGGCGCGGCCGTCGCCGCGGTGGCCGCCGCCCGCCGCACCGACGTGTACGGCATCGGAGCGTCCGGCCTGGTCGCCCAGGACCTCACGCAGAAGCTGCTGCGCATCGGGCTCGTCGCGCACGCCCCCGGCGACCCGCACCTCGCCGTCACGAACGCCGTGCAGCTCCGGCCGGGTGACGTCGCCGTCGCCATCACGCACTCCGGCTCGACCGGCGACGTCATCGAGCCGCTGCGGGTGGCCTTCGAGCGCGGCGCGACCACGGTGGCGGTCACCGGCCGCCCCGACGGCCCGGTCACCCAGTACGCCGACCACGTCCTGACCACCTCCACCGCCCGGGAGAGCGAGCTGCGTCCGGCCGCGATGTCGTCCCGCACCAGCCAACTGCTGGTCGTGGACTGCCTGTTCGTGGGGGTGACGCAGCGCACCTACGACACGGCGGGGCCCGCCCTGTCCGCGTCGTACGAGGCGCTGGCGCACCGCCACCGCCCGCGCGGCACGACGCGCCGCTAGCCCGGCCCGAGCCCTCGGCCCCCAGCCCCAGCCCTCCGCACGGCAGTACGCACGAGAGAGCCGCCGCCATGACCTCCACGTCCGATCCCCGCGACCTGAGGGACCAGCTGGACACGCTGACCACCGAGGCGTTCCGGCCGGAGCTCGCCGACATCGACCGGCTGCCCACCCTGGACATCGCCCGGCTCATGAACGGCGAGGACGCCACCGTGGCCGGCGCGGTCGCCGCGCGGCTGCCCGAGATCGCCGCCGCCGTCGACGCCGTCGCCGAGCGGATGGCGCGCGGCGGACGGCTGGTCTACGCGGGCGCGGGCACGGCGGGCCGGCTCGGCGTGCTGGACGCCTCCGAGTGCCCGCCGACCTTCGACACCGCCCCCGGGCAGGTCGTGGGCGTGATCGCGGGCGGCCCGCAGGCCCTGGTCGTCCCGGTCGAGGGCGCGGAGGACTCCCGGGAGCTGGCCGAGCGGGACCTCGCCCCGCTGCGGCTGGTCCCCGACGACACGGTGGTCGGCGTCTCCGCCTCCGGCCGCACCCCGTACGCCGTCGGCGCGGTGGAGTACGCCCGGGCGCGCGGCACGCTGACGATCGGCCTGTCCTGCAACCCGGGCAGCGCGCTGGCGGCCGCCGCCGACCACGGCATCGAGGTCGTCACCGGCCCCGAGCTCCTCACCGGCTCGACCCGCCTGAAGGCCGGCACGGCGCAGAAGCTCGTCCTCAACATGCTGTCGACGATCACGATGATCCGGCTGGGCAAGACGTACGGGAACCTGATGGTCGACGTGCGGGCCTCCAACGACAAGCTGCGCGCCCGCTCCCGCCGCATCGTCGCCCTCGCCACCGGCGCGCGGGACGACGCCGTCGAACGGGCCCTGGCCGCCACGGACGGCGAGGTGAAGCCCGCGATCCTCACCCTCCTGGCCGACGTCGACGGCCCCACGGCCACCCGCCTGCTGCACGAGTCCGGCGGCCACCTGCGCGCGGCGCTGGCGGCGGCCACGGGGTGACCGGCGCCGGGTCCCCTCAGCCCGGCGCGTGCTTCGCCACGTACGCGGCGTACGGCTCGATGCCGACGCCCGCGCGCAGCTCGTCCACCCGGTCGGGCTCGGCGCACGGCCAGGGAACCGGGGAGCCGTCGTCGCGGACGCCGGCGATCTGGGTGCCGTAGATCTGCTCGCGGCCCTCGTTGACCAGGGTGCGGTCGCGGAGGAAGGCCAGGTCGCGCGGGGCCGCCTCGCCCCGCCGGACGGCCTGCTCCAGCAGCCCCAGCGCCCGCCGCTGGACGTCGAGCTGTCGGTCGGCGTGCTGGGCGATCAGCCAGGCGGCCCGGGCGGCCTCCTCGCCGACGAGGTCCGCCGTGGGCCAGCCGTACGCGTCCATGATCTCGGTCAGCCGGTCGGCGTGGAGCGCGGTCAGGCGCCGCCACGCGAGCTGCTCGGCCGGGTCCTCGCTGTGGGCGGCCCCGGCCACGGCCAGCCGGTGATCGGCGGCGGCCATGGCCGTCAGCTCCTCCGCGAGGGCCGCGAGGGCCGCGTCATCACGGGTCATCGTCAACTCCCTTGTCACACAGGCAGGTTGAGAAAACCCTAGAACCGCACGCCGCCCTGAAGATCATTCCCCAGGACGGTGACACACGCCCGTGCGCGCTGGGACACTGGACCAACCCCACCGCGCGGCGCCGTCACCCGGGGCTGCCCTCCCGGTTGAGCTGCCGCACCCGCGCCCGCAGCGCCTCCCGCACGGGCAGCGAGCGCAGCACGTCGGTCAGGTGCTCGGCGGTCCGCACGTTGCACCGCCCCAGGTCGACGAGCGCGAACGGCTCTTTGCTCGCGCCGGTCACCGGGTCCACCCCCAGCGACGGCAGCATCACCCCCACACCCGCGAGCGCCTCCCGCAGCGACTCCACGACCTCCTCGGTCGACCGCACCCTTCCCACCTCCACGCAGAGTTTCCGATTCACCACCCAGCGTGTCCGACCCGCCTCTAACCTGGCCATATACGGCGTCCCAACAACCCCGTGTGTACGACGAGGAGTTGCCCATGCCCGGCCCCAAGGACCTCGACCCCGCCTCCTCCCCCCGCGCCCTGCTGGGCGCCGAACTCCGCCACGCCCGCGAGAAGGCCGGCCTGAGCCAGGAGGAACTCGGCCGGCGCCTGTTCGTCAGCGGCTCGTTCATCGGGCAGCTGGAGGCGGGCACGCGGCGGATGCAGCCGGAGTACGCGCGGCTGCTGGACGAGGCGCTGGGAACGGGGGACTTCTTCTCGCGGAACTGCGCGGCGGCGGCGAAGTCGAAGTATCCCGAGCACTTCGCGGAGGCGGCGGACGCCGAGGCTCGCGCTTCGGTGATCAGGCAGTACGCGCCTCTGCTGATTCCCGGCCTGCTGCAGACGCCCGCCTACGCCCGGGCCGTCTGCCGGGCCTACCAGCCGACCGCGCCCGAGGAGGCGATCGAAGAGCTGGTGACCGCCCGGATGGAGCGCGCCCGAGTTCTCGACGATCCAACAGATCCGTTGTTGTGGGCGGTGATCGACGAGGCCGCGCTGCGCAGGGTGACGGGTGGAGCGCGGGTCATGGCGGAGGCCTTGCGGCACCTCGCCGGCCTTGCCCGCCGGAACCGGGCCATCGTGCAGGTGCTGCCGTTCGACGCGGGCGCGCACGCGGCGATGCAGGGTGCCATCAAGCTGATGGAGTTCGAGGACGCCCCTCCCCTGGTCTATTTCGAGGGAGTCGGCACGGGAAGGCTGGAGGACGACCCGGCCACCGTCAGGCACCACCGATTCACCTACGAGCTCCTCACGGCCTGCGCTCTTCCGCCCGGGAAGTCCCTGGCCCTGGTCGAGGCGATGGCGCAGGATTACGCCCATGAGGCGGATGACTGAGTACAGCCTGGACGGGGCCACCTGGCACAAGTCCAGTCACAGCGGCGGCGACGGCGGCGACTGCCTGGAGATCGCCCGCTGGCGCAAGTCCAGCCACAGCGGCGGCAGCGGCGGCGACTGCCTCGAAGTGGCCGACGGCCATCCCGCCGTCGTCCCCGTCCGCGACTCCAAGAACCCCACCGGTCCGAAGCTCGTGTTCCGGGCCGCCGCCTGGGCCGCGTTCGTCGCGGACCTCAAGGACACGGCCGCCTGAGCTCCGGGCACCGGGCTCCGGGACTTCTTTCCGGGGAACGGGGGGTAGGTCTCGGCCCCATCCTCCTCCACCGCGACGTCCCGGCGGAGGGGGAGGCGCGCCGGTGACGGTCACGGCGCACACTGGATACCGCACGACCCGACAGCCCCGCCGACCGACCGGAACCCCACCACGATGAACCACGCCCAGCTCACCGCCCTCGGCCGAGCCCTGCGCCTGCTCGGCGAGCACGGCGAAGCCCTCGCCGCCGACACCCCGGACGCCAAGCTGCACGAGGTCAGGGCGGATCTGCGGCGGGCCCTGGACCTGCTGGAGGAGAGCGTCACGACGACCGCCCCCAGCACACGCTGCCCCGAGCACCCCACCGGTCCGGTCGACGAGAGCGCCCCCGACCTGTGCCTGCTGTGCGAGACCCGCCGGCGGGCGGCCCGCCGCGCCGAGTTCAACGGACCCGCCCCGCGCCCCCCGGCCACCGGCCCCGCCCCGTCCCGCTACGGCGTGCGCGGCGACCGCCCGCAGCCCCAGCAGCGCTGGCTGCCGGAGCTGTGGAACGGCCAGGCGTGGCAGCTGTGCGGCACCCCGCGCCGAGACCGCCGCGAGGCCGAGCTGTACGTCGCCGCCCAGCTCCGCGGGCCCCGGCCCGCCATGGCGTACCGGGTGGTGCACGAGTTCACCGACTACGAGGTGCTGCGCGTGTGGGGGACGCCCGTGCGGATCGACATCGAGCCGATGGGCAACCTGTAGGCGCCGCCCTACAGGAGCGGCAGCTCCGCGAAGTCGTACCCCTCCCACAGGCGGCGGGACGCCTCCTGCGGGTACGCCGTGACGACCGGTTCCGCGTCCAGCACCTGCACCAGCCGCCGCGCGGGGTCGTACGCCGGCCAGCCCGGGTCGCCGCCGCGCGCGAACGCCGTCCAGGACGCCCGCATGCGCCTCGACAGCGCTTCCGCCTCGGGTGAGGACTCGACGCCCGCGAACAGCAGGGCGCCCACGTCGGCCTGGTAGGTGCCGAAGAGCAGGGGCAGGTCCAGGGCGTGGCAGGCGCCGAAGACGCCGCCGTGGGAGGGGGCGGACCAGGTGAGCGCGTAGACGTGCGCGCGTCCGCCGCCCGCGCGCTGCGCGTCGGCCAGGCGGAGGGTGGGCATGGCGAACAGCCAGTCGGTCTGGACGCGCTCGTACAGCTCGCCCGGGGAGGCGTCGGGGAACGCCGCGCGGTAGGCCCGCGCCCCGTCCGGGCCGCCGGGGGCGTACAGGTCCAGGGCCGCCGCGGCCTGCTCGTCGGTGATCCCGCGGAGCCGGCCGGCCAGGGCGACGAACAGGCGGTACTCGTCGCGGTTGTGGCCGGTGAGCAGGTCGACGTCCCGGGCGGCGCCGGACGCCAGCGCCCGCCAGGGGGTGGTGGGCAGCACGTCGCCGTCGACGACGGGCGCGTACGGGGTGACCGTGGGGGCGACCTGGCCCCAGCGGTCCAGGTACTGGGGCATCTTCGCGCTGAGGGTCTGCCCGGCGGAGACCAGGCGGCGCGGGTCGACCGTGGACAGGTCCGCGACGGTCGGCCGCAGGCCGGCCTCGGCGGCGAGGGCGGTGCCGATGTCCCGGGCGAGGGCGTCGGAGAAGTAGGTGCCGGGGAGGCTCTGGGCGATCGCCCGGTGGAACAGTCCGGCCGCGCGCGGCATCGCCAGCAGCGCGGCGACCGAACCGGCGCCCGCCGACTCCCCGAAGACGGTGACCCGGTCCGGGTCGCCGCCGAACGCGGCGATGTTGTCCCGGACCCACTCCAGCGCGGCGACCTGGTCGAGCAGGCCCCGGTTGGCGGGCGCGCCGTCGACGTGCGCGAAGCCCTCCATCCCGACGCGGTAGTTGAAGCTGACGACGACCACGTCGCCGTCCCCGGCTATCAGGCGGGCGTCGTAACCGGGGCTGCCGGAGTGGCCGAGCTTGTAGGCGCCGCCGTAGATCCACACCATCACGGGACGCCGGGCGGCCGGATCGGGCTCGGGCGTCCACACGTTCACCGTCAGCCAGTCGTCGCCCTCCGCCCGGTCCGGCAGAGCGGCCCCGCCCGTCAGACCGGTGTCCTGCGGAGGCGGCGGCCCGAACGCGAACGCGTCCCGCACCCCGTCCCACCCCCGCACGGCCCGCGGCGCCCCGAACCGCCCCTGTCCGACCGGCGGTTCGGCGAACGGCATCCCCCGGAACACCACCAGCCGGTCCTCGACCCGCCCCCGCACCGCCCCGGCCCGCGTCCGCACGACGACTTCCCCGCTCACCGCAGTCTCCCCTCACACCAGGCCACGCCGTCCTCCAGAGATCACCAGGACCTTACGCGGCTTGCGGGGACGGGCAGTTGGGGCCCCGGGGATACGGCAGCCGGAGCGCGGGCCGGGGCGCGAGGAGCACCTCTCGGCCCGCCGCTCCGGACGGGTGGGCGGGCGAAGGTCAGGACAGCGACTTCAGCGCCGCCGGGTCATAGGCGGACAGCTCCCCGAACCGCCCGTCCAGCACCTTCTCCGCCCAGTGGGGGTCCTGCAGCAGCGCCCGCCCGACCGCGACCAGGTCGAACTCCTCCCGCTCCAGCCGGTCGAGCAGGTTGTCGAGGCTGCCCACCGCCGCCCCCTCCCCCTGGAACGCCTTGAGGAAGTCCCCGTCGAGCCCCACCGAGCCGACCGTGATCGCGGCCCGCCCCGTCAGCTTCTTCGTCCACCCGGCCAGATTGAGATCCGACCCGTCGAACTCCGGCACCCAGTACCGCCGCGTCGACGCGTGGAACGCGTCCACCCCGGCCGCCGCCAGCGGGGCGAGGATCGCCTCCAGCTCCTGCGGCGTCTCCGCGAGCCGCGCGTCGTACGCCTCCTGCTTCCACTGCGAGTACCGGAAGATCACCGGGAACTCCGCCGACACCCTCTCCCGCACCGCCGCGACGATCTCCGCCGCGAACTTCGTCCGGGCCACCGCGTCCCCGCCGTACGCGTCCGTACGCCGGTTGGTGCCCGCCCACAGGAACTGGTCGACGAGGTACCCGTGCGCCCCGTGGATCTCCACGCCGTCGAAGCCGATCCGCTCGGCGTCCGCGGCGGCCTGCGCGAACGCCCCGATCACCGCGTCCAGGTCCGCCTGCGTCATCGTCTTGCCGGCCCCCTCGGTGCCGTCCGGCCGCACCCCGGAGGGCCCGACCGCCGGCGCGTCCGGGAACGGCGGCTCACCCTGCTTGCGCACCATGCCGATGTGCCAGAGCTGCGGCACGATCCGGCCGCCCGCCGCGTGCACGGCCTCGGCGACCTTCGCCCACCCCGCCAGCTGCTCCTCGCCGTGGAAGCGCGGCACCCGGTCGCTCTGCCCGGCCGACTCGTGGCCGACGTACGTGCCCTCGGTGACGATCAGCCCGACCCCGGCCGCCGCGCGGCGGGCGTAGTACGACACCACGTCCTCGCCGGGCACGCCGCCCGGGGAGAACATCCGGGTCATGGGCGCCATGGCGATGCGGTTGCGGAGGGTCAGGCCGTTGATGGTGGCGGGCCGGGAGAGGATCTCGGCCGCCCGGGAGGCGGCGGACTCGGAGGCGGTGACAGTCACGTGGGGGCTCCTCGACGCTTGACCAGTCGGTATGTGCGCGTGCATTGATACTGCCCCTGCGTCAACTGCCGGGTCCCTGCCCGCATTCCGCCCGCCCGGTCCGCACCCGTGTGATCCCGGACACGCCCGAGGGCGGCACCCCCTGTCTCCAGGGAGTGCCGCCCTCGGTCTCGTGCTGCGGTGGACCGCCGATCCTCGGAAGGATCAGAAGTCCATGTCACCGCCCGGCATGCCGCCACCGGCGGGCGCGGCGGCCTTCTCCGGCTTGTCGGCGATGACGGCCTCGGTGGTGAGGAACAGCGCGGCGATGGAGGCGGCGTTCTGCAGGGCGGAACGGGTCACCTTCGCCGGGTCGATGATGCCCTCGGCGACCAGGTCGACGTACTCGCCGGTCGCGGCGTTCAGGCCGTGGCCCGGGGTCAGGTTGCGCACCTTCTCCACCACGACACCGCCCTCGAGGCCGGCGTTGACGGCGATCTGCTTCAGCGGGGCCTCCAGGGCCAGCTTCACAGCGGCGGCACCGGTGGCCTCGTCGCCCTCCAGCTCCAGCTTCTCGAAGACCTGGGAGGCCTGCAGCAGGGCCACGCCACCACCGGCGACGATGCCCTCCTCGACGGCGGCCTTCGCGTTGCGGACGGCGTCCTCGATGCGGTGCTTGCGCTCCTTGAGCTCGACCTCGGTGGCGGCACCGGCCTTGATGACGGCCACGCCGCCCGCGAGCTTCGCCAGGCGCTCCTGGAGCTTCTCGCGGTCGTAGTCGGAGTCGCTGTTCTCGATCTCGGCGCGGATCTGGTTCACGCGGCCCTGGACCTGGTCGGCGGAGCCGGCACCGTCGACGATGGTGGTCTCGTCCTTGGTGATGACCACCTTGCGGGCCTTGCCCAGCAGGTCGAGGGTGGCGTTCTCCAGCTTGAGGCCGACCTCCTCGGAGATGACCTCGCCGCCCGTGAGGATGGCGATGTCGCCGAGCATGGCCTTGCGGCGGTCGCCGAAGCCCGGGGCCTTGACGGCGACGGACTTGAAGGTGCCGCGGATCTTGTTGACGACCAGGGTCGACAGGGCCTCGCCCTCGACGTCCTCGGCGATGATCAGCAGCGGCTTGCCCGACTGCATGACCTTCTCCAGGAGCGGGAGCAGGTCCTTGACGTTGGAGACCTTGGAGTTCGCGATCAGGATGTACGGGTCGTCGAGGACGGCCTCCATACGCTCCATGTCGGTGGCGAAGTACGCCGAGATGTAGCCCTTGTCGAAGCGCATACCCTCGGTGAGCTCCAGCTCCAGACCGAAGGTCTGGGACTCCTCGACGGTGATGACGCCTTCCTTGCCGACCTTGTCCATGGCCTCGGCGATGAGCTCGCCGATCTGGGTGTCGGCGGCGGAGATGGAGGCCGTGGAGGCGATCTGCTCCTTGGTCTCGACGTCCTTCGCCTGCTCCAGCAGGGCGGCGGAGACGGCCTCGACGGCCTTCTCGATACCGCGCTTCAGGGCCATCGGGTTGGCGCCGGCGGCGACGTTGCGCAGGCCCTCGCGGACGAGCGCCTGGGCCAGGACGGTGGCGGTCGTCGTGCCGTCACCGGCGACGTCGTCCGTCTTCTTCGCTACTTCCTTGACCAGCTCGGCGCCGATCTTCTCGTACGGGTCCTCGAGCTCGATCTCCTTGGCGATGGAGACGCCGTCGTTGGTGATCGTGGGCGCGCCCCACTTCTTCTCGAGGACGACGTTGCGGCCCTTCGGGCCGAGCGTCACCTTCACGGCGTCCGCGAGCTGGTTCATGCCGCGCTCGAGGCCGCGCCGCGCCTCCTCGTCGAACGCGATGATCTTGGCCATGTGAAGTGGTCCCTCCAGGACTGGGGGTGATTCCTTCGGACCGCGCCCGCGCCCGCGACGGACGGCTCGCCGGCCTTGTGGTTCCTTGCCCCACCCGGCCCGCGGGCCTCACCGACCCGGTCCTTCGTTGTCACTCTCACCTTCAGAGTGCTAACGCCAATGATTAGCACTCGACCTAGGCGAGTGCAAGCGCCTCTCGGGCTTCGGGCGGGGCGCTCAGCCCCGGGCGAACAGCTCCCGGCCGCCCCGCGGGGGCGGCGCGACCGTCCCCGGGCAGGCCGAAGGGCCCGCGCCCCGGGAGGCACGGGCCCTTCAGAGAAGACCGGTCGCTTGCGGTTGCTCGCTGTCGCGCGTTCAGGCGGTGACGCGAACCATGTCGGCCTGCGGGCCCTTCTGGCCCTGCGAGATCTCGAACTCGACCCGCTGGCCCTCTTCCAGGGTGCGGTAACCGTCCATCTGGATCGCGCTGTAGTGGACGAAAACATCCGCACCACCGTCGACCGCGATGAAGCCGTACCCCTTCTCCGCGTTGAACCACTTGACGGTGCCCTGAGCCATGCCTAACTCCCCTATTACTGGCCCTTGCACAGATCCACACTTCGCGGATCCGGGTCAGACCTCACCCCCCACGACGGGGGCGTGCGCCGGAACGCGTCGACCGCGGCTGAATGTATCTGTCCAACTGCCGTCTGCAACAGGTCAATCGGACGAGAAATCTGGACGCGCCCGGTCCGGAATCTGGCGAGAATTCGCCATCATTCGGGGCAAGTCGGGCTGCACAAAGGGAACAAAAGCCGCAAAGGACGTGCACACTTTGGCTGCATCTCGTCGGACCTGCGGCAGGAATGCGGAGTTCACGATCAGGAGATCGGGATCGCGTTCCCCAACTGTACCGCGCTCAATCACATGGAATTGCCCCCTCCGCTTCTCTCACGGAGGGGGCAATTCGACGAACTCGGCGTCACCGGCATTACCAGAGGTAACGAACCGGCCGTGGAAACGGGCGATCAGCCGCCCGCGACCGCCGGGATGATGGACACGCCGGCACCGTCCGGGGTGGCGGTCTCCAGGCCCTGCTCGAAGCGCACGTCGTCGTCGTTGACGTACACGTTGACGAAGCGGCGCAGCTTGCCCTGGTCGTCCAGGACGCGGGCGGCGATCCCCGTGTGGTTCTTCTCCAGGTCGGCGATGACCTCGCCGAGGGTGGCGCCCTGCGCGCTGACCTCGGCCTGACCGCCGGTGTAGGTGCGCAGGATGGTGGGGATGCGGACGGTGACGCTCACTTTCGACCTCCGGTCGGTACGACGCCCCGGGGGCGCGGGGCAGGGGGGATCTGCGGCTGCCGCCGTGCGGGCGCGGCCGGCACGGGCGGCCCGCAGGCGGAGACGGCGGACGGGCCCGTCAGACGAGCCCCGCCTCGCGGAACGACTCCAGACTCGGCCGGATCGTCGCGGTGAGCCCCGTGCCCGCCACGGCGTCGAGCGTCTTGAGCCCGTCGCCGGTGTTGAGCACGACGGTGCTCTTCGTGGGGTCGAGGGCCCCGCTCTCGATCAGCTTGCGGGTCACCCCCACGGTCACCCCGCCGGCGGTCTCCGCGAAGATCCCCTCGGTCCGCGCCAGCAGCTTGATCGCGTCGACGACCTGCTCGTCGGTGACGTCCTCCACCGCCCCGCCGGTGCGGCGCGCGATGTCCAGGACGTACGGCCCGTCGGCCGGGTTGCCGATGGCCAGCGACTTGGCGATGGTGTTCGGCTTCTGCGGGCGGACCACGTCGTGCCCGGCCTTGAACGCCGTCGACACCGGCGAGCAGCCCTCGGCCTGCGCACCGAAGATCTTGTACGGCCGGTCCTCGACGAGCCCCAGCCGGATCAGCTCCTGGAGACCCTTGTCGATCTTCGTGAGCTGCGAGCCGGAGGCGATCGGCACCACGATCTGGTCCGGCAGCCGCCAGCCGAGCTGCTCGCAGATCTCGTACGCGAGGGTCTTGGACCCCTCCGCGTAGTACGGCCGCAGGTTGACGTTGACGAAGCCCCAGCCCTCGCCGGCCGGGTCGCCGATCAGCTCGGAGCAGAAGCGGTTCACGTCGTCGTAGTTGCCCTCGATGCCGACGAGCTCGCCGCCGTAGACGGCGGCCATGACGACCTTGCCCTGCTCCAGGTCGCGCGGGATGAACACGCAGGAGCGGAAGCCGGCGCGGGCGGCGGCGGCGCCGACGGCGCCGGCCAGGTTGCCGGTGGAGGAGCACGACAGGGTGGTGAAGCCGAAGGCGCGCGCCGCCTCCAGCGCCTGGGCGACCACGCGGTCCTTGAAGGAGTGCGTCGGGTTGCCGGAGTCGTCCTTCACGTACAGCCCGCCGGTGACGCCGAGTTCGCGGGCGAGGTTGTCGGCCCGGACGAGCTTGGTCCAGCCGGGGTTCAGGTTCGGCTTGTCCGCCACGTCCGCGGGGACGGGCAGCAGCGGCGCGTAGCGCCAGATGTTCGCGGGTCCCGCCTCGATCCGCTTGCGGAGCTCCTCGGCGTCGTGGCCGGAGAAGTCGTACGCGATCTCCAGCGGGCCGAAACACTCCTCGCACGCGAAGACCGGGCCGAGGGGCACCCGGTGACCGCACTCGCGGCAGGACAGCGCCGTGGCGGGGCCCAGGTCGACGGGGGCGGCGGATTCGGTGGTGCTTGCAACGGTCTGCACAGCCATGTGAGGCGAGGCCCTTTCTCCTCATCTTCCTCACGACGCATCTCGCCGTGAGACGGATTTGGCACCTTCCCTAGCCGGGAGCCTCGCCACGTCGACGTGACAAGACCGGCTGGAGGGTTGCCGGGGCTTCATCGGGCCGTGTCCCTCTGCCCCTCTGGATGAGCTGTATGTGGTTGTCAGCAGCGGTGGCCCCCGACATGCGATGGTCACCCGCGTTGTCCAAGACTGTAACCGACGGCCAGGACAGTTGAGATAGTCGTCCGAACCGCGAGATGGATCACACGGAGACCACGTGATCCGAACAGTGAGGAGCCGCAGACCGTGCTGGAAGAAGTCGAGCGCTGGCTGAGCACCCGCTCCTGGTCCGTGACCGATCGCCCGCTCCACCAGATCCTCGCCGCCAAGCGCGCCACCGGCCAGTCGGTCAGTGTCGTCCTGCCCGCCCTCAACGAGGAGGAGACGGTCGGCGACATCGTCGCCGTCATCCGCCACGACCTCGTGCAGCAGGTGCCGCTCGTCGACGAGGTCGTCGTGGTCGACTCCGGGTCGACGGACCGCACGTCGCAGGTGGCCGCCGCCGCGGGCGCGAGGGTGGTGCACCGCGACGCGATCCTGCCCCGCCTGCCCGCCGTGCCCGGCAAGGGCGAGGTGCTGTGGCGGTCCCTGCTGGTGACCCGGGGGGACGTCGTCTGCTTCGTGGACGCCGACCTGAAGGAGTTCTCCTCCGACTTCGTCGCCGGGATCGTGGGCCCGCTGCTCACCGACCCGGACGTCGACCTGGTGAAGGCCATGTACGACCGGCCGCTCGGCGGCGCGGCCGGGCAGGGCGGCCGGGTCACCGAGCTGATGGCCCGCCCGCTGCTGAACATGCACTGGCCGCAGCTGGCCGGCTTCGTGCAGCCGCTGGGCGGCGAGTACGCGGCCCGCCGCTCCCTGCTGGAGCAGCTGCCGTTCCCCGTCGGGTACGGCGTCGAGCTCGGCATGCTGGTGGACGCCCTGCACCTGGTCGGGCTGGACGCCCTCGCCCAGGTCGACGTGGGGGTGCGCAAGCACCGGCACCAGGACGGGCAGGCGCTGGGCCGGATGGCCGCCGCGATCTACCGCACCGCCCAGCTGCGGCTGGCCCGCGGGCACCTGATCCGGCCGTCGCTGACCCAGTTCGAGCGGGGCGAGGACGGGTTCGAGCCGCGGACGTACTCGGTGGACACCGAGGAGCGGCCGCCGATGGCGGAGATAGCCGAGTACCAGGCCCGGAAAGCGGCCTGACCGGGCGGTTTCCGGCCGGATGCGGCAGGTCCGCACGTTTGATCGGTTCAGGTCGGGCTAGGTTGAGGCGTATGGCTTCCACGCAGGCTGCTCAGGGTGCCCAGGTGCTGGTCGCGTCCAACCGCGGACCGGTCTCGTACGAGGTGCGCGAGGACGGTTCGCTGCACGCCAAACGGGGCGGCGGCGGACTCGTCTCCGGCCTGTCGGCGATCGGTCCGGACGCGGGTGCGCTGTGGGTGTGCTCGGCGCTGTCCGACGGCGACCGGGAGGCGGTCGCGCGCGGCGTCGGCGAGGACGGCGTACGGATGCTGGACGTGCCGGCCGACGTGCACGCCGACGCGTACAACGGCATCGCCAACTCCGTGCTGTGGTTCGTGCACCACATGCTGTACCAGACCCCGCTGGAGCCGGTCTTCGACACGGAGTTCCGGCGTCAGTGGGCGTCCTACGAGACGTACAACCGGGCCTTCGCCGAGGCGCTCGCCGAGGAGGCGGCGCCCGGCGCGGCGGTGGTGGTGCAGGACTACCACCTGACGCTGGTGCCGGGGATGCTGCGCGAGCTGCGCCCGGACCTGCGCATCGGGCACTTCTCGCACACGCCGTGGGCGCCGCCGGAGTACTTCCGGATGCTGCCCGACGACATCGCCGGGCAGGTGCTGCGCGGCATGCTCGGCGCGGACCGGCTGGGTTTCCTCACCCACCGCTGGGCGGACGCGTTCACCGCGTGCTGCGAGCAGTTCGCGGGCGGCCTCGGCGGCACCCGGGTCGGGGTGCACGGGCTGGGGGCCGACGCGGACTTCCTGCGCCGCCGCGCGCACGAGGCGGACGTCGAGGAGCGGATCGCCGCGCTGCGCGAGGAGATCGGCACGACCCCCGACGGCGCCCCGCGCCGCACGATCGTCCGGGTCGACCGCACCGAGCTGTCCAAGAACATCGTGCGCGGCCTGCTCGCCTACCGGCAGCTCCTGCACGCCCACGCCGAGTGGCGCGAGCGGGTGGTGCACGTCGCCTTCGCCTACCCCTCCCGGCAGGACCTCGCGGTGTACCGCGACTACACGGCCGAGGTGCAGCGGCTCGCGGACGAGATCAACGAGGAGTACGGCACCCCGGACTGGAAGCCGGTCGTCCTGCACGTCAAGGACGACTTCGCCCGCTCGCTCGCGGCGTACCGGCTGGCCGACGTGGCGCTGGTCAACCCCATCCGGGACGGCATGAACCTCGTCGCCAAGGAGGTGCCGGTCGTCTCCGACGCGGGCTGCGCGCTGGTGCTCTCCCGGGAGGCCGGCGCCCACGAGGAGCTCGGCGAGGACGCGCTCACCGTCAACCCGTACGACGTGACCGGCACGGCCCGCGCCCTGCACGAGGCGCTGTCGATGCGACCGGAGGAGCGGGCGGACCGCTCCAAGCGCCTGGCCGCGGCGGCGACCGCGCTGCCCCCGGCGCGGTGGTTCCTGGACCAGCTGGAGGCCCTGCGCGGGCCCGCGGGTGAGTAGGGTCGGCACATGGGCAGCCACACGGAATCCCCCGACCGCGAGGACCCCTTCCCGACGCCCGTGACCCGGGCCGGACGGGACGGGCTCGACGCCCTCCTCGCGCGGCCGGACAGGGCGCTGATCGGCCTCGACTTCGACGGCACGCTCGCCCCGATCGTCGCCGACCCCGAGCAGGCCCGGGCGCACCCCGACGCGGTGCCCGCGCTCGCCGCGCTCGCCCCGAAGGTGGCGGCGGTCGCGGTGGTCACGGGCCGCCCGGCCGGGGTCGCGGTGCGCAACGGCGGCTTCGCGGGCGTCCCCGGACTGGAGCGCCTGGTGGTGCTCGGGCACTACGGCGCCGAGCGCTGGGACGCCGTCACCGGCACCGTCACCGCCCCGGCCCCGCACCCCGGTGTCGCGGCGGTGCGCGCCGAGCTGCCGGGGGTCCTCGACCGGGTCGGCGCCTGGCAGGGCACCTGGATCGAGGAGAAGGGCCGGGCGGTGGCGGTGCACACCCGCCGGGCCGCCGACCCGCAGGCCGCCTTCGAGGCGCTGCGCGCTCCGCTGGCCGAGCTGGCCGCCCGGCACGGCCTGATCGTCGAGCCGGGCCGGCTGGTGCTGGAGCTGCGCCCGCCGGGCATGGACAAGGGCGTCGCGCTCGTCGACCTGGCCCGGGAGATCGGCGCCGGGTCGGTCCTGTACGCCGGTGACGACCTCGGCGACCTGCCCGCCTTCGGCGCGGTGGACAAGCTCCGCTCCGACGGCACGCCGGGCGTCCTGGTGTGCAGCGGCAGCGACGAGGTCGCCGAACTGCGGGAACGGGCGGACCTGGTGGTGGACGGCCCGCAGGGCGTCGTCGCCCTGCTGCGGCTGCTCGCGGCACGGCTGGCCTGAGCCGGGAGCGCGGGGCGCGCCCGGAGGGGCGCGGGGAACCGCGCGACCGGCCACGACGCACCCGCACCCGCACCCGGCGACGCGGACGGGGCCGGAGCGCGGCCCGGCGACACGGGCGGGCCGGAACACACAGCCCGGCGACACGGGCGGGGCCGGAACGCGGCCCGGCGGCGCGAACGGGGCCGGAGCGCGGCCCGGCGGCGGAAGGTCGCGCCGGGGCCGCGTCACCGCTCCGCGCGGCGTGCCTCCCGCACCCGTCGCAGGCGGTTCACGGTGACCGGGTCGTGCGCCAGGGCGCGCGGATCGTCGAGCAGCGCGTTGAGCAGCTGGTAGTAGCGCACGGGCGCCAGGCCCAGCTCCTCGCGTATCGCCCGCTCCTTGGCGCCGGGGCCGGGGAAGCCGCGGCGTTCGAGCGCGAGGATGTCCCGTTCCCTGCGGCCGAGCTGCTCCTGGTCCATGCCTGGCACCGTAGCCCCCGCCACCGACAGCGGGGGCCGGCGGGGCTACTCCCCGCCGCTCTCGGCCCGGGTCGCGGTGGCCTGGAGCTGCTCCAGGACGGCCGCCGGGCTGCCGCTGGAGGTGACCGCCCGGCCGATCCGCTCCTTGACGTCCGCGCTGACCTCGGCCCAGGAGGTCTTGCCGACCGGGTAGAGCTCGGAGGTCGGCAGCTCCTCCAGGAAGGCCCTCAGTTCCTTGTCCTGCTCGGCGGCGGCCATCGTCGTGGACGCGGACGTGGTGACGGGCAGCAAGTTGTACGCGCGGGAGAAGGCGAGCACGTTCTTCTCGCTGTAGACGAAGTCGAGGAAGTCGCCGACCTGCTCGCCGTGGCCGTTCTTCTTGAAGGCCGTCATCCAGTCGGCGACGCCGAGGGTGTTCCTGCTCTCGCCCTCGGCGCCCGGCGTCGGCACCATGCCGAACTTGACGCCCTTCTTGGCGGCGATGCCCATCAGCGAGGGGTGGCCGTTGAGCATGCCGACGTCACCGGCGGCGAACGCGGCGAAGGCGGCGGCGCGGTTGAGCTTGCCGGGCGCGACCGGCCCGGTCAGGCCCTTGCCGACCAGCTCGTCCTTCAGCCAGGTGAAGGTCTTGACGTTGGCCGGGGAGTCGAGGGAGTAGGTGCCGACGTCGTCGGTGTAGCCGCCCCCGCCGCTGAGCATCCACTGCAGGGTCTCGGCCTGCGCCTCCTCCGGCCCGAGCGGCAGGGCGTAGGGGTAGGTCACGCCCTCGGCCTTGAGGGCCTCGGCGGCGGCGGCGAGCTCGTCCCAGGTCCGGGGCGGGGTGATGCCGGCCTTCGCGAACAGGGTCTTGTTGTAGAAGAGCACGCGCGTGGAGGAGGCGAACGGCATGCCGTACTGCACGCCGTGGACCTCGCCCGCGGTGGACAGCTGCGAGACGAAGTCGGCCTGCACGGGTATGGAGAGCAGCTCGTCGGCCTTGTAGAGGAGGTCCGCGGCCGCGTAGTCGGCGTACGCGCCGATCTGCGCCATGTCCGGCGGATTGCCGGCGTCGACCATCTCCTTGACCTCGCGGTCGACGTCGTTCCAGGAGTGGACGGTGACGTCGATCTTCACGCCGGGGTGCTTCTCCTCGTACGCCTCGACGAGGTCGCCCCAGTACTTCTTCGAGCTGTTGGCCGCGCTGTCGCCGTAGTCCGCGGCGACCAGTGTCAGGGTGACGTCGTCCGAGGCGCCGGTGAGGCCGCAGCCGCCCAGGACCGCCGTCAGGCCCAGTGCGGACACCACCGCGATCGTCCCTGCCGTACCCCGCCGCTGCACTGTTGTCCGCCCCTCCGCCGACCGAAACTTTCCGATAACCGGATTAAGGTCTACACCACGTAAGTGGACTAGACCTCTCGCGGGTCCCCGGGTCACACTGTCCCCGTGAGACATGTCATCGCCCTCGACGTGGGCGGCACCGGGATGAAAGCCGCCCTGACCGGGGCGGACGGCACGCTGCTGCACCAGGCGCGGCGGGCCACCGGGCGCGACCGCGGCCCGGACGCCGTCGTCGCGGGCATCGTCGGCTTCGCCGCCGAACTGCGCGCCTACGGCGCCGACCGGTTCGGCGAGCCCGCGGCCGCCGCCGGCGTCGCCGTCCCCGGCATCGTCGACGACACCCGGGGCGTCGCCGTCTACGCCGCCAACCTCGGCTGGCGCGACGTCCCCCTGCGCGACCTGCTGACGGCGGAGCTCGGCGTGCCGGTCGCCCTCGGGCACGACGTGCGCACCGGCGGCCTCGCCGAGGGCCGGGTCGGCGCCGGCCGGGGCAGCGACCGCTTCCTGTTCGTGGCCCTGGGCACCGGCATCGCGGGCGCCATCGGCGTCGACGGCCGGGTCGAGGCGGGCGCGCACGGCTTCGCGGGCGAGATCGGCCACATCGTCGTACGGCCCGGCGGGACGCCCTGCCCGTGCGGGCAGCGCGGCTGCCTGGAGCGGTACGCCTCCGCCGCGGCCGTCGGCCAGGCGTGGGCCGCGGCGTGCGGCGACCCGGACGCGGACGCCGCCGGCTGCGCGAGGGCGGTCGAAGCGGGGAACCCGGAGGCCGTACGGGTCTGGCAGGCGGCCGTCGACGCGCTCGCCGACGGGCTGGTCACCGCGCTCACCCTGCTGGACCCGCGCACCCTGATCATCGGTGGCGGGCTCGCCGAGGCCGGGGAAACCTTGTTCACACCGCTGCGCGAGGCCGTCCGGCGGCGGATCACCTTCCAGAAGCTCCCGTCGATCGTCCCGGCGGCCCTCGGCGACACGGCCGGATGCCTGGGCGCGGGTCTCCTGGCCTGGGATCTCCTCGACCACACCGACCGTTTGGAGGTAACCCCCTGATGGCCAACGCCCCAGGGGCGCGGGGAACTGCGCGACCGACCCCGCCCCACCCGCACCCCGCAGCAGACGGAACGCCCCTGGTGCTCTCCGGCGGCCGCGTGGTGCTCCCCACCGGGACCGTCGACAACGGCCGGGTGGTCGTCGAGGGCACCCGCATCACCCGCACCGCCCCGGAGAACGCCCGGGTCCTCGACGTCACGGGCCACTGGCTGGTCCCCGGCTTCGTCGACCTGCACAACCACGGCGGCGGCGGGGCGTCCTTCACCTCCGGGTCGGTCGACGACGTCCTGAAGGGCATCCACACCCACCGCCTGCACGGCACCACCACCCTGGTCGCCTCGACCGTCACCGGCGACACGGCCTTCCTCGCCCAGCGCGCGGGCCTGCTCAGCGAGCTGGCGGAGCAGGGCGACATCGCCGGCGTGCACTTCGAGGGGCCGTTCATCTCGCCGTGCCGCAAGGGCGCCCACTCCGAGGTGCTGCTGCGCGACCCGGACCCGGCGGAGGTCCGCAAGCTGATCGACGCGGCCCGCGGCCAGGCCCGGATGGTCACGCTGGCCACCGAGCTGCCCGGCGGCACCGACTCCGTGCGGCTGCTCGCCGACCACGGCGTGATCGCGGCGATCGGCCACACCGACGCCACGTACGAGCAGACCCGCGAGGCCATCGACGCGGGCGCGACCGTCGCCACGCACCTGTTCAACGCGATGCCGCCGCTCGGCCACCGCGCCCCCGGCCCGATCGCCGCGCTCCTGGAGGACGAGCGGGTCACCGTCGAGCTGATCAACGACGGCACGCACCTGCACCCGGCCGCCCTGCAACTGGCCTTCCACCACGCGGGCCCGGACCGGGTCGCCTTCATCACCGACGCGATGGACGCGGCCGGCTTCGGCGACGGCCGCTACATGCTCGGCCCGCTGGAGGTCGAGGTCGCCGACGGCGTCGCCCGGCTGGTCGAGGGCGGGTCCATCGCGGGCTCCACCCTCACCCTGGACCGCGCCTTCAAGCGGGCGGTCACGGTCGACGGCCTGCCGGTGCCGGACGCGGTCGCGGCGCTGTCCGCCAACCCGGCCCGGCTGCTGGGCATGGCCGACACGATCGGCTCGCTGGAGCCGGGCCGGTACGCCGACCTGGTGCTGCTGGACGAGGACTTCGACCTCAAGGGCGTGATGCGCCGCGGCGCCTGGGTGGTCGATCCCCGGCTGGCCTGATCCGCCCCCGGTCCCGCGGACGGCGGCCGACCCGGGGACTGGGCCGGCCGCCGTCTCTTTGGCATGATCGGGTTTCCGGAACATGTGACAGGCAACCGTCGATCGGGGGAGGTCGGCCCAGGTGATCCTCACGGTCACGCCGAACACCGCTCTCGCCATCACCTACCGCGTGGCGACCCTGCGGCCGCACACCTCCCACCGTGTCTCGGAGGTGACCGAACGCCCCGGCGGCAAGGGCGTCGACGTCGCCCGGGTCCTGGCGGCCCTCGGCCACGAGGTGGCGGTCACCGGCTTCGCGGGCGGCCCCACCGGGCGGATCGTGCGGGACCGGCTGGCGGCCGTCCCCGGCCTGCTGGACGCCCTGGTCCCGGTGGCCGGCGCCACCCGCCGCACCGTCACCGTCGCCGACGGGCGGACCGGCGACACCACCCGGCTCGACGAGCCGGGCCCGCTGATCACGCCCGCCGAGTGGTCGGCCCTCCAGGAGACGTACCTCGACCTGCTGGGCTCGGCCTCGGCGGTGGCGCTGTGCGGCAGCCTGCCGCCGGGCGTGCCGGTCGGTGCGTACGCCGGGCTGGTGCGCGCGGCCCGGGCCGCCGGGGTCCCGGTCCTGCTGGACACCGGCGGCGAGCCGCTGCGCCGGGGGATCGCCGCCCGCCCCGACGTCATCACGCCGAACGCCGACGAACTGGCCGAGCTCACCGGCTCCCACGAGCCGCTGCGCGCCACCGTGGACGCCCGCCGCCGCGGCGCCCGCGCCGTGGTCGCCTCCTTCGGCCCCGACGGCCTCCTCGCGGCGACCCCCGAGGGCCACTGGCGCGCCGCGCCGCCGGCCCGCCCGCACGGCGGCGCGGCCGGCGCGGTGACGGCGGGCCTGCTGTCGGGCCTGGTGGAGGGCTTGCCGTGGCCGGACCGCCTGGCCCGCGCGGCGGCCCTGGCCGCGGCGGCGGTGGCGGCACCGGCGGCGGACGGGTTCGACCGCGGGGTGTACGAGGAGCTGCTGGGACGGGTGGCGGTGACGGGGGAGGTCAGCGCCGCCTGACCGCCGTCAGCTCGGCGGTTCGGTGGTGAGGGAGAACCGGTCCAGGTTCACGTTGCACTGGTTGCCCTCGTTGCAGGCGAGTTCCAGGGTGTTCGTGCCCTTGGTCAGGTTCACGTTGGCCCAGGTGGTCTGCCAGCCCTTCTCCCAGTCGCCCTCCGGCAGCTTGCCGAAGTTCGCCATGTTCAGGGGCTGGGCGTTGGGCTTGCCGTTGACCACCAGGGTGGCGTCGGCGTCCACGCCCGGGATGCCGTAGCGCACGTACAGCCGGTAGGTGCCGGCCTCGTCGATGCCGTTGACGGTCCAGGTGACCTTGGCGCCGACCTTGTTGAAGCCCGTCACGTAGACCCCGCCGTCGGCCTCCGCGCCCTTGACGTCCGACGCCGTGGTGGCGCCGCCGTCCAGGCGCAGCGCCTTGGCGTCCGCCTCGGGCAGCTCGACCTCCTCGCCGGCGCCGCTGCTGCTCGCCGACGGGGTCGGGTCCGCGCTCTGGGACTGGGCCGGGGCCGTGCCGGCCGCCCGGTCGTCGGTCTTGTCCTCGTCGGAGCCGTTGGTCATCGCCACGCCGATGCCGACGACGACCGCCGCGACCACGGCGATCGCGCCGATCAGCAGGCCCTTGGTGTTGGGCCCGCGGCCGCGCCCGCCGCCCGCGCCGCGCGCCGGCTGCTGCGAGGCGGTGGGGGCACCGCCGGGGAACGTCTCCGGGGGCGCGTAGTGGGCGTTCGGCCGGCCGTAGGCGCCCTGCTGCTGCGGGGCCTGGCCGTAGGGCGACGGCTGGCCCGCGGGGGGCTGCTGGCCGTACTGGCGTGTGCCGACCGTGCGCACCCGGTTGACGGAGTTCGGGTATCCGTAGCCGCCGGACGGCGGCTGCGCTCCGTTGGCCTGCCCGTCGGCGTAGAGATAACCGAACGGGTCGTCGTCCTCGGGCGTGCTCGCGCCGTTGTTGCCGGGCGTCATCCCTTGGTCTCCTCAGTCGGGTGCGGTGCGGATGCGGTTCGAGTGGTGAGAGAGCGAGCCTACCCGCTCCACGTGACCCAAACGGGTGACTCAGACCGCATCGGCTCGCTGACCTGGGGTTACCCCGCGCGTCTGTGTTGTTTGGGACGAGATCGTTTCTCGACGTACATCCGTTCGTCAGCGGACTTCAACACTTCGTCCGCCGTCATTCCGCAGTGCGCCCACCCGATGCCGAAGCTGGCGCCCACCCGCACCGCCCGGCCCTCGGCCCGGATGGGCTGGATGATCTCGTTGCGCAGGCGGACCGCGAGGTCCTGCGCGTCGGCCCGGCCGAGCCCGTCGGCGAGGATCACGAACTCGTCGCCGCCGAGCCGGGCCACGGTGTCCCCGTCGCGCACCCCGTCGCTGAGCCGGCGGGCGACCTCGATGAGGACGGCGTCGCCCGCGTTGTGGCCGAAGCGGTCGTTGATCGACTTGAAGCCGTCGAGGTCGCAGAAGAGCACCGCGAGCCCCTTGGTGCCGTCGTCGCGGTCCCCTTCGGGGGCGACGGTGTGCACGTGGTGGTCGTAGGCGTCGTACGCCTCCGCGCCCGGCGGGAAGTCGAAGTCGTGGCCGACCGGGTCGAAGGCGGCGTGGCCGAAGGCCGCGTCGTGGGAGCCGACGGCGGCGGGGTGCGGGCCCGCGGCGCGCTGGCAGAGGCGGGCGGAGAGCCGGGCGCGCAGCTCGGCGGAGTTCGGCAGGCCGGTGAGGGAGTCGTGGGAGGCGCGGTGGGCGAGCTGGAGCTCGCGGCGCTTGCGCTCCTCGATGTCCTCGACGTGGGTGAGCAGGAAGCGGGGCCCGTCGGCGGCGTCGGCGACGACGCTGTTGCGCAGCGAGACCCAGACGTAGGTGCCGTCCCGGCGGCCGAGGCGCAGCTCGGCCCGGCCGCCCTCGGCGGAGGTCCTGAGCAGGGTGCCTATGTCCTCGGGGTGGACGAGGTCGGAGAAGGAGTAGCGGCGCATCGCGGAGGCGGGCCGGCCCAGCAGGCGGCACAGCGCGTCGTTGGTGCGCAGCAGCCGGCCGTGCTGGTCGCCGCCCATCTCGGCGATGGCCATGCCGGAGGGCGCGTACTCGAAGGCCTGCCGGAAGCTCTCCTCGCTGGCCCGCAGCGCCTGCTGCTCGCGCTCCAGGCGGACCAGGGCGCGCTGCATGTTGGCGCGCAGCCGGGCGTTGCTGATCGCGATGGCGGCCTGGAAGGCGTACATCTGGAGGGCCTCGCGGCCCCAGGCGCCGGGCCGGCGGCCGTTGCGCGGGCGGTCCACGGAGAGCACGCCGATCAGTTCGCCGGACGTGCCGCCGCCCTGCGGGCCGGGCGCGTACATCGGCGCGAAGAGCCGGTCGGCCGGGTGCCACTCGTCCTCGAAGCGGGGCGCGGGCCCGTCGGTGTACCACTGCGGGACGTCGTCGTCGTCGAGGACCCAGCCCTCGGTGTGGGGTATGAACACCAGGTCGCCCCACTGCTCGCCCATGCCCAGGCGGCGCAGCCAGGAGTCGCGGGAGCCGACCCGGCCCGTGATGAGGGCCTCGGCCGCGGGGTTCCCGGCGAACGCGGCGACGACCAGGTCGCCGTCGGGACGCACGAGGTTGACGCACGCCAGCTCGTACCCGAGGGCCTTGACGACGCCGTCGGCGACGGTCTGCAGAGTGTCCGCCAGGCTGCGGGCCGTGTTCATGTCGGCCATGACCTGGTGCAGTTGTCGCAGGGACGCAAGACGGACGTAGGGTTCCGACTCGGTCTCCATGCTCGCCCTCCCCCCGAGTCCTCGCAGCGATTCAAGGGTTGTCTTTCGGCGCCCTATCCGGATGGTGCCCTGTCAGCTTCCCCGCCACTGAATCACAGCGCGCTGCCCACTCGGTACACAGGGTCAACAATTCCTGCCCCTTGTGACTCAAGTCACAGCAAAACATGAACAATTGAGTAAAGGTTCTGCGTTTCCGCGCCCCTTTACCGAACGCAATCTTTGTACGGGTGTGCCCGGGACCGCCTCCGCTCCGCCCGGAGTCCTAGGTCCCCGCTCGGACCGGGGCCCGATGCGGCGGCCCCCGGGCGGAGACTAGCGTTCCCGGCGTGCCGAACTCCTCCGCCCCGTCCCCGATGATCCCTCCGCCCGCCGCCGGGCATGCTGAGGGGGTGAGCAACGACGAGTTCCGCGCCGCCATGTCCCGGCTGGCCGCCGGCGTGGTCCTGGTGACCGCGCAGGAGCCGCCGCTGGACCCGGACGACCCCGGGGCGCCGGCCGGCGAGGACGTCGGCATGACGGCCACCGCGTTCCTGTCGGTGTCGCTGGACCCGCCGCTGGTGCTGGTCAGCCTCCGCGAGGGCTCGCGCATGGACGAGCTCCTCGCCGAGCAGCCGCTGTGGGCGGTGTCCGTCCTCTCCGAGAGCCAGCGGCACATCGCGGGCCGCTTCGCCATGAAGGGCAGGGTCAGCGACCGGCTGCTGTTCCAGGACATCCCGTACACCCGCGGCGGGCGCACCGGCGCCCCGCTGGTGGGCGGCGCGCTCGCGACCGTGGAGTGCCGCACCGAGCAGCGCGTGACGGCCGGGGACCACACGCTGGTCATCGGCCGGGTCCTGACGGCCCGGGTGCCGAGCGCGGACGGCGGACCGCTGACGTACTTCCGGGGCCGCTACCGGCAACTGGGGTGACCCGAGGGCGGGCGGGCGGCCGGGCCGGGAAACCGTGGCCGCCGGTCCTCCTCCCGCCTGGGGTGCCCCCGTGACGCCCCCGCCCCGCCTCGAAGAGATCACGGCGGCGAACCTCGGCGCCGCCCTCGGCATCCGGGTCCGCCCCGGCCAGGAACACGCGGTCGGACCGGTCGGGCGGTCCCCCGCCGAGGCGTACGCGCACCCCGGCGTCACCCGGCCCCGCCTGATCGTCGACGGCGGCCGCCCGGTCGGCTTCCTCACGGCCTTCCCCGGCACCGGCCGGCACGGCGACGGCACCCTGCACCGCTCCGGGCTGTGGCGGCTGGACATCGCCGCCGGGGAGCACGGCAAGGGGCACGGCCGCTTCGCGGTGGAGTCGGTGGCCGCCGGGATCCGCCGCCGCGGCGGCACACGGCTGCCCGTCTCCTGGCACCCGGGCCCCGACAGCCCGGAGGGCTTCCGCCCGGGGCTCGGCGCGGTCCAGCCCCTAGGGGCTGTCGTTCGGATCAGGTCGCGGGGAATCGACTGTAGGTCGTCGGCGCCGGTGAGCGGGGCCCGGTGCGTGTAGCCGCAAGGCGGAGGAGGGCGGCGATGCGGAGCATCGGCAACCGACGACAACGCCGCGGACGCGCGGGCCGGGCCCCGCGTCCGCGGCGTGATCCGAACGACAGCCCCTAGGTCCAGTCCCGCGGGGAGCGGCCCCGCTTGGTCTCCGAGCGCTGCTTCTTCTCCCGCAGCCGGCGCTCGTTGATGCCGCGCGGGACGCGGGTCGGCCGGCGCGGCCTGGGCGGCGGCGCGGTCGCCTCGGCGAGCAGCGCGGCGAGGCGCACGGCGGCGGCCTCGCGGTTGCGCCACTGGGAGCGGTGCTCGGAGGCGCGCACGGTGACGACCCCGTCCACCAGCCGCCCGGCCAGGCGCTCCAGGGCGCGCCGCTTCCACACCTCGGGCAGCGCCTCGGTGCGCGCCAGGTCGAAGCGCAGCTCGACCTGGGTGTCACTGGTGTTGACGTGCTGACCGCCGGGCCCCGACGACCGCGAGAAACGCCACATGAGCTCGGCCTCGGGCAACGAGACGGAGCCGCGTACGACATAGGGACCGGACATGTCCTCCATGTTCCCGCCCGTGATCCGTTCACGTCACGCGAATATCGGGCCCCGCCCGGTCCGGCGGCCGATTCGGTAAAGAAAGTAAAGACACGGGGAACCTATGACACCTCGCCCGGCGTTCCTTGAGGTAGCTGTAGCTTCGTGCCCGTACGCAACGAGGGAAGGGACTCCCAACAATGGCTGTAAGCCTGTCCAAGGGTGGCAACGTCTCGCTCACCAAGGAGGCCCCGGGCCTGACCGCCGTCACCGTGGGCCTCGGCTGGGACGTCCGCACCACCACCGGCACGGACTTCGACCTCGACGCGTCCGCGATCGCGGTCAACCCGCAGGGCAAGGTCTACTCGGACGCCCACTTCGTCTTCTTCAACAACAAGCAGACCCCGGACAACACGATCGTCCACACCGGTGACAACCGCACCGGTGAGGGCGCCGGCGACGACGAGGCGATCAACGTCAACCTCGCCGCGCTCCCGGCCGACGTCGAGAAGGTCGTCTTCCCGGTCTCGATCTACGACGCCGAGAACCGCAACCAGAACTTCGGCCAGGTCCGCAACGCCTACATCCGCATCATCAACCAGGCCGGCGGCGCCGAGATCGCCCGCTACGACCTGTCGGAGGACGCGGCCACCGAGACCGCCATGGTCTTCGGCGAGCTCTACCGCAACGGCGCCGAGTGGAAGTTCCGCGCCGTCGGCCAGGGCTACGCCTCGGGTCTGGTCGGCATCGCCCAGGACTTCGGCGTGAACGTCTGACGGACGCCGCCGTCCCCGCCCGAGCCCCCGGCCGTCCGCACGGTCCGGGGGCTCGGGCGTGCCCGGCGGCCGGTGACCGACGCGGGCGGCGGCAGCGTCCGTGTGCGGTGCCGCGCGAGGAGCGGTGCGGGCGGGGAGGTGCCGGGGCGCGTCCGGCGGGACACCCCGGCGTCACGGCCGCCGGGGCCTGCCCTCCCCGTACAGCCACTCGTCCCAGATCGCGCCGAAGTCCTCCCCCGGCGCGCGCTTCTCCACGTACGCCGTGAAGTCGCCGGTGTCCGCGTTGCCGTGGCGGTGCGCGGACGCCCAGCCGCGCAGCAGGGCGCGGAAGGCGCCGTCGCCGATCCGCTGCCGGATCTTGTGCAGGACCATCGCGCCGCGCTGGTAGACGGGCGGGCCGGACAGGTGCGCGGCGCTGGTCGGCCGGGCGGGCGGGAACGCCCAGATCCCGTCGTCGAAGCCCTGGTAGAGCGCGTCGAAGGTCTGCTGCGCGGTGTCGCCGCCGTGGTCCTCCCGCCACAGCCACTCGGCGTACGTGGCGAACCCCTCGTTGAGCCACATGTCCCGCCAGGTGCGGGGCGTGACGGAGTCGCCGTACCACTGGTGGGCGAGTTCGTGGACGAGGAGGCCGGTGTCGGGGGCGCCGGGGAAGAAGGGGCGGGTCTGGGTCTCCAGCGCGTACCCGGCGTCGCCCGGGCGGTCGACGACCGCCCCGGCGGTGGAGAAGGGGTACGGGCCGAAGGTCTCGCGGGCCCACGCCAGGACCTCGGGGATCCGGGCGAGGACCGCCCGGCTCGCCGCCGCCTGCTGCGGGTCGACGGCCGTGTGCACGGGCAGGCCGTCGGGGGTCCGGGTGCGGGTGAGGGTGTAGTCGCCGATCGCGACCGTGGCGAGGTAGCTCGCCATCGGCTCGGCGGTGTGCCAGGTGAAGGCCGTGCGGCCCCGCTCGGTCCGCCGGCCGGTCAGCTCCCCGTTGGAGACGGCCTCCAGCCCCTGCGGCACCGTCACCACGAGGTCGTAGACCGCCTTGTCGACGGGGTGGTGGTTGCCGGGGAACCAGACCGCCGACCCGTTCGGCTCGCCGAGCGCGACCGCGCCGTCGGCCGTGTACAGCCAGCCCTCCCGGGAGCCGTCCGGGTCGGTGAGGGTCCGCGGGGTGCCGGAGTAGCGGACGGTCACGCGGAACCGCTCGCCGTCGGCGAGCCCGTCCCGCGGGCGCACGGTCAGCTCCTGGCCGTCCCGGCTCCAGCGGGCCGCGTCGCCGCCGACGGTGACCTCCTCGACCTCCAGGCCGATGAGGTCGAGGTTCAGGGCGGACAGCTTCCGCGTCGCGCGGGCGGTGACCGTCGCGGTGCCGGCGAGGTGCCGCCGTCCGGGGTCGTAGGCCAGCCGCAGCCCGTAGTGCGTGACGTCGTACCCGCTGTTGCCGGCCTTCGGGAAGTACGGGTCGCCCACGCCGGAGCCGCCGGGCGTGCCGGGCCCTCCGTCCCCGCAGGCGGTGAGGGCGGCGAGGGCGGTGAGGACGGTGAACGCGGTGACGGCGGCGGCCGGGCGGTGAGGACGGCGCATCCCGCGATCCTATGAGGCGTTTGCGGGGAAATGACTCACCCCGCCGGAGAGGCGGAGCCCGGACGCGCCGCACGCGCCGGTCCGCCCGGAGGCGCTGTCCGCCACGCTCCGCGCCGTCGCCCGGGGCCGTACGGCACTCTCCCCGCCGCCGGCCGGGTCCCGTCGGGCCCGCGCAGCCCGTGCCGCGCCCACGACGAGCGCGGCGCGGGCACCCGGGCGGGCGCGGCGGCGGGCACGATGGCGGTGACGGGCGCGGTGACGGTGACGGGCGCGGCGGGCGCGGTGGCGGTGACGGCCGCGAAGGAGCGGTGCCTGCCGCCATGAGGGCACCGCCCGCGCCGGAACCCGCCCGGCCGCCATGACACCATCACCCCGTGCTCGACATCGGCTACGCCCTCTCCAACCGCTTCCCCGACCCGCCGCAGACGGACTACCGCCGCGCGGACGTGCGCGCCCTGCGCCACGACCTGTTCTGCGGCGACGTCTACCTCGCCGACACGCGGACGGACCGGGAGATCTCCACGGCCTGGGGATGGGTGCCCGTGCTCGACTTCGCCTGGGCGCTGTGCGACATCGTGGAGCGCCTCGACCGGGACCCGGCCGGCTCCCGCGCCTCCCGCCCCCAGCGGGCCGAACTGGACTTCACCGAGTCGACCGACCGGCTGCTGTTCGAGCGGCGCTTCGGCTGGGTCGACATCGCCTCGGACTGGATGCCCGCGGAGGAGCCCCCGCTGTCCTTCTCCCACTCCGAACTGCGCCGCGAGGCCCGGGACTTCCTGCACGACCTCGTCGCCGACCTGTGCGACCTGCACGAGGACCTGGCGGAGAACCCGGCGGTCTGGACGCTCCAGGCGCGTTTTCCCCGGGTTTCGTGACCGGGTTCCACGGCTCGGGGCTCAGCCCGCGTCGAAGGTGGCCCCACCCAGCAGCCACACGTCGTCCGGCGCGGTGTCCGGCGGCAGGCCCTCCCGGGACAGGTGGGTGTAGCCAGTGCTGAGGCGGGACGCGTCGAGGGACAGCAGCGCCAGCACGTCGCAGTGCTGGGCGTCGGCGAAGACATAGCGGCCGTCCTCGCCGTCCTCCGGGTCGAGCGGCACGCCGCGCAGCACGGACTCCAGCGCAGGGAGGTCCACCGGACCCGCGGCCAGGGGAAGGAAGGCCCCAGGGTCGGCGCCGAGAGGCGCGGGCCAGTCGAAGTCCGCGTCCTGCTCGTCCTCGCCGTCCTCCGCCCCTCCCCTGTCGTCCTCGTCGAAGTAGCCGGGGCACGAGTCGTAACCGTGCCTCAGCTCCCCGTCCTCGTACACCCGCATCACCAGCACGTCCGAGTCGAAGAGGTACGTGCCCAGTGCGGGGGCCCCGAGCAGCCGGCTCAGTGTGCCCGCCCACTCCAGCGCCCCGGTCTCCTCCTCCGGGTGGATCACGGCGTGACGCGGGCCCACAGCCATCGCGTAGCCCCGCAGCACCTCCCCGTCCGGTCCGCTCACCCCGGCGAGCAGCGGCACCACTTCCTCGCACGCCCGCGCCACCAGCACGTTCCCGTAGAACGCTCCCACCTGCTCACCCCTCCACCCGGATCCCCAGCTCCCCCGCCAGCACCGGTGCCAGATCCAGCAGCTGTCCCGTGCTGATCACCGCCCCCGCCAGCCGGTCCAGCCCGCGTGCGATCTCCAGCGGGGCCGCCCCGCGCAGGTCCACGTCGGTCAGGGTCGCCGAGGACAGGTCGGCGTCCTTCAGCGCGCAGTCCACGAACTCCACGCGCTCCAGACGCGCGCCCCCGAAGTCCGGCTCGACCAGGACGCAGCCCTCGAAGACGACGTCGCGGAGCCGGGCCGCGCGCAGGTTCAGGTAGTCGATCTTGCCGCCGCGGATCAGCACCCGCTCCAGCACGGCGCCGTGCAACTGGGTCCCGCCGAGCCGGGCGCCGGTCACCTCGACGTCCCGCAGGGTGGCCTCGGAGAGGTCGGTGCCGACGCCGCGCGGGCCGGTGAGGACCGAGTCGAGGAAGCGGGCGCGGTGCAGCCGGGCCCCGTCCAGCGCGCACCCCGTCAGCGCGCAGTCCATGAAGCGGGCCCCCGCCCCGTCCTGCCCGGAGAGGTCGGCGTCCCGGAACTCCAGCCCGTCGTAGTCCCCGTCGGGCTCCAGCCCGCCGCCCCCGTACGGCTCCGGGGACGGCAGCCGCACCTGCGGGCGCCGCGCCGCCCGCACCCTCGCACCGCCGGAAGCCCCGGTCCCGCCCGCCGCTCTCCTCGCCATGCCCCCATGCTGCACCCCGGCACTGACAACCGGCGCCGACCTGCGCGGACACCGCCGGGGTCACGGCCGATGTCACGTTCCGGGCCCGCCGGCCGGTCGTACGCACGAAGGACCGAGAAACCGAAGGCGACCCCGACCGAGGGAGAACCCCAGCCATGCACCGCATCACCGTCATCGGCGGCGGCCTCGCCGGCCTGACCGCGGCCATCACCGCCGCCGAGGCGGGCGCCCGGGTCACCGTGTACGAAGCCCACCACACCCTCGGCGGCCGGGCGCGCACCGCCGACGGGCCGTACCGGACGAACGAGGGCCCGCACGCCCTGTACAACGGCGGCCCGCACTGGGCCTGGCTCAAGCAGCGCGGCCTGCTCGGGCCGCTCGCCCCGATCCCGCCCCTGGAGGCCGCCCGGCTGCGGCTCAGGTACCGGGGCGCCCTGCGCCGCACCCCGCCCTTCGCGATGCTCAGGCTGCTGCGCCGCGGCCTGGGGCCCGCACCCGTCGACGTGGACTTCCGGACCTGGGCGACCGGCGTGGCGGGCGAGGAGGGCGCCCGCGCCGCCGCCCACTACGCCGCCGTCGCCCTCTTCCACCACGACCCGGGCGCGCTGTCCGCCGCGTTCGTGCAGGAGCGGCTGCGCCGCGCCACCAAGCTGCCGCCCGAGGCGCACTACCCGCGCGGCGGCTGGGGCGCCCTCGTCGACCGGATGGCCGCCCGCGCCTGGAACCTGGGCGTGCGGATGGAGACCCTGGCCCGCGTGGACACGCTGCCCACGGACACCCCGGTCGTCGTGGCGACCTCCCTGGACGCCGCCCGCCGGCTGCTGAGGGACGACTCCCTGACCTGGCCCGGCGGCCGTACCGTCCTCGTCGACCTCGCGGTGCGCGCCCGGCGCGGGGACGCCTTCGCCGTGTCCGACCTCGACCACCCGGGCTGGATCGAGCGGTTCACCGCCCAGGACCGCACCCTCGCCCCGGCCGGCGAGCAGCTGATCCAGGGCCAGATCCCGATCGGGCCGGGGCAGTCGAAGGCCGACGGCGTGGCCCGCGCCGAACAGCTCCTCGACCTGGCGTTCGAGGGCTGGCGGGACCGCGTCACCTGGCGGCGCGAGGCCGTGGCCCAGAACCGCACGGGCGCCGTCGACCTGCCGGGCACCACCTGGCGCGACCGGCCCGCCGTGGACCGCGGTGACGGCGTCTACCTCGCCGGCGACCAGGTCGCCGCCCCCGGCGTGCTGTCGGAGGTGTCCTTCACCAGCGCCCTGACCGCGGTGTCCCTGGCGCTCGGCCGGCAGGGGCTTGACCTCAAGCACGCTTGAGGCCGAAGAGTGGGCCCCGGCGGCGGGCGAACGGCCCGCCGCCGCGCCGGGCCCGCCGCCCGCGCGAGGACCCGTGAACGGGGAGCCCGCATGTACGCCATCCGCCTGCACGCCTTCGGCCCGGCCGAGAACCTCGTCCACGAGCGGGTCGAGGACCCCCGGCCGGGCCCCGGCCAGGTCCGCGTCGCCGTCCGGGCGGCCGGCGTCCACCTCCTGGACACGGCCCTGCGCGAGGGCGTGCGGGGCCCGCTGCCCGAGCTGCCCGCCCTGCCCACGGTGCCCGGGCGCGAGGTCGCCGGCGTCGTCGACGCCCTCGGCGACGGCACCCCCGGCCACTGGCTCGGCCGGCGGGTCGTCGCCCACCTCGGGTTCGCGCCCGGCGGCTACGCCGAGCTGGCCGTCACCGACGCCGAGCGCCTCCACGAGATCCCCGGGCGCCTCGGCTTCGCCCAGGCCGTCGCCATGATCGGCACGGGCCGTACGGCCCTGGGGATCGTGCGGTTCGCCGAGCTCGGCCCGGACTCCGTCGCCGTCGTCCCGGCGGCGGCCGGCGGCATCGGCACCCTCCTCGTGCAGTACGCCAAGAACGCCGGCGCCACGGTCGTGGGGCTCGCGGGCGGCCCGGAGAAGACCGCGCGCGTGCGCGCCAACGGGGCCGACCTCGCCGTCGACTACACGGACCCGTCCTGGCCGCGGAAGGTCCGCGCCGCCCTGGGCGGCCGCGCCGCCACCGTCGTCTTCGACGGCGTCGGCGGCGACGCGGCCCGCGAGGCCGTCGCCCTGCTCGGCCCCGGCGGGAAGCACCTGGTCTTCGGCTGGTCCGGCCAGGGCCTGCGCGACGGCGCGCCGTACCTGGTCGACGGCGTCTCCGAGCAGGTCCTCGGCCCCGCGCTGCTGGCCAGGACCGGCGGCCCCCACCCCCTGCGGACCCTGGAGACGCGCGCCCTCGCCGAAGCCGCCGCGGGCCGCCTCACCCCGGCCGTGCAGCGCTTCCCCCTCGCGCAGGCCGCCGCGGCGCACCGCGCGCTGGAGACCCGGGGCACGACCGGGAAGGTCGTCCTGGAGCCGTGACGGTCCTCCGTCCGCCCGCCCGGAGGTGCCGTACGTCCCCTTCCATGGTCTTCTGGCGCCATGAGCGTCGCCCGGACCGGCGAGGCCGCCACTCCCCCGCACGCGGACCCTCGCCGCTGGTGGGGCATGGCGGTCATCGCACTCGCCCAGCTGATGGTCGTGCTCGACGCGACCATCGTGAACATCGCCCTCCCCTCCGCCCAGCACGACCTGGGCATGTCCGACGGCAGCCGCCAGTGGGTGATCACCGCCTACACCCTGGCCTTCGGCGGGCTGCTGCTGCTCGGCGGGCGGGTCGCCGACCTGGTCGGCCGCAGGCGGACCTTCGTCGTCGGGCTCGCCGGCTTCGCCGCCGCCTCCGCGCTGGGCGGCGCGGCCGCCACCCCGGGCATGCTCATCGGCGCCCGGGCCCTGCAGGGCGTCTTCGCGGCCCTGCTGGCCCCCTCCGCGCTCAGCCTGCTCACCACGACCTTCACCGACCCCAGGGAGCGCGGGAAGGCCTTCGCCGTCTACAGCGTCCTGGCCGGCAGCGGCTCGGCGCTGGGCTTCGTCGTCGGCGGACTGCTCGCCGAGTACCTGAACTGGCGCTGGTGCCTGTACGTCAACGTGCCCATCGCGATCGGCGCCGTCGCCGGCGCCCTCACCCTGCTGCACCACCGCCCCGCCCTCCCCGGCGCGCGCCTCGACGTGCCCGGCGTCCTGCTCGGCTGCGGCGGCCTGGTCGCCCTCGTGTACGGCTTCAGCGAGGCGGAGTCGCGGGGCTGGATGGCCCCGTACGTCCTGCGCCTGTTCGCGGCGGGCGCCGTCCTGCTGATGGTGTTCGTGTGGTGGCAGTCCCGGGCGGTCAGGCCGCTGCTGCCGCTGCACGTCGTCCGCGACCGCACCCGCGCCGGCTGCTTCCTGACCATGATGCTGGCCGTCGTCTCGATGTTCGGCCTGTACCTGTTCATGACGTACTACCTGCAGACCGTCCTCGGCTACTCGCCCGTGCGGGCGGGCCTGGCCTTCCTCCCGCTGACCCTCTCGACCCTCACGACCTCCACCCAGATCTCCGCCCGGCTGCTGCGCCACGTGCCCCCGCGCGCGCTGCTGGCCCCCGGCATGGTCCTGGCGGCCGGCGGGATGATGCTCCTGACGCGCATGACGGTGCACTCCTCGTACGCCGCCGACCTCCTGCCCGCCCTGATCCTGATCGGCCTCGGCATGGGCCTGACCTTCACGCCGGTCTTCTCCACCGCGACCGCCGGCGTCGCCCCGCAGGACTCGGGCGTGACCTCGGCGACCGTCAACACCTCCCAGCAGGTCGGCGCCTCCATCGGCACGGCCCTCCTCAACACGATCGCCACCACCAGCGGCTCCGCCTACGTCGCCGCCCACCTGAACGACCCGGCGCAACGGGCCCGGATCGTGCAGGAGGGCACCGTCCACGGCTACACCGTCGCCCTCTGGTGGGCCGCCGGCATCATGCTGCTGGCGGGCCTGATCGCGGGCCTGATGGTGACGGCCGGGGCCCCGAAGCCCGGCCTCCGGGCCGGGACGCGGACGCCGGAGCCGATGGCCCGCTCGTAGGGGCCGTCGTTCGGAACAGGTCGCAGGGAATCGACGGCATGCCGTCGGCGCCGGTGGGCGGAGCCCGGTGCGTGCGGCCGCAGGGCGGAGGAGGGCGGCGGTGCGGGGCACCGGCGACCGATGACGACGCCGCGGACGCGCGCACCGGGCCCCGCGTCCGCGGCGTGACCCGAACGGCAGCTCCTAGTGCCGCCCCGCCACCAGGTCCGCCACCCGCGCCAGCCGCGAGGACCGCTCGGCGCCCGTCGCCCGCTCCCGCCGGTCGGCCGCGCGGTAGGCGGCGTACAGCCCGTGCACGCCCAGCCACCGCAGCGGCTCCGGCTCCCACTTGCGCACCCGGTGCCCGACCCACGGCAGGGCGGTCAGCCCGGTCCGGCCGCCCTGCCCCGAGTCCAGCAGGACCAGGTCGCGCAGCGTCCGCGCCGCGAGGTTCGCCGTGGCCACGCCCGAGCCGACGTAGCCGCCGGCCCAGCCGAGCCCCGTCGCCCGCTCCAGCGTGACCGTCGCGCACCAGTCGCGCGGCACCCCGAGCACCCCCGACCAGGCGTGCTCGACGCGCACCCCGGACAGGGCGGGGAAGAAGCCGGTCAGCACGGCCCGCAGCGCCTCGACGGTCGCCCGGCCGGTCCGGCCGTCGTGGTCCGTGCGCGACCCGAAGCGGTACGGCACGCCCCGCCCGCCCAGCGCGATCCGCCCGTCCGCCGTGCGCTGCGCGTACATGTAGGCGTGCGCCATGTCGCCCAGCGTCTCCCGGCCGGCCCAGCCGACCGCCTCCCACTGCTCGGCGGTCAGCGGCTCGGTCACGATCATCGAGGAGTTCATCGGCAGCCAGGTCCGCCGCTGGCCCCTCAGGGCGGCCGTGAACCCCTCCGTGCAGCGCAGGACGTACGGCGCCCGGACGGTCCCGTACGGCGTGACCGCCCGCCCGGCGCGCAGCTCCGTCACCGGCGTGGCCTCGTGGATCACCACCCCCAGCGCCTCCGCCGCCGCCGCGAGCCCCTTCACCAGCCGCACCGGGTGCACCCGGGCCCCGTGCGGCGTCCACGTCGACCCGAGCGCGTCCGCGACCCTGATCCGCCCGGCGGTCTCCCGGGCGCCGTACAGCTCCCGGTCCCGCTCCCCGAAGGCGAGTTCGCCCTCGTGGAAGGCCTTCAGCCGCGCCCACTGCGCCGGCGTCCGGGCGACCTCCAGCACCCCGCCCCGGTGGATCCCGGCGTCGAAGCCCTCCTCCCGCGCGACCCGGACCACCTCGCCGACGGTGTCGTTCATCGCCCGCTGCAACCGCACCGCGGCCTCGTGCCCGTGCAGCCGCGCGTACCGGTCGCGCCCCGCGACGCCGTTGTACAGCCAGCCGCCGTTGCGCCCCGAGGCGCCGTAGCCGCAGAACTCCCGCTCCAGGACGGTGATCCGCAGGGCGGGCGCCGCCTTCTTCAGGTAGTACGCCGTCCACAGCCCGGTGTACCCGCCGCCCACGATCGCCACGTCGGCGTCGGCGTCCCCGGCGAGCGGCTCCCGCACCGCCGGCAGGCCGTCGTCCGCGTACCAGAAGGAGACGCCGCCGTTGACGGCGCCGCCGGTCGAGTCGCTCATGGCCGGATGATGACACGCCCCGCCGGGCCCCCGCCGGTACGGTGCGGAAGGTGATCGACGTCCCGCCGGAGCTGGCGGCCACCCAGGCCCTGTACCACAAGGCGGCCGGCCGCGCCTTCGTCGCCGCGCTGCCCGGCCTCGCGGCCCGCTTCCTCGACCACTGGGACCTGCGGCTCGACGGACCGTCGATGTACGGCGTCTGCGCCCTGGTCCTGCCCGTGGTCCGCCGCGCCGACGCCGTCCCCGCGGTCCTGAAGCTCCAGCTCCCCGACGACGAGAGCGCGGGGGAACCGGCCGCGCTGCGCGTCTGGGACGGCGACGGCGCGGTCCGCCTCCTCGCCCACGACGGGCCCACCGGGACCATGCTCCTGGAACGGCTGGACCCGGCCCGCACCCTGGAGCGCCACCCCGGCTCCCGCGAGGCCGCCCTGGTCGTCGCCCGTCTGCTGGCCCGCCTCACCGCCCGGCCCGCCCCGTCCGGCCTGCGCCGCCTCGGCGACGCGGCCCGGGCGCTGCCCGAGCGTGCCGCGCGGGTCCTGGACCGCGTCCCCGACCCGCCCGTCCGCCGCCTGCTCGCCGACTGCGCCGCCGCCCTGCGCGAGGTCGCGGACGAACCCGGCGACCGCCTCCTGCACTGGGACCTGCACTACGGCAACGTGCTGGCCGCCGACCGCGCCCCCTGGCTCGCCATCGACCCCAAGCCGCTGGCCGGCGACCCCGGCTTCGAGCTCCTGCCCGCCCTGGCCAACCGCTTCGACGCCGCCGAGATCCGCTGGCGCTTCGACGCGATGACCGCCGTCCTCGGCCTGGACCGGGACCGTGCCCGCGCCTGGACCCTCGCCCGGGTCCTGCAGACCTGCCTGTGGCAGCTGGAGGACGGCCTGCCCCTGTCGGACGGCCACCTGGAGATCGCCCGCCGCCTGCGCCGCCCCGGACATGACTGAGCCCGGGCCGGAGAGGATCCGGCCCGGGCGGGAAGAGCCCCCTGTCGGATTCGAACCGACGACCTGCTGTTTACAAGACAGCTGCTCTGACCAGCTGAGCTAAGGAGGCCTGCGCCCGGAACCACGCAGGGCGCCCGTGCAGTGTACCCAGGTCCCCCCGCCGCCCCGTCGAAAATTTCCGCGAAGTTCACAGCCCCGCGGGTGCTGACAGACGAGGTGAACGGCAGGTACCGTCTCGATCCAGTTCACCCTCGTGGACTACACCACAACGGAACACCCGTCGTGGCACCACCTTCCTACAACGGATCGTCCGGCACGTTCCTGCCGGTAGAAGGGGGCCCATTCACCATGGCCACTGTTACGTTCGACAAGGCGACCCGTGTCTACCCGGGTTCCACCAAGCCCGCCGTCGACGCCCTGGACATCGAGATCGCGGACGGCGAGTTCCTCGTCCTGGTCGGCCCGTCCGGCTGCGGCAAGTCCACCTCCCTGCGGATGCTCGCCGGCCTGGAGGACGTCAACGGCGGTGCCATCCGCATCGGCGACCGCGACGTCACGCACCTGCCGCCGAAGGACCGGGACATCGCCATGGTGTTCCAGAACTACGCCCTCTACCCGCACATGACGGTCGCCGACAACATGGGCTTCGCGCTCAAGATCGCCGGCGTCAACAAGGCGGAGATCCGGCAGAAGGTCGAGGAGGCCGCGAAGATCCTCGACCTCACGGAGTACCTGGACCGCAAGCCGAAGGCGCTCTCCGGCGGTCAGCGCCAGCGTGTCGCCATGGGCCGCGCCATCGTGCGCGAGCCGCAGGTGTTCCTCATGGACGAGCCGCTGTCCAACCTGGACGCCAAGCTGCGCGTCTCCACCCGTACGCAGATCGCCTCGCTCCAGCGCCGCCTGGGCATCACCACCGTCTACGTCACCCACGACCAGGTCGAGGCCCTGACGATGGGCGACCGCGTCGCGGTCCTCAAGGACGGTCTGCTCCAGCAGGTCGACAGCCCGCGCAAGATGTACGACAAGCCCGCCAACCTGTTCGTGGCCGGCTTCATCGGCTCCCCCGCGATGAACCTCATCGAGGTGCCGATCACCGACGGCGGCGTGAAGTTCGGCAACAGCGTCGTCCCGGTCCAGCGCGAGGCGCTGTCCTCCGCCACCGACAAGACGGTCACCGTCGGCGTCCGCCCCGAGCACTTCGACGTCGCCGGCCCCGACTCCGACCAGGGCGTCGAGGTCGTCGTGAACGTGGTCGAGGAGCTCGGCTCCGACGCGTTCGTCTACGGCACCTCCCAGATCGGCGGCGAGTCCAAGGACATCGTGGTCCGCGTCGGCGGCCGCGAGGTCCCGGAGAAGGGCAGCACGCTGCACGTCGTCCCCCGCGCCGGCGAGACCCACGTGTTCTCGACCTCCACGGGCGCGCGCCTCTCCGACTGAGGGAGAACGCCCCGGCGCCCCGGCGCGGGGCGGCACGAGGAGACGCATGACCCCGGGTGACGCACCCGGACCGACGAAGAGGGCCCCGCAGACCGCTGCGGGGCCCTTCTCGTTGTCGACAAATACCCCGGCAGACCGGTCATTTCGAGCAGCGTGCGTCAACGCGCCACCCGAATCCCCGTGCTCCCCCGTCCCTCGAACCGGTGACGGAATGTCTCCATATCACTACCGGACGCTACCCTCACACGCGTGAAGCACTCCACCACCCCTCAGACGCGACGCGGCCGGGGCCCCGCCCGCCGGATCGGCCGCTCCCTCGCCCTCGTCCTGCCCGTCGTCCTGGTGCTCTCCGGCACCCTCGCGGTCACGCGGGTCAATTGGTCGGGGAACCCCGCCGACAGCCCCGTGCTGACCGCGGCGGACACCACCGCGCGGAAGGACTCCCCGCGGGCCGCCGAGCGCGCCCCGCAGGACGTGCTGCGCGACCGGCTGCTGACCGAACTCCAGGAGGAGGACCCGGGCGTCGCCCTCACCCACCTCCAGCAGGCCGTCAACGGCCGTCCCTCCCTGGCCCGGCACTGCACCTCGATCGCCCGCGCCCTCGGCCGCGCCGCGGTCCGGGTGTACGGCCCCACCCGCGCCCAGTCCTACGCGCGCCCGGTCTGCGACACCTCCTTCGCCACGGGCGTCGCCGCCGCGCACGGCTGACCGGGACCCGCCCGGTTCCCGGCACGGCGACGACCGGTCGGGCACGGGCTTCCGCCGCGGCCACGGGCGGGGCGCCACGTACAGTTCGGTCATGACCGATCCGAGTGCCGCGTCCCGCCCCGTCCAGGCCGTCGTCCTGGCCGGCGGTCAGGGTTCCCGCCTGCGCCCCTACACCGACGACCGGCCCAAGCCGATGGTCGAGATCCCCGGCACGGGGACGCCGATCATCGGCCATCAGCTCTCCTGGCTCGCCGCGGAGGGCGTCACGGACGTGGTGGTCTCCTGCGGCCACCTCGCCGAGGTCCTGCAGACCTGGCTGGACGGCGCCGACCTGCCCCTCTCCGTCACCACGGTCGTCGAGACGGAGCCCCTCGGCCGCGGCGGCGGACTCAAGTACGCCGCCGCGCACCTCCCGCACCCGGACCGGCCCTGGTACGCCACCAACGGCGACATCTGGACCCGTTTCTCGCTGCGCGACATGGCCGACTTCCACACCGAGCGGGACGCCGTCGCGACCCTCGCCCTGGCCCGCCCGCGCATCCCGTGGGGCGCCGTGAAGACGGACGGCTTCGGCCACATCACGGACTTCATCGAGGCCCCGCCCTCCACCTTCGAGATCAACGCGGGCGTGTACGTCTTCTCCCCCGAGTTCGCCGGCCTGCTCCCGGAGCGCGGCGACCACGAGCGCACCACGTTCCCGCACCTGGCCCGCGAACGCCGCCTGGCCGGCTTCCCCATCCCGCAGGGCTCCTACTGGCGCGCCATCGACACGGCGAAGGACCTGACCGAGGCCGCGAAGGAGCTGACCGGACAGGGCCGCTGACGCCCCGGCACGGCGGGCGAGCCGCTGCCCGCCCCGGACACCTCCGGTGCCCTCCGCGTACGCCGACGGGTCCCGCACACCGTGTGTGCGGGACCCGTCGGCGTACGCGGGCGGCCGGGCGCTACCCCAGGAGGCCGCCCACCAGGCCCGGCTGGCCGGAGGACGAGGAGCCGCTCCCGCCGCCGCTGCCGCCGCCGGTCGAGCCGCCGGTGCCACCGCCGGTCGTCCCGCCGCCGGAGGTCGGGCCGGAGCTGGTGCTCGGCGCCTGGCCGGCCGGGGAGGACTGCTGCTGGGGCGGGGCCTGGCCGGCGCTGCCCTGGGTCTGGCTGGGCGCGCCGCCGGTGACGGTGCCGGTCTCCCGGGCCGCGCCCGGGGTGGTCGCCGCGCCGGTGGACGGGCTGGCCGAACCGGCCGTGGCGCCGCCCCGGGCGGGCGCGGTGGCCGAGGCCGACGGGGTCTTCTTGTGCTGCCGCGCGCCGGGCTTCTGCGGGAGCGGGGAACCGGGCAGCTCGTTGCGCGGGGCCTCGCCGGGTCCGGGGACGACCACCCGGTCCGCGTCGCGGACGGCACCGCCGAGCAGGGAGCCGACCAGCAGGGTGAGCCCGGTGACGATCGCGGTGACCAGGGCGCCGCGGCGCAGCACGTAACGGCGCAGGTCCCACAGGTCGGCGCGGGGGCCGAGGCGGCGCCAGGCACTGCCGGCGAGGCGGCCGTCGACGGAGTAGACCGGGGCGCCGGCGATGATCAGCGGCGACCAGGCGGCGAGGTAGATGATGTCGGGGGTCTCGTAGGCGGGGACGCTCTTCCAGCTGACGGTGACCAGCAGCGCGGCCGACAGCAGCGCGCCCACCACGGCCGCGACCCGCTGCCAGCAGCCGAGGACCGTCAGCACGCCGACGATGACCTGCAGGAAGGCGATGACGAGCCCGGAGCCGACCGGGTGCTGCAGGGCGAACTGGCGCAGCGGCTCGGCGACTTCCCAGGGGTGCAGGGTGTTGAGCCAGGTGACCATGGAGCCGCGTGCGCCGCCGTCGAAGTAGACGGGGTCGCACAGCTTGCCCATGCCGGCGTAGAGGGAGATGAAGCCGAGGAAGACGCGCAGCGGCAGCAGCACGACCCCGAGGTTCATGCGGCGGCCCGGGTAGTAGGCGTGGCGCGCCGGGTCGTCGGCGTGCCGCCTGGACGACGGCTCGGTCCCGTCGCCGGCCGCCGGGTGGGCGCCGGTGTCCTGGAACTCCTCGTCGGCGTAGGCGGGTTCGTCGTAGGCGCTGCCCACCGTGCGCATGGGCGGCAGCAGCCGGGGCTCGCCGGCGCCGTGGGTGCGCTGGGGGCCGACGACGGGGGTCTCGACGGTCGTGGCGAGCTCGTCCTCGTAGCCGGTGCCGCCGTAGCCCGCGCCGCCGTAGCCGGTGCCGACGCGGGGGATGACCTGGGTGGCCCCGGCGTCGGAGGACGGCTCGTCGGCGTGCCGGACGCTCTCGCTCCGCACGGCCTGCAGGAGCCGGTGGGCGCCGGTGTCGTCCGGGGCGGACCGGCCGCTCCAGACGACGGGCCGGCGGCGGGCCCCGGTCGCGCCCGCCGGGCCCGCGCCCACCACGGGCATGCGGGCGGTGTCCTCGGCGGCGATCACGTGCCGTGCGATCCGAGGAGATCGGGTGCGCCGCGTCGAGGCGCCCAGCTGCACGCGGAAGCTCGCGTGGCTGACGATGACCTGCGCCGGATCGCTCGGCACCTTCACCATGCTCAGCGCGGGAGCGTCGTCGAGTCCCGACGAGCGGTCCCCCGTGGGTGTGCGGGGTGTTCTGGTGTCCACACTCATCTAACCGAGTGACGTGAGGTTAGGACACTGCCTTGACCCGCCGGATCTGTCCGGACCGCGTCAAGCCTGCCGGTACCTCCCGGAACACCCCGTACGGGTGATGTCGCCGAACGTCCGTGTCAGGCGCGGCGGCGGGCCGCCTCGTACAGCACGATGCCCGCCGCGACACCGGCGTTGAGCGACTCGGCGCCGCCCGGCATCGGGATCCGCACGCGGAAGTCGCAGGTCTCGCCGACCAGTCGGGACAGTCCCTTGCCCTCGCTGCCGACGACGACGGCGACCGGACCGGCCAGCGCGTCGAGCTCCCCGAGCTCGACCTCGCCGTCGGCGGCGAGCCCGACCACGGTGATGCCGGCCTTCTTGTACGCCTCCAGGGTCCGCGTCAGGTTCGTGGCCCGGGCGACCGGCGTCCGGGCGGCCGTACCGGCGGACGTCTTCCACGCACCGGCGGTCATGCCGGCGGCGCGCCGCTCGGGCACGACGACCCCGTGCCCGCCGAACGCGGCGACGGACCGCACGACGGCACCGAGGTTGCGCGGGTCGGTCACCCCGTCGAGGGCGACGATCAGCGGGTCCTCGCCCTCGTCGGCGGCGGCCTCGGCGAGGTCCTCCGGGTGCGCGTACTCGTACGGCGGGACCTGGAGGACGAGCCCCTGGTGGTTCAGCCCGTTCGTCATCCGGTCGAGCTCGGGGCGGGGCGCCTCCATGAGGTTGATCCCGCCGCGCTCCGCGGCCAGCTGGAGCGCCTCGCGCACCCGCTCGTCGTTGTCGATGAACTGCTGGACGTAGAGCGTCGAGGCGGGCACGCCCTCGCGCAGCGCCTCGACGACCGGGTTGCGGCCGACGACGAGCTCGGAGGTGCCCTTGGCGCGGGGTCCCTTGGTGCGGCTCTGCGCGCGGCGGGCCTTGGCCTGGGCGACGCGCTGCTTGACGTGGCCCTTGCGCATCTCGGCGGGCGGGGTCGGGCCCTTGCCCTCCAGGCCCCGGCGCCGCTTGCCGCCACTGCCGACCTGCGCGCCCTTCTTGCCGGACATGCGGCGGTTGTTCGCGGCCATGAGCTACCCGTCTCCGTGAGGTGTGCGTACGTACGTGTCTATGCAGTGTGCCGCCCGGGGAGCCGGGCGGCACAATCGATCTTGCCCGGCCCCGCCCGGGCGCCGCGCTCAGCGCGAGCCGAGCGTCCAGCGCGGTCCCTGCGGGCTGTCCTCGATGACGAGCCCGGACTGGTTCAGCTGGTCGCGGATGGCGTCCGCGGTGCCCCAGTCCTTGCGCGCCCGGGCGGCCTCGCGCTGGTCGAGCACCATGCGGACGAGCGTGTCGACGACACCGTGCAGGTCCTCGCCCCGGTCGTTCTCCCCGGCCCACTGCGGGTCGAGCGGGTCCAGGCCGAGGACGCCGAGCATCGCGCGCACCTCGGCGAGGCGGGCGACGGCGGCCTCCTTGTCGTCGGCGGCCAGCGCGGAGTTGCCCTGCCGGACGGTGGTGTGCACGACGGCGAGGGCCTGCGGCACGCCCAGGTCGTCGTCCATCGCCTCGGCGAAGGCGGGCGGCACCTCGGCGGCGGGCTCGACCGCGCCGGCCTTCTCCACCACGCGCTGCACGAACCCCTCGATCCGCGCGAACGCGGACTCGGCCTCGCGCAGGGCCTCCTCGCTGTACTCGATGGTCGAGCGGTAGTGCGGCGTGCCCAGGTAGTAGCGGAGCACGATCGGCCGCCACTGCTTGACCATCTCGCTCACCAGCACCGAGTTGCCGAGCGACTTCGACATCTTCTCGCCGCTCATGGTGACCCAGGCGTTGTGCACCCAGTACTGGGCGAAGTCGTCGCCGTACGCCTTGGCCTGCGCGATCTCGTTCTCGTGGTGCGGGAAGATCAGGTCGAGACCGCCGCCGTGGATGTCGAACGCGCTGCCCAGGTACTTGTGCGCCATCGCGGAGCACTCCAGGTGCCAGCCCGGACGGCCCCGTCCCCACGGCGTCTCCCAGTCGGGCTCGCCGGGCTTGGCGGCCTTCCACATGGCGAAGTCGCGCGGGTCCCGCTTGCCGGTGATGCCCTCCTCGGCGGGCTGGCGCAGCTCGTCCAGGTCCTGCTTGGACAGCTCCAGGTACGAGGGCCAGGACCGTACGTCGAAGTACACGCTCCCGTCCGCCTCGTACGCGTGCCCGCGCTCGATCAGGGTGCGCATCATCTCGACCATCTCGGTCACGTGCCCGGTGGCCCGCGGCTCGTAGGTCGGCGGCAGGCAGCCCAGCACGGAGTAGCCGTCGTTGAAGGCGCGCTCATTGGCGTACCCGATGGCCCACCAGGGGCGGCCCTGCTCGGCCGACTTGGTGATGATCTTGTCGTCGATGTCGGTGACGTTGCGGACGAACGTCACCTCGTAGCCGCGGTACTCGAACCAGCGGCGCATGATGTCGAAGTTCAGCCCCGACCGGATGTGCCCGATGTGCGGAGCGGCCTGCACGGTGGCGCCACAGAGGTAGATCGAGACACAACCCGGCTGGAGCGGGGTGAAATCACGGATCTGCCGGGCGCTGGTGTCGTACAGGCGAATAGTCACCACTCCAGGGTAGTGGGCGGAGGGGTGTGCCTCGGGACTTCCCCCACGAAGCGGCATGTATTCGTGACGCCGTGCGCGGCGGGGGGTGGCGGGGTCAGCCGCTCGGCCGGCCGGGCCGGGCGGGCCCGGGGCCGCAAGGGGCGGAGCCCCCGCCGGGTCCGGGGCGGGGGCGGCCTCCCGGCCCACCGCGGCGGGCGGGTGGGCCGGGAGGGCTCAGGTGCGGACGACCAGGGCCGTGGCGATCGCCATCAGCCCCTCGCCCCGTCCGGGGAACCCCAGCCCGTCCGTCGTCGCCCCGGACACCGACACCGGCGCCCCGACCGCCTCGGACAGCACCTTCTCCGCTTCCGCCCGCCGCTTCCCGATCTTCGGCCGCGGCCCGACCACCTGCACGGCGACGTTCCCGATCCGGAACCCGGCCTCCCGCACGATCCGCGCCGCCTCCGTCAGCAGCACCACCCCGGACGCCCCCGACCACTCGGGCCGCCCGGTGCCGAAGTGCTGCCCCAGGTCCCCCGTCCCGGCGGCGGAGAACAGCGCGTTGCAGGCCGCGTGCGCGACGACGTCCGCGTCGGAGTGCCCGGCCAGCCCGGACCCCTCCCCCTCCCACTTCAGCCCCGCGCACCACAGCTCCCGCCCCTCCTCGAAGGCGTGGATGTCGGTCCCGATGCCGACCTGCGGCAGCACGACCCCGCCGGAAGCGGTCTCAGAAGCCATCGTTCAGCCTCCTGCGCGCCAGCACCGCCTCCGCGAGCACCAGGTCCAGGGGACGCGTCACCTTGAACGCCTCCTCGTGCCCCGGCACCGCCACCACCGTCAGCCCGAGCCGCTCGACCATCCCGGCGTCGTCGGTGACGTCCCCGCCGACCTCCGCGTGCGCCCGCACGAGCGTCGCCCGGTCGAACCCCTGCGGCGTCTGCACCGCCCGCAGCCGCGCCCGCTCCGGCGTCGCCACCACCGGCTCGGGGTCGCCGGGCGTCTGCGCCGGCTCGACCTCCTTGACGGTGTCCGCGAGCGGCAGCGCGGGCACCACGGCCGGCGCCCCCTCGCGCACCGCCTCGATCACGGCGTCCACCGTGTCGACCGGCACCAGCGGCCGGGCCGCGTCGTGCACCAGCACGATGTCGTGGCCGGCCGGCAGCGCGTCCAGGCCGAGCCTCACCGACTCCTGCCGGGACCGGCCGCCCGGGACGACGAGGAAGTCCGTCCGCTCGGGCAGGGCGTGCGAGTCGAGCAGCGACCGCACCTCCCCGGCGCCGTCCGGCGGGGCCACGACGACCACGAGGGAGACGTGGCGGGACGCGGCCATCGCGCGCACCGCGTGGATGAGCATGGGCGTGCCGCCCAGCGCGCGCAGCGCCTTGGGGGCACCCGGACCGAGGCGTACACCTCGGCCGGCGGCCGGGATCACGGCTGCCGTACGGAGGGCCGTACGGGCCGCCGACGGCGTAGAACGCGAATCGTCAGACATCGGTTCCTGTCAGGTTTGTGCGCTTGGCCTACGTGGGTATGGCCCTGTGGGTACCCCCTGCTCGGCAACGGCCGGGCGCTCGGGGGAGTGCCGGGCGCGACGCCTTGACCAGCCCCTTCCGTGACACTGGTCGAGCCGCTCGCCCCGGCCCGGCACGTCAGGTGGCGGGGGCCTGCGCCGGCCCGTCCCCTGTCGTACGGCGTCTGGGTACGAACATGCCGCAGCGCCCGGCGACAACGGATACGTCATCGGGCACCGCGGCATTTCGATGTGCTGCGAAGTGCTGAACGAACGAGCCTCACCCCGGTTAGGAGGCGAGCACCTCGTCGAGCAGGGCCTCGGCCTTGTCCTCGTTGGTGTTCTCCGCGAGGGCCAGCTCGCTCACCAGGATCTGGCGCGCCTTGGCGAGCATGCGCTTCTCACCGGCGGAGAGTCCGCGCTCGCGCTCACGACGCCACAGGTCACGCACGACTTCCGCGACCTTGATGACGTCGCCCGAGGCGAGCTTCTCCAGGTTTGCCTTGTAGCGACGGGACCAGTTCGTGGGCTCCTCGGCGTACGGCGCGCGCAGCACCTCGAAGACCCGGTCCAGCCCGTCCTGACCGACCACATCACGCACGCCGACGAACTCCGCATTGTCCGCTGGCACACGTACCGTCAGGTCACCCTGGGCGACCTTCAGCACCAAGTAGGTCTTGTCCACGCCTTTGATCTGGCGAGTTTCGATAGCCTCGATCAGCGCGGCCCCGTGATGGGGATAGACCACGGTGTCGCCAACCTTGAACGTCATGTGACAGGTACCCCTTCCGTGGCTATCCAGGGTAACACGGATACGGCGTCTTCTGAATGACGTTTTCGCAGGTCAGGGCATATCTCGGGGCTTGACAACAGCGACAGGAACGTGCTGCGCCCGGTGAACGGAAGAAGGTATTCGCAGGTCGGAGCCACTCTCCGGGTCAAGTGAAACGCGTACGTTACACGCATCCCGGCCCCCCTCCGAACGGCCGAACATCCCGATATGTCCGGTTCCGCGTGTTCGACTTCCGCTACTCCGTTCGGTGGCCCGAGCCGGGTTCCGGACGATTCCGAAATTGATCACGAGACGGCCGGCCGGGCACCGGGTGATCAATTCCACGGCGCCGCCCGCGCATTCCCGCGGGGAATTTTCGCGGTACTCGCGGGGGTGCTTATGTGAATGGCGGACGCGGGCGGGCCAATGTGACGGGAGGGGCGCTCGTGACCCGGCCGGCCCCGGGGTGTCGGGGGGTCGGGTGCGGCCGCGCGGCCCCGGCTCGGTAACCTAAGGCCGCTGACAGACACTTAGGGCGGCTTCACCCCTCGGCCGCCGCCTCGCTCAAGTCAAGGAGTTGCCGCCGCCGTGAGCAGCAGCCTTCGACGCGGCGCCCTCGCCGCCGCCGCCATCGCAGTCTCGATCGCCTCGCTCGCCGCGTGCGGCGCCGGCCACAACGCCCAGTCCCTGCAGATCAAGCCGGACAACGCGGCGACGACCGTCGGCGAGATCAAGGTGCAGAACGCCGTCGTCATCACGCAGCCCGACCTCGAGTCGACCGGCCCGGCCGTGGTGTCCGCCACCCTGTTCAACGGGGGCGACACCGACCAGAAGCTGGAGTCGATCACCCTTCCGGGCCTCGACCAGACCGCCGAGCTCAAGCCCGCCCAGGGCAGCGGGGACCTCGTCGTCCCGGCCGGCGGCTCGCTGATCCTCGGCGGCAAGGACAACGCCACCGCGACCCTGCCCAGCAGCCGCGAGGCCACCGAGGACGGCAACCTGCAGAAGGTCACCTTCACGCTCAGCGAGACCGGTGACGTGAGCCTGGACGCCTTCGTCGTCCCGGCCGAGGGCTACTTCTCCGAGTGGGGCCCGGCCGAGGTGCCGGCCGCGCCGGGCGCCTCCGCCGAGCCGTCGGGCACCCCGTCCGAGGGCGCGTCGGCCTCGCCGGGCGCGTCGCAGTCCCCCGGCGCGTCGGGCGCCCCGGCCGACCCGGCGTCGGCGAGCGCGTCGGCCACCGAGTCGGCCGCCGGCACCGCCGGGCACGAGTCGGCCGCCGGTCACTGAGCGGACGTACGAGAAGGGCGGGACCTCCCCGGGAGGTCCCGCCCTTTCGTCGTCGTACGGGAATCTCGTCGTCGTACGGGCACAGCGGCGTACGGGCCGGCCCGCCGCGGGTCGTCACGACCCGGCGGGCCGTCGTACGGGCCGGTCTACGGCTCGAACTTGTAGCCGAGGCCGCGGACCGTCACCAGGTAGCGCGGCGCGCCCGGGTCCGGCTCGATCTTGGCGCGCAGGCGCTTGACGTGGACGTCGAGGGTCTTGGTGTCGCCGACGTAGTCGGCGCCCCAGACGCGGTCGATGAGCTGCATGCGGGTCAGCACGCGGCCGGCGTTGCGCAGCAGCATCTCCAGGAGGTCGAACTCCTTGAGCGGCAGGTCGATCTTGGTGCCGCCCACGGTGACGACGTGCCGGTCGACGTCCATGCGGACCGGTCCGGCCTCCAGCGCGGCCGGGGCGACCTCCTCCGGCTCGCCGCGGCGGCGCAGCACCGCGCGGATGCGGGCGACGAGCTCCCGCGAGGAGAACGGCTTGGTGACGTAGTCGTCGGCCCCTATCTCCAGGCCGACGACCTTGTCGATCTCGCTGTCCTTGGCGGTCACCATGATGACGGGGACGTTGGAGCGGCCGCGCAGCTGGCGGCACACCTCGGTGCCCGGCAGCCCGGGCAGCATCAGGTCGAGGAGGACGAGGTCGGCGCCGTTGCGCTCGAACTCGTCGAGTCCGTCGGGCCCGGTGGTCGCGACGGCGACCTCGAAGCCCTCCTTGCGGAGCATGTACGACAGGGCGTCGGAGAAGGACTCCTCGTCCTCGACGACGAGCACACGGGTCACGGAAGGACCTCCGGAGCAGGAAGCGTTGCGTACGCGGTGGAATCGGGGGATGAAGGGGTGGACCGCCCGGCCTCTGCGGTGAGGCCCGCGCCTCCTGCGCGTTCGTCACGGGCGGGCTGCTGATGTGCGCGGTCGCGGGCCGCACCGGCCTCCGGCAGCCGCAGGGTGAAGGTGGAGCCCTGTCCCTCGGCGCTCCACACCGTGACCTCCCCGCCGTGCGAGGCGGCCACGTGCTTCACGATCGCGAGGCCCAGGCCCGTGCCGCCGGTGGCCCGGGAGCGGGCCGGGTCGACGCGGTAGAAGCGCTCGAAGATGCGCTCCTTGTCCTTGTCGGAGATGCCGATGCCCTGGTCGGTGACGGCGATCTCGATCATGTCACCGCCGGGCGCGGCCACGCTGCGGCACGCTATGCCGACGCGGGTGCGGGCGGGCGAGTAGTTGACGGCGTTCTCGACGAGGTTGCCGAGGGCGGCGGCGAGCTGGCCGCGGTTGCCCCAGACGGCGTGGTCGGCGGTGCCGCCGGCGGCCATGGTGATCTGCTTGGTGGAGGCCGCGTGCCGGCAGCGGTCGATGGCCTCGGCGACCAGTTCGTCGACGCGGACCGGCTCGGCGTCCTCCAGCGGGTCGTCGTTCTGCACCCGGGAGAGGTCGATGAGCTCCTGCACCAGGTTGGTCAGGCGGGTCGCCTCGATCTGCATCCGCCCGGCGAAGCGCTGCACGGCCTCGGGGTCGTCGGAGGCGTCCATGACGGCCTCGGACAGGAGGGACAGCGCGCCGACGGGGGTCTTGAGCTCGTGGCTGACGTTGGCGACGAAGTCGCGCCGCACCGCCTCGATCCGGCGGGCCTCGGTGAGGTCCTCGACGAGCAGCAGCACCAGCCGGGAGCCGAGCGGCGCCACGCGCGCGGAGACGGCGAGGGCCTCGCCCCGTCCGGTCCCGCGCCGCGGGAGGTCCAGCTCGACCTGCCGTATCTCCCCGTCCCGCCGGGTGTCCCGAGCCATCTGGAGCATCGGCTCGATGGCGAGCTTGCCGCCGCGGACCAGTCCGAGGGCGTACGCGGCGGAGCTGGCCTTGACCACGCCGTCGGCCTCGTCGAGGACGACGGCCGAGGAACGCAGCACCGACAGCACGGTGTCCACGCCCGGCGGAAGCACGGGATCGGTGTGCAGGGAAGTACGTGTGGGGCGCTTCTGCTCGCGCTCGCTCCAGCGGAACGCGAGCATGGCGATGACACCGGTGAGCACTCCGGCGATCGCTGCCGCTGCGGCGACCGCCGCGTTCACGTCCATGCCTCCAGGTTAGGCATGGCATCCGGCCCGGCCACAGCCGCCGGAGGGCGAGCTCGAACACTCGTCGCCCAGAGTTCACCTTGGAGCCAGGGATGGTTCATTTGGGATGACGGAAACGGACGCGTACGGGGCAGAACGTGGGAGCGTGGGGTGCGAGCACCCCGGAAGTCGACGCACGAGAGGGAACCTGATGCGGGACGCGTACCACGAGGAACTGGACTCGATCGGCGACGGTCTGGTGGACATGGCCCGGCTGGTCGGGTCGGCCATCGGGCGTGCCACCACGGCGATCCTCGACGCCGACCTGAAGCTGGCCGAGAGCGTGATCGAGGCCGACCAGAAGATCGACGAGCTCCAGCACGAGCTGGAGGCCCGGGCGATAGCCCTGCTGGCGCGGCAGCAGCCGGTGGCGACCGACCTGCGGATCGTCGTCACCTCGCTGCGCATGTCCGCCGACCTGGAGCGCTCCGGCGACCTCGCCCAGCACGTGGCGAAGCTCGCCCGGCTGCGCTACCCCGAGCGCGCGGTCCCGCAGGACCTGCACGCCACCATCCTGGAGATGGGCCAGCTCGCCCAGCGCCTGATGGCCAAGGCGGCCGAGGTGATCATCACCAAGGACGTCGACCTGGCGCTCCAGCTGGAGCAGGACGACGACGCGATGGACCTGCTGCACCGCGCGCTGTTCCAGCACCTGATGGACGACCGCTGGAAGCACGGCATCGAGACGGCCGTCGACGTCACGCTGCTCGGCCGCTACTACGAGCGCTTCGCCGACCACGCGGTCTCGGTCGCCAAGCGGGTGGTGTACCTGGTGACGGGCGAGCACGCGGACGAGCTCCAGGCGGAGATGCAGTCGGTGACGGGCGTGGAGGGAGCCTGACCGGCCGCGGCCGACCCGGCGCCTGAACAGGCGCTGGGAGGCCGGCCAGGGCGCGTGCGAGCCTCTGTGCGCCGTTGATGCGCCCAGCCGACCGGGCGTCCAATGGGCACAGGCACCAGCCTTGAGGAGGGACCATGAGCGAATCCCCCGGCACGACGCCCGACCCGACGCAGGAACGGCGGACCGAGCAACCCGCCGAGATCAGGAACCTGACGCTGATAGGCGCGTGCGGCTGCGGCTCGGGCTGCGGCTGCGGGTGTCAGTCGGGCAATCCCTGCCAGTGCGGCTGACCGCGCGCACGGCGGACCGCGGACGACGTCGAAGGGCCCCGGCACGGGTTGCCGGGGCCCTTCGGGTTGCTGGAGCCCTTCGGGTTGCCGGGGCCCTTCGGGTTGCCGGGGCCCGGGTGGTCCCCGGTGGCTTTCGGAGGCCGGGGCCCACGGGGTCGCCGCCCCGGCGGTGCGGGCGCAGCATGGAAGAGAAGGCCCAGCCGAGCGCACGGGGGAGAAGGAGGTGCGTGGCCATGCCCAAGTTCATGGACGTCCACCACGGCATGAAGGGCATCACCGAGGAGGAGCTGCGCCGGGCCCACGACGCCGACCTCGCCATAGAGGAGGACGAGCGCGTCCACTTCGAACAGGCCTGGGCGGACCCGGAGTCGGGCACGGTCTACTGCCTGTCCGAGGCGCCGTCGGCCGACGCGGTCCAGCGCATCCACGAGCGGGCCGGCCACAAGGCGGACGAGGTGCACGCGGTGCCGCTGGTGGTGCGGTGAGCCCGCGGGCGGCCCGCCGCTCCTCGCCGGGGGCGCGGTCCGCAGTCCCGGCGCCCCGCCGGGCTCAGGCCGCGCCGGCCTGAGCCTTCGTGCCGTCGGCCGGGGCCCGCACCGCGCCCGGCTCCCGCTCCGGGTCCGGCTCCCGCTCCGTCTCCGGCTCCTCCTCCGGCAGCCGCCGCATCAGCAGCCCGTACCCGGCGCCGGCCACCGTGCCCACCACCGCGCACATCCCCCACAGCCACTCCGCGCCGAGCCGGTCGATGACGAAGCCGGACATCAGCGGGGCGACGAGCGAGGCGACGGACCAGGACATGGTGTACATGCCCTGGTAGCGCCCGCGGCCCCGCGCCGGGGAGAGGCGCACGACCAGGCCGGTCTGGGTCGGGGCGTTGACGATCTCGGCGAGGGTCCACACGCACACGGTGAGCGCGAACACGCCGACCGACCCGGCGAAGGCGGTGAGGCCGAAGCCGTACCCGGCGAGCAGGGAGGAGACCACCAGCAGCCGTCGCGCGTCCCGGTGCTGGATGAACCGGGTGACCGGGATCTGGAGCGCGACGATGAGGACGCCGTTGACGGCGATCACCAGGCCGTAGTCGGCGGGGCTGAAGCCGGCCTCGCCCATGGCCACGGGCAGACCGACCGAACCCTGCTGGAAGACCAGCGCGACGAGGAAGGACAGCCCGACCACGGCCATGAAGCGCCCGTCGCGCAGCACGGTGCCCAGGTGGACGCCGTCCTCCCGGCTCTCCCGGCCGGTGCCGGCCGGCCGGGACTCCGGCACCTTCAGGAAGACGACGATCGCGCAGGCCAGCGTCATGCCCGCTTCCAGCAGGAACCCGGCGCGGTAGCTGACCTCCGCGATGAAGCCCGCGGCCATGGAGGAGACGGCGAAGCCGAGGTTGATCGCCCAGTAGTTGAGGGAGAAGGCGCGGATGCGGTCCTCGGGCCGGACGATGTCGGCCATCATCGCCTGCACGGCGGGCCGGGAGGCGTTGCTCGCCATGCCGACGAGGAGGGCGACGGCGGCGATGGCGAGCGGGTGGTGCACGAACCCGAGCAGCGCGACGGACAGGGCCGTGGAGACCTGCGCGACGAGCAGGGTCGGCCGCCGTCCCAGCCGGTCGGTCATCACCCCGGCGCCCAGCGAGGAGACGACCCCGCCGAGGCCGTGCAGGGCGGCGACGAGACCGGCGTACGAAGCGGAGTAGCCGCGGTCGAGGGTGAGGTACAGCGCCATGAAGGTGGCGACGAAACCGCCGAGCCGGTTGACGAGGGTGCTGGTCCACAGCCACCAGAACGCGGGGGGCAGCCCCGCGACGGTCTCCCGGACGACGCGTCCGGCTCGGGCGTACGGCATGAGGGTCCCCCACGGATGTAAGCGGCTCTGGCGGTGACCACACCTTACGAAGGGTCCCTTCCGGGGGGCCACCGGATTAACAGATCCCGTCAAACGTCCGGCCTGCGGGCGGGGCGCGCGAGCGATCGGGGGGTTCGATTACGCTCGGGGCCATGGCCGACGCACCGTACAAGCTGATCCTCCTCCGCCACGGCGAGAGCGAGTGGAACGAGAAGAACCTGTTCACCGGCTGGGTGGACGTCAACCTCACCGCGAAGGGCGAGAAGGAGGCGACGCGCGGCGGCGAGCTGCTCAAGGACGCCGGCCTGCTTCCCGACGTGGTCCACACGTCCCTCCAGAAGCGAGCGATCCGCACCGCGCAGCTCGCCCTCGAGTCCGCCGACCGCCTCTGGATCCCGGTCCAGCGCTCCTGGCGCCTGAACGAGCGGCACTACGGCGCCCTGCAGGGCAAGGACAAGGCGCAGACCCTGGCCGAGTTCGGCGAGGAGCAGTTCATGCTCTGGCGCCGCTCGTACGACACCCCGCCGCCGCCGCTGGACCGCGACGCCGAGTACTCCCAGTTCTCCGACCCGCGCTACGCGACCCTGCCGCCGGAGCTGCGCCCGCAGACGGAGTGCCTGAAGGACGTCGTCGTCCGCATGCTCCCGTACTGGTTCGACGCCATCGTCCCCGACCTGCTGACCGGCCGCACGGTCCTGGTCGCCGCCCACGGCAACAGCCTGCGCGCCCTGGTCAAGCACCTGGACGGCATCTCCGACGCCGACATCGCGGGCCTGAACATCCCCACGGGCATCCCGCTGGCCTACGAACTCGACGCCGACTTCAAGCCGCTGACCCCGGGCGGCCGCTACCTCGACCCGGACGCCGCCGCGGCGGCGATCGAGGCGGTCAAGAACCAGGGCAAGAAGAAGTAAGCCCCATCGATCAAGCCCCCTGCCCGCGGTCCCCCGCGGGCAGGGGGCTTGTTTCCGTGCCGGTGGCCGTCGTCGGGTCGTCCGCCGTTCGTCTTTCCTACTCCCGGCGGCTCAGTGCCCGGCGGATCAGTAGGAACGCGGCGACGGCGATCAGGGTCATGCCCATGAGGATCACGATCACCCCGATGACGACCAGGACCGTCCCCAGCAGGATCAGGATCGTCCCGATGACGAGAAGGAGCAGCGCGAGGACGGTCACGGTCGCCTCCTCTCCCCCTTCCCGACTCTGACTCGGTCTCGCCCTCCTGTAAACATTCCGGGCGAATCCGACTCAATCGGTCACCGGGGTACGCGCCCCGTGCGGCCGGGTGCGGCCGGGCCGCCAGGCGTACGTGCCGGGGGACGTCTCCACGACCTCCTGGGGGAAGACCTCGCGCACCCGGGCGAGGAGAGCCCGCTGCTCCGCCGCCCAGTCCCCGGGGAGCGACGGCAGCAGGACGGTGATCCTGGTTCCCGTCGCCGGGCCGTCGTGCACGGCCACCCCGAGGCCGCCCCGCCCGGCCGGCCCGACGGACACCGACGGTGTGCGTCCCGAGTCGAGCCACTCGGCGCAGCGGCCGGACTCCAGGGCCGACAGGGCGTCCTCCCAGTCCTCCAGGTCCTCGGGGAGGAGGGCCACCGGGAAGACCGCGCGGCCGGACTCCGACTCGACGGCGATCTCGCCGTCGAGGACGTCGTGGTCGGGCAGCACGCCGGGCCGGGCGCGTCCCCGCACCCGTACGGTGAGGCCGCGGCCCGGGCGGTCGGTCAGGCGGATCAGGTCGACGGCGTCCCGCGGTGCGTCCATGCTCGTCTCCGAGTGCGTGTCGTCCGAATGCGTTCCAGGGGGAGCAGACATCATGGCCCACCGCTCCCGGCCGGCCGCCCGCGCCGTTCACGGATGCATCCGCGCCCCCTTCACCGCCTTGTCCACGGCGTTCCGCGGTCCGTACACCGCCATGCCCACCAGGTCCAGCTCCCCCGTCCGCACGGCCCGCACCGCCGCGCGGTTGTCGCGGTCGTTGCCGGTGGTGAAGAGGTCGGAGGTGAAGACCGCCCGGGGCAGGGCGCGGGACAGCACGCGCGCGTGGGCCGTGGTGAGCACCTCCTTGGTGGCCTCGAAGACCAGCACCGGCTGGCGGAACATCCGCAGGTAGGGCACCCCGTCCGCGTCCTCGTACGGTTCCCCGACCACCTCGGGGACCTCGGTGCCGAGACCGCTGACCAGGAAGGCGGTGACGTTCAGGCGCTGCCAGGGCTCCAGGTCCTCGCGCAGCAGGACGGCGATCTTCGTGTCGAAACGCAGGGGCTGCTCAGTGCTCATGCACCGAGGGTGCCGACCGGCCGGCCGCGGCGTCTTGTACGTTCTTTGCATGGGCCTTCGCACGGGCGCGCCGGAGAACGACGTCTCCGCCTGGCGGCCCCGCATCCCGGGTGTCGTCGAGGTCTTCCACGCCCGGTTCACCGAGTACGCGTACCCGATGCACGTCCACGAGGCGTGGACGCTGCTGATCGTCGACGACGGGGCGGTGCGGTACGACCTCGACCGGCACGAGCACGGCACCCCGCTCGACACCGTGTCGCTGCTGCCGCCGCACGTGCCGCACAACGGCGCGCCCGCCACCCCCGACGGCTTCCGCAAGCGGGTGCTCTACCTCGACGGCACCCACCTGCCGCACGACCTGATCGGGGCGGCCGTGGACGGGCCCGACCTGCGCGACCCCCTGCTGCGGCGGCGCGTGGGGCAGCTGCACGCCGCGCTCGTGCGGCCCGGCGACGAGCTGGAGGCCGAGAGCCGGCTGGCCTTCGTCGGGGAGCGGCTGCGGGCCCGTCTGCGGCCCAGGGACCCGGCGGACCCCGCGCGCCGCGACCCGGTGCTCGCCCGCCGGATGCGCGAACTGCTCGACGCGCGGGTCGTCGAGGGGCTCCGCCTGGACGAGGCCGCCGCGCTGCTGCACGCCCATCCCGCCCATCTCGTACGGGCGTTCAGCGGTGCGTACGGCATCGCGCCGCACCAGTACCTGATGTCGCGGCGGGTGGGGCGCGCCCGGCGGCTGCTCCTGGAGGGCCGGCCGCCCGGTCAGGTCGCGGCCGCCACCGGCTTCCACGACCAGGCCCATCTGACCCGGCACTTCCGCAGACTGGTGGGGGTGACGCCCGGGCGGTACCGGGCGAGCGGGCCCTGAGGAGCCGGGCCCGGGGCGGTCAGTCGGTCGGCCGTTCCAGCAGGCGGGTGAACGCCTCCAGGTTGCGCGTCGACTCGCCGCGCTCCACGCGCCACGCGTACTCCTTGCGGATCGCGGACGCGAAACCCAGCTCCAGCAGGGTGTTGAAGCTGCCGTCGGCGGCCTCCAGGACCTGCCCGAGCAGGCGGTCGACCTCGTCGGCGGTGACGGCGGACAGCGGCAGCCGTCCGGTGACGTAGACGTCGCCGTGCCGGTCCACGGCGTAACTCACCCCGTACAGCTTGAGGTTGCGTTCCAGGAGCCAGCGGTGGACGGCCGGCTCGTTCTCGTCGGGGTGGCGGATGACGAAGGCGTTCAGCGACAGGGAGTGGCGGCCGACGATGAGGGAGACCGTCGTCGACAGCTTGTGGGTGCCGGGGAGTTTGACGACGTAGGTGCCGTCCGCGGGGCTCTCCCACTCCAGTTCGGCGTCCTTCAGGGCTTCTTCGACGACCTGGGCGGCCCGCTGCTCTGTCTCAGCCATGGTGGGAGCGTACGTGACGGCGGTGGGCCTGCGTCGCGGCCGTGTAGACGTCCGCGGTGGCGGCGGCCGCGGTGTCCCAGCCGAAGGACTGGGCGTGCCGGGCCGCGGCCTCGCCCATCCGGGGCGTCAGGTGCGGGTCGTCGGCGAAGGAGCGCAGCACGCGCGCGTAGGCGGCCGGGTCGTGCCCGTCGACGAGGAAGCCGGTGTGCCCGTCGCGCACGGCGACCGGGAGGCCGCCGACCGCGGCGGCGAGCACCGGGGTGCCCGCGGCCTGGGCCTCTATGGCGACCAGGCCGAAGGACTCGCTGTAGGAGGGCATCACCAGCACGGAGGCGGCGCGGAACCAGTCCGCGAGCTGGTCCTGGCCGACCGGCGGGCGGAACCGTACGACGTCCGCGATGCCGAGGCGGGCGGCGAGCTTCTGCAGGCCCTCGGGTTTGGTGAGGCCGCTGCCGCTGGGGCCGCCGACGACCGGGACGACGATGCGGGAGCGCAGGTCGGGGCGCTCGTCCAGGAGGACGGCGACCGCGCGCAGCAGCACGTCGGGGGCCTTCAGGGGCTGGATGCGGCCGGCGAAGAGCGGGACCAGGGCGTCCTGCGGCAGGCCGAGGCGGGCGCGGGCGGCGGCCCGGCCGTCGCCGGGCGAGAAGCGGGAGAGGTTCACGCCCGGGTGGACCACGGCGACCTTCGCCGGGTCGGCGGAGTAGTGCCGGACGAGTTCGCCGGCCTCCTCGGCGGTGTTGGCGATGAGCCGGTCCGCGGCGGTCACGATCTGGGTCTCGCCGATGACGCGGGCGGCGGGCTCGGGGGTGTCGCCGTCGGCGAGGTTGGCGTTCTTGACCTTGGCCATGGTGTGCATGGCGTGCACCAGGGGGACGCCCCAGCGCTGGGCGGCGAGCCAGCCGACGTGGCCGGAGAGCCAGTAGTGGGAGTGGACCAGGTCGTAATGGCCGGGTCGGTGGCCGGCCCAGGCCTGCATCACGCCGTGGGTGAAGGCGCACAGCTGGGCCGGGAGGTCCTCCTTGGCCAGGCCCTCGTAGGGGCCGGCGTCGACGTGCCGGACCAGCACGCCGGGCGCGAGCTGGACGGCCGGCGGGAGGGCGGCGGCGGTCGCGCGCGTGAAGATCTCGACCTCGATGCCGAGGGCGGCCAGGCGCTGCGCGAGCTCCACGATGTAGACGTTCATGCCGCCCGCGTCGCCGGTGCCCGGCTGGTGCAGCGGGGAGGTGTGCACGGAGAGCATGGCCACGCGGCGGGGCCTGCGGTGCAGCCTGAGGCGCGGCGGCGTGGCCGGGGAACGCCGGCCGAGCCTCGCGGCGTACTGGCTCACGTGGCGTTCCTCCTCGCTGTGGGCATGCCGGGCGGAGGGTGTGGGGCCCTCGGCAAGCTGCAACGCCGGAGCGTGTCGTTCCATTTCCGGGTCCGCGATTTTTGCCCAATCATTACCGGTCCTCGCTCAACCGTTCGACAGCTAGGTGCGCGGCGCCGGGGCTCCGCGCGTCCGCCGCGGCCCGGGTGCCCGCATACCCTCGTAGGCATGACACCCCGCGCCGCTTCCCTCCCCCGCTCCCGGCGTCGCCCGGGCGGGGGGACCCCGGTCGTGGGGACGGTGACGCGCGGGACGACCAACCCCAACCGGCTGCGCCGCATGGACCGCTGGATCGCGGCCGCGCACGGCGCGGCCCTGCGCCGCGCCGCCGACCCCGTCGCGGTCGACCTCGGGTACGGCGCCGCCCCCTGGACCGCGGTGGAACTGCTGCACCGGCTGCGCACCGCCGCCCCGCGCGTGCGCGTGGTCGGCATCGAGATCGAACCGGCCCGGGTGGCGGCGGCCCTGCCCTACGCGCGCGAGGGCCTCACCTTCCGGCACGGCGGGTTCGAGCTCCCGATCGCCGAGCGGCCCCACCTCGTGCGCGCCGCCAACGTGCTGCGCCAGTACGACGAGGAGCAGGTCGCCGCCGTCTGGGAGGGGCTGTGCGCCCGGCTGGCGCCCGCCGCGCCGGACGCGCCCGGCGGGCTGCTGGTGGAGGGCACCTGCGACGAGATCGGACGCCGGCACGTGTGGGTCGCCCTCGGCCCCGAGGGCCCGCGCACGGTCACCTTCGCGGCCCGGCTCGGCTCCCTGGAACGCCCCTCCGACCTGGCGGAACGCCTCCCGAAGGCGCTGATCCACCGCAACGTGCCCGGCGAGCCGGTGCACGCCTTCCTGCGCGACTTCGACCGCGCCTGGGCGGCCGCCGCGCCCTACGCCTCCTACGGCGCCCGGCAGCGCTGGATCCGGGCCGTGCGGGACCTGACGGCCGACTGGCCGGTGGCGGACGGGCCGGTGCGGTGGCGGCAGGGCGAAGTGACCGTCCGCTGGGAGGCGTTGGCGCCGCGGCGGCCGGCCGTCTGAGCCGCGGGGAACGATCCCCGTGAGCCGTTCGTCACACGAGCGGGGACGCGGCACGCGAACGGGGGGATCACGGCGCACGGGCGGAGGGACCGGGGCGGCGGGAGTCAGCGGGGCCCGCGGCGGGAAGGGACGGAGGAGAGCGGGAAGCGCGGCCTCTGTCGCTTTGCCCGCCGACATGGCAGCATCCCCCGGGCGGCCGTAAGTTACTGACGGTTAACCAGGTGGGGGGCTGAGGTATGCGTACGGGCAGGCGTGGTCTGATCACGGCGGCGGTGACCGTGGTCTGCGCGGTCACCGTGCTGGCGGCACCGGGCACGGCGTTCGCCAGCCCGAGTCCCCCGCCCTCGCCGAGCACCGGTTCGGCCCCCGCGCCCGGCAGGGACCTCGAAGCCGTCCGCGAGAAGCTCGACACGCTCTACCGCGCGGCGGCCGTGGCCACCGACGCGTACAACGCCGCCGAGGAGAAGGCCGAGAAGCAGTCCGCCGAGGTCGTCCGGCTGGCCAAGAAGATCGCCGAGGGCCGGGAGCGGCTGGCCGGGCTGAAGGACCGCGCGGGCGCCGCGGCCCGCGCCCAGTACCGCACGGGCGGACTGCCGCCCGAGGCGCACCTGGTGCTCAGCGACGACCCGCAGGACTTCCTCGACGGCACGCGCCGGGTGCGCCAGGGCCAGCACGCCACCAAGGGCCTGCTGGGCGAACTGGCCCGCACCCAGGAGGACCTGGAGCAGTACGCCCGGGACGCCTCCGCCCAGTGGCGGAAGCTGGAGGCGGGCCGCAAGGCCAAGGCCTCCGCGCAGGAGAAGGTCGAGAAGCAGATCGCGGCGGCCAAGAAGCTGGAGTCCGAGCTGGAGAAGGAGGAACGGGAGCGCCTCGCCGCGCTGGAGCGCCGGGCCGCCCAGCGGGCGCAGACCGCCTGGCTCGGCTCCGGCATCCTCGACGAGCTCACCGGCAAGGCCACCGAACAGGGCAGGAAGGCGGTCGAGTACGCCGTCGCCCAGACCGGCAAGCCCTACCGGTGGGGCGCGGAGGGCCCGGAGGCGTACGACTGCTCGGGCCTGACCTCGCAGGCCTGGGCGTCGGCCGGGCGGGGCATCCCGCGCACCTCGCAGGAGCAGTGGAAGCGGCTCCGGCACGTCCCCGTCGAGGACATGCGCCCCGGCGACCTCGTCATCTACTTCGACGACGCCAGCCACGTCGGCCTGTACATCGGCGACGGCTCGATCGTGCACGCCCCGCGCCCCGGGCGCACGGTGACGGTCGCGGGCGCCGGCTCCATGCCGATCCTCGGGGTGGTGCGGCCGGACACGGCGGAGTAGAGGAGGGCCTCGGCAGCCGGACACGGCGGGGCAGAGGGGGTCGTGGCGGCCGCCACGGGGGTCTGGAGAAGGGCTCCGGTGCGGGCACATCGCCCGGCCCCGGCCCGGTGACCCGCACCACGTGACACAGCCCACGCCCAACACCCCACGAAACGCCCCCGGGACGTGACCTTCGTCATCCCCTCGGCGTTCCCGCGCTGTCCAACTGCGGCGGATACCTGGGCATATGACAGCGGACGCCGGCCGAGCGGCGTGCCTCACACCATTCCGCTGCGGCGCCGACACCCGCTATGGTCCCCGTCGGTGGGTCGAGACCCCTCGTCCCCGCCGTGCCCTCGGGGGGAGGGAAGGAACCCAAGACGATGCCCGTACCCGTACCGCGGCAGAGAGCGATCCCGGCCGTGGAGAGTGGTCAGGCGCAGGCCGCGACCCTGAGCGGCGGCACCTCCAAGGACTCCTTGGCGGCCGCTGCGCCCCAGGGAGACAAGGCCGAGAACACCGCGGACGCCGCCCACACCAACCTGACGCTGCTGCTGATCGAGGACGACCCGGCCGGTTCGCCGATCGTGCCGGACCTGCTCGACCAGGCCGGCAAGCCGATCCGCGTCCGCACCGCCCGCAACCTCACCGAGGCCGGGCGGCTGCTCACCGACGACGTCCACTGCATCCTGCTGGACCTGGCGCTGCCGGCGCCCGGCCGGGCGGGCGGCACGGACGACGAGCTCGCCGTGCTCAAGCACGTCCTGGAGCTCGCGCCCCGGCACGCCGTGCTGGCGCTCACCGCGTCCGGCGACGCCGAGCGCGGCGCGGAGGCCGTGCGCGTCGGCGCCCAGGACTACCTGTTCCGCGACGAGCTGGACGGCCGGCTGCTGAGCCGGGCGATCCGCTACGCGGTGGAGCGCAAGCGTTCCGAGTCGGCCGAGCGCCGGCTCGCCGAGGGGCGCATGCGCGCCCAGGAGAACCGCCGCCTGGAACGCGGCCTGCTGCCGACGCCCCTCCTGGAGGGCTCCTCGCTGCGGTTCGCCGCCCGCTACCGCCCCGGCCGCTCGCGCGCGCTGCTCGGCGGTGACTTCTACGACGTGGTCCGCACCCCGGACGGCACCGTGCACGCCATGATCGGCGACGTCTGCGGGCACGGCCCGGACGAGGCCGCGCTCGGCGTGGAGCTGCGCATCGCCTGGCGCGCGCTGACCCTGGCGGGCCTGTGCGGCGACCAGCTGCTCGGCACGCTCCAGCAGGTGCTGGAGCACGAGCGCGCGGACGACGAGATCTTCGCGACCCTGTGCACGGTGGACATAGCGCCGGACGGGCGCCGCGCGGGCCTGTGCCTGGCCGGCCACCCGTCGCCGCTGCTCGCCCGCCCCGGCCTGCCCGCGCGGCTGCTGCCGTACGACAACAACGGCCCGGCCCTCGGTCTGCTGCCGGGTGCCCGCTGGCCGCGGATGCAGGTGGAGCTGGGCGCCGAGTGGAGTCTGATGCTCTACACCGACGGCCTGATCGAGGGCCGTGTCGGCGACAGCCGGGAGCGGCTCGGCCAGGACGGCATGGTGGACATGGTTCGCCGCCAGCTCGCCGAGGGACGGCGCGGCGAGGAACTGCTGCAGGCGGCGGTGAACGAGGTCCGCGCCCTCAACGGCGGCGAACTGACGGACGACGTGGCGGTCCTGCTGCTGGACCGGGTGCCGTAGCGGTCACCGGCGGACGGCACCGGCGCCCGGGTCCGGCGGGCGGCCCGTCGGGCGGGACCGCCCGCGGTCACCCCGTCGGGCGGCGGCGCGTTCCGGTCCCCCGGATGGCCCTGCCTTCCGCCTCCCGCCGGGCGGCACGCCCCGGACCGGGACGCCCGCGGGGCGGTGCCCCGCGGACCGGCCGCGGCTCAGCGCCCGCCGTTGTACGGGCCGTACGGGCCGTCGCTGCTGGAGCCCTTGCGGCTGCGGCCGCCACCGGGCAGGCCCCGCAGGGCGGGCCGGACGTCGACCATGTAGACGATCGTCGCGATGAGGCCGATGATCGGCAGGAACGACAGGATCGGGAAGATCAGGTTCACCACGAAGACGAGCCCCAGGATGAGCAGCCAGAAGGGCTTGGTCTTCTTGTCGGCCGCCCGGTAGGCGTCCTCGCGGCGCGTGGCGGCGTCGATCAGCGCGAAGCCGCTGAACACGATCAGAGCCATGTGCAGCAGCCACATGAGACTCGCGAAGCCCTCCATCAGCACAACGTCCACCACCCGACTCGGATCGTCCCTTACGCGGTCACCGTACCCGCAACCGCCGCACCGCTACCCGTACCAACGGGCCGGGCACCCTCCGAGTGCCCGGCCCGTCCGCGTACCGCCCGTCGCCGGGCGGGGTCGCCGCTACTTGGCGGGCGGGGTCGCCGTCTTCTTGGCGGGCGCCTTGCGCGCCGCCGGAGCCTTCCTGGCCTCGTCCTTCTTCCCGTCGGCGGACGCGGCGTCGGCGGCCGGGTCCTCCTTGACCTCGACCGGCTCGGCCTTGGGCTCCACCGCCACGGCGAGCTCCTCCACGCTCTCGGCGATGTCCTCGATGCCCTCGGCGGCCTCGCCGCGCCAGGTCCGCACGGCCTGCTGACCGTGCTCGGCGACCTTCTCGTAGGTCTCGCGGGCCCTGACGGCGTACTCGGCGGCGACGCCGACCCCGCGCAGCGCGAGGTCCTGGGCGCTCTCGCCGATCTTCTTCAGGTCCGCGTCGAAGTTGCTGCCGAACTTCTTCAGGTCGGCGTCGAGCGAGCCGAGGATCTCGCCGACCTTGGTCTGGAGGGTCTCCTGCGTCTCCTTGACCCGGGCGGTCGCCTTCTCCTGCACGGCCTTGGGGTCGGTGTTGCGCACGGCCTCGATGCGGGCCGGGGCCTCGGTGCGCAGCTGCTCCACCAGGGCCGGCACCTTCTTGGCCTGCTGCAGGGCGAGATCGGCGGTTCCGGCGGCGAAGTACAACGGAGTCGGGTTGCTCAGGGTCTTGCGCAGGTCGTCGGTGATGGCCATGGTGATGGTCCTCCCGGATTCGTGTTCGGCTGAGGGTGGTCTGGTCCGCGGCGGGACGGCCGGTGCCCTGGTCCGGCTCAACCGGCCGTCTGCTGCGGATCGGTGTCGCTGCCGCCGACCGTGCGGGAGCGGCGCCCGGCGGTGTCGCCGCCGGGGGTGCCGGCCGGGCTGTCGCCCTGCCCGGCGGGCTCGGAGGTCCCGGCCGCGTCAGTGACGACCGACACGTCCGCGACCGTCCGTATGCCGGTGACGTCGGCGGCCCCGGTCGCGTCGGCCGCCTCGGTGACCCCGACCCCGTTCTCCTTGCGGAACGACTCGTAGATCTGGAGCAGCACCTGCTTCTGCCGCTCGGTCAGCGTGGGGTCGGCCAGGAGCGCGGCCCGCGTCTCCACCTCGCCCCGGTCCTGCTCGGCGTCGAGGATGCCGGCCCGGACGTACAGCGTCTCGGCGGAGATCCGCAGCGCCTTGGCGACCTGCTGGAGCACCTCCGCGCTCGGCTTGCGCAGGCCGCGCTCGATCTGGCTCAGGTACGGGTTCGACACCCCGGCGGCGTCGGCGAGCTGCCGCAGCGACAGCTGCGCGTTGCGCCGCTGCTCGCGCAGGTACTCACCGAGATTGCCGACGTTGAGCGATGCCATGCCTCCACCTTGCCGCACCCCGCTAACTATTGCAAGCACCCTGCTTGCAAAAGTGTGCCGTGGTGTCGCGCCCCGGCGGACACCCACTTTTTTGTGGGTACTTGGCACCGCCCGGCCGTCGGGCGAGCCTGGTGGCGGGCGGTCGGCGAGGGACCGGGGCCGGAGCGCGCGGAGCCCGGGGACGCGCGGAGGACGGAACGGAGGACGGAGGTGACCGCTCGTCAGGAGGCCGCCCCCACGGCCGCACCCGCGCCGGCGGTCCCGGCACCGGCCTCTGCTTCTGCCTCGGGTTCGGGCTCGGGTCCGGGTCCGGGTTCGGGTTCGGGTTCGGGTTCGGCCAGTCTCTCCAGCCGCCGGTGCCCCCACTCGGACAGGGGCGCCAGGGCCTCGGAGAGGTCCCGGCCGAAGGGGGTCAGGGAGTAGACCGTCTTCGGCGGCAGGACGTCGTACACCTCCCGGTGCACCAGTCCGTCCGCCTCCATCTCCCGCAGGGCCCCGGTCAGCACCTTCTCCGTGAGGCCGGGCAGTTGCCGGCGCAGGTGGCCCGGCCGGTGCGGGCCGGACTCCAGCAGCCAGAGCAGGGCCGTCTTCCACTTGCCGTCGATCACCGCGATCGCGGCCGTCACTCCGCAGACGTTCGGATCCTGCCGCCGGCGCGTCATCATCGCCCCTTTTCTTACCGACTCGAGGAGTTGCAGCGTGTCCACGTACAGCACAGCCAGGTCCGCCGGGCATTCCGGTCCCGCCGTCGCCGTCCTCGGGCTCGGCCCCATGGGCCGCGCGCTGGCCGGGGCCCTCCTCGACGCGGGACTGCGGACCACGGTGTGGAACCGCACCCCGGGACGGGACCGCGAGCTCGTGGCGCGGGGCGCGGCCGGAGCCCGGTCGGCGGCCGAGGCGGCCGCCGCCGCGGACGTGACCGTCGTCTGCGTGGTGAACTACGACGCCGTCGACGCGGTCCTGCGCCCCGACGGGGTCACCGCCGCCCTGGAGGGCCGGACCGTCCTGAACCTGACCGCCGACACCCCGGCCCGGGCACGGGACACGGCCGCGTGGGCCGCCGCGCACGGCATCCGCTACCTGGACGGCGCGATCATGACCCCGGCGGCCACCATCGGCACGCCCGACGCGGTGTTCCTGCACAGCGGACCGGAGGGCACGTACCGCGACCTGCTGCCGGTACGGGACGCGCTGGGCGGCACCCACACCCACCTCGGCGAGGAGCCGGGCCGGGCCGCCGCCTTCGACATCGCCCTGCTCGACGTCTTCTGGACGGCGATGGCGGGCTGGGCGCACGCCCTCGCGGTCGCCCGGGCCGAGGGCGTCACCGCGCGCGAACTGGCGCCCTTCGCCCGGGGCATCGGCGCCGTCCTGCCGCCCGTCTTCGAGGAGACCGCCCGGGACGTCGCCGACGGCACCTACTCCGGCGAGGGCAACCCGCTCACCTCGGCGGTGTCGTCCATGGCGCACATCGTCCACGTCTCCGAGTCCCACGGCATCGACGCCGGGGTGATGCGCGCGGCCGAGGGCATGGCGCGCCGCGCGATCGGGCTGGGGCACGGCACGGACGGGTTCGTCCGCGTCGCGGAGGTGATCGGGCGGCACTGAGGCGCCCCCGGTCGGGGCCCTGTGCGGCGCACCCGCCGGGGCCCCGTGCGCCGCGCCTAGAAGGGCGGTTCCCGTCCGCACACCACGTCCAGCCGCGACACCGCCCGGGTCAGCACCACGTACAGCCGGTGCAGCCCGCGCTCCTCGGCCTCCGCGATCGCCGCCGGCTCGACGGCCACCACGTGGTCGTACTCCAGTCCCTTGACGGCGCTCGCGGGGACCACGGCCAGCCGTGCGCCGAGGTCGTCCGGGTCCGCCGCGGGCAGCCCGGCCGCGACGAGGGCCGCCCGCACCCGGGCGGTGTCCGCGTCCGCCGCGACGACCCCGACGGACCCCTCCCGCGCCAGCGCGCCGCGCACGGCGTCCACCACCTCGGCGAGCAGCCCGTCCGGCGCCGCCCGGCGGACGCGCAGTTCGCCGTCCCGGCGCAGGGACCGGGCCGCGGGCACGTCGACGTCCAGCCGGTCCAGCAGCCGGTTGGCGAGCGCGACGACCGCCTCCGGCACCCGGTAGCCCGTGGTCAGCGGCACCACGGCCGCGTCCGGCCGGCCGAGGTGCGCCAGGAGTGCCGGCCAGGAGCGCGCCGCCCACGGCGCGGTCCCCTGCGCCAGGTCGCCGAGCACGGTCAGCGAGCCGAAGGAGGAGCGGCGGGCGATGGCCCGGCACTCCATCGGGGACAGGTCCTGGGCCTCGTCGACGACGACGTGGCCGTAGCCCTCCGGGTGCTCGAGGAGGCCGGCCACCTCGTCGAGGAGGACCAGGTCGGCGGCCGACCAGCGCGCCGACTTCCAGCTCCGCGGCGGCCGCGCCCACAGCACCGCCTTCTGCTCGTCGGCGTCCAGCAGTCCCCCGGCGGCCGCCGCCAGCGCGGCCGGGTCGCCGAGCAGCCCGGCCACGACCTCCTCGGGCCGCACCCGCGGCCAGACGGCGTCGAGGTACGCGGTCAGCGGCCGGGCCCGTTCGATCCGCCGCACCCAGGCGGTGCTCCGCGGCCCGGCCCGCCGCTCGGCCCGCTCCCGCAGGCACCGCACGACCCGGCTGCGCACCCGCTCCCGCCCGACGCCGTAGGGCGGCTCCTCGGCCCGCACGTCCGCCACGATCCGCGCCAGCTCGTCCGCCGCCACCCGCCAGCGGTACGACCCGTCCGGCACGGCGAGGGAGTCGGTGACGTCGGCCCGCACCCGCGCGTACAGCGCCCGGCGCAGCACCTCGGCCATGCGGGCGTCGTGCTTGACGACGGCGGCCCGCTCGTCGTCGGTCCCGGTGACCGGGTGCCGGGCGATCTCGTCGGCGAGGGTGGACTGCCGCACCCCGGTCTCGCCGAGGGCGGGCAGCACCTCGGAGATGTACGACAGGAAGGTGCGGTTCGGGCCGAGGACCAGCAGGCCGCCGCGCCGGATGCGCTGGGGGTGGGTGTAGAGCAGGTACGCCGCCCGGTGCAGGCCGACGGCCGTCTTGCCGGTGCCGGGCGCGCCCTGCACGCAGACGGACACCGCCAGGTCCGCCCGGACGAGGTCGTCCTGTTCGGGCTGGAGGGTCGCGGCGATGTCCCGCATGGGTCCGACGCGGGGCCGTTCGATCTCCCGGGCCACCAGGGTGCCGGCCCGCGACTCGCCCCGGCCGAGGTGCTCGTCCTCCAGGCCGGTCAGATCGGCGGAGTCGCCCCGGCTGCCGGGCGCCCACCCGAACCGGCGCCGCACGGCCACGCCCCGCGGGTCGCGGGCGGAGGCCTGGTAGAAGGCCCGGGAGACGGGCGCCCGCCAGTCCACGACCAGGGGCGGCGCGGCCGGGTGCTCGGTGATCCGCAGCCGCCCGACGTGGTAGCGCTGCCCGGCGTGGCCGGGGGCGTCCGGCCCGAAGTCCAGGCGTCCGAAGAACAGCGGTCCTGCGGGCAGTTCCCGCAGCTCCTTGGCCCGGCTGCGCAGCCGGTGCCCGAGGACTTCGGCGTCCGCCCCGGAGGCGGAGACGTCCTCGCCGGTGACGACCTGGTCGTGGGCCCCGTCGGCCATGGCGGCGAGGGCGGCGCGGCAGCGGTCGTGGTGGGCGCGTTCGAGGGCGAGGGCGTGCCGGAGGGCGGGGTCGGGTGACGTCATTCCACCGAGCGTACCGCCATTGCGTTACCGAGTTAAATTTTTAACCCTGTTTCACCTCGGGTGCCGGTCCCGCGGCTCCCGGACGGACTCCGGCAGCCCCGCCGCCAGCAGCCCGAACGCCCGCTCGGCGGCGGCCACCGCGTCCGGCCGGACGTCCGCCACCCGCTCCCCCGCCGCGATCCGCCGCCAGTTCTCCTGCGCGAGGATCCGCTGGACGGCGACGATCTGCCCGGCGGCCAGCCGGGCGTCCAGGCCGCCGCCCAGCGCCTCGGCGAGCGCGGCCTCGGACCGCTCCTGGTGGGCGTACAGCCGCGCGACCAGCGACGGCGTCCCGTAGAGCAGGCCGTGGAAGGCGAGCACCTCCGGGTCGTCGTTCAGCCCGGTGACCGGGTCCGCCCGCTCCAGCCCGGCCAGGAAGTGCCGCCGCAGCGCCTCGACGGGCGCGGGCCCCTGCCGCACCACCCGCGCGGCCTCGCCCTCGTGGTCGGCGATCCGGTGCAGGACCAGGTCCTCCTTGGCCGGGAAGTACCGGAAGAGCGTCGGCTTGGAGATCTCGGCCGCGGCCGCCACCTCGGCGACGGACACGGCGTCGAAGCCCCGCGCCGTGAACAGCCGGATGGCGACGTCCGACACGGCCTGGTACATCCGCTGCCTCTTGCGCTCGCGCAGCCCGCTCTCGCTCATGCCGCGAGCCTACGCAGACGGCGCCGCCGCGCGCGGCCCGCGGCCCGGCCTCCCTAGGGGGCGCCGGGCCGCCCGGCCGCCGCCCTGGCCTCGGCCAGCGGGCGCGCCGCACGCCACAGCGTGTCGAAGTACGTCCGCCGGCGGACGATGACGTTCCGGGCCTCCTCGCCGTCGCCCCAGTGCCAGCGCACGAGCCGGGACTCGTAGCCCAGCAGGTCCAGCAGCGTGTCGCGGCGCAGTTCGAGCTTGTCGTAGAGGCCCTCGTACACCACGTCGTTGTTGAGGAAGTACAGCTTCAGCGACGGCGACATGTGGAGCACGCGGAACTCCACGGACAGCGTTCCCCGGTGGTTCGCGGGCAGCCGCTCCGCCTGGTCGGCCAGCCTGTCCTCGTGGTCGCCGATCTGGCGCAGCAGGCTCCGCCGGAAGCCGGGGGCGTCGCCGGCCCTGCCGTCCGCGCCCACCTGGCCGGGCAGTTCGATGGGCCGGCTGAAGTCCGGGACCAGGACGCGTACGTGCACGGACCGCTGTTCGTTCCTGCCCAGTTCGGGCAGGGACGGCAGGATGTTCTTGAGGTGCTCGACGAAGGTCTCGCCCGTGAACCCCAGCGCCGCCAGGTGCACCTCCCCCCGCGCCTCCAGCGCCTCCCGCAGGGGCGCCTCCAGGTCCCCGGGCTTGACCAGGGCGCCCGCCGGGGGGCGCGCCCGCTGCTCCATCCGCTGGTTGAGGCGCTGCACCTCGGCGTAGAGCACGTACGCCACCAGGCAGAGCAGCGATCCGCCCAGGTAGACCTTGCCCTCCAGCGCGTCCCCGACCGGCTTCACGAACTGCGCGACCAGTCCGACCAGGAAGACGGCGAGGAAGAGCGCCTTCGTCACCGCCGACTCCGCGCGCTCCCAGCGCGCGGCCGCTCTGCCGCCCAGCGGCGGCCTCCTGCCCGACACCCCTGTCTCCCCCCGCCGGCCCCCGGTCGTGATCCGGACCTGCCCATGGTGCCCGGCCCACGGGCCGTCAGGAAGGGGCCCGCCGGCGTGCGGTGTCGGTCGCGTGCCAGGCGCGCAGTGCCTCGGCGGTCCGCTGGAGGCCGGGGACGTCGATCAGCCGCAAGGGCTGGCGGGCCAGGCCGGTGGCGACCTGGACACGGCGGGCCGCGGCCAGGAAGTCGGCTTCCCGCGGCGCGTCCGGCAGGCCGAGCGCCGCGCGCATGACGTCGGGGAAGACCGACTGCGCGTACTCGAACGCCAGGTAGACGGGCAGGTCGTCGTCGATCCCGGCGGTCCGGTCGCCGTGGCCTGCGGCGTGCATGGCCTGCGTCCAGATCCGGGTCATCCGGGCCTGCTCCTCCTTGCCGTACCCCATGCGCACCAGGTGGGTGGCCAGGTCGTGCAGCGGGTCGCCGTACATCGCCAGCTCCCAGTCGATCACGGTGAGCCGGCCGCCGTGGAGCACCACGTTGGCCCGGTGGACGTCCGTGTGCAGCAGGGCGAAGGGGCGGGGGGTCAGGCCGGTGTGGCGCCGGACGAAGGAGAGCATGACGCCCTCCGGGATGCCGAGGGCGTCGAAGAGCGGCCCGAACCGCTCCCGGTTGGCCCGGTCCACGCGCCGGTCGGTGAAGCCGGCCAGCCGGCGCAGGAAGCCGTCGCCGTCCCGGTCGGCGGGCCAGTCCGGCGGCAGCGGCGGCAGCTCCGCCACGGGGACGGCCGCCGTGCGGACGAAGAAGTCGGCGAACGAGCGCATCAGCTCCTCGCCGACGGCCCCCTCGGGGTTCTCCTCGCTCAGCGCCCGGCCCGGCCGGTAGACGTGCAGGGAGCGCTCGCCCAGGTCGCACAGGAAGCGGGGGACCTCGGGCAGGTGCCGTGCGACCACCCGCAGCACGTCCCCCTCCCGGGGCCAGGCACGGGGGGCCACCTCGACGGCGGCCACCGGGACCCGGTACTTGCAGCGGGTGAACGGCAGGGCGCCGACCAGGCACGCCAGCAGCACGCCGGTGGGCAGGACGTGGTTGACGTTGTGGTGGCCCCGGCACACCTCACCGGCGCCTCGCCGCACACGGGACTCCACGAGGCGGTGCACGAGGGCCCGGCGCGCGCCACGGGGCTGACGGGGCGGCATGACGGCAGAATCTAGCGCCCGGGAACGGCGGACCCGGCATCGCCGCCGCGCCGCGCCGACCGGGTCTCACGTGCTGGACACCGGCGGGTCGGCGGGGCCCTCCCCGGGGGTGCGGGCGGGACCGGCGGCGGCCGGGATCAACCGGGCCCGGTCACGGCCCGGCGCGCCCGGGCCGGGCACGGCCGTCCGGCCGGCACCCGGGCGTGCCCCCGGCGCGCGGGACCCGTGCGCCGGAGCGGCGGGAACGTCACCTGAGCGGCTGGAGGATCTGCTCCAGGGACGTGACCACCGTCCGCGCCCCGGCCTCCCGCAGGGCCCTCTCCTTGCGTTCGTTGCGGGCGTAGCCGAGGAACGGCACCCCCGCCCGCCGCGCCGCCTCGAGGTCCGAGGGCGTGTCACCGATCATCAGCGCGTCCCCGGACTCGGCGTCCATCGCGCTCAGGGCGCGGTGGAGGAAGCGCGGGTCCGGCTTGAGATGGCCGAGGTCGCGCGTGCGGCCGTAGATGTGGGGGGCGAAGCAGCCGAGCAGGCCGCGGGTCTCCAGGTACGTGCGGACCACGCGGGGCGAGTTGTTCGTGGTGACCGCCAGGCGGGAGCCCCGGGCCGTCCAGGTCCGTATCAGCGGGTCGGCGTAGGCGGTGGGCATCGCCTTGGGGACGGCGCGCAGTTCCTCCTGGGTGAGCCGTTCCTCCAGCGCGGCGACGAAGCCGTCGTCGGCGGGCCGGTCGCCGTCGCGCGGCGAGCGGCGGTCCACGGCCCGCAGCACGGCGTGCGGGTCCGCCGACTTCCGCTCGGCGTCCGTGAGCAGGTCCTGCCGGCCCTGCTCGGCCAGCCAGGCCACCAGGCCGGCGGCCACCCGCTCCGCCGAGTGCCCGGCGAACAGCCGGCAGATCGGTCCGTCGAAATCCCACAGGACGACGCGGGCACGTGAGATCAGGTCCCGCAGTGCGTCCGGAGCGCTCTCGGCCACCGGAGCCACCCGTTCGGTCTGCGTCGCATCAGGAGTCACGAGAAGAGTGTCAGGTCCGTCGTGATGGTTTCCCAGAGGGCGTCGAACCACTTCTGCGATTCCTCCACGAACGCCGCGTCCCGCCGGCCCGCCCGGCGCACGAAGGAGAACAGCAGGGACTGCGAGCCCAGCGCGTCGTACATGTCCAGCCGCCGGCTCTCCCACTCCTCCTCGCGCCGGGTGAGCAGGTAGTACCCGATCAGGGCCTCCTCGCCGTTGAGCAGGTACAGCTTGACCGGCGGGGTGAAGGGCAGCGCGCGGAAGGTGACGCGCACGTCCACGCCGTGCGTGGCGCGCACCGCGTGGAGGTTGTGCCGGAGGACCTGCAACTGGGCGTTGCGCATCTGCAGCCACCGCTGGTGGACCGGGTCGTCGTCGCCGCCGCCCGCCACCAGCACCGGGAAGGCGAGGTTGATGTCGCGGGAGGGCAGCAGGACGCGCACGTCGATCGACCGGGGCCGGATGCGGCCCTCGTGGATGAGGCGGACCGGTTCGCCGAGGGCCAGCATCAGGGTCTCCGACGTGTGGCAGACGACGTCGACCCGCACCTGCTCGGCCGAGAACGCCTCCGACAGGCGTGGCGCCAGCGCCACCATCGTCGGCTGCGGCTCTCCCCGCTCGGGGGCCGGCTCGGCGACCCGGGGCGGACTGCCCTTGCTGACGTGGGTCAGCAGCCCGTCCTCCTGGAGCACCCGCAGGGCCTGGCGCACGGTGCCGCGCTCCACACCGAACTCCTCCGCGAGCTCGGCCTGGGTGGGCAGGCGCTCGCCCGCCCTGAGCTCGCCGGCGCGGATGCGTTCGCGCAGCGTGTCGGCGATGTCCTGGGACGAGAGCTTCCTGCTGCCGTTCACTGCCACGTTCTCCTGGGTCACGACCAAACGCTACAACTCTGCCCCATCTAAGGGCAGTTGCCGGAGAGTTGTTTATGAAGGACGACCAAATGGGGACAACCTAAACAGAGTTGGTAACCAACTTGGTCGAGTTGGCGGAAGTTTTACTTCCGGAGTACGACCCTCACCACCGAAAGTCGCCCCACCCGGGTGCCGCTCCCGCCGCCCCGCCCCCACGCACGTCCCGCCGGAAGAACCGAAGGGGGAACCATGCCCGTCCTCGCCCTGCTCTCCGCCGCCTTCGTGCTCGGCTTCGAGCAGCTCGTCCAGTGGAAGTACGGCACCGCCGGCCTCGTCGGCCTGCTCCTGCTCACCGTGGGCATCAAGGCCAAGAGCCCCGCGGTCAGCTCCGCCGGCGCGGTGGTCCTCGCCCTCCTGGTCGCCGCGCCCGTCCGGTGACCGGCCGCGGGGGACGTCAGGGGGTGAGCACCAGCTCCGAGCTGATCGTCTCCCAGAGCGCGTCGAACCACCGGCGGGACTGCTCGACGAAGGCCGTGTCCCGCGCGCCGGTGCCCCGCGCGAAGGCGAACAGCGTCTGCCGGACGCCCTGCGCGTCGTACATCTCCAGGTTCTCGTGGTCGATCCGCTCCGCGCGGCGGGTCAGCGTGTAGTACGCGAACAGCGCCTCCGCGCCGTTGAGCAGGTACAGCTTGACGGGCGGGGTGAAGGGCAGGGCGCGGAAGGCGACGCGCACGTCGATGCCGTGGGTGGCGCGCAGCGCCAGCAGGCTGTGCCGCAGCACCTGCCCCTGGGCGTTGCGCTGGGTCAGCCACCGCCGGTGCACCGCCTCCTCGTCGTCGCCCCGGGCGTCGACCGGCACCGGGAAGGCGAGGTCGATGTCGCGGGAGGGCAGCAGGACCCGGACGTCGACCTGGGCCGGTCTCAGCTCCCCGGCGTGGATCCGGCGCAGCGGTTCGCCCATGGCGAGCGTGAGGGAGATCGAGGTCAGGCACACCGCGTCGATCTCGACGTGGTCCGCGGCGAAGGCGGCGGCGATCCGGGGGGCCAGGGCCGCCGTGGTGGGCAGCGGCGGGGCGGCGGGGCCGGTCGGCGCCCCGCCGGGGCCGGGGGCGACGGTCGCCGGGCTGCCCCGGGAGACGTCGGTGAGCAACTGCTCCGCCTGCAGGATGCGCAGCGCACGGCGCACCACCCCGCGCTCCACACCGAACTCGTGGGCCAGCCGGGCCTGCGTGGGCATCCGCTGCCCCGGTCGCAGCACCCCGGACCTGATCCGGGCACGCAGTTCGTCGGCCACCTCGCTCGGGGTCGTCCGTGGCGGCTGCGGCCTCTTCCGCCCGGTGGTCGAGGCGTGTTCCGGGTCCACGGGCCCACCGTACAACTCCCCGTCATCCCGCGGCAGTTCACGGAAAGGTGGTTATGAGCCGCTTCCGGAAGGAGATGACCACAAGCGAGTTGGTCGCCAACTTCAGGAACGTGGCCACGCTTCCTGGAGGTTGGCGAGCACAGGACGGACCGGGCTTCCCTCCGGAGGGGAGCCGGGAGCCCGGCCGGCCGGCACCACCGCGCCCGCACGCTCGCCACGGACGAGCGCCCCGTCGCCGGCAGCAGGGAGCACGGCTCAGAACAGGTCCGGGCACCACGGCCGCCTGGACGTGCGCAGCAGGGCGTCGGCCTGACGGGCGGCGCCCGCTCGTTCCTCCCGCACCCGGCCGAGCGCCGCGAGCCGCACCGCCGACTCGTCGCCCAGCCACAGCGTCGCCAGCTCCCCGACGGGCAGCGCGAGGTGCGCGCTCCCGGCGGTCGGCGTGCACGACGCCCCGTCCGGCGCCGCCTCCAGCCGGAACCGCCCGCCGGCGACGCCGTCCTCGTCGACGACCTCCAGCACCAGCACGCCCGCCCCGCCGTACGTCCGCGCCTCCAGCGCCCTCACGACGTCCAGGATCCGCACCCACAGCCAGTCCGCCTGCGTGGTGATCCTGGCCGCCCTCGGGTCCGGCAGGAAGAACGGCAGCAGGTCGTCGGGGGCGCGCGCGCCGCTCTTCACCCTCACGATCCAGTCGATCGAGCACAGGTAGTGCCACAGGGCGCGCTCGGCGGCCGGCGTCACCCCGATCAGCCAGTTGACGGTCGCCGTGTTCAGCGGCTGCTTGGCATCGCCCCACGCGTCGTCCGCCTCGTAGGACACCAGACCCTCGACCTCGCCGGACGCGGACCGGTACACGGCGTAGAAGGGCTCGGTCCACGAGGAGTCGAACCGTACGGCCCCGGTGTTCAGCTGCCACCACAGCCCGTCCCGGCTGACGGCGCCCGGCTGGGCCCTGCGCAGCCGTCCGTGCAGCTCGGGACCGAGCTCGCGCACGTCCTCGGCGTCCACGAGGTCGATGCGGCCGCCGTCCCGCGGGCCCGCCCAGCGGGGGTCCAGGCCGGTGCGCGGCACGTCGATCGTCCACTCGGACATCCAGGCGGCCGGGCCGAAGCCGTACCGGCCGTAGATCGGGTACTCGGCGGCGATCAGGGTCGCGACCACGTCCCCGCGCTCCTTGGCGGCCGCCAGGTCCGCGGTCATCATCCGGGTGAGCAGTCCGCGGCGGCGGTGGGTGGGGCTGACCGTGACGTTCGAGATCGCGTCGGCCGGGACGGGCGCGCCGCCGACGGCGGTCACCTCCTGCGCGAAGGAGCGGAACGTCGCCACGCAGCGCCCCGCGTCGAAGGCGCCGAGCAGCCTCCCGGGGACGAACTGCCGGCGGCGGCCTTCGAGGGCCTCCGGTCCGGTGGTGGGCTCGCGCAGGAAACCGGTGTTCAGGGCGCGGTTCCAGTCGGCGAGCTCGGCTTCGGTGATCGGGCGGACGTCGATGCGGTCGGCGCGGCGGGTCATGGGGGCACGGTAGGGCGGCGGGAGCGCCCCGGTCGCGGGATTTTCCCGGCGCCGGCGGGCCCGCCCGGCGACCGCGGCACGCACGGCCGGCCACCGCGGCACGCACGGCCCGGGGTCACCGGGCCGTGGGCGTCACGCGAGCAGGTCGTCGACCTGCGCCTCCCCCTCGCGGTACCGGCGGGCGATCTCCGCGCTGCAGTCGTCCGCCGTGCGCTGGAGCTTCTGCCGCCGCCGGGAGACCTGCTGCTCGTAGCGCACCAGCCGCCCCATCCCGGCGGTCAGCTCGGCGTCCGTGCGGGCGCCCAGGTCGGACAGCTCCACCTCGCCGAGCATCTCGGCGGCCAGCCGCCGGTACTCCTCGCCGTGCGGGGTGCCCAGCGTCACGTGCCGGGCGGAGGAACGCTGCCGGGCGGGCGCGTCCCGCAGGATCTCCGGCAGGCGCTCGACCACGGACGCCTCCGCCGGCGCGGCCACGGAGGCGGCACCGGCCGGCGCGCGCCGCGCCAGCTCGGCGCGCAGGATGTCGATGCGCCCCTGGAGCAGCCGCCGTACGTAACTGAGGTCCGCCTCGTCGCGCTGGGCCTCGCGGCGCAGGACGCGCAGCTCGGCCAGGCTCAGCCCGGTCAGGCCGGGCCCGGGCGTCGCCTCGGGCATGGGCGGGCTGTCCGTGCGCTGCGTGGGCGGCCGGTGGTACTCCAGGTCCCCGGCCCCCGCGTGGGCCCACGAGAGAGCCACAGGCTGCTGCCCGGTACTCGATGTGCTCATGTGTCTCAACCGTCCCCTCGACCGGCGTGTGGAAAGGCATCGTGCCACCCCGAGTAGCCCCCATGTGACCGAGTGACCCCGATAGGCCCCGGATGGGGGGTTAAGGCGCAATAAATCTGTCGGCCGGGGAACCCTTACCGGCTGCCCGCGGACCCCGCCGCGCCGCCCGGCATGATGGTCGTATGCGTGCGGTGGTGCAGAGGGTGGACGGCGCGAGCGTCGTCGTGGACGGCGAGACGGTGGGGGCGATCGAGGGCGAGGGGCTGTGCGTCCTCGTGGGGGTGACCCACGAGGACACCAAGGAGACGGCGGACCGGCTCGCCCGCAAGCTGTGGTCGCTGCGCGTGCTGCACGACGAGAGGTCGTGCAGCGACGTCGACGCCCCGCTGCTGGTGATCAGCCAGTTCACTCTTTACGGCGACGCCCGCAAGGGACGCCGCCCCACCTGGAACGCCGCCGCGCCGGGCGACGTCGCCGAGCCGCTCGTCGACGAGGTGGTCGCCCGGCTGCGCGCCCTGGGCGCGACGGTGGCGACGGGCCGGTTCGGCGCGCAGATGCGGGTGTCGCTGACCAACGACGGCCCGTTCACCGTCCTGCTGGAGGTCTGAGCCCCTACGGCTCGACGACGACCTCCTGGGCGGCGGCCGTGTCCCCGGCCACCAGCGGCGCGTCCACCGGCACGTTCCGCTTCACCAGGGCCAGGGCGACGGGCCCGAGCTCGTGGTGCCGCACGGACGTGGTGATGAAGCCGACCTTGCGGCCGTCGGGGCCGTCGTCGGCCAGCCGCAGCTCCGTGCCGGGCGGCGGCAGGTGGACCTCGCTGCCGTCCAGGTGCAGGAAGACCAGCCGGCGCGGCGGCTTGCCGAGGTTCTGGACGCGGGCGACGGTCTCCTGGCCGCGGTAGCAGCCCTTCTGCAGGTGCACCGCGCTGCCGATCCAGCCCAGCTCGTGCGGGATGGTGCGGTGGTCGGTCTCGAAGCCGAGCCGCGGGCGGTGCTGCTCGACGCGCAGCGCCTCGTAGGCGAGCAGCCCGGCGGGCGGGCCGGCCTGCCCGGCGTACGACTCCAGCCCGGCGCGCGGCAGGAACAGGTCGCGGCCGTACGGCGTCTCGCGGACCACGGCGCCCTCGGGGACCTCGGCGATGGAGCCGGCCGGCAGGTACACGACCGCGGTGTCGGCGGTGCGGTCGGCGACCTCGACCCGGTAGAAGAACTTCATCGACTCCAGGTACGCGAGCAGCGCCTCCTGGGTGCCGGGCTCGACGTGCGCCCAGACCGTCTCGCCGTCGTCGACGAGGTAGAGGGCGTGCTCGATGTGGCCGTTGGCGGACAGCACGAGCGCCTCGGTGGCCTGGTGCGGCGGCAGCTCGCTGACGTGCTGGGTGAGCAGCAGGTGCAGCCAGCCGAGCCGGTCCGCGCCGGAGACGGTGATCACGCCGCGGTGCGAGAGGTCGACGAAACCGGTGCCGTCGGCCAGGGCGCGCTGTTCGCGGAACAGGTCGCCGTAGTGGGCGGCGACGCCTTCGTCCACGCCCTCGGCGGGGACGGCGCCGGGCAGGGACAGCAGAGGGCTCTTCATGGTCCCAAGCCTACGACTCGGTAGTTGAACTCTTGCCGGTCGAGTCGGCCGCGCAGTCCCGGCACCGGCCGAAGATCGCGAAGTGCTTCATGTCGGTGTCGAAGCCGAACTGTTCGCGCAGCTTCGCGGTGAACTCGGCGGCCACCGACAGGTCGGCCTCGATGACGTTGGTGCAGTCGCGGCAGACCAGGTGGATGTGGTGGTGCCGGTCGGCGAGGTGGTAGGTGGGGGCGCCGTGCCCGAGGTGGGCGTGGCTGACCAGACCGAGCTCCTCCAGGAGCTCCAGGGTCCGGTACACCGTGGAGATGTTGACCCCCGACGCCGTCTTGCGCACTTCGCCCAGGATGTCGTCGGGGGTCGCGTGCTCCAGGGTGTCCACGGCTTCGAGCACGAGTTGCCGCTGCGGCGTCAGCCGGTAGCCGCGCTGCCTGAGGTCGCTCTTCCAGTCGGTGCTCACCACACCCACGAGTCTAGGACCACCGGGCCGGGACTACTTGAAGAAGGCGATCCCGTCGTCCGGGAGGTCGTCGGGCAGGGCCTTGGCCCAGCGCTCGACCTCCTCCGGGGTGACGACCTTCTTCAGGTGCGCCGACATGTAGGGGCGCAGCTCCACCTCGGGGGTCTGCTTCTCGCCGACCCACATCAGGTCGCTCTTGACGTAGCCGTACAGCCGCTTGCCGCCGGTGTAGGGCGGCGAGACCGCGGTGCGGGCCACGGCGTCGGTGACCAGGTCGATCTGGGGCTTCTTGTCGGCCATCTCGCCGTACCAGATCTCGACCACGCCGTCGTCGCGGGTCATCGTGACCTCGACCTTGCGCTCGGCGTCGATCCGCCAGAAGCCGTGCTCGGACTCCAGCGGCCGCACCTTGTTGCCGTCGTGGTCCAGCACCCAGGTGTGGGAGTGGTACTCCAGGAAGTCCCGGCCGTCGTGCGTGAAGGTGACCTCCTGCCCGAAGTTGCACTTCTCCGCACCGGGGAAGTCGTGCACGCCCGCGCCCGCCCAGTTGCCGAGCAGGAAGGCGAGGGGGACCAGGTCCTTGTGGAGGTCGGACGGGATCTCGATCATGAGCAGCAGTTCCTAGGAAGGGGTCAGCGCTGGCCCTGGTACAGCTTCTTCACGGTCAGTCCGGCGAAGGCGAGGACGCCGACGCAGACCAGGACCAGCAGGATTTCGAAGAAGAGTTCCACGGGATGCTCCTCGGTGGGCGCGGGGTGTGCGGTGACAGGGCCGGGCCCCAGCTTACGCGGCCGGGGCCCGGCGTTCCCGGTGAGGTGGGTCAGCGCAGCAGCTGGCTCTGCAGGGTCACCGTCTGCTGGAAGGGCACGGGCTCCGCGGCGCCCTCGCGGGACTGGATCACCATCGCCAGGACGTCGCCGGCGGCGACGTAGGCCTGGCGGACCTGCTCGGCCCCGTACGGCTTCGGCTCGGCGTACGGGACGCGCAGCACGTCGTCGACCTGGGCCTCCTGCGGGAAGCGCTCGTCGGCCTCCAGCGTCCCGGCCCCGCGCGCCGGGAACCGGGGCATGTCGTAGGGGGCCAGGTAGCCCCCGCCCACGGCGTCCACGACGGCCGCCGTGTCGAACTGGAGCAGGTAGATCCGCGTGTGCGTGCCGTCCCGCGTGGTCCAGCCGCGGGCGGCGATGTGCCGCAGGCCGTGGTCGGTCAGCCGCTGCCCGACCTCCGTACGGTCCTCCTGGCGCGCGAACTCCGCCAGGAAGCCCTTCACCGGCAGCCAGCCGTCCGCCCCGCGCAGCGCCGGGTCCTCCTTCGCCCCCTCGGGCGCGGGCAGCAGGAGGGCGCGCAGGTCGGCGTGGTGCGTGCCGGCCCGGTTCTCCTCGGCGAACGGGCCCGGGCTGCCGGACGGCAGCGGCGGCCCGACCAGCGCCGGATACGCCCAGCGGCCGTCCGGCTCGGTCGCGAGACCGGGCAGGTCGGTCCGCTCCGCGCGCGTGATGCCGTACGCGGTGGACGCGCCGACCGCCGCGAACACGGCGACGGCGGCCGTCCACCGCAGGACCGCCCGCAGGACCCGGCGGTCCCCGGCCGGGCGGGGCGGGGCGGCGGCCGGTGCGGCGGGGGGTGCGTCCGCGGCGGGAGTCACTGCGGCGGGAGGCGCGTCCTCGGCGGGAGCCGCCGGGTCGTGCGGCTGCTCGGTCATACGGCCTTCCCCGGCTCGGATATACGGTCGAGCTGCTCGCCGAAGAGCGTCGCGGCCCTCTTGGTGTCCAGCGGCTTCGCCCCGTCCGTCACGGCGGTGACCAGGACGTTCCCGACGGAGGCGGAGCAGAGCATGCTGTCCAGGTCCTCGTCGGCGTCCTTCGGCGGCAGGAAGCAGCGGGCGTTCTCGTGGCCCTCGATCCTCGGGCCGTCGCGCAGGACGTCCAGGGCGTCGAGGAACTCGGCGTGGAACCGGGTGGCCTCGCGCACGGCCGTCCGGTTCTCCATCCGGGCGAGCTCGACGCGCAGGGTGAAGGCGTTGTGGGTGGCGGACCAGCCCAGGTCGGTGGTGCTGGTGTAGCTGCGCATCGCCAGGCCCGTGATGCGCTGCCGGTCGATCGCCTTCTCCAGCCGCTTGCGCTGGGTGCGCGGCAGCCCGCTCAGGGCCTCCTTGCGCAGGGCCGTGGCCTGCGTGCCGCTGAGCACGGCGTCGGCGCCGTGGGCACCGAGGTCCGGACCGCGGCCCCAGTCCGTGCCGTAGGGCACGAGCATGCCGGCGAGCCCGGAGGCGGGCGTCGTGCGCGCGTCCCCGCCCCTGCCCTCGGCGTCGTCCCCGGTCCTGTCCTTCGGGTACTCCCAGACGGGCGCTCCCGCGTCCCGGTCGGCGCCCCGCACGGTCACCACGGTGTACCCGGTCCCGCCGACGACGGCGAGGCCGAGCAGCGCGGACGCGGCGACGGCGGCGACCCGCCCCCGCCGCCCGGCCGTCCGCCCACCGCCCCCGGGCTCGCCCGGGATGCCCGGGGTCCGCCCGGCCGGGGCCTGTCCCGGGGTCACCCCGGCCGCCTCCGCGGCCACCGGCCCACCCGGGACCACCGGGGCCCGCTCGGCCGCAGGCCCACCCGAAGCCGCCGACGCCCGCTCGGCCACGGATTCACCTGAAGCCACCGACGCTTGCTCGGCCACGGACTCACCCGAAACCGTCGGCTCCGCCCCGGCCACCGCCCCGCCCAGCGCCACCGGCCGGTCCGTAGCCACCGGCCGGTCCGTAGCCACCGGCTCGGGTGCGGTCGGCGGTCCGTCCGGAGTCGCCGACCGCACCGCCCCCTCCCGCTTCTCGCTCACAGCCGCTCCATCTGTCGCTCGGCCAGGTCCGTGATCTTCGCCTGCGGGATCGGCTTGGTGTCCGAGATCCAGATCTCCATGGCGATGTCGCCGCGCCAGGCGTGTGCCTCGGCGATGTACACCGGCAGGTAGCCGGGCTCGGTGTCGGGCCGGGAGTGCACGTACGCCATGCCGTCGCCGGTGCCGGGCACGGCCCTGCCCTCGCCGTCGGTCTTCTGCTCGGCCCAGTAGCGGCTGTTCTCCGCGGAGCCGGACGCGGCGAGGCTCTCCTCCTGCCGGAACTGGATCAGGCGGATCTCGACCTGGTGGGTGCCGCCGACCCGCCAGCCGGTGACGGCCGCGCGCCGGAACTCGTCGCCGATGAGGTCGCCGAACTTGTTGTCCGGCCGGTCGTACACGGCGGCGTAGCCGGCCAGGTCCAGCCAGCCGTCGTCGCCCGTGAAGTAGTCGGCGTCCCTGGCTCCGGCCGGCTTCTTCAGCAGCAGCTCGCGCAGGTCGCCGTCGGTCTTCACGCGCCGGTCCCGCGCGGCGGCGAGCGGCTCGGCCGGCTCGCCCTCCACCCGCACCGGCACCGGCTGCGACAGCGAGGGCAGCTTCGTCGGCGCGCGGCCGGCCTGGACGAGGTAGCCGGCGCAGGTGCCGGCCACCAGCCCCAGCGCGGCGGCCGCGCCGATCAGCGCCGCGGTGCGCCCGCGCCGCCGGCTCCGGGCCGGCGGCCCGTCACCGGTCCGCGCCGAACCGGGCGATCCCGGCGCATCCGGGGCGTCGGCCCCTTCTCCGGGTCGTTCCAAGACGTCCCCCCACAGAAGATGAAGCGCGCATTCCGTATGCGCGCGCACAGGAGACCCCCGGCGAAGACCCACGGTTGCAGGACGGTTGATTACGATTCGGCCATGGCGAAGAAGCTCGTGATCAAGGTGACCGCCGGGGCCGACGCCCCCGAGCGCTGCTCGCAGGCGTTCACGGTGGCGGCGGTGGCCGTGGCCAGCGGTGTGGACGTCTCCCTGTGGCTGACCGGGGAGTCCTCCTGGTTCGCGCTGCCCGGCCGGGCCGCCGAGTTCGAGCTGCCGCACGCCGCGCCGCTGCCGGACCTGATCGAGTCGATCCTGGCGGGCGGGCGCATCACGCTGTGCACCCAGTGCGCGGCCCGCCGCGAGATCACCGAGCAGGACGTCCTGGAGGGCGTACGGATCGCGGGGGCGCAGGTCTTCGTGCAGGAGGCGCTGGGGGACGGGACGCAGGCGCTCGTCTACTGAGACGTCGGCGGGCACGGGCCCGCGCGGAACGCGGGACGCGCCGGCTCAGCGCGGGCGCTTCCTGCCGTCGAGCTCGTCCCACCACTCGTCGGACGTCGGATCCCCGGAGGGGTCGTCCCACCACCGGTCGTCGGGCCCCCGGCGGTTCGCGACCATCGCGGCGACGGGCGGGATGACCATGGCGACCACGCACATCCCGACGGCGACCGGCACCGACCACAGGCGTACGACGCCCCAGGCCAGGACGAACAGGCCCAGGCACGTGCCCATCAGGGCGAAGTACACGTGACGCCGCCGTGCGTACATGTCTCCAGCGTAGGCCGACCGGGCGCCGGAGCACGCCGGGGAGCACGCCGAAGGGCCGCACCCCGGGCGTCCGGCCCGAGAGGTGCGGCCCTGTGGCCACGCTGCCGTCAGACGGCGATCGCGACCTCCGCGAGGCCGCCCTGCTGGGCGACGACCGTGCGGTCGGCGGTGGCGCCGGGCACGAGGGCGCGGACGGTCCAGGTGCCCTCGGCCGCGTAGAAGCGGAACTGTCCGGTCGCCGAGGTCGGCACCTCGGCGGTGAACTCGCCGGTCGAGTCCAGCAGACGGACGTAGCCCGTCACCGGCTCGCCGTCGCGGGTCACCTGGCCCTGGATGGTGGTCTCACCGGGCTTGATCGTCGAGGCGTCGGGGCCGCCGGCCTTCGCACCGCACATGTCGTACTCCTGTAGAGGTCTGGGGAGGTCGGTCGGGTGGGGTTACTTGCCGGTGCCGAGCTCGATCGGCACGCCGACGAGGGAGCCGTACTCGGTCCAGGAGCCGTCGTAGTTCTTGACGTTCTCCACGCCGAGCAGCTCGTGCAGGACGAACCAGGTCAGCGCGGAGCGCTCACCGATGCGGCAGTACGCGATGGTGTCCTTGGCCAGGTCGACGTTCTCCTCCTCGTAGAGCTTCTTCAGCTCCTCGTCGGACTTGAACGTGCCGTCGTCGTTGGCGTTCTTCGACCACGGGATGTTGCGGGCGCTCGGCACGTGGCCCGGGCGCTGCGACTGCTCCTGCGGCAGGTGGGCCGGGGCGAGCAGCTTGCCGGAGAACTCGTCGGGGGACCGGACGTCGACCAGGTTCTGCGCGCCGATCGCGGCGACGACGTCGTCGCGGAAGGCACGGATGGAGGTGTCCTGCGGCTTGGCCTTGTACTCGGTCCTCGGGCGCTCGGGCACCTCGTCGCCGGCGACGAGCTCGCGGGCGTCCAGCTCCCACTTCTTGCGGCCGCCGTCGAGGAGGCGGACGTTCTCGTGGCCGTAGAGCTTGAAGTACCAGTAGGCGTAGGACGCGAACCAGTTGTTGTTGCCGCCGTAGAGGACCACCGTGTGGTCGTTGGCGATGCCCTTCTCCGACAGGAGCTTCTCGAAGCCCTCCTGGTCGACGAAGTCACGGCGCACCGGGTCCTGGAGGTCCTTGGTCCAGTCGATGCGGACGGCGTTCTTGATGTGGTTCTTGTCGTACGCCGAGGTGTCCTCGTCGACCTCGACGATGACGATGTTCGGGTCGTCCAGGTGCTCCTGGAGCCAGTCGGCGTCGACCAGGACGTCGCTGCGGCTCATGTCTTTCTCCTCCGGGGCAGTTGCGGCGGGGCGTGCGAACGAGAGGCGTGCGCGCTCGTGCGGAGACGGCGCACGGATGCCCTGGGAACAGGGCTGCGGTGGACGCGGGCGCCGGCGACCGGCCGGTGCTTCCGCTCAGAAGGTGCGACAGAGCATGGCGGCAACGCGGCACAGGTCCACTGCCCGCCGCTTCGTGAGATCCGCCTGTCGCTTCATGCCGTCGATCGTAGGGACGGACAGGCGGGCGTGTCACCGGCATGTCGCATGCTGAGACGCGATCGTCCGGACTGCGAGACCACCGAGGCGCCGAGGGCTCCGGGGACCTGCACCCGGAGGGACGCGCCGCGCCCGCATCTGCGCTACGGACACCGTCGTCTCACGCTACGGACACGGCCGGCCCGGCCCGGACGCGGGCCCGCCGCCCTCCCTACCCGGCCAGCCGGACGTCGGAACCCTTCACGGTGATCTCGACGCCGTTCTCGGCGGCCCGGACCCTGTCCAGCCGGATGCCGCCGGGCAGTCCCTCGATCGCCTGCTCGAAGTCGGTGATCGCCCGCACCCGGCCCTCGGCGAGGTCGGTCCCCCCGAAGCTGGGCAGGGAGTCGGCGTCCACCCGGACGGTGTCGCCCTCGACCTTGACGGAGCTGAGCACCGAGACCGGCTCCGGCAGCTCGGTGCCGAGCACGGTCGCCTCGACCGTGACCTTGATCTTGCCGTTGCCGCCGTCGGAGAGACCGACGACCTTGGCGGTGACGCCCGGGGCGACCTGGGTGGGCTCGGCCTTGGCGGTCCGCAGCAGTTCGTCGTAGGAGATCGTCGCGGTGCCGGTGGCGGTGGCGGCGGTGGCCGAGCTGTAGTCGCCGGAGAACGCGACGCCCTTCATGTCGGCGCGCAGGTCGTCGACGCGGATCCTCTGTCCGCCGTCGCCCGTGGTGGCCTCGTAGGTGTCGATCCCGATCCGGACGTCGTCGAGCGTCCCGGAGGCGACCTGGGTGAGGAACGGGAAGCCCTCGATGGTCACGTCGGGGGTGGCGGAGAGGTTCTCGGTCGCCTTCAGCCGGTCCGCGGCCTCGCCCTCGGCGAAATTGACGGCGACGCGGTCGGCGATCACGAAGAGACCGCCCAGGACCACGGCGATGATCAGCAGTATTCGCAGTGCGCGCATGCGGCATTCCCCTACCCGGGCGGTCGACGACGGTTCCCGAGCGTAACCCTGCGGGGGGCTCGGGCCAGGGATTTGTCGATCAGCTGTGACAGGAGGGGCGGGGGTGGCCGCGGGCCGGGGACGACCGCCCCGGGCGCCGTCCCGGCCCCGCGGCCGGGACGCCCCGGCACCCGTCCCCGCCGCGCGGGCGCCGTGCCGCGGGCCCGTGCGCTAGGCGACCACGCGCCCCAGGACGTACACCGCCGGGGCGGCCGCGGCCAGGGGGAGGGCGACGCCCGCCGTGAAGTGGACGAAGCGGGACGGGTAGTCGTAGCTCGCGACCCGGTGGCCGATCAGGGCGCAGACCGCCGCGCCCGCGCCGAGCAGCGCGCCCGGCGTGCCCAGACCCGTGGCCGCGCCGGCCGCCGCCCCCGCCCCGGCCCCCGCGAGCAGCGCCACGGCCACCGACAGCGGCGTCGGAAGCGGCAGCGCGCGCGCCACGACGGCCGCCGCGACCGCCGCGGCCCCCACGGTCACCGCGTCCGTCCCGGCCGCGAGGTACCCGCCCGCGACGATGGCCAGCGCCGCCGCGGCGACGGTCGCCATCAGGCCGTACATCCGCTCGTCGGGGTCGGCGTGCGAGCGCAGTTGCAGGACGAGGGACAGCAGCACCCACACCCCGAGCGTGCCGAGGATCGCCGCCGGGGCCCGCCCGGACACCAGCAGGGCCGCGTCCGCGACCAGCGCGCCGGCGAAGCCCAGGGCGATGCCCTGCCGCGCCGGCCACATGCCGTTCAGCCGGAACCAGCCCGCGGCGGTCAGCCCCTGGAGGGCGATCAGCGGCACGAGGAGCGCGTACGTGCCGAGCGTCGCCGTGCCCGCGAGCAGCAGCCCCAGCAGCGCCGTCAGCACGGCCGGCTGCATCCCGGGCTCGATGATCGGCGAGCGCCCCTCCGCGCGGGCCCGCTGCGCGTCGGTGACGCGCGCGTTGCCGGCGAGCGTGGCGGGACCGTAGCCGGTGCCGACGGCACCGCCCGCGGCAGCAGGGGGCGCGGACGCCGCGGCGCCCGCGCCGGCCGGCGCCGCCCCGGGCCCCACCGGCGGCAGGTACGCCGTCTCGGCGGCGGAGGCCGTCACCGGCGGCAGGTAGGCCGTCTCGGCCGCGGAGGCCGCCGGCGGCATCGGCCCGGGAACCGGCGGCTGCGTCTGCGTCTCCCAGGTCTGGCCCTGCCACTGCTGGGTGTACTGCTGCGCGGCGTGCGGGTCCTCGTGTCCCTGCTGCCCGGGCCACGCGGCCTGCTGCGCCTGCCACTGCGCGTACGCCGGGGCCTGGGCGTGCTGGGCGTGCGCCTCGCCCTGGTCCGGCTCCTGCCACGCCTGGGGCGGGTAGCCGCCGTAGGGGTCGTACCCCTCGTGGGAACCGCCGTTGCCGTACGACTGGTCGGTCATCGCTCATCCTCCTGCGAACGGCGGGAGCACCTCGACCGTGCCGCCGTCGGCCAGCCGTACCGTTTCATGCGCGCGGGTGCCCACGGGGTCACCGTCGACGAGGAACGAGCATCGCCGCAGCACGCGCGCGAGTTCGCCGGGGTGTCGCCCGCGCACCGCGTCGAGCGCCTCGGCGAGCGTGACCGCCTCGTACGGCTCCTCGGCCACTCCGGCCGCGGCCTTGGCGGCGGCCCAGTAGCGCACCGTGACCTTTGGCATCTGCTTCCTTAGTCGTGGGATCACTGGACGGTGGACACCGCCAGGCTAGCCCGCCCGCGCCACCGCCCAGTCCCCGATCCGGCGCAGCAGGTCCTCGCCCGCCGCGTGCTCGGCGTGGCCCATGCCGTGCTCCAGCCAGAACTCGCCGTGGTCGCCGGCGGCCGCGGCGAGCGTACGGGGGTGGTCGAGGGGGAAGTAGCCGTCCCGGTCGCCGTGCACGATCAGCAGCGGGGCCGGCGCGATGCGCGGGACCGCCTCGACCGGGGAGAGCGGGACCGGGTCCCACGTGCGGTGGTGGATCCGGGTGCGGAACCCGTAGCGGCCGACCAGGCGGCCCTCGGGCCGGGTCACCATCCAGTGCAGCCGCCGCATGGGCGCCGTCCCCCGGTAGAACCAGCGGGCCGGGGCGCTGACGGACACCACCGCGTCCGGGGCGGGCCGCCGGTGCAGCGCCGCGTGCCGCAGCACCACCGAGCCGCCCATGGAGAAGCCGACGGTGACCACCCGCGGGTGCCCGAGTCCGCGCGCCCAGGCGACGGCGGCGGCCAGGTCGAGCACCTCGCGGTCGCCCACCGTGGAGTGCCCGCCGGACAGGCCGTGGCCCCGGAAGGAGAACGTCACCACGGCCCCGTACCGGGCGAGGGTCCCCGCGATCCGCCGCACGTGCGGCCGGTGCGCGTCGCCGGTGAACCCGTGCGCGACGACGAACACCAGGTCACGTGAGGGTGAACCGGGGGCGTCGTATACGACCGCGGGCGGGTCGTATACGGAATCGATCCGCACGCCGTCCGACGTGCGCAGAAACGTCCGCAAAGGTGCCCTTCCGCTCGTCTCGCGATCCGGACGAACGGTGGATCGTGCCCCATGACCTGCCGAACCCGCGCTCATGTCGGCTATTCTCCTGGGCAGAGGACTCGGGCAGCGTAGCCCCCGGGTCCTTTTGTGCTTTCGGGAGCGTTGTATACGACGCGGGAGACCGCAGGTGTACGGGCCGTCGATGGCATGCAGCAGTGCCGTAAACGTCCTCGCAGGGACCGAGGAGGAACCAGACGTTATGGGCGAGCGAACCGTGCACGAACGCAGGACGACCCGGGCAGGTGGGGCGCGATGAGTTCCTTGCTGCTCCTGACCAACGCCCTCCAGCCGTCGACGGAGGTGCTCCCCGCCCTCGGCCTGCTGCTGCACAACGTGCGCGTGGCGCCCGCGGAGGGACCGGCCCTGGTGGACACCCCGGGGGCCGACGTCATCCTCGTCGACGGGCGGCGCGACCTCCCGCAGGTGCGCAGCCTGTGCCAGCTGCTGCGCTCCACGGGACCGGGCTGCCCCCTGGTCCTCGTGGTGACGGAGGGCGGTCTCGCCGCCGTCACCGCGGACTGGGGCATCGACGACGTCCTGCTCGACACGGCCGGCCCGGCGGAGGTGGAGGCGCGGCTGCGCCTGGCCATGGGCCGCCAGCAGATCGTCAACGACGACTCCCCGATGGAGATCCGCAACGGCGACCTGTCGGTGGACGAGGCGACGTACAGCGCCAAGCTCAAGGGCCGGGTCCTGGACCTGACCTTCAAGGAGTTCGAGCTCCTGAAGTACCTCGCCCAGCACCCCGGCCGGGTCTTCACCCGCGCCCAGCTCCTCCAGGAGGTCTGGGGCTACGACTACTTCGGCGGCACCCGGACGGTCGACGTCCACGTGCGGCGGCTGCGCGCCAAGCTCGGCCCCGAGCACGAGTCGCTGATCGGAACCGTCCGCAATGTGGGATACCGCTTCGTGACGCCCGAGAAGGTCGACCGCGCGGCGGAGGAGGCCAAGGCCAAGGCGGCCGCGGCGAAACCGGACGATGCGGACGACTCGGCCGCCCTGGACGCCGCCGAGGTCCGGGCCCGGGCGTAGCCGGGGCCCGCGGGGGCAGGGAAGGTTCCGTACGCCCTGCCCAGAGCGGGTATATCCGCGTAGACTCCGCGCGTGGCCAAGGTGACTCGGGATGACGTGGCACGGCTGGCGGGTACGTCCACCGCCGTCGTCAGCTACGTCATCAACAACGGACCCCGGCCGGTCGCCCCGGCCACGCGCGAGCGTGTCCTCGCCGCGATCAAGGAGCTGGGGTACCGGCCCGACCGGGTCGCCCAGGCGATGGCCTCGCGGCGCACGGACCTGATAGGCCTGATCATCCCGGACGCCCGCCAGCCCTTCTTCGGCGAGATGGCGCACGCGGTCGAGCAGGCCGCCTCCGAGCGCGGGAAGATGGTCCTGGTCGGCAACACCGACTACATCGGCGAGCGCGAGGTCCACTACCTGCGGGCCTTCCTCGGCATGCGCGTCTCGGGGCTCATCCTCGTCAGCCACGCGCTCAACGACCTCGCCGCCGCCGAGATCGAGGCCTGGGACGCCCGGGTCGTGCTGCTGCACGAGCGGCCCGAGGCGTTCGACGACGTCGCCGTCGTCACCGACGACCTCGGCGGCGCCCAGCTCGCCGTCCGCCACCTGCTGGAGCACGGCTACCCGTACGTCGCCTGCATGGGCGGCACGGCCGAGACCCCGGCCGTCGGCGACCCGGTCTCCGACCACGTCGAGGGCTGGCGCCGCGCGATGCAGGAGGCCGGGCTCCCCACCGAGGGCCGCCTCTTCGAGGCCCCGTACAACCGCTACGACGCCTACCGGGTCGCCCTCGGCCTCCTGTCCGGGCCGGACCGGCCGCCCGCGGTCTTCTGCTCCACCGACGACCAGGCGATCGGCCTGCTGCGCGCGGCGCGCGAACTGCGCATCGACGTGCCCGGCGAGCTCGGCGTCGCCGGCTTCGACGACATCAAGGAGGCGGCGCTCGCCGACCCGCCCCTGACCACGGTCGCCTCCGACCGCTCGGCGATGGCCCGCTCGGCCGTCGACCTCCTCCTCGACGACGGGCTGCGGGTGGCCGGGGCGCGGCGCGAGCGGCTGAAGGTGTTCCCCTCGCGGCTGGTGGTCCGGCAGTCCTGCGGCTGCGCGTAGCCCCCGCTCCGGGGACGGCCCCGGGGCGGCCTTATATCGGGCATACACGGTTCTGCCGGGCTTCTCAGGAGGGACTCAGAGGGCTCTCATGATCGGGCGCGACGCTCGGAGCCATGACCGACAGCTTCCGCACCAGTGGCGCGTACCCGTACCCCGAGGGTGACGGCCGGCAGGCTCCCCCCTCCTCCCCCGTGCACCCCGAGTGGCCGCCCCCGCCGGCCCAGCCGCCGACCGCGCTGCTCGCCGAGCCGGTGGCGCGGACGCCGGAGAAGCGGCGCAGGGGGCCCGCGGCCCTGCTCGCCGCCGTGGCGATCGTCGCCGCGGCCGTGGGCGGCGGCACCGCGTACGGCTTCCAGGAGCTGGCCGGCGACGGCACCACGGCCGCGGCCGTCTCCACCGGCACCAGCGTGGTCCCCTCCAGCCAGAAGGGCACGGTCGCCGGGGTCGCCCAGGCGGTCAGCCCGAGCATCGTCGAGATCGGTGCCACCTCCAACGCCGGGTCCTCCACCGGCTCCGGCGTGATCATCACCGGTGACGGCGAGATCGTCACCAACAACCACGTCGTCTCCGGCGCCTCGCGGATCGAGGTGACGACCAGCGACGGCACCGCCTACACCGCCGAGGTCGTCGGCACCGACAGCGCGAAGGACCTCGCGCTGATCAAGCTGAAGGACGCCTCCGGGCTGAAGGCGGCGACCCTCGGCGACTCCGACGGCGTGCGGGTCGGCGACGAGGTCGTGGCGATCGGCTCCCCCGAGGGGCTGACCGGCACCGTCACCAGCGGCATCGTCTCCGCGCTCGACCGCGACGTGACCGTGTCGACGGACGAGGGACAGCAGCAGCAACAGCAGCAGCAGGGCGGCGGCTGGCCGTTCGAGTTCGGCGGGCAGCAGTTCAACGGCGACACCGGCTCGGAGACGACCACGTACAAGGCGATCCAGACGGACGCCTCCCTCAACCCGGGCAACTCCGGCGGCGCGCTGATCGACATGAACGGCCGGATCATCGGCATCAACTCCGCGATGTACTCCGCCGCCGGCGCCTCCTCCTCCGACGCCGGCAGCGTCGGCCTCGGCTTCGCCATCCCGATCGACACCGTCAAGGCCGACCTCGCCAAGCTGCGGGCCGGCTCCACCGGCTGATCCGCGCCCCGCCCCCCGCCGGACGTGCGACGCTGAGAGCCGGACGACACGCCGGGAAGCGGGCCGGGAAGGCCGGCCCGTGTCCCCCCGCACACGAGGAAACCCACGCCCATGAGCCCCGCAGACGGCGACCGTGAACCCCAGCGCATCCTGATCGTCGACGACGAGCCGGCGGTGCGCGAAGCCCTCCAGCGCAGCCTCGCCTTCGAGGGGTACGCCACCGAGGTCGCCGTCGACGGCGCGGACGCCCTGGAGAAGGCGGCGGCCTACCGGCCCGACCTGATCGTCCTCGACATCCAGATGCCCCGCATGGACGGCCTGACCGCCGCCCGCCGGATCCGCGGCGCGGGCGACACCCTGCCGATCCTGATGCTGACCGCCCGGGACACGGTCGGCGACCGGGTGACCGGCCTGGACGCGGGCGCCGACGACTACCTGGTCAAGCCGTTCGAGCTGGACGAGCTGTTCGCCCGGATCCGCGCCCTGCTGCGCCGCAGCTCGTACGCGGCGGCCGTGGGCGCGGGCACGGCCGAGGACAGCGACGTCCTCGCCTTCGCCGACCTGCGCATGGACCTGGCGACCCGCGAGGTCTCGCGGGGCGGGCGGCCCGTGGAGCTGACCCGTACGGAGTTCACCCTGCTGGAGATGTTCATGGCGCACCCGCGCCAGGTGCTGACCCGCGAGCAGATCCTCAAGGCGGTGTGGGGCTTCGACTTCGAGCCGTCCTCGAACTCCCTGGACGTGTACGTGATGTACCTGCGCCGCAAGACCGAGGCGGGCGGCGAGCCGCGGCTGGTGCACACGGTGCGCGGGGTCGGCTACGTGCTGCGGCAGGGCGGCGCGGAGTGAACAAGGTGCTGCGCAGGGTCCGGTCGCTGCCGATCCGGTCGCGGCTGGCGCTGCTGGTGGCGGCGGCGGTGGCGTTCGCGGTGGCGGCGGTGTCGGTGACGTGCTGGTTCATCGTGCAGGGGAAGCTGTACGACCAGGTGGAGGAGGACCTGCGGCAGGCGCTGCGCATGCCGGGGCTGGAGGCCCAGGCCGAGGCCGCGGTCAACGAGTGCACCCGGCAGGGCAGCGGCAACGCTCCCCGCAACGCCTACTACGAAGTGGTCACCGCGGACGGCGAGGTGTGCGTCCTGCCCTACTCCAAGGGCGTGGTCAAGGTCGCCAAGGGCGACAGGAACCTGATCGGCCGTGACGAGAGCTTCTTCCGCGACGGCACCGACGCGGACGGCCGCGACGTACGCGTCCTGGTCCTCACCGGTCTGACCATCGCCGACCGGGTCCAGGGGACCACGTCCGACGCCGCCCTGCTCGTCGCCCTCCCCCTGGACAACACCAAGGCCACCCTCAACGACCTGGCCCTCGTCCTCCTGCTGGTCTCCGGTGTCGGCGTGCTCGGGGCCGGGGCCGCCGGGCTCGCCGTCGCCCGGGCCGGGCTGCGGCCCGTCGACAGGCTCACCGAGGCCGTGGAGCACGTGGCGCACACCGAGGACCTGGGCATCCGCATCCCCGTGGACGACGACAGCGAGGACGAGGTCGCCCGCCTCTCCCGCTCGTTCAACTCCATGACCGCCGCGCTGGCCAGCTCCCGCGACCTCCAGCAGCAGCTCATCGCGGACGCCGGACACGAACTCCGCACGCCCCTGACCTCGCTGCGGACCAACATCGAACTGCTCACCCGCAGCGAGGAGACCGGCCGCCCCCTGCCGGAGGCGGACCGCAAGGCGCTGCTGGCCTCGGTCAAGGCGCAGATGACCGAACTGGCCGCCCTCATCGGCGACCTGCAGGAGCTGTCGCGCCCGGAGACGGACCAGCACGCGGGCCGGACCCGGATCGTGGCCTGGCAGGACGTCGTGGAGTCGGCCCTGCGCCGCGCCCGGCTGCGCGGCCCGGAGCTGACCATCACCGCCGACGTGCGGCCCTGGTACGTCCGGGCGGAGCCGTCCGCGCTGGAGCGGGCGGTGGTCAACGTCCTGGACAACGCGGTGAAGTTCAGCCCGGACGGCGGCGGGATCGAGGTGGCGCTCGCCGACGGCGTCCTGACCGTCCGCGACCACGGCCCCGGCATCCCCGCCGACGAACTCCCGCACGTCTTCGACCGTTTCTGGCGCTCGCCGGGTGCCCGCGCCCTGCCCGGCTCGGGCCTGGGCCTGTCGATCGTGGCGCGGACCGTCCAGCAGGCCGGCGGCACGGTGTCCCTCGGCGCGGCCGAGGGCGGCGGCACCATCGCCACGATCCGCCTGCCGGGCGCGCCGACGCCGCCGCCGGACGTGCCGTAGCGGCGCACCGGATCGGCGGACGGCAGCAACCTTTCCGCGCGGGGCGGCGACCCACCGTCGACCACTCCCCCGCACGGAACGGATGTGCCCCATGAGTGAGCCCCGCAGCAAGGCCCGGCACCGCAGGAGCAGCAAAGTCCTGGCGTACGGCATCCCGCTGGCCCTGACGGCCGCCGGCGCCGTGGCGTACGGCACGGACCTGGGTGTCCTGGGCTCCGGCGCGCAGCGGGCGTCCGCCGCGACCGCCGCCGCCCCGGCCTGGGCGACCGCCGCCGCCGACGGCTTCGCCTCGGTGCACGCCCTCGGCCAGAACGGCACGTACGGCGGCCGGGACGGCCAGGTCGTGACCGTGCGGACGCAGGCGGAACTGGAGAAGTACGCCACCGCCGCCGAGCCGTACGTCATCGTCGTGGCCGGGACGATCACCATGAGCCCGGCCGGCAAGGAGATCAAGGTCGCCTCCGACAAGACGATCGTCGGGTCCGGGACCGCCGGGCACATCGTCGGCGGCGGCTTCTTCCTCGGCCAGGGCGTCCACAACGTGATCATCCGGAACCTGACCATCCGGGACGCGTACCAGGGCGTGTGGAACGACAAGGAGCACGACTTCGACGCGGTCCAGATGGACGGCGCCCACCACGTGTGGATCGACCACAACGACCTCAGGCACATGGCCGACGGGCTGATCGACGTCCGCAAGGACAGCACGTACGTGACCGTGTCCTGGAACAAGCTGAGCCAGAACAACAAGACGTTCGGCATCGGCTGGACCGAGAACGTCACGACCGACATCACGATCCACCACAACTGGTTCCGCGAGACCGAGCAGCGCAACCCGTCCACGGACAACGCCGCCCACGCGCACCTGTACAACAACTTCCTGGAGGACGTCCCGAACACGGACATCGGCTCCTCGTACGGCAACTACGCGCGCGGGAAGACCGCGATGGTGCTGGAGAACAGCTACTTCCAGGGTGTGAAGAACCCGGTCGTCAAGGACGCCGCCGCGCAGCTGGTGCAGCGCGGCAACGTCTTCTCGGGCACGTCCGGGCGCAACGAGAGCGGCGGGACCGCCTTCGACCCGAAGACGTACTACGCCTACAGCCTGGACAAGGCCGCCGACGTGCCGGCGCTGCTCAGGTCGGGGGCGGGCCCGCGCTCCTCGATCGGCACGACGGCGACCGCGGCCGCGACCCCGCGGGCCGCCGCGGCGACGACCCTCACCGTCGCCAAGGACGGCAGCGGGCAGTACACGACCGTGCAGGCGGCGGTGAACGCGGTGCCCGCGAACAACGCCTCCCGGGTCGTCATCGCCGTGAAGCCGGGCACGTACCGCGAGACCGTGAAGGTGCCCTCCAACAAGCCGCACGTCACCCTCCAGGGCACGGGCGGCAGCCGCAAGGACACGGTGATCGTCCACGGCAACGCGGCCGGGACGCCGAAGCCGGACGGGTCGGGCACGTACGGCACCTCGGGCAGCGCGACGGTCGCCGTCGAGGCGGACGACTTCCAGGCCCGCAACCTGACGATCTCCAACGACTTCGACGAGAAGGCCAACCAGTCCCTCTCCGGCCACCAGGCCGTCGCCCTGCGCACCGCCGCCGACAAGGTGTTCCTGGACGGCGTCATCGTCACCGGCGACCAGGACACGCTGCTGCTGGACACCGCCGCCAAGGACCGGCTGGGCCGGGTGTACGTCGCCAACTCCTACGTCACCGGCAACGTGGACTTCGTCTTCGGCCGTGCGACGGCCGTGCTCGACAAGTCCGTCCTCACCCTCAAGAAGCGCTGGGACGGCACCTCCGGCGGTTACGTCACCGCCCCCAGCACGCCCGCCGGCCGCAAGGGCATCCTCATCGCCAACTCGGCGGTCACCGGCGACGTCGCCGACCGCAGCTTCCACCTGGGCCGCCCCTGGCACGCCGGCGGCGACGCGAGCCTGGACCCGCAGACGACGGTCCGCAACACCACCCTGAGCGCCGCGATCCGCACCGCGCCCTGGACCGACATGAGCGGCTTCTCCTGGAAGGACGACCGCTTCGCCGAGTACCGCAACACGGGCCCCGGCGCGGGCGCCGCGAGCGCCGACCGCCCCCACCTGACCGACGCGCAGGCGGCGGACCAGGAGATCGCGGACTGGCTGGGGGGCTGGACGCCCACCGCGTCCTGAGCCGTCCGCTCCCGGGCGGACGCGGCGGGGGACGACGCGCGGCGGACCGAGGTCAAGGGAGGCGTACGGGAGCGTCAAGGGCGGATCAACGCCCGCTCATGAGTTCGCCGCGCACGGCCATGATTGGGTAACGCGAACACCTGACGCAGTCCTCGGACATACGTTCCTGTCCGTGAACTCCGACAGATCCGTCGGCCACGGGCCGACCACACCCGCGGGCCGCCGCTCCACCGGCCCCGCTCCGGCCCGCCGCGCCCTGCTGCGCGCCGGGCTGACCGGGGCCGCCGCCGTGGGGGCGGGCGTCTCCCTCGGGGCCGTCCCGGCCTCGGCGGCCCCCGCACCGGCCGGCGCCGGCCGCACCCGTCCCCGGCCCGCCACGCCCGGGGAGGCCCTGCGGGAGCTGGCCGCGGGCAACCGGCGCTGGCGCACCTACCGGGAGCAGCACCCGGACGAATCACCCGCGGTGCGGCAGAGCCTGACGACGGGTCAGCACCCCTTCGCCGTCGTCCTCGGCTGCGTCGACTCCCGGGTGCCTCCGGAGCTCGTCTTCGACCAGGGCCTCGGCGACCTGCTGACCGTGCGGTCCGCCGGCGAGGTGCTGGACGAGGCCGTGCTCGGCAGCATCGCGTACGGGGTGCTGGAACTCGGCATCCCGCTGGTGATGGTGCTCGGGCACCAGTCGTGCGGTGCCGTGCGCGCCGCCGTGGCGGCCGACGAGTCGGGCGAGCACCTGCCCGCGCACATCCAGTACCTGGCCGACCAGATAGCCCCGGCCATCGACCGGAGCGTGACGGGCGACGCCCGCGTCGACGCCACCATCGACGCCAACGTACGGGCCGTCCGCGCCCGGCTGGCCGCCGAGCCCGATCTCGCCGCGCAGGTGGCGGCCGGGCGGCTGGCCGTCGTCGGCGCCCGCTACGAACTGACCAGCCAGCGCGTCCACCGCGTCACCTGACAGCCGCGGGCACGGGGCGGCGGCTCACCCGCACCCGACCGGCGCCTCCCCGCCCGGTCCGCCGCCCCGCTGCCCGCGGTCCGGCCCCTGCCCTCGGTCCGGCCCCTGCCCGCGCGGGGTCAGCGCGCCGTCACGCCCCCGGCCGGCACGGCCGGCGGAGCCCCGGGCGCCGGTCCCGCCAGCGCCGCGTACAGCCCGCCCCGGCCGAGCAGTTCCGCGTGGGTGCCCCGCTCCACCACACGGCCGTCGGCCACCACCAGGACGCGGTCCGCCTCCGCCGCCAGGCCCAGGTCGTGGGTGACGAGCAGGGTCGTCCGGCCGGCCGCCAGGCGCCGCAGGGGCTGGAGCACCTGGCGGGCCGCGACCGAGTCGAGGCCGGCCGTGGGCTCGTCCAGGACCAGCACGGGGGTGTCGCGGAGCATCGCGCGGGCCAGCGCGATCCGCTTGAGCTGGCCGCCGGAGAGGGCGGCCGTGCCGGGGGCGATCACCGTGTCGTACCCCTCCGGCAGCGCGGTGACGAAGGCGTGGACGGCCGCCGCCCGGGCCGCCCGTTCGATCTCCTCCCCGGTCGCGTCCGGCCGGCCCGCGGCGATGTTCTCGCGGATCGTGCCGCTCAGGATCAGCGTCTCCTGCGGCAGCAGGGTCACGTGCTCGCGCAGGAACTCCAGGGGGACGTCCGGCAGCGGGACGCCGTCCAGGCTGACGGTGCCCGCGCAGGGGTCGTAGAAGCGGGTGAGGAGGCCGGCCAGCGTGGACTTGCCGGCGCCGCTCGGGCCGGTGACGAGGACGAGTTCGCCGGGGGCGGCGGTGAACGTCACGTCCCGGACCGACGGCCGGTGCGCGTCGGGGTGCCGGAAGGTCACGCCGTGGAAGCCGACGTGTCCCCGCACCGGCCAGGCGGGAACCGGGTCGGCCGGGTCGGTGACGGCGGGGCGGGCGTCCAGGATCTCGCCGAGGCGGCGGGCCCCGGCGGTGGTCGCGGTGAGGGTGAGGCCCAACTGGCCGAGGCTGCGGACGGGCGGGTAGAGGTAACCGGCGAAGGCGGCGAAGGCCAGCAGCTGACCGAGCGTCATCCGGCCCGCGGAGATCTCCCAGACGCCCAGGCCGATCACCGCGAGCACGCACACCGTCTCGACGACCTCGACCAGTTGCTCGTACATCTCGCTCAGCCGCGCCCCGCGCACCGACGCCCGCATCCAGGCGCGGGCCTCGCGCTCCAGGCGCGCCTCCTCGGCGCGGCGGCGGTTGTAGGCCTGGGTCAGGACGACGGCGCCGAGGGACTCCTCGACGACCGAGGTGATCGCGCCGTCGGCGACGCGTTCGTCCTGGGACGCGGTCCGGATGCGGCCCGCGAAGCGGCGGGCGGCGAGCAGGAAGAGGGGTGCGAGGACGAAGGTGACCAGGGCCAGGTCCCAGCGCAGGTACAGGGCCGCCCCCGCGTAGAAGACGGCCGAGAAGGCGGCGGAGACGGTGCCCACCACCCCGGACACCACCATCTGCTCGATGGCCTCCACGTCACCGGTCAGCCGCTCGACGAGGTCGCCCCGCCGGTGCCGGCGGAAGAAGTGCGGCGGCAGGTCCTGGACGTGCCGGAAGACGCCCGCGCGCAGCCGCAGGACGAATCTCTCCGCGGTCCAGGTGGCGAGCGAGTTGCCGAGGCAGCCGACGAGCGCGCCGAGGACGGCGACGCCCAGCCAGGCCCCGGCCGGGCCCCAGAAGGCGGCGAGCGAACCGGCCCGCAGGGCGTGGTCGGTGAGTTCCGCGAACAGCAGGACGGCGGCGGTCTCGGCGAGCGCGGCCACCACCACGCAGGCCACGATCACCCCCAGCCAGGCGCGGTCGCCGCGCGTCAGCGGCCAGAACCGCCGGTACGCCTCGCGGACCGCCCGGACCTCCGTCATGGTGGGCTCCCTAAGAATGTGAGGCGGTCCGGGAGGACCGGGTGTGGCTGATGGTGGTCTGCCGTTTGTGGCTCGGAAGGAATGGCCGCCCGGTCCTCCGGG
>NZ_JBITSF010000004.1:230595-465878 GCF_044540485.1 Streptomyces sp. NPDC085946 | reverse complement strand
ATCGCGGCGACCATGCCGGTGTTGGCGGCCTGCGTCACGGCGTACACGCTCTCGCAGCCCGTCTCGGCCGCCATCGTCACCAGCCGGGCGGGCAGGCCCGCCGGGACCGCGTCCGGGCGCAGCCGGGCCGTGATGACGAGGGTGCCCTCCTCGATCTGGTAGTCCAGGGGCAGGCCGAGGCCGCGCATCGCGGCGACCATGCCGGTGTTGGCGGCCTGCGTCACGGCGTACACGCTCTCGCAGCCCGTCTCGGCCGCCATCGTCACCAGCCGGGCGAGCAGTTCGCCGCCGATGCCGCGCCGCTGCCAGGCGTCCTCGACGAGCAGCGCGACCTCCGTCTCGTCGCCGTCCCACAGCAGGTGGCCGAGGGCGACGACCCGCCCGGAGGCGGTCTGCACGGCGAGCGTGCGGCCGAAGCGCGGGCTGAGCAGGTGGTTCAGATAGCGGTCCGCGTCGCCGACCGGCCCGTGGTAGCGCATCCGCAGGGTCCGCTCCGAGCAGCGGTCGTGCATCGCCCGCGCGGCCGGCACGTCACGGGTGTCGGCCCGGCGCACGGTGATGTCGCTGCCCTCGGGCAGCGTGAGCACGTCCTGGCTGCGCGGGACGCGCGGGCCGAGCCGGGCGTCCAGCTCCACCAGCGCCCGGGCCCGGGCGAACTCGGTCGGGGTGAACGGCAGGTACGGCCGCTCCACGATGATCACGCCGCCTTCCGGGGCGCGCAGCCGCATCACGGTGTCCTCCAGCGCCCCCTCCACCGGCATCCCGCCGGGCGTCCGCCCACCGCCGGCCGACCTGGCGGGCACCGAGCGGATCGTGCACCGGCCCAGCAACTGCCGCAGCGCCAGGGGCAGTTCCGCCGCGTCCAGGGCGGTGCGGGCGGCCAGGCCCAGCACCCGGGTCGGGGCGTCCACCAGGTCGTGGGCGTCGGCCCGCTCCATCCAGGTGTGGGCGCCGCCGGCCCGCGCCACCGCGGCGCCGATCCCGTCCGTGCCGAGCTCGCCCGGGGCCCGCAGCAGGAACTCGTCGACCGTGCCGTCGGCCAGCGGGTGCGTCTGCAGGCTCAGGATGTCGACCCGCTGCTCCGCGAGGGCCGTGCACAGCGCGGCCAGCGACCCCGGTTCGTCCCGCACGGTCGTCCGCATCCGCCACAGCACGCTCTCCCCGGCGGGCGACGGGGCGGACGGCCCGGCCTGCCGCCCGGCGGGCAGCGGCCGGGCACCGGTATCGGGGGACGGCGGTGCGTGACCGTGGCCCCGTACCCACCGACTGCGGACCGCCGTGGTGATCCGGTGCCACCGGCGGGTGGAGCGGCCGTTCCCGGTACGTGTCACGTCAGACATGTCTCGACTCATGCAGCCACTGTGAAGGAACGGTGTTGCGTGATCACGAACGCACTGTGTCCGACGGGTTAAGGGGCTTTTTGCCCCTTTGGTGATCTACTGCCCTACCAGTCCCGGCTGGAGCACCTTCGTGTACAGCACGGTGCCGTCCTGCTCGCGCAGCCGTACGGTCATCTCGCCGCTGTCGCCGTCGATGTCCACCTCGCCGAAGAACTGGTAGCCGCCGGCGGGCGAGACGTTGGAGGCGGTCGGCGCCTTGACGAACACCCGCTCCGGACCGAAGGTGCCGTCCAGTGCGCCGGCCGGAAAGGCGCCGGCGTTGAGCGGCCCGGAGACGAACTCCCAGAACGGCTCGAAGTCGGTGAACGCGGCCCGCGAGGGCTGGTAGTGCTGGGCCGACGTGTGGTGGACGTCCGCCGTCAGCCACACCGTGCCGGTGATCCGCCGGTGCTTGACGAACCGCAGCAGCTCCGCGATCTGCAGTTCGCGCCCGAGCGGCGCGCCCGGGTCGCCCTGCGCCACCGCCTCGATGTGCTGCCTGCCCTCCTGGGTGTCCGGCACGACCAGGCCGAGCGGCATGTCCGCGGCGATCACCTTCCACACCGCGCGCGACCGGGCCAGCTCGCGCTTGAGCCACTCCAGTTGCTCGCGGCCGAGGATGCCCTGCGGGTCCACGGTCTGCCGGTCCGGCGAGTTGGCGTTGCGGTAGGTGCGCATGTCCAGCACGAACACGTCCAGCAGCGGCCCCTGGCGCAGCACCCGGTGCACGCGGCCCTCCCGCGCCCCCGGGCGCAGCGTGGAGATCGGGAAGTACTCGCCGAACGCCCGCCGGGCCCGGGCCGCCAGGACGTCCACGCTCTTCTCGGTGTAGCGGGTGTCCGTGTCCGTGACGACCTGGCCGGGGTACCAGTTGTTGCGCACCTCGTGGTCGTCCCACTGCACGATGGACGGGACCCGGGCGTTGAACCGGCGGAGGTTCTCGTCGAGCAGGTTGTAGCGGAAGGTGCCGCGGAACTCGGCCAGGGTCTCGGCGACCTTGGCCTTCTCCTCGGTGGTGACGTTGCGCCAGGTGCCGCCGCCGGGCAGGGGGGCGGTCGCCGCGAGGGGGCCGTCGGCGTACACGGTGTCGCCGCTGAACAGGAAGAAGTCCGGGTCCAGCGCGGCCATCGCGTCGAAGATGCGGTAGCCGCCGAGGTCGGGGTTGATGCCCCAGCCCTGCCCGGCCAGGTCGCCCGACCACACGAACCGCGCGCCGTCGCGCCGCCGGACCGGCACCGTGCGGAAGGTGCCGGTGACCGGCTCGCCCGTGCGGCGCGGGTCGTCCGGGTCGGCGAGCAGCACCCGGTAGTGGATCTGCCGGCCCGGCGGTAGGCCGCGCAGCCGCGTCGTGCCCGTGAAGTCCGTGTCCGGGCCGAGCAGCGGGCCGTGCCACCGGCGCGGGCTGCGGAACGACTCGGTGGCCGACGTCTCGACGACCATCCGGGCCGGCCGGTCCGAACGCACCCACACCAGACCGGAGTCGGCCGTCACGTCGCCCGTCTGCACGCCCCAGCCGGCCCGGGGGCGCCCGGACAGCGCGAGGGCCGGGGCCGCGCCGAGCGCGCCGGGCAGGGCGAGGGCCGCCGGCGCGGCGAGCGAGCCGCGCAGCACGCTGCGGCGGCCGGGGAACGGACGGTGGGACATGGCTGCGCCTCCAGGGACAGGATCCGGCCAGTGTGCGCCACCACACCTACCGGTGCGCCGCGGCGCACACGCGAACCCCGAGTGAACAACCGCCCGCGGCGGCGGGGAACCGGCGCGCGGGGAGCGCACGTCGGCGTGCGCCGTCACCCGTCCGCGGCGGTGACGGCCTCCGCCATCAGCCGGACGCCCTCCCCGATCCGCGTCCGCGGCACGTGCGCGTACCCCATCACCAGCCGGACGCCCTTGCCGCCGTCCCCGGAGCCGGCGAAGTCCCCGGCGTTCACGGCGGCCTCGTCGTACGTGTACTCCCGCAGGGCGCGCACCGCGACGCCGGCCGCCGCCACGCGCGCGAGGAAGCGGTCCCGGGGCCCGTACCGCTCCGGCAGCGCGACGATCACGTGCAGCCCGGCGGCGATCCCGGACACCTCCGAGCCGGGGAAGTGCTCCCGCAGGGCCGCCACCAGCGCGTCGCGCCGCTCCCGGTAGGCGCGCTGGCAGCGGCGCAGCTGCCGGTCGTAGTCGCCGCGCTCCAGGAACCGGGCGAACACCGCCTGGTCGACGGCCGGGTGGCCGAGATCCATCGTCCGCTTGCGTTCGACGACCTCCTCGGCCCAGGACTCCGGCACCAGCAGCCAGCCGAGCCGCAGCCCCGGGGCGAGGGACTTGCTGACCGAGCCCGCGTAGGCCACGTGCTCGGGGTCGAGCCCCTGGAGCGCGCCGACGGGGGCGCGGTCGTAGCGGAAGTCGCCGTCGTAGTCGTCCTCCAGGACGATGCCGTCCACGGACCGCGCCCAGTCCAGGAGTTGGGCGCGGCGCCGCGCCGAGTAGGCGATGCCGGTGGGGAACTGGTGGGCGGGCGTCGTCGTGACGGCCCGGACGCCCGAGGCCCGCAGCGACGCCATGTCGACCCCCTCGCCGTCGACGGGCAGCGGGACGGCGCCGACCCCGGCCGAGGCGTACAGTGTGCCGTGCTGGGGGCTGCCGGGGTCCTCCACGCCGACGGTGCGCATCCCCCGCGCGCGAAGCGCGAAGCCGAGCAGCGTGGTGGCCTGCGCCACCCCGGAGACGATCACGAGCCGTTCGGGGTCGGCGACCACGCCCCGCCGCCGCGCGAGCAGTTCGGCCAGTGCGGTGCGCAGCCGGGGCAGGCCGCGCGGGTCCGGGTAGCCGAGCTCGTGGTGCGGCAGCTCCGCCAGGACGTGGCGCTGCGCCGCGGCCCACGCGGAGCGGGGGAACAGCGCCAGGTCCGGAGTGCCGGACACGAAGTCGACGCGGGCCCCGGGGGAGCGCGGGGCGAGGTCGCGCGCGGGGGGCCGGGCCGCCCGTACGGCACCGCCGACCCAGGTCCCGGCGCCCCGGCCGCTGCGCAGGTACCCCTCGGCCGTCAGCTGCTCGTACGCCTCCGTGATCAGCCCGCGCGACACCCCGAGGTCGGCGGCGAGGTCCCGGCTGGACGGCAGTCTGGTGCCGGGCGCGAGCCGTCCCGAGCGGACCGCCTCGCGCAGCGCCGCCTGCAGGGAGCGGCCCCGGGTGCGGGCGGGTGCCGAGGCGGCCGGCACCAGCAGTTCCCAGGCGGCCGAGGCGCCGCTCCCGTCCGGAACGGCCTGCGATGACGTCATGTGAGGCGACTCTAGGGCCTGTTGACCGGGGGACGGGCCCGGGGACGGACGCCTCCGGCCGCGAGCCGCTCGGCGTCCGGGCCGGTCAGCGGCTGCCGTCGAGCAGGACCCGGGCCACCAGCGCCGGATCGTCGTTCATCGGGACGTGGCCGCAGCCGGGCAGCCGCACCAGCCGGGCCTTGGGGATGACGCCCTTGGCGCGGACGCCCTGCCGGGGCACCAGCAGCCGGTCCTTGCTGCCCCACGCCACGGTGACCGGCACGCCGACGACGTCGTCGGTGAACTGCACGCTCCGGCCGGAGCGCAGGGTCTCGGAGAAGCCCCGGGCCCGGGCCAGGGCCAGCGTCTCGGCGACCACGGCCTCGGGCGAACGGCGCGCCGGGCGGGCGTAGATGGTGCTGGTCAGCAGCGCGCGGCCCACCGCCGGACGGGCCAGCCGCTCCACCACCGGCTCGGGCATCCGCCGGGCGATCTGCCGCATCGCCGTGAGCACCGCGAACGCGTAGCGCCGCTCGGCCTCGTTCCAGAACCCGGCCGGGGACAGGGCGGTGACGGACCGGACGAGGCGGGCCCTGCCGAGCGCCAGGGCCAGCAGTCCGCCCAGCGAGTTGCCCGCCACGTGCGGCCGGTCGAGCTCCAGCGCCGCGCACAGCCCGCCGAGCACGCCGTTGATGGTCGGCAGGTCGTGCGCCATCCCGTCCGGCAGCGCGGGCGACTCCCCGAACCCGGGCAGGTCGACGGCGATCACGTCCCGCTCGGGCGTCAGCGCGGGGAGCACCGGGTCCCACGCCTGCCGGTGGTGGCCGATGCCGTGCAGCAGGAGCAGGGGTTCCCCCCGGCCCGCGCGCGCGTACGACACGGTCACCGGCCGCGGGCCGTGCGGGGAGGTGACCTCGAAGGAGACGGTGGTGGCGGACATGCGGGCGCTCCTCGGCTGGGCTGGCTGACGGACGGCGTAGACAGCTTGTCAGCAATTGCTACCGACGGGTAGCCCCGTGCGGGTGACGAGAGGAGTCCGGCGAGGCCCGCACGGGTGCGCCCCGGCCGGCGGCGCGGGCTCTTCCGCGGCCGCCGCGGCGCACGCCCCCAACACGCCCGGCGCGCGCGGGCGGTGGCGCCTGGACACGGCCGCGCCCGTCGGCTGGGATGGTGCCGTGACCACCGACACCGCGGCCGACGTCTTCGAACGGCACCGTCCCGTCCTCCAGGGAGTCGCCTACCGCATGCTGGGGCGCGTGGCGGACGCCGAGGACGTGGTCCAGGACGCCTGGCTGCGCTGGTCGGGCACCGACCGCGGCGACGTCCGCGAACCCCGCGGCTACCTGGTGCGCGTCACCACCCGCCTCGCCATCGACCGGCTGCGGCAGATCAAGGCGCGCGGCGAGACCTACGTCGGCCCGTGGCTGCCCGAGCCGTACGCCACCGACTTCGGCGCCACCGTCCCGGACGCCGCGGACCGCGCCGTGCTCGCCGACACCGTCTCCCTCGCCGTCCTCGTGGTCCTGGAGTCGCTGTCGCCCCTGGAGCGCGCGGTGTTCGTCCTGCGGGAGGCCTTCGCGTTCCCGTACGGCGAGATCGCCGCCATGCTCGACCGCGGCGAACCGGCCGTCCGCCAGCTGGCCGCCCGCGCCCGCCGGCACGTGGCGGAGCGCCGGCCCCGCTACGAGGTCGACCCCGCGCAGCGCCGCGACCTCACCGAACGGTTCCTCGCCGCCGCGGCCGGCGGCGACCTGGAGCGGCTGATGGAACTGCTCGCCCCGGACGTCCGGCTCGTCGGCGACAGCGGCGGCAAGGCCCGGGCGCCCCTGCGGGTCCTGGAGACCGCCGACAAGGTGGCCCGCTTCCTCGTCGGTGCCGCAGGCAAGAACCCGCCGGACCTGTCCGTGCGCTTCCTGGAGCTCAACGGCGGCCCCGCGGTCCTCGCGCTCTCCGGCGGCGAGCCCGACGCCGTCTTCCAGCTGGACGTCGCCGACGGCCGCGTCCAGGCGGTCTACGTCATCCGCAACCCCGACAAGCTCCGGTCCCTGGCCACCGCCTCCTGACCGTCCCCGGTGCCGGCCGGAGCCCCGCCGTGCGGCGCGGGCCCCGCCGGCATGCCGGGAGGACGACGCCGTACGAACACCCTGTGAACGCTCCCCGGCGCCGCCCCCGCGCGGCACACGGGGGATCGATGATTGGTATTGACCAAGGGTGGGGGCCGTCCTATGGTCGCAGACAAGTGCAACAACCTTTAATAAACAAGGGCGCCAAAAACGCCGCCCGACCCGGCAGATCGCGGAGGACAGGGTGGGGACCACGCAGCTGGAAACGGTGCCGGAACCGAAGTACTGGCACCTCAAGACGGTGCTCACCGAGGCGTTGGACTCGGAGTTCTCCGTGGGCGAGGTCCTGCCCAACGAACGCGACCTCGCCGCCCGCTTCGGCGTCGCCCGGGCCACGCTCCGGCAGGCCCTGGAGCAGCTCGAACTCGAGGGCAGGCTGCAGCGCCGCCGCGGCGTCGGGACGACCGTGGCCCCGCCGCGCATGGGCGTGGCCGTCGGCACCGACCCGCACGCCTGGCCGGGCGCCGGCGAGGACGCCTGGCAGCCCGTCGACTGCGCGACGGCGGTACCGCCCGCCGCCGTCGCCGACGCGCTGGGGACCGGCCGGGACGAGCCCGTGCACACCGTGCGCCGCTCCCGCGTCTCGCACGGCCGGCCCGTCGCCGCGGAGCTGCTGTACGTCCCCGTGTCGTCGGCGCCCGACCTGTCCGCCATCGACGCGCCCTCGGGCGCGGCACGCGCCCGTGCGGTGCTGCGCGAGCTGCAGCGCCTGGAGCTGGAGCGGCGGGAGAACGCGGTGGAGCTCGGCTCGGCCGGCGCGGAGGACGCCAGGGAACTGGACCGGCTCCCCGGCTCGCCGGTCCTCGTCGTCACCACCCGCTTCGTCGCCGCGGGCCGCACGGCGGCGCTGTCCGTCGCCACGTACCGCGCGGACACCTGCCGGCTGACCTTCGGTGATTCCGGCGACGTGGAGATCCACCACGGCCCCCAACGCCGGGCCTCCTGACCGACGGCTGCTCGTCCCGCGCCCCGGGGGGATGTCCCCGCGGGGCCCGGCCGACGTGCCGGGATCCGGGGCGTCCTCCCGAGGGCCGCCCCCGGTGGCGCAGCCGGCACGCGCGTGCCGGCGGGTCCGGCGTCGTACGACCCCGCCCCGCCGCCGGGCCGCCCCCGCGCGAAGCCTCCGCCCCTACCGCCGGGCCGTCACCGTGCCCTCCACGGCGAACAGTTGCTCCTCCACATGGTCGAGGGCGAGCCGCAGCGCGCCCGTCGCCACCGCGGCCTCGCCCAGGAGCGAGAGCGCGACCTTCGGCGGACGCAGGCAGTAGCGGGCCAGCTCCCGGCGCAGGGGATCCAGGACGCCGTCCAGCCCGGCCGCCCAGCCGCCGACCACGACCAGCTCCGGGTCGAGGGCCAGCACGAGCGCCGCCACGTCGTGCACGAGCCGCTGGATGAAGCGGTCGACGGCCGCGCGGGCCCGCTGGTCCCCGCCCCGCGCCTGCGCGAAGACCTTCGCGACGGCCTGTTCGTCCAGCGGGTGCAGCGGCTCGTCCGTGGTGGACAGCAGCGCCTCCGGGGCGGCCTCGCGGCCCAGCAGGTGCAGCGCCCCGATCTCCCCGGCCGCCCCGCCGAACCCCCGGTGCAGCCGGCCGCCGATCAGCGCGCCGGCGCCCGGGCTCAGCCCCGCCAGCACGAACACCACGTCGTCGGACCCGGTCGCGGACCCCTTCCAGTGCTCAGCGACGGCGGCCGCGTTCGCGTCGTTCTCCACCAGCACCGGGCACTTGAAGGACCGGCTCAGCCGCTCGCCCAGCCGCAGCCCGGTCCAGCCGGGCAGCGCGGTCCCCAGCCGCACCGTGCCGTCCGCCTCGACGATCCCCGGCGTGCCCACCCCGACGGCCCGCAGCGAGCCGCGCGCGACACCGGCCCGGCGCAGCAGCTCGGCGACCGCGGTCCGCGCGCGCTCCAGCCGCTCGTCGGCCGACGCCGTCTCGCCGACGTCCTTGGCCTGGGCGCCGATCACCCGCCCGTCCAGGCTGGACAGCAGCGCGGCCACCCGGCGCGCCCCGATCTCCAGACCCAGCAGGTGCCCGGCCTCGGCCCGGAACCGGAAGCGCCGCGCCGGCCGCCCCTGCCGCCGCACCACGCTCTCGTCGGCGGCCGTCTCGACGACCAGGCCCGCCTCGATCAGCCCCTCGACGACACCCTCGACGGTCGGCCGGGACAGCCCCGTCACCCGGGTGATCTCGGTCAGCGTCGCGCAGTCCGTGCCGCGCAGCGCGTGCAGCACCACCGCGGAGTTGATCCGTCGCAGCAGCGAGGGATCCCCGCCGGTCAGCCGCCCCACCGTCCGTCCTCCCAGCTCGTGCGCGTGTTGGCCGGATCGTACTCGGCGCGGGGTGAGGCGGCGAGTGACAGCCGCCACCGCGTCCCGGTCACTCCGGCGCCACGAATCCCGACTCGTACGCCGTGATCACCGCCTGCGTGCGGTCGCGCGCCCCCAGCTTCGCCAGCACGGCGCTCACGTGCGACTTCACCGTCTCCGTCCCCACCACCAGCCGTTCGGCGATCTCCGCGTTGGACAGCCCCCGGGACATCAGCCGCAGCACCTCGGCCTCGCGCCCGGTCAGCCGGGCCCGGTCCAGCAGCATCCGCGCCGCCCGGTTGCCGCCCCCGTCGCCGTACTCGGCGGCGAGCCGCCGCACCGAGGCGGGGAACAGCAGCGACTCGCCCTCGGCGACCAGCCGCACCGCGTGCACGATCTCGGCGGGCCGGGCCCGCTTCAGCAGGAACCCGTCGGCGCCCGCGCGCAGCGCCTCGTACACGTACTCGTCGTTCTCGAACGTGGTCACCACCAGGATCTTCGGCGGCCCGTCGACCGTCCGCAGCAGCGCCCGGGTGGCCTCGATGCCGTCCAGGAGCGGCATGCGCACGTCCATGGCGACCACGTCGGGCCGCAGCCGCCGCACCAGCGGGATCACCGCCGCACCGTCGCCGGCCTCCCCGGCCACCTCGATGTCGGGCTGCGCCTCCAGCACGGCGCGCAGCCCCGCGCGGACGAGGGGCTCGTCGTCGACGAGGAGAACGGTGATCGCCACCCGGTCAGCGTAGATCAGCGCAGCGGCAGTTCGACGTGCACCCGCCAGTCACCGCCGTCGGGGCCGGTGCGCGCCCGGCCGCCCAGCAGCGCGGCGCGCTCGCGGATGCCGCGCAGGCCGCTGCCGCGTCCGGGCCCGGGCACCTCCTCCGCCAGCGGGTTGCGGACGTCGAGGACGAGCGTGCCGCCGGCGACGCGCACGCCGACCCGCACCGGCACGGGCCCCGCGTGCCGCAGCACGTTGGTCAGCGACTCCTGCACGATCCGGTAGCCCTCCCGGGAGACCGGCCCGGGCACGGTGTCCAGGGCGCCCGTCAGCTCGGCGTCGACCGCCGCCCCGGCGGCGCGCGCCGACTCCAGCAGCCGGTCGGCGTCCGCCAGCGTCGGCCGGCCGCTCACCGGCTTCTCCGACTCGCGCAGCACCCCGAGGACACGCTCCAGGTCCTCCAGGGCGGCCCGGCCGGTCTCCTCGATCGCGCTCAACGCCCGCTCGGTGAAGGCCGGATCGCCCGCGGTCCGGGCCGCGCCCGCCTGCACGACCGCCACCGTCAGGGCGTGCCCGATGGAGTCGTGCAGCTCCCGCGCGATGCGGCTGCGCTCCAGCAGTTGCTCGGTGCGCTCCTCCAGGGCGGCGAGGCGTGCGGCGGGGGAGGGGCCGAGCAGGCGCAGGGCGAGCCCGGTCACCAGGTGCCCCGAGCCGAGCACCAGCGCCGCCAGCGCGACCAGCGGCAGCGGTGCCAGCAGCGCCTTCCCCCAGTGGGGGTCTCCGACGGGGAGCCGTCCGCCGCCGACCGCGCCCGCGCCGAGGCCCGTCGCCACCAGGTCCACGCCCGTGAGCAGGAGCTGCACGGAGAGCAGGGAGACGGCACAGCCCAGGAACAGCCGCGCCTCCAGCCACACGACGGTCCGGCCCCGGTCGCCCCAGGTCGCCGACGGCGCCGTGACGATCCCCGTCCCCGCACCGTCCTGCCGCTGACCGGTCAGCAGCAGTCTGGCCTGCAGCCCCTCCACCGTCCGCATGCCGGGGACGAGCCCGGCGAGGCCGAGCACCACGGCCGCCAGGGCCTGCGTCCACCACGCCTCCTCGATGAACAGCCACAGGGCCGGCCACACCAAGGCCATGAACAGATGCAGCCACCGCGTGTACGTCACGGCCCGCGTGAACGGGCGCAGCCGGCGGATCATGCCGCCATCGTGCCAGCCGCCCCCGACGACGGGCCTCCCCCGCACGGGGGAGACGGACTCCACCGGCGGGGGAGGCCGCGCCCCGGCCACGGGGCCACGCTGCTGTCATGACCAGCATCGACGTACACCACCTCACCAAGGAGTACGGCACCCGCCGGGCCGTGGACCGCCTCACCTTCCGCGTCCTGCCCGGCCGCGTCACCGGCTTCCTCGGCCCCAACGGCGCCGGCAAGTCCACCACCCTGCGACTGGTGCTCGGCCTGGACCGGCCGACCTCCGGCACCGCCACGATCGGCGGCCGGCCCTACGCGGCCCTGCGCGAACCCCTGCGCCGGGTGGGCGCGTTGCTCGACGCACGGGCCGCGCACGGCTCCCGCACGGGCCGCGACCACCTGCGCGTCCTGGCGGCGAGCAACCGCGTCCCGGACCGCCGCGTGGACGAGGTGCTGGCGGAGACGGGGCTGGCCGCGGTGGCGCGCCGCCGGGTCGGGACGTACTCCCTGGGCATGCGCCAGCGCCTCGGCATCGCCGCCGCGCTGCTCGGCGACCCCGAGGTGGTCGTGCTCGACGAGCCGTCCAACGGCCTCGACCCCGAAGGCATCGTCTGGATCCGGACGTTGCTGCGCCGGCTGGCGGGGGAGGGCCGCACGGTGCTGGTCTCCAGCCACCTGATGAACGAGACCGCGTCCTTCGCCGACCACCTCGTCGTCCTCGGGCGGGGCCGCCTGCTGGCCGACACCCCGGTGCGGGAGTTCATCGACGCGCGCGTGCGGCCCCGGGTGCGGATCCGGACGACGGACCCCACCGCCCTCGGAAGCGTCCTCGCCCGGCACGGCCACCACGCCGAGGAACACGAGGACGGGCACTGGACCGTGCACCACGCGCGCGTGGCGGACATCGGGCGGCTCGTCTCCGCCGCAGGCGTGCCGGTCCTGGAACTGGCGGCGCAGGAGGCCACGCTGGAACAGGCCTACCTCGACCTGACGGCCTCCGGGACCGAGTTCGCCGCCGTCCCGTCCCCGGAGGTCTGACCGTGGAGTTCGCACCCGTACTGCGCGCCGAGTGGCTGAAGGTCCGCTCCCTGCGCTCCCTGCCCGGCACCCTGCTGGGGCTCTTCGCGGCGACCACCGGCTTCTCCGCGCTGGCCGGTGCCTCCGGCACCACCGGCCCGGAGTCCGACGCGCTGTTCACGGCGTTGTCCGGCGTCGTCCCCGGCCAGATCGCGGCCATCGCCTTCGGCACCCTGGCCGTGTCGTCGGAGTTCCCCGGAGGCGGGCTCCGGCTCTCCCTGGCCGCGGTGCCGCGGCGCGGACGGTGGTTCGCCGCCAAGGCGGCCGTCGTCGCGGCGGCGACCTTCCCGGTGGGGCTGCTGACCGCCGCCACCGCCCTCCTGGCGGCCCGGGCGGGGCTGGGCGCGGCCGCGAGCGGCCTGACCGCGGGCGAGCAGGTCCGCGGCGTCGTCGGCTGCGGCGTCTACCTGACGCTGATGGCCCTGTTCGCGGCCGGCCTCACCCTCCTGCTGCGCAGCGGCACGGCCACCCTGGCCCTGCTGATCCCGTTCGTCCTGGTGGTCGCGTTCGTGATCGGCGACGCGGCGGGCACCGTGGCGGACTTCCTGCCGGACCGGGCCGGACAGGTGGTCCTCCACGAGACGTACGGCAGAACACCCGGCCCCTGGACGGGACTCGGCGTGACCGCCCTGTGGACGGCCGCGGCACTGCTGGCGGGCACGTGGAGCCTGCGCCGCCGCGACGCCTGAGGGGGCGGCCTGCCGACACACCGTCAAGTTCCCTTGAAAGCCGGTTCATTGAACCCATGAACCTCGCGCGGCAGCTCGCCCTCGTCGACGAGCCGGGCCTCCGCCCCTTCCCGGCGGAGCACGGCCCGGCGGACGTGGGCGTCTCCGGACCCGGCTGCCACGGGGCCGTGCTGCGGAGCGACCCGGCTCCCGGCGACGGCGGCCCGGCGCGGTGGACGGTGACGGCCGGCCGGTTCGAGAAGGACCGGGACGCCCTGTCCGAGCTGCCCGCCTCCCGTTGCGGCGACGCCACCCGTACGCCCTGCGGACCGCCGGGCCGCGCACCGGGCGGGCGGAGGCACCCGAGCCGTGGGCCCGGCCGAGCCCGCGCGCGTGCGGCCCGCCTGCGGGCGCCGGTGGGGACCGGCCGCCGGGTCGCCGTGGCCGGCCGGGACGCGGTGCGCCTGCCGGCCGTGGTCACGGAGACGGACCCGCCGTGAGCGGCCGCCGTGGCGCTCCGGGAAGCCGGCGCCGACAGGGGCGCGAGGACGGGACGACCGCGGCGGTCGGCCCGGGACGCCTCCTCGGCCCGGTCAGTCCTGCGCGGCCTCGCGCAGCCGCGCGAACTCCTCGGCCATCGTCTCCAGCGTCCAGTGCGCGTTCAGCCCGCTCGGGTTGGGCAGCACCCACACCCGCGTGTCGCCGATCGTCCGCGCCTGCGGCCCCACCCGCGCCTTGCGGTCGTCGAACGCGGCCCGGTACGCGGTCACCCCCACCACGGCGAGCCACCGCGGCCGCAGCCGCGCCACCTTCAGAGTGAGCTGCCGCCCGCCCTCGCGGTACTCCTCGGCGCTCAGCTCGTCCGCCCGCGCGGTCGCCCGCGCCACGACGTTGGTGATGCCGAGCCCGTACGACAGCAGCTCGCCCTGCTCGGACGGCTTCAGCAGCCTCGGCGTGAACCCGGAGCGGTGCAGGGCGGGCCAGAAGCGGTTCCCGGGACGGGCGAAGTGGTGGCCCGTCGCGGCCGTCATCAGCCCCGGGTTGATCCCGCAGAACAGCACGCGCAGGCCGTCCGCGACCACGTCCGGCACCAGCCGGTCGCGGGCGGCCTCCAGCTCCTCGGGGGTGAAACGCGGCATGCCGTGCGGCGGGTCAGAGGATCGCGCCGGGCGCGTAGCCCGCCGCATCCGGGTGCTGCTTGACGATCTCCTCGATCCGGCCCACGACGGCGGCCACCTGGTCGGCCGCGGCGCCGGTGAAGGACAGCTTGTCCGCCATCAGCTCCTGGAGCCGCGCACGGTCGAGCGGCAGGCGCTCGTCGGCGGCGAGCTTGTCGAGGAGGTCGTTGCGCTCGGCGCCCTGCTCGCGCATCGCGAGCGCGGTGGCGACCGCGTTCTCCTTGATCGCCTCGTGCGCCACCTCACGGCCGACACCGGCGCGGACCGCGCCCATCAGCACCTTGGTGGTGGCGAGGAACGGCAGGTAGCGGTCCAGCTCGCGGGCGACGACGGCCGGGAAGGCGCCGAACTCGTCGAGCACCGTCAGGAACGTCTCCAGCAGGCCGTCCAGCGCGAAGAACGCGTCCGGCAGCGCGACCCGGCGCACCACCGAGCAGGACACGTCGCCCTCGTTCCACTGGTCGCCCGCCAGCTCGCCGGTCATCGAGGCGTAGCCGCGCAGGATCACCATCAGGCCGTTGACGCGCTCGCAGGAGCGGGTGTTCATCTTGTGCGGCATCGCCGAGGAGCCGACCTGGCCCGGCTTGAAGCCCTCGGTGACCAGCTCGTGCCCGGCCATCAGCCGGATCGTCTTGGCCAGCGACGACGGCGCCGACGCCAGCTGCACCAGCGCGGTGACCACCTCGTAGTCCAGCGACCGCGGGTAGACCTGGCCGACCGAGGTGAAGGCCTGCGCGAAGCCCAGGTGACCGGCGATCCGCCGCTCCAGCTCGGCCAGCTTGGCGGCGTCCCCGCCCAGCAGGTCCAGCATGTCCTGCGCCGTGCCCACCGGGCCCTTGATGCCGCGCAGCGGGTAGCGGCCCAGCAGCTCCTCGAGGCGGCCGTACGCGACGAGCAGTTCGTCGGCGGCGGTCGCGAAGCGCTTGCCGAGGGTGGTGGCCTGCGCGGCCACGTTGTGCGAGCGGCCGGCCATGACCAGCTCGCCGTACTCGCCCGCCAGCCTGCCCAGCCGCGCCAGCACCGCCACCGTGCGGTCGCGCATCAGCTCCAGCGACAGCCGGATCTGCAGCTGCTCGACGTTCTCCGTGAGGTCGCGGGAGGTCATGCCCTTGTGCACGTGCTCGTGCCCGGCGAGGTCGTTGAACTCCTCGATCCGCGCCTTCACGTCGTGCCGGGTGACCTTCTCGCGCTCGGCGACGGAGGCCAGGTCGACCTGGTCGAGGACGCGCTCGTAGTCGGCGAGCGCCGCGTCCGGCACCTCGATCCCGAGGTCCTTCTGGGCCCGCAGCACGGCGAGCCAGAGCTGCCGCTCCAGCTTCACCTTCTGCTCGGGCGACCAGAGCGTGGCGAGCTCGGCGGAGGCGTAGCGTCCGGCGAGGACGTTCGGGATGCGGGGCTTGGCGGGCGCAGAAGTCACGGGTACGGAGTCTACCCGCCGCCCGGACCGCCCCCGGAACGCCCGTGCGGCGGCGAGAGCCCAGGCCAGGGGCGCGGCCGCGGCCCGCCGCACGGCTCCGGGCACTCACCCGCGCGGTGCGTACGAGTCGCGTCCGCCTGCCGCCCGGCACAAGATCGACACAGGCCGGCACGGAGCGTGTTCGCGTCCGGCGTTCACCGATGTCCCGCGAAGGAGACGTGCGCAGGATGACCACCACTCCCGAACGAACCATGCCGCGGCAGGTGTCGCAGCGTGTCTCCCAGTCCGTGTTCGACGGCTCGCGCCTGCGCGTCGTCCTGCTGGTGGATGTCCACGACGGTGCCCAGCAGCAGTTCCTGGAGGCGTACGAGCGTCTGTGCGCCCATGTGGCGGCCGTGCCCGGACACGTCGGCGAGCAGCTGTGCCAGTCCATCGAGAACCCCTCCCAGTGGCTCATCACCAGCGAGTGGGAGAGCGCCCCGCCGTTCCTGGACTGGGTGAACAGCGAGGACCACGTGCGGATGGTCCGGCCGCTGCACCACTGCGTCCGCGACACCCGGTCGCTGCGCTTCAACGTGCTGCGCGAGGTCGGCGCCGGCCGGCCCGCCGCCGAGGCCGCGCAGCACCGGCCCCAGCCGTTCCCGCGCACCGGCGACGGCGTGATCCGACACGCCCTCACCTTCACCGTCAAGCCCGGCAGCGAACGCACCGTCGCCCGGATCCTGTCCCGCCACGCCGCCCCCGAGGCCCGGGTCGACGACACCACCCGGCTGCTGCGCACGTCCCTGTTCCTGCACGGCAACCGGGTCGTACGGGCCATCGAGGTGCGCGGCGACCTGCTCGCGGCGCTGCGCCACGTGGCGCAGCAGCCGCAGGTGCGGGCCGTGGAGGAGGCCCTCAACCCGTACCTGGAGCAGCACCGGGACCTCGACGACCCGGACAGCGCCCGGGTCTTCTTCACCCGCGCGGCACTGCCGGCCGTGCACCACGTGGCGCGGGACACCGAGGCGGGCGCGGAGGGCGAGCGGCACGCCCTGTACTACCCGGCCCGGCCGGGCGGCGGGATGCGGCTGGCCGAGGCGCTCGCCCAGCGGGACGAGACGGCGGCGGACGACCCCGGCAGCCCCGTGCTGCGCAGCACGATCTTCCAGCGCGGCGACGTCGTGGTCCGGATGATCGACGTGCGGGGCGGGCCGGACGCCGACCCCGCCGGTCTGCTCGGGCTCGCCGACGCCGGGCGGGTGGCGGAGCTGACGACCCTCCTCGACGGCGGGCACGGGACGCCCGCCGGGGACGGCGACCCCGGGCGTCTGCTGGCGCTCGCCCGCATGGAGCCCCTCACCCACCGCCGGTCACCGGGCGCCTGACGTCCGGCGCCGGGACCGGATCCGGTCCCGGCGCCGTCGGTCCGGCCCGCCGGGTCAGCCGACGACGGTGCAGTCGAACGCGTGCAGATAGGCGTTGACCGGGCTGATGTCGTCGATGATCAGGCCCGCCGCGGTCAGCCGGCCGACCATGCTGTCGGTGGTGTGCTTGGCACCGCCGACGTTCAGCAGCAGCAGCAGGTCCATGGCGGTGCTGAACCGCATCGACGGGCTGTCGTCGACGAGGTTCTCGATGACCACGACCCGGGTCCCGGGCCCGCCCGCCTCGACGACGTTGCGCAGCAGCCGGGTGGTGCTGTCGTCGTCCCACTCCAGGACGTTCTTGATGACGTAGGCGTCCGCCTTCACCGGGACGGCGGCGCGGCAGTCGCCGGGCACGATCCGCACCCGGTCCGCGAGCGGGCCGCCGGGCCGCAGCCGCGGGTCGGCGCGCTCGACCACGCGCGGCAGGTCGAGCAGGGTGCCGTGCAGGGCGGGGTACTTCTCCAGCAGGCTCGCCACCACGTGCCCCTGGCCGCCGCCGATGTCGGCCACCGACGCGCACCCCGACAGGTCGAGGAGGTCGGCGACGTCCTGCGCGGACTGCCGGCTGGAGGTGGTCATGGCCCGGTTGAAGACGTCGGCCGACTCCGGGGCGTCCTCGTTGAGGTAGGTGAAGAACTCCTTGCCGTACAGGTCCTCCACGACGTTGTGGCCGGTGCGCACCGCCTCGTCGAGGAGCGGCCAGGCGTCCCAGGTCCACGGCTCGGTGCACCACAGGCAGATGTCGCGCAGGCTGTTCGGGTCGTCCTCGCGCAGCAGCCGGGACATGCCGGTGTGCGCGAAGGTGCCGTCCGGCCGCTCGGTGAAGACGCCGTAGCAGGTCAGCGCGCGCAGCAGCCGCCGCAGCGGCTTCGGCTCGGCCTTCACCGCGGCCGCGAGGTCCTCCACGGCGGCGGGGGCGTCCCCGAGGGCGTCGGCGACGCCCAGCCGGGCGGCCGCGCGCAGGGCGGCGGCACACGCCGCCCCGAACACGAGCTCCCTCAGCCGCATGGGCGGCGGCGGGGCAGAGTTTGCGGTCGTCATGTGCCGCCTCTCCATTCTTGGGTGCACGGGCGGGTACGGCGGTTCAGCACAGTCCGGCGGGCTTGGACAGGGTGCAGGTGTTGCCCTGGAACGCGTTGTTCGTCGCGGTGTCGGAGTCGACCAGGTCCGCCGGGTGGTTGTCGCGCAGCGTGTTGCCGGTGATCCGGTTCCGCTCGCTCTTGGCGCCCACCATGCTCTTGAAGATCACCACACCGCCCGACAGCGGCGAGGTGCCCTTGTGGTCCGCGACCAGGTTCCGGGTCACCAGCGTGTCCTCGGCGCCGGTCAGCACGATCCCCGAGCCCTGGAGGAACGGCAGCCGGGCCGTCTTCGGGCAGTACTTGTTGTTCGCCACGATCCGGTTGTCGCGCACGGTCAGGGCGCCGGCCCGCGGGGGAGTCTCGTCGCCGACGACGAAGACGGCCGCGCAGTTGGCGGTGGCGTCGTTGTACGCGACGGTGAGGTTGCGCAGCCGCCGGACGGTGAGGCCGATCCGGTTGCCCTCCAGGCGGTTGCGCGCGACCACCGCGCCGAGGGAGTCGGTGGCGCCGCCCTCCTCGGTGACCGTGTTGGCGAGGAACACGCCCGCGTCGCCGTTGCGCCGGGCCACGTTGTACGTGAACGTGCCGCGCACGGAGCGCTGCTGGGCGATGCCCCACTGCCCGTTCTCCTCGGCGACCACCCGCCGGACCGTCAGCCGGTCCGTGTCCGTCGCCCACACGCCGTTCCTGGCGTAGCCGGACAGGGTCAGGGAGGCGATGGTGGTGCCCTCGACCGGACGGCCGGTGGTGCCCTCCACGCAGATGCCGTGGCCGGCCTTCGCGCAGCTGCCGGCCGCGGCCCCGGTGGGGCTCGGCCGCAGGACGGTGCGTCCGCCGCCCATGCCGCGCAGGGTCAGCCCGGACGTCGTCACCCGGACGCTCCCGCGGTGGGTGCCGGGCAGCAGCAGCACGGTGTCGCCGGGCTTCGCGGCGTCCACCGCCTGCTGGATCGACTGCCCGGGGCGCACGAGGTGGGTCCGCGTCCCGTCCGCCGGCGGGGCGGCCCCGACCGCCGAGGCGACGAGTGCCGCGGTGCATGCCAGATAGGCAAGATGGCGTTTGGTCATGAGCGGCACGTTATGACCGGAAAGGCGGCGAAATGCCGGTCATCGGCCATCCGGCGGCGTGTCCCCGGTCCGGGGCCGGGGCGGGCGGGGAGGCCGCCGCGGGCTCCCGCCGGCCCCCGCTCACCCCTCGTACGGCAGCAGCTCCGGCCGTTTCGGGGGAAGGCCGTCGCCGGAGGACCGGCCGGTCAGCCGCCGGGCGATCCAGGGCAGCAGGTGCTGCCGGGCGAACCGGGCGTCCGCCACGCGCCGCGCGACCCAGTGGGGCGGGGCGGACACCGGCGGCGGGGCGTGCCACTCGGGGTCCTCGGGCTCGTGGCCGAGCGCCTGCCAGACGGCCTCCGCGACCCGGCGGTGCCCGTCCGCCGTCAGGTGCAGCCGGTCCACGTCCCACAGCCGCGGATCGGCGAGCGAGGGCGCCGAGTACAGGTCGACCACGAGCGCGCCGTGCCGCTCGGCCAGCTCGTCGACCGCGGCGAACAGCGCCTCCATGCGCGGCCGGAAGCGCTCCAGGACCGGTCCCTGGCGGCCGGGGCTGCGCATCAGCACCAGCTGCTTGCAGGAGGGGGCCAGCTTCTCGACGGCCTCCTCCAGCAGACCGCGCACCTGGGCCATGTCGCACTTGGGGCGCAGGGTGTCGTTGAGGCCGCCGACCAGCGTGACCACGTCCGCCTGCATGGAGGCCGCCACGTCGACCTGCTCCTCGACGATCTGCCGGATCAGCTTGCCGCGCACCGCCAGGTTGGCGTACCGGAACCCGGGGGTGCGGGCGGCCATCCGCGCGGCCAGGAGGTCGGCCCAGCCGCGGTAGGTGCCGTCCGGCAGCAGGTCCGACATGCCCTCGGTGAAGGAGTCGCCGACGGCGACCAGGCTGGTGTACGTGGGATTCGTCTGCATGGCGACAGAGATGGTATCCCGTGCACATACCCGGCGGTCGGTCCGGGTCCCGGGACCCGGACCGACCCGGTCACGCCCGCTGCCCGAACAGCTCCCGCAGCACGTCCTCCATGGTCACCAGGCCCGCCAGCCGCCCGTCGGACCCGATCACGGCCGCCAGGTGCGTCCGGCTGCCGCGCAGCGCCGTCAGGACGTCGTCCAGCGGCGTGCTCTCGCGTACCCGCGCGATGGGGCGCATGTCGCGCAGCCGGAACGGCAGGTCCCGCGGCGAGGCGTCCAGGGCGTCCTTGACGTGCAGGTAGCCGACGATGCGCCGTCCCTCGTCCACCACCGGGAAGCGGGAGAACCCGGACCGGGCCGACAGCTGCTCCAGTTGCTCCGGCGTGACGCCCACGCGCGCGTACACCACGCCCTCCAGCGGCAGCACCACGTCGCGCACCGGCCTGCGGCCCAGCTCCAGCGCGTCGTGCAGCCGCTCCCGGGCGCGGTCGTCGATGAGCCCGGCCTCGCCGGAGTCCTTCACGATCTGCGCGATCTCGGCGTCCGAGTAGGAGGCGACGACCTCCTCCCGGGCCTGGACCCGCAGCAGTCTCAGCAGCGCGTTGGCGAACGCGTTGACCGTGAAGATCACCGGGCGCAGCGCGCGGGACAGCGCCACCAGGGGCGGACCGAGCGCCAGCGCGCTGCGCACCGGCTCGGCGAGCGCGATGTTCTTCGGCACCATCTCGCCGAGCAGCATGTGCAGGTACGTGGCCAGGGTCAGCGCGATGACGAACGACACCGCGTGCCCGGCGCCCGACGGCACGCCCGCCGCGTGGAACGCCGGCTCCAGCAGGTGCGCGATGGCCGGCTCGGCGACCACGCCGAGGACCAGCGTGCACAGCGTGATGCCGAGCTGCGCGGCCGCCATCAGCGCGGACACGTGCTCCAGCCCCCACAGCACGCTCTTGGCGCGCCGGTCGTCCTGCTCGGCGTAGGGCTCGATCTGGCTGCGGCGCACGGAGATCAGGGCGAACTCGGCGCCGACGAAGAAGGCGTTGACGACCAGCGTCGCCAGACCGATCAGCAGCTGTACGGCGGTCACCGGCGCGCCTCCCTCTCGTCGTCCTTCTCCGCCGTCAGGGGCGCGTGCAGCAGGACGCGCGCCGCCCGGCGGCCGGTGGCGTCCAGCACCTCCATGTGCCAGCCGGCCACCTGGAGGGTGTCACCGACGGCCGGGATCCGGCCGAGCTCCGTGGCCACGATCCCGGCCAGCGTCTCGTACGGGCCCTCCGGCGGGCGCAGTCCGACGCGCGCGAGCTGGTCGACGCGCGCCGCGCCGTCGGCCGAGAACAGCGCGTGGCCGTCCTCGTCCGTGCCGGCCGGGACCAGGTCGGGCGTCTCGTGCGGGTCGTGCTCGTCGCGGACCTCGCCGACCACCTCCTCGACGATGTCCTCCAGCGTGGCCACGCCCGCGGTGCCGCCGTACTCGTCGATGACGACGGCCATGGTCCGCTTGCCGGAGAGCCGGTCCAGGAGCCGGTCGACCGTGAGCGACTCCGGGACCAGCAGCGGCTCGCGCATCAGCTCGGCGACGGGGACCAGGCGCCGGCGCTCCGCGGGCACCGCCAGGACGTCCTTGACGTGCGCGGTGCCGACGACCGTGTCGAGGTTCCCGCGGTAGACCGGGAACCGGGACAGGCCGGTCGCCCGGGTCGCGTTCGCCACGTCCTCGCAGGTCGCCTGGGCCTCCAGGGCGATGACCTGCACGCGCGGCGTCATCACGTTCTCCGCGGTCAGGTCGGCGAGGTTCAGCGTCCGCACGAACAGCTCGGCGGTGTCCGCCTCCAGCGCGCCCTCCTTGGCGGAGTGCCGGGCCAGCGCCGCGAGCTCCTGCGGGCCGCGCGCGGAGGCCAGCTCCTCGGCGGGCTCCAGGCCGAGGCGGCGCACCACGCGGTTCGCCGTGTTGTTGAGGTGGGTGATGAACGGCCGGAACGCGGCGCTGAACCAGCGCTGCGCGTTGCCGACGGTCTTGGCGACCTTCAGGGGCGAGGAGATCGCCCAGTTCTTCGGCACGAGCTCGCCGACGACCATCAGGAACACGGTCGACAGGGCCGTGCCGACGACCAGGGCGATGGAGCCCGCCGCCGCGCGCGAGACGCCGGCCGACTCCAGCGGGCCCGCGAGCAGCGCGGCGATCGACGGCTCGGCGAGCATGCCGACCACCAGGTTGGTGACCGTGATGCCGAGCTGCGCGCCGGAGAGCTGGAAGGTCAGGTTCCGGACGGCTCCGAGGGCGCCCGCCGCGCCCCGTTCACCGCGCTCGGCGGCCCGCTCCAGCTCGCCGCGCTCGACCGTGGTCAGCGAGAACTCCGCCGCCACGAACGCGCCGCAGGCCAGCGACAGCAGGATCGCCACCAGGAGGAGGAGCACTTCGGTCATCTGGTCACCTCCGTCCCATGGTCGGACAGGACGGGGAGGCGTGCGCGGTGTCGCGCACGGGGAGGCTCGCCCCTGGGCGGACGCTCACAACCTTTCATGCGGGACCGAGTGCCCTTCGGGGGTAAAGGATCGGCAAAGAAGTGAAGAGATCATCCCCGGAGGGGCTTCACCCAGCGCCGCCACTGCTCCTCGGGCGCGTACCCGGCGGCGTCCCACGCGTGCTGGGCGGTCGTGTTGCGCCGGAGCACCATGGCGTCCGCGCGGCGCCCGCCCAGCGCGGCGAACCTCTCCTCCGCCGCGGCGAGCAGCGCCGCGCCGATCCCCCGGCGGCGGTGGTCCGGGTGCACGGCCAGCCGGTACAGGTGGCAGCGCCAGCCGTCGAACCCCGCGATCACGGTGCCCACCAGCGCGCCGTCGCGCTCCGCCAGGATCAGCGCCTCGGGGTCGCGGGCCACCAGCCGCTCCACCCCGTCCCGGTCGTCGCTGATGCTCGTCCCCTCGGCGGCCGTCCTCCAGAAGGCCAGCACGGTGTCCAGGTCCTCGGGCGCCGCGGCCCGTATGCGCAGGTCGGTCATCCGGTGATCACAGCACGCGCGGCCGCCCGCGACACGGCGTTCCAGAATGCGGACAGGTGCGGGGCGCGGGGCGCCGGGTGACGGGTGCGGGGCGGCTCATTCGTGGGCGATCGCCGCCAGCACGTTCATGCGGGAGGCGCGCAGCGCGGGCAGCAGCGCCGCCACGACGCCCACCACCGCCGACCCGACGACCACCGCGACGACCGTGCCCCACGGGATCGCGAGCACCGTCATGCCCTGGAGCGCCAGCACCTGCTGGGTGCACACGCCCCACACCAGCCCCAGCGCCAGGCCCAGCACCGCGCCGAACACCGCGATGACCACCGACTCCAGCCGGATCATCCGGCGCAGCTGGCGCCGGGCCAGCCCGATGGCGCGCAGCAGCCCGATCTCGCGGGTGCGCTCCACCACCGACAGCGCCAGGGTGTTGACCACGCCGAGCACCGCGATGACGATCGCCAGCCCGAGCAGGGCGTAGACCAGGTACAGCAGCACCGCTATCTGGTCGCGCACCAGCTCCTTGTAGTCGGCGAGGTCGCGGACCTGGACCTGCGGATACGGGTCGAGGCTCCGGTCCAGGGCGGCGCGCAGCCCGTCCTCGCCCGTGCCGGACGCGGCGTTGACGTACAGCGCGGAGTCCTGCCCGCCCGGCGCGTACCGCTCCAGCGTGGCGAGGCCGAAGTACAGGCCGCCCCGCGTCCCGAGGCCCTCGGCGGACTCCAGGTCGGTGAGCGCCCCCACCGTCAGCTCGGTCCGGCGGCCGCCCGGGAACTCCACCGGGAGCACCGAGCCGGGCCGCACCCCGTGGTCCCGGGCGAAGTCCCGGTCCATCGCGAGGTGCCCGTCGGCGAGCGCCGCCGCGGTGTCGCCGTGCGCGTAGGGGATGTGGGCGACGTCGTCGAGCCGGGGGCCGTAGCCCGCCGCGGTCGTCTCCACCCGGTCGCCGTCCGGCAGCCGCACCCCCACCGGAGTGAACCGCGACCGCACGACGAGACCGACGCCCTCGGTGCGGCGCACCGCGTCCGTGACCTCCTGGGGGAAGGGCGCGAAGTTGCTGCTCTGCACCACGAAGTCGGCGCCCAGCGTCCGGTCGATCTGCCGGTCGAACGACGCGGTGACCGAGGCGCTCGCCACCGACATCCCGCCGACCAGGGCGAGGCCCACCATCAGCGCGGCGGCGGTGGCACCGGTCCGGCGCGGATTGCGCAGGGCGTTGCGCCGGCCCATCCGGCCGACCACGCCGAACAGCGCCGGGAAGCCCGCGCCCAGCACCCGGATCACCGGCCGGACCAGCAGCGGGCCCGCCACCACGGCCGCGATCAGGGTCAGCACCACGCCGGCGCCCAGCAGCGACGCCGCCGTCGCCGTCCGCGAGGCCGCCGCACAGCCGGCGAGCGCCGCCGCCCCCACCGCCCCGACGACCGCGCCCGCCACCGCGCGCAGCCGCAGCGGCCGCCCGACCCCCGCCACCTCGGCGTCGGCCAGGGCCGCCATCGGCGAGACGCCCGCCGCCCGCCGGGCCGGGAGGTAGGCCGCCACGAAGGTGACGCCCATCCCGACGGCGTACGCCACGACCGGCGTGCCCCGTTTGATCACCATCTCGGCCGACCCCAGGTTCATGCCGACCAGGCCCATGAGCTGGATCAGCCCGGCGGCGAGCCCGATGCCGGCCACCAGGCCCAGGGTGGACCCGGCCAGGCCGAGCAGCAGCGCCTCGGTGAGGACCGAGCGGCGCACCTGGCGCCGGTCGGCTCCCAGCGCGCGCAGCAGCCCCAGCTCGCGGGTGCGCTGGGCGATCAGCATCGAGAAGGTGTTGACGATCAGGAACACCCCGACGAGGCAGGCGACCGCGGCGAAGCCGAGCATCACGTACTTGATGACGTCGAGGATCCCGCCGAGCCGTTCCACGTCCGACCGGGCCTGCTCGGCGGCGGTCCGGTACTCGTAGGCGCCGGTGCCGAGCGCGGCGGCCACCCGCCGCTTGAGCAGGTCGTCCGGCACGCCCTCCGCCGCGTCCACGGAGACGGCGGTGGCCGCGTCGGGGTCGCCCAGCAGCAGGGTCCGCGCGGCCGGGGCGTCCAGGAAGAGCAGCGCCGTGCCCGGGTTGGTGGTGGTGAGGGTCGCGATGCCGACGACCCGCACCCGGAAGGACCCGGGCGCCGCGACCACGGTGAGGGTGTCGCCGACGCGCACGTCCGCCCGGTCGGCGGTCTGCGCGTCGAGCAGGGCCTCGGCCGGGCCGCGCGGGGCGCGTCCGGAGGTGAGCTCGACCGGGCGGCGGCCGCCCGGGTCCCAGACGGTGCCCCGCGTGGGGGCACCGGTGGTCGGGCTGACGGGCCGGTTCCGGTCGTCGACGAGCGTGACGTTCCGCGTCTCCGCCTCCGCCCGCGCGGCCGCCACCCCCTCGACCCGGCGCACGCGGTCCGCGAGCGCGGCCGGCAGCGTGGCCGTCCTCCCCGAGGGCACGGCCGAGTCGAGCGTCTGCTTCGGGCGGACGGTGACGTCGGCGGCGGTCGAGGCGAACAGCCGGTCGAAGGTGCGGCCGACCGTGTCGGAGAAGATCAGGCTGCCCGCCACGAACGCCACCGACAGGACGACGGCCAGGGCGGAGAGCAGCAGCCGTCCCTTGTGCGCGAGGAAGCTCCGGAGCGTCGCCTTCAGCACGGGATCTGTCCCTCGGACTGCGGGCCGCCGACGGGACCGACGGCCCCCCGGCCCGAACCGGAAGCCGGCCCGGCCACCGCGGCACGGGCGGGACCGGCCGCGCCGGTCGGGACGCGGACCGTGTCGAACCGTTTCATCCGCTCCAGGACCGACTCCGCCGTCGGCTCGCGCGTCTCGTCCACGATCCGGCCGTCCGCGAGGAACAGCACCAGGTCCGAGTGGGCGGCGGCGCCCGGGTCGTGGGTGACCATGACGACGGTCTGACCGAGCCGGTCCACGGCCTCGCGCAGGATGCCGAGCACCTCCAGCCCGGCGCGCGAGTCGAGGTTGCCGGTCGGCTCGTCCGCGAAGATCAGATCGGGCCGGGAGACCAGCGCCCGGGCGCACGCCACGCGCTGCTGCTGACCGCCGGAGAGCTGGGACGGCCGGTGCCGCAGGCGGTCCCCGAGCCCCAGCGTGGCCACGACCTCCTCCAGCCACGCCGCGTCGGGTCTGCGGCCCGCGATGTCCAGGGGCAGGGTGATGTTCTCCAGCGCGTCGAGCGTCGGGACGAGGTTGAACGACTGGAACATGAACCCGACGCGGTCGCGCCGCAGCCGGGTCAGCTCCCGCTCCCTCAGGCCCGTGATCTCGGTGTCGCCGATCCAGGCCTGCCCGGAGGAGACCGTGTCGAGCCCCGCCAGGCAGTGCATCAGCGTCGACTTCCCCGAACCCGACGGGCCCATCACCGCGGTGAAACGGCCCCGCGCGATGTCGACGTCCACCGAGTCCAGGGCGAGCACCGCCGTCTCGCCGGAGCCGTACGCCTTGGTCAGGGCGCGGGCGCGGGCGGCGGTCCCGTCGCCCGGGGACAGGCCCGGCGTGTGTTCCGCAGAGGGTGGGGACAAGGCCGCCTCCTCGGGGTGGACGTCCGTACTGCCCAGTACCGATCGAGCGTAATGTGACTCACCCCACATCCGGTATTCCGGTGGGCCCGGCCGCGGCCCCGCGCCGGACGCCGGCGGAACGGGACGTCCGCGCGGCCCGGCCCCTTGCCGGTGCTAGCGCCCCGGCGCTAGCGTCGAGGCATGGCGAAGACCCAGCTGAACGTCCGCGTGGACGAGGACACCGCCCGCGCGGCCCGCGAACGCGCCCTGGCCCGCGGCATGAGCGTCAACCGCTACATCGAGGAGCTGGTCAGGCAGGACACCGGGGAGGCCGGCCACACCTTCGTGGAGGCCGCCGCCGACTTCATGAAGCAGTACGAGGCCGTCTTCGCCGGCGGGGCCGGCGAGCGCGAGGGCGCGCGCGAAGGCCGCCGCTGATCCGTTGAACGGCCTCCGCATCGACCTCGCCTGGCTGCTGATGCTCGCCGAGCACAAGACCCCCGGGGACCCCCAGGTCACCGACTGGGGCGCCCTCGTCGCCGCCGTGGCCCGCCACCAGGCCGACATATTCGGCACCCCCGTCTACGACAGCCCGCACGCCCGCGCCGCCGCCCTCCTCCAGCAGCTGATCCACGTCCCCGCCCTGGAGCGCTCCAACGCGCTGTTCGCCTCCGCCGTCGCCTACGCGTACCTCGTCGCCAGCGGAGAGAAGGTCGTCACCTCCCCGGAACAGGTCCGCGACCTGGCCCGGCTGGCCAAGAGCGGCGAGGCGTCGGTGCACGACCTCACCCGCGAGCTGCGCCAGTGGAGCCTGTGACGCGGGCCGGTGGAGCCGGTGACCAGGGGCCGGACGGCCGCCAGGCGACGCCCAGCACGCAGTACGACGCCGGCAGCGCCGGTCCCTTCTCCGGCAGCGTCAGCCGCCGGTAGGGGCCCAGCCCGAACCCGGCGTCGCGCAGCGCCCCGACCGGGTCCCGGGCCAGGTGGCAGCCGCCGCTCAGGCGGGGCCACAACGTCCGGTCCAGCGCGCGCTGGGTGAAGGTCATCACCCGGCCGCCGCCCCGGCCGTGCTCGAAGAACCGCACCTCGCCGCCCGGCCGCAGCACGCGCCGCAGCTCCCCGAGCGCCCGCGGCACCTCCCGCACGCTGCACAGCACCAGCGAGAGCACCGCCGCGTCGAAGGCCCCGCTCTCGACCGGCAGCGCCTCCGCCGTCCCCGGCACGACGTCCACCGGCACCTCCGCGCGCCGGGCGGACTCCACCGCCCACCGCCGCAGCACGCGCTCCGGTTCGACGGCGACGACCTCGGAGACGGCGTCCGGATAGTGCGCGAAGTTCAGACCGTTGCCCGCCCCGACCTCGAGGACCCGCCCGGACAGCCCGGCGAGCAGCCGCTCGCGGATCCCCGCCAGGCCCATCCGGGACTCGGCGGTGACGCTGAACCGTGCGTAGCAACGGGCGAACAGCGGGTGGTGCACAGGATCCCGCGCACCCCTGGCGGAACCGGCGGACATGGCGGCACCTCCCTGCTGCGAGCACGGCCGGCAGCCCGGGGGAGGCCCCGGGACCTCCCCCGGACGGGCGTTACCGCGATTGTCCCCCGTACCGCCCGCACCGCACCCCCGCCGCCGGACACCACGGACGGCGCGCGGCTGGGAGCGCGCGGCGGCTCGGCGCGGGCCGGGCCTGGGGCACGCCATGGGACCGCTCGTTCCGCAGGTGTCGGCCTGCGTATCGGCCGCGCCGCATCCCCGCCGTCCGTGGCCGGACGCCGCAGACTGCGCGTGGCCGGGAGCGTGCGGTGTCCCGGCGCGGGCCGGGTCCGGCCGGGGGCACGCCATGGGACTGCCCGTTCCGCAGGTGTCGGCCTGCGTGTCGGCCGCGCCGCACCACCGCTGTCCGCGGCCGGACGTCACGGACTGCGCGCGGTCGGGAGCGTGCGGCGGATCGGCGCGGGCCGGGCTCGGCCGGGGGCACGCCATGGGACCGCTCGTTCCGCAGGTGTCGGCCTGCGTGTCGGCCGCGCCGCACCACCGCCGCCTGCGGCCGGACGTCACGGACTGCGCGCGGTCGGGAGCGCGCGGCGGATCGGCGCAGGCCGGGCCGGGCCTGGGGCACGCCATGGGACCGCCGGTCCCGCAGGTGTCGGCCTGCGCGTCGACCGCGCCGCACCCCCGCCACCTGCGGCCGGACGCCGCAGACTGCGCGCGGCTGGGAGCGCGCGGCGGCCCGGCGCGGGCCGGGCTCGGCCGTGAGCACGCCACGGGACCGCCCGTCCCGCATGCGTCGGCGGTACGTCGGCCGTACCTCACATGCCGCCCGCAGCCGGGACTCCCGGCGGCAACCGCCCGTCCGGTACGCGCCGGCCGCACCGCGCACCCCTCATGAGGCGGAACCTCCGGCCGCACCGCGCGTCCCGTGAGCGACCGCGCCTGGCGCCCCTGCGCCTCAGGGCACTTCCTGGCTTCAGGGCGCCTCCCGCCTCCGGAACGCCTCGACGTCCCACGTGCCGTCCAGGCGCGGCGCCAGCCAGTGCGGAGCCGCCGCGCGGAAGTCGGCGGGTGTGCGGGCCGCCGCCCCGGCGGGCACCGCGCCGAGCAGGGGAGCCGCGGCCACGTCCGGCAGGTCCGCCAGGTTGCAGCGCGAGGCGAGGTCCGGTGCCGCGGGCCAGCTGCCGATGACGATCCCCGCCGGCTCGATGCCCCGGCCGCGCAGCTCACGGGCCGTGAGCTCGGTGGTGTTCAGCGTGCCGAGACCCGCCGACACCACGACCAGGACCGGCGCCGACAGCAGCGCGGCCGCGTCCGCCAGCGTCCCGCCCGCCGCGTCGAACCGGACGAGCAGTCCGCCCGCCCCCTCCACCAGCACCAGGTCGTGCTCGGTGGCCAGCTTGGCGGCGGCCTCCGCGACCTCGTGCGGGTGCACCGGGGCGCGGCCGGCCCGGCGGGCCGCCGTGGCCGGTGCCAACGGCTCGGGGTACCGCGCGAGTTCGGCCGTGGTGACGGCTCCCGCGAGCCGTGCCACCTCGGCGGCGTCCCCGGCCTCGCCGGGCGCCACGCCCGTCTGCGCGGCCTTCAGCACGGCCACCGACCGGCCGGCCGCCAGCGCCGTCGCGGCGACGGCGGCCGTGACGACCGTCTTGCCGACCTCCGTGCCCGTGCCCGTGATCACCAGTACCGGCATGTCATCCCTCCCGTGCGGCCGCGCACACCGCGCGCGCGATCCGCGCCACGTCCGCGTCACCCGTGACGTACGGCGGCATCGTGTAGACCAGGTCGCGGAACGGCCGCAGCCACACGCCCTCGCGCACCGCCGCCTCGGTGGCCGCCCGCATGTCCACGGGGTGGTCGAGCTGCACCACCCCGATGGCGCCGAGCACCCGCACGTCCGCCACACCGGGCAGCTCCGCGGCGGGTGCCAGCCCGTCCCGCAGGCCCGCCTCGATCCGCTTGACCTCCGCGAGCCAGTCCTGGCCGAGCAGCAGCCCGATCGAGGCGCAGGCCACGGCCGCCGCCAGCGGGTTGCCCATGAAGGTCGGGCCGTGCGCGAGCACCGGCACCTCGCCCCGCGAGATGCCGTCGGCCACCCGCGGCGTGCACAGCGTGGCGGCCATGGTGAGGTAGCCGCCGGTCAGCGCCTTGCCCACGCACATCACGTCCGGCGTCACCGCCGCGTGCTCCGCCGCGAACAGCGCGCCCGTGCGCCCGAAACCGGTCGCGATCTCGTCGAACACCAGCAGCACGTCGTGCGCGTCGCAGGCCTCGCGCAGCACGCGCAGATACACGGGGGAGTGGAACCGCATCCCGCCCGCGCCCTGCACCACCGGCTCGACGATCACCGCCGCCAGCTCGTCGGCGTGCCGCGCGACCAGCTCGCGCAGGTGGTCGGCGTACGCCTCCTCGTACCCGGCGGGCGGCGGGTCGGCGAACACCTGCCGCGGGAGCACCCCGCTCCACAGCTCGTGCATCCCGCCCTGCGGGTCGCACACCGACATCGGCTGCCAGGTGTCGCCGTGGTAGCCGCCCCGCCAGGTCATCAGCCGCTGCTTGCCCGGACGGCCCAGCGAACGCCAGTACTGCAGGCACATCTTGACCGCGACCTCGACCGACACCGACCCGGAGTCGGCGAGGAACACGTGCTCCAGGCCGTCCGGCGTCAGGTCCACCAGCAGCTTCGCGAGCCGCACGGCGGGCTCGTGGGTGAGCCCGCCGAACATCACGTGGCTCATCCGCCCCGCCTGCTCGCGCAGCGCCTCGTTCAGCACCGGGTGGTTGTAGCCGTGGATCGCCGACCACCAGGACGACATGCCGTCCACCAGCTCGCCCGACCCGTCGGCCGGCCGCAGCCGCACCCCGCTCGCCGACTCCACGACGAGCGGTTCCTGACGGCCGGGCATGGGGCCGTACGGATGCCACACGTGCCGGCGGTCGAGCTCCAGCAGCTCCGGCACGCTCAGTTCAGGCATTGGGCGCGAGGTCCGTTCCGGCGCCCCGGCGGCGGACGGCGACCAGGTCGGTGCGGGGCTCGTCCACCCGGGGGACCGGAGCGGAACCACACACTCCGCCACCCTCGTGCGCACCGCACCCACCGCCCTCGTGCGCACCGCACCCGGCGGCGCCCTCGTGGGAGCCGCACCCGGCGGCGGGCTCGTGGGAGCCGCAGCCGCCCCCGGCCGCCGCCCGGTGCTCCGGCAGCGTCACCCGGTCGGTGCCCTCGACCTCGAACCCGGCGTCCGCGATCATCTCCAGGTCGGCCTTGCCGGCCTGGCCCTCGCTGGTCAGGTAGTCGCCGAGGAAGATCGAGTTGGCCAGGTGCAGCGCGAGCGGCTGCATGCTGCGCAGGTGGACCTCGCGGCCGCCCGCGATGCGCACCTCGACGTCCGGGCAGACGAACCGCACCATCGCCAGGATCCGCAGGCAGCGCTGCGGGGTCAGGTTCCACTCCTTGGCGAGCGGCGTGCCCTCGAACGGGATCAGGAAGTTGACCGGGACCGAGTCGGGGTCCAGCTCGCGCAGCGCGAACACCACGTCGACCAGGTCCTCGTCGCTCTCGCCCATGCCCGCGATCAGACCCGAGCACGCGGACAGGCCCGCCGCGTGCGCCTTGTTCACCGTGTCCACCCGGTCGGCGTAGGTGTGCGTGGTGGTGATCTCCCCGTACGTCCCCTCGGACGTGTTGAGGTTGTGGTTGTAGGCGTCCGCGCCCGCCTCGCGCAGCCGCTCCGCCTGGCCGTCGGAGAGCAGCCCGAGGCAGGCGCACACCTCGACGCCCTCGTTCTGCTCCTTGATGGTCCGGATGGTGTCGGAGACCCGGGCCACGTCGCGGTCGGTCGGGCCCCGGCCGCTGGCCACCAGGCACACCCGCTTGGCCCCGCCGGCCACCCCGGCAGCCGCGGCCCGCGAGGCCTCGTCGGGCTTGAGCCAGGTGTACTTGAGGATGTCCGCCTTGGAGCCGAGCCGCTGGGAGCAGTAGGAGCAGTCCTCGGGACACAGGCCGGACTTGAGGTTGACGAGGTAGTTGAGTTTCACCCGTCGGCCGAACCAGTGGCGGCGCACCTTGCCGGCCGCGGCCACCACGTCGAGCAGGTCGTCGTCGGAAGTCGCGAGGACGGCGAGCGCCTCCGCGCGGGTCGGCGTCTCGCGCCGAAGCCCCTTGTCCACCAGCGTGTTCAGCAGGTCCATGGGAGCAGATCCTGTCCTACGGAGCCGCCCCGGGCCAAGGAGACTTTGCACAACGCCAACACTTCCGTGTGTGGGTATTGCCACATCCTGGGCGGAGGACCGGACCGCTAATGTCTGTGCACTGCCTACAAAAGCCCGGAGGACCCATGGCGTTCGGCTGGATCGACGAGCAGGCGGAACTGCGCCGCCGCGCGGGCCTCGTACGGACCCTGCGCCCGCGCCCGGCGGACTCGCCGCTCCTGGACCTCGCGAGCAACGACTACCTGGGGCTGGCCCGCCATCCGGAGGTCACCGAGGGCGCCGCGCGGGCCGCGCGGACCTGGGGCGGCGGCGCGACCGGCTCCCGGCTCGTCACCGGCACGACCGAACTGCACGGCGACCTTGAACGCGAACTGGCCGCCTTCTGCGGCTTCGAGGCGGCGCTGGTCTTCTCCTCCGGCTACGCCGCCAACCTCGCGGCGGTCACCGCCCTGGCCCCGCACGGCTCGCTGATCGTCTCCGACGCGGGCAACCACGCCTCGCTCATCGACGGCTGCCGGCTGGCCCGCGGCACCACCCAGGTGGCGGCGCACGCCGACCCGGACGCCGTGCGCAAGGCGCTCCGGACCCACGAGGGCGCCGCGATCGCCGTGTCCGACACGGTCTTCTCGGTCGACGGCGACGCGGCCCCGCTCGCCGCCCTGGCCGAGGCGTGCCGGGAGCACGGCGCGGGACTGGTGGTCGACGACGCCCACGGACTGGGCGTGCTCGGCGCCGGCGGCCGCGGCGCCCCGCACGCGGCGGGGCTCGCGGGCGCCGACGACGTCGTCGCGACGGTCACGCTGTCCAAGTCGCTCGGCAGCCAGGGCGGAGCCGTCCTCGGCCCCGCCCGGGTCGTCGACCACCTGGTCAACGCGGCCCGTACGTTCATCTTCGACACGGGTCTCGCCCCCGCCGCGGCGGGAGCGGCCCTGGCGGCCCTGCGGTTGCTGCGCCGCGAGCCGGAGCGCGCGGCGCGTGCGCGCGAGGTGGCCGGGGAGTTGCACGCCCGTCTGACGGCCGCGGGTCTGGACGCGGTGCGTCCGGACGCCGCGGTCGTCTCGGTGCGCGCCCCCTCCCCGGAGGCGGCCGTGCGCTGGGCTGCGGAGTGCCGCGCGGCCGGGCTGGCCGTGGGCTGCTTCCGGCCTCCTTCCGTGCCCGACGGCATCTCCCGGCTGCGGCTGACCGCCCGTGCGGACCTCACCGGTGAGCAGATCGCCCACGCCGTCCGGGTGATCGGCGAGACGCGGCCGTGAGTCGGCGTGCACGGCCGTGTGCGTCGCGCGTCGGACGGGGGGACGGACGGCGGACGGGTGTCATGGTCGGCGGACGGTTCAGGTGGCCGGCGGACGGCACCGGTCGGTGATCACCGGAGCGCGGCCGTGAACCGCGTCCAGCTCCCGGGCGAGAAGAACAGCGCGGGCCCGGCCGGGTCCTTGGAGTCGCGCACGGCGAGCAGTCCGGCCCACGGACCCGGGCCTGGCCGGGCCGTCTCGACGCAGTTGTTCGCGCCGGTGCTGTAGCTGCTGCGCAGCCATCGCACGCCGTGCAGATCGGAGCTGGAGGGAAGGGGCCGAGGCAATGCGGGCATGGTGCCTCCTTACGCGCCGGCGGCAATCCCGGCGATGAAATCCAACGAGTCCTCGGGGGAAAGGGCGTGGACCTGAAGGGCGTCGAAGGCCTCCGTGTAGGCCTGGAGGTCTTCTTTCCGTTCGAGGTAGAGGCTACTCGTCAAGTGGTCGAGAACAACCACATCCAGATCAGAAGTGCTCGAAAATGAGAAAATAACGAAAGGGCCGGTGACGCCGATGTGCGCTCCGGCGGTGAACGGCAGCACCTGGAGCCGCACTTGAGGCAGCCGGGCCGCCTCGACCAGCCGGGTCAGCTGCCGGGACATGACCTCGGGGCCGCCGACCTCCCGGCGCAGCACGGCCTCGTCCAGGACGGCGCTCAGCCTCAGCGGCGGATCGGCGCGCAGCACGACCTGCCGGGCCAGCCGTACCTCCACCAGCGTGTCGAGCCGTTCCTCCGGCAGGTTCTCGACGGCGGCCCTGGTCACGGCCCTTGCGTACTCGGACGTCTGGAGCAGCCCCGGGACGACGGCGGTCTCCAGGGTGCGCATCGCGCCCGCCTGGGACTCCAGACTGATGAAGTCCCGGTAGGTCGGCGGCAGCACCCCGCGGTAGGCGTGCCACCAGTGGTGCCGCCCGCCGGTGTCCTCCGACCCCGCCAACACCAGCAGCAGCTCCCGGAGTTGGGTGTCACGCACCCCGTACGCGTCGAGCAGTAACCGCACGTCACCCGGTTTCACCCCACTCGTACCGGTCTCGATCCGGCTTACTTTCGACTGGTGCCAGCCCACCATCCGGGCCGCCTCACCGCTGGTGAGCCCCGCCGAGGTGCGCAGCGCGCGCAGTTCGGCGCCCAGTTTCCGGCGGCGCACCGCGGGACCGTGCTGCATGCACTCCTCCTTACTCCTTCCGTGCCGCCGCAATACGGTCTCGCGTCGCAGAGTTCACCGCATCGAGCGACAGATATATGCATATCCAGGTGGATCGCCGTCCTTCGCCCGTGTGGTGATGGCAGTCTGGCGACGAAGCACCAGTCCGGGACCGTACTCGAACCATCCGCTCCGTGTCGGACTGCGGTCCCGTGGGAAAGGGACGACGTCGCCATGGCAGACCACCTGGAAGCATCCGTCACTCTGCCGAGCGATCCCGCCTCGGTCTCCGCCGCGCGCGCCTACGTGGTGGGCACGCTGGCGGAGTGGGGGCTGCCGGAGGACGCGGAGGTGTCCGACAGCGTCCGGCTCATCGTCTCCGAACTCGCCACCAACGCCGTCCAGCACACCTTCGGACAGTCGCCGACCTTCACGGTGGACGTCCGGCTGGACCGGGACGAGCAGCTGCGGATCGGCGTCACCGACAGCCATCCGCGCTTCCCCCGGCGGCTGCCGGCGGCCGTCCAGCAGGACAACGGCCGCGGCCTGGTGATCATCCGCTGTCTGACCGCCGAGTGCGGCGGCAGACTCCGCATCCGCCCCACCCGGGAGGGCGGCAAGACCGTCTCCGTCGAACTGCCGTGGACCGTCCCGGCCCAGCCGGTACCGGCGGCGGTCCCGCAGGAACCGTAGGACGAGGGGTGGGCCGCCCGGGCGACCGGCCGGCGGCGACGGCCGGCGCGGCAGCGGGGTGACGCGCGGCGCCCGGCCGGGCCGGTGCTGCGGCGGCCGGTCGCCCGGGCGGCCGGGTCCGGGTGTGCCGGCCGGGGTACGGGCCCTGCGGCGGCCGCCGTCCCGCCGCCGACGCGAGCGGAGCCCGGGCCGTCGGCGACGGCGGGACGGCGGCCGAGGACCGTCGTCGCCACCGCGTGCCGGCCGGGGAGCCGGGCGGACGCCGCCGCCCCGCACCCCGCCGCCGGCGGCGGACCGACGGCTCCCGGGCCTCGGGGCGCGGCGGCGTGGCGCTCAGGCGTGACGGTTCGGGGCCGGTGCGGGCCGGCTCCGTCTCGGTGCCGGAGCCCGCGCGCCCCGGGGGAGCAGCCCTGACGGCCCGGCCCCGGCCCCCGCGGACCAGGAAGGCCTCCGTAGCGGCGGCGGCACCGCCGGCCCGGCCGGTCGCCACGTCCGCGAGCACGACCGGTGCGACCGACCCGCTGAAGGAGGACACCGGCACGACCGGACCGGGGCGGCGAGGTGCCGCGCCGGACCGCGGGGGAGCACGGGTGCCCGCTCGTGCCCGGATCCCGTTCTGGAGGGGGCGGCGGCGCGCCGGGCACGCGCCGCCGCCTCCGCAAGGCTTACTTCACCCGGCCGTACCACACGCTCTTCGTCCAGATCTTCTGCAGTCGCACGACGTCCCCGGTCTTGGGGGCGTGCCAGATCTTGCCCGAACCGGCGTAGATGCCGACGTGGTAGACGTTGCTCCCCGAGTGGAAGAACACCAGGTCGCCCGCCTTGCGGCTCGAGGCGGAGATGTGGCGCGTCTTGTTGTACTGCTGGGCAGCCGTGCGGGGCAGCTTCTTGCCCGCCTTCTTGAACGAGTACAGCGTCAGTCCCGAGCAGTCGAACCTGCTCGGACCCGTAGCCCCCCACTTGTAGGGCGACCCCTTCTTGGAGGCCGCGACCTGGAGTGCCTTGGTCGCCGGCGAGGCGGCTTCCGCCTCCGACGCGAAGCCGGGCGCCACGATCGAGCCGCCCACGGCGGCGATGGTCAGGGCCGAGGCCGTACCGGCCCGGGCCATGAGCGACGGGACACGATTGAGCGCAGTCATGCGCAACCCTTCGTCAGCCGCCTGTGAAGGATGACCTGTCGGATTCGGGCTGGCGAAGTTGCCCGGCCGCAAGCGAGCTTGCGGCTTCACCCCAAGGGCTGCTCGGAACTGGCGCTCCGGCGACCCGTCGTGCTTGGGTCCTCCACTCCTGCCGATCCACTCCTGTCGACCGGTCATCCGGGCGGCGGCAGGACTCGGCGTCCGCCCGGATCGCCCCGCCGCGGTGGCGGGGGCTTGTCGTCAGACAGGGATCTTCCTTCATGGATGTGCGAATATCCCAACGGAACCAGGGATTTGTGTTGTTACTCACCACTCACCCGTTCGGGTGGACACCCCTGCGTTCGGGTCACCGTCCCGGCACCCGAGGAGCCCCGGACCAGCGGCGGAATGTCCCATTCCGCCTGGCGGCCAGGCATGTTGCGCAAGCTCAGAGGGTCGAAAGCAGTAGCTGTAAATACCTCGGAAGGGGGTACGTCGTTCGGCCGGTTCGGCGTGGCGCGGGATGTCCGGCCGTCGAGGCGGCGCCCCGGCCGGTGGGGGAGCGTCAGGCGCCGGTCTCCGGAGGCACGGTGACCCGCGCGGTGCGCCGTTCGCCGTCCAGGACCCGCAGCGCCCGGGCCAGTGTCGCGGCGTGCACCTCGGTCTCGCCGCGCCGGTGCATCAGGGTGAGGGCGTCGCGCAGGGCGGTCGCCTTGCCGACGAGGGCCTGCGCCGCGCGCAGCCCGCGGTAGGTGTCGCCCGGCACGGCCGGGTTGATGCGCCCGAGCAGGTCCACGACGTCGAGGTAACGGTCGATCAACTCGGCCTCGGCGCTCGTCAGCGCGGGCATCGGCGGCTGGTCCGGCTGCACCGGCGGCTCACCTCCCGCCGGGCGCGGGACGCGCGCCCGCGCGGTCGGGGACGACCCGGGCGGCCGGCCCGCGGGCCGCCGCCTCCCGGGCGTCGAGGGCCTTCTCCCGCCCGGTGTCCGCGGTCCCCCGCTCCCGGGCGCGGTCCGTGTGCCGCGCGGGCATCTCCTGCGGGCACGCCCGCACGCGGCGCGCCTCCCCGGCCCGGTCGGCCGGGCCGGGCTGACGGAGCACCACGCCTGCGCCCGGCGGGACCGGCCGCTTGCCCGGCGTGCCCGCCGCCGGCGGCGCCGCGGCCGTCGCGCCTCCCCGGCCCGGGCGGACCGGCTCCGCGCCGCAGCCCACGGACCGGACCGTGTCGTACACGGCCGCCATCGCGTGGAACGAGCCGCCGGGGGAGGTGACGTACGGCGAGACGTCCCGGCCGGGGTCCGCGTGCGCGAGGTCGGGGAAACGGGCCGTCGCGTCGTGCGCCGCGGTCCCGCCGGGCCGCGTCCCGAGGAGGACGACGCGCTCCTGCGGCGGCTTCGCGTACGGATCCGCCGCCCGGTGTCCGGCGGCGGCGCCTTCGGTGGACTCCGGCAGGGCGTGACGGGTGGGCGGGCGGATCATGGCGGACCCCTCCTCGCGGCGCGGTGCCGTGTGCGGCGGACCAGTCTCTGTAAAAAATGTACAGGACGTACAGAACGGTAGGATGGGGTCATGGCCTACGAGATTCCGGTGACGCAAGCCAGGGCTGAGCTCGCCGACCTGATCAACCAGGTGGTGTACGGCGGCGAGCGCGTGGTCGTGACCCGGCACGGCAAGCCCCTCGTCGCCCTCGTCTCCGCCGACGACCTGCGGCGACTCGAAGAACTCCGGGACGGCGCGGAGGAGCCGGCGATCAGCGCGGTGTCCGCCGTCCGCGAGGCCGCGTCCGCCCCGCGCGAACACCGGCGGTTCGGCATCACGGCCGAGCACCGGGGGGCCGCGCCCTCCTGACCCGCCCCTGACGCGCCGGCTGCCCGCCGCCCCGCGGCCGGCCCTTCGGTTAACGTTCCCGAAACGCGGCCCAACTAGCCTGCCGCTCCACGCCACCAGGCACTTTGCCCCGTGGCCGCGGCAACCGGGCCCCGCACGGTCCGGAGCGAGGACTGTGAGGTGGGACGTGCAACTGACCCCGCACGAGCAAGAGAGGCTGCTGATCCACGTGGCGGCCGACGTCGCCGAGAAGCGCCGGGCCCGCGGTGTGAAGCTGAACCACCCCGAGGCGGTCGCCCTCATCACCTCGCACATCCTCGAAGGCGCGCGGGACGGCCGTGGCGTCGCCGAGCTCATGGCCTCCGGGCGCGGGCTGCTCACCCGGGACGACGTCATGGAGGGCGTCCCGGAGATGATCCACGACGTGCAGGTGGAGGCCACCTTCCCGGACGGCACCAAGCTCGTCACCGTCCACGACCCGATCGTCTGACGGGGCAGGAGGCCGCCGTGATCCCCGGAGAGATCCTCTTCGCCGACGACCCGATCGCCTGTAACGAGGGCCGCGAGGTCACCCGGCTGACCGTGCTCAACGCCGCCGACCGGCCCGTGCAGGTCGGCTCCCACTACCACTTCGCCGAGGCCAACCCCGGACTGGAGTTCGACCGCGCCGCCGCGCGCGGCAAGCGGCTGAACGTCGCCGCCGGCACCGCCGTGCGCTTCGAACCCGGGATCCCCGTCGACGTCGAACTCGTCCCGCTGGCCGGCGCCCGGATCGTGCCGGGACTGCGCGGCGAGACCGGAGGTGCCCTGGATGCCTGAGATCTCGCGTGCCGCGTACGCCGACCTGTTCGGCCCGACGACCGGCGACCGCATCCGGCTCGCCGACACCGACCTGCTCGTCGAGATCGAGGAGGACCGCTCCGGCGGGCCCGGGCGCGCCGGCGACGAGGCCGTGTTCGGCGGCGGCAAGGTCATCCGCGAGTCCATGGGCCAGGCGCGCGCCACGCGCGCGGACGGCACCCCCGACACCGTCGTCACCGGCGCGGTGATCATCGACCACTGGGGGATCGTCAAGGCCGACGTCGGCATCCGCGACGGCCGGATCACCGGCATCGGCAAGGCCGGCAACCCCGACACCATGGACGGCGTCCACCCGGAGCTGGTCATCGGCCCGGAGACCGAGATCATCGCCGGCAACGGGCGGATCCTGACGGCCGGCGCCATCGACGCCCACGTCCACTTCATCTGCCCGCAGATCGCCGACGAGGCGCTGGCCTCGGGCATCACCACCCTCGTCGGCGGCGGCACCGGCCCCGCCGAGGGCTCCAAGGCCACCACCGTCACCCCCGGCCCCTGGCACCTGGCGCGGATGCTGGAGGCGATGGAGGCCCACCCGCTCAACATCGGCCTGCTCGGCAAGGGCAACACCGTCTCCCACGAGGCGATGCTGTCGCAGATCCGCAGCGGCGCGCTCGGCCTGAAGCTGCACGAGGACTGGGGTTCGACCCCGGCCGTGATCGACGCCGCGCTGACGGTCGCCGACCGGACGGGCATCCAGGTCGCCATCCACACGGACACCCTCAACGAGGCCGGTTTCGTGGGCGACACGCTCGCCGCGATCGCCGGGCGCGGCATCCACGCGTACCACACCGAGGGGGCCGGCGGCGGGCACGCGCCGGACATCATGACCGTGGTGTCCGAGCCGCACGTGCTGCCGAGCTCGACGAACCCGACCCGGCCCTTCACCGTCAACACCGCCGAGGAACACCTCGACATGCTGATGGTCTGCCACCACCTGAACCCGGCGGTGCCCGAGGACCTCGCCTTCGCCGAGTCCCGGATCCGGCCCTCCACCATCGGGGCGGAGGACGTCCTGCACGACCTGGGCGCCATCTCGATCATCTCCTCCGACTCCCAGGCCATGGGCCGGGTCGGCGAGGTCGTCCTGCGGACCTGGCAGACCGCCCACGTGATGAAGCGGCGCCGCGGCGCCCTGCCCGGCGACGGCCGCGCGGACAACCACCGGGTCCGCCGCTACGTCGCCAAGTACACGATCAACCCGGCCCTCGCGCAGGGCCTCGCCCGCGAGATCGGCTCCGTCGAGAGCGGCAAGCTGGCCGACCTGGTGCTGTGGGAACCGGCCTTCTTCGGCGTCAAGCCGCAGCTCGTCCTCAAGGGCGGCCAGATCGCCTACGCGCAGATGGGCGACGCCAACGCCTCCATCCCGACCCCGCAGCCCGTCCTGCCGCGCCCCATGTTCGGGGCGATCGGCCGGGCACCCGCGGCCAACTCGTTCAACTTCGTGGCGCCGCTCGCCCTGGAGGACGGTCTGCCGGACCGGCTGGGGCTCGGCAAGCGGTTCGTGGCGATCGAGTCGACGCGCGCCGTCACCAAGGCCGACATGCGGGAGAACGACGCGCGCCCCGAGGTGCGGGTCGACCCCGACAGCTTCGCCGTGCACATCGACGGCGAACTGGTCGAGGCGACGGCGGCGGCCGAACTGCCCATGGCCCAGCGCTACTTCCTCTTCTGAGGGCGCCGCGATGTCACGGGCCGCCCTTCTCGTCCTGGCCGACGGCCGCTTCCCCGCCGGAGGCCACGCGCACTCCGGCGGGGCCGAGGCGGCTGTCAAGGCCGGCCGCGTCACCGGCGCGGAGAGCCTCGCCGCCTTCTGCCGGGGCCGGCTGCACACGGCCGGGCTGGTCTCCGCCGCGCTCGCCGCGTCGGCCGCGCTCGGCGCCGACCCGGTCGCCCTGGACGCGGCCGCGGACGCCCGTACGCCGTCCCCGGCCCTGCGCACCGCCGCGCGCCGGCTGGGACGGCAGCTGACGCGGGCCGCCCGCGCCACCTGGCCCTCCCCGGAACTCGACGCGCTGGCACGGGCGTTCCCCAAGGGCGCGCACCAGCCGGTGGTGCTGGGCCTCACGGCCCGGGCGGCCGGGCTGGGACCCGCCGACGCGGCGTACTGCGCCGTCTACGAGAGTGTCAGCGGGCCCGCGACGGCGACGGTGCGGCTGCTCAGCCTCGACCCGTTCGAGGCGACCGCGGTCCTGGCCCGGCTGGCGCCGGAGATGGACCGGGTCGCGGACCGGGCGGTGGAGGCGGCGCGCCGGGCCGCCGCCGACGGACCCGAGGCGCTGCCGGCGGCCTCGGCGCCGCTGCTGGAGATCGGCGCGGAGGCGCACGCCGCCTGGCCCGTCCGGCTGTTCGCCTCATGACCGCACGGAGAACGTAGGAGCCGCCCCATGCACCTCGACCACACCCACGACGGGCCGGCCGCCGTCGGCGCCGACGCGCACCGCCCCGACGGCAGGCGCCGCGCCCTGCGCGTCGGGCTCGGCGGACCGGTCGGCTCCGGCAAGACCGCCACCGTCGCCGCGCTCTGCCGCGCCCTGCGCGACGAACTGTCGCTGGCCGTCGTCACCAACGACATCTACACCCGCGAGGACGCGGAGTTCCTGCTCCGCGAGGCCGTGCTGCCGCCCGAGCGGATCACCGCCGTGGAGACCGGCGCCTGCCCGCACACCGCGATCCGGGACGACATCTCCGCCAACCTGGAGGCGGTGGAGGACCTGGAGGACACGGTCGGGCCGCTGGACCTGATCCTGGTGGAGTCCGGCGGGGACAACCTGACCGCGACCTTCTCCAAGGGGCTCGTGGACGCGCAGGTCTTCGTCATCGACGTCGCCGGCGGGGACGACGTCCCGCGCAAGGGCGGACCCGGCGTCACCACCGCCGACCTGCTCGTCGTCAACAAGACCGACCTCGCGCCGTACGTCGGCTCCGACCTCGCGCGGATGGCCGCCGACGCCAGGGCCCAGCGCGCCGGACTGCCGGTCGTCCTCCAGTCGCTCAGGAGCGAGGCCGGGGTGCGGGACGTCGCCGACTGGGTGCGCGGGCGGCTCGCCGCGTGGACCGCGTGACGGCCACCACCGGCGTACGGGCCGTCGCGCGGATCCTCGCCCGTGCCGACGGCCGGGGCGGCACGGCCCTGCCCGTGCTGGAGAGCGACGGCCCGCTGGCGCTGCGGCGGACCCGGGGCAGTGGCGCCGAGGCCCGGGTGATGCTGGTCGGCGCCATGAGCGGCCCGCTCGGCGGGGACCGCTTCGCCGTCGAGGCGGAGGCGGCGCAAGGGGCCCGGCTGCGCGTCGGGTCGGCCGCCGCCACCCTCGCCCTGCCCGGCCAGGCCGGCGGCGCGGCCCGCTACGACGTCCGGCTCGCCGCCGCCGACGGGGCCGAACTGCACTGGCTGCCCGAGCAGTTGATCTCCGTCGCCGGAAGCTGCCTGTCCGTCACGACCCGCGTCGACCTCGCGGCCACGGCCCGGCTCGTGCTGCGCGAGGAACAGGTGCTGGGGCGGACCGGTGAGCCGCCCGGGCGGCTCACCAGCAGGCTGACCGTGCGCGTCGCCGGCCGGGCCGTCCTCGACCAGGAGCTGGCGTGCGGCCCCGGAGCACCCGGCGGCTGGGACGGGCCGGCCGTCCTCGCGGGGCACCGCGCCGTCGGCCAGCTCGTCGTCGCGCGGCCGGAGTTCGCGGCGGAGCCGGTGGCCGCGCGGATGCTGGGTGAGGGGGCGGCGGTGGTGCCGCTCGCCGGGCCCGCCGCGCTGGTCACCGCCGTGGCCCCGGACGCCCTGCGGCTGCGCCGCCTGCTGGACGAGGCCCTCGCCTCGCTGGACTGAGGGCTGTCGTTCGGATCACGCCGCGGACGCGGGGCCCGGCACGCGCGTCCGCGGCGTTGTCGTCGGTCGCCGATGCTCCGCACCGCCGCCCTCCTCCGCCTTGCGGCCGTACGCACCGGGCCCCGCTCACCGGCGCCGACGACCTGCAGCCGATTCCCCGCGACCTGATCCGAACGACAGCCCGTGGGGCCGCACCGGCCCGGACCCGGCCGGACCGCCGGCGAGCGAACACACCGGTCCGTTTATCGGATTGGCAAAGAAGGGCGGCCACCCCTGTTCCCGGGTGCCCCGCAGCAGCAAGGATCCCCCGGTACCCATCGCAACAGTGCAGGGGGAGGCCCCACTTGAGGTTTTCAGGACCGAAGAGGCGTGCGGCGGCGCTCGGTTCGGCCGGTGTGCTGGTCACGGCGACGCTGGTGGCGGGCGCGATATCCGCGCCCGCGGCGAGCGCGACCGCGGACACCCGCCACGGCCAGGACCGCGAGGCCCGGGGTGTCGCGATCGCGGCCGCCCGGGCCGCGAAGACCGGCATCGACTGGCAGGACTGCCCCGCCGACTGGGGGCTGGAGAAGCCGATCCAGTGCGGCTGGGTCAGCGTGCCGCTCGACTACGCCAAGCCGTACGGCAAGCAGATCGAGCTGGCCGTCGACCGTGTCGGCAACACCGGCACCAAGGCGGAGCGCCAGGGCGCCCTCCTCTACAACCCGGGCGGCCCGGGCGGCTCCGGCCTGCGCTTCCCGCGCCGGGTCACCACCAAGGCCCCGGTCTGGGCGAACGTGGCCAAGGCGTACGACTTCGTCGGCTTCGACCCGCGCGGCGTCGGCAAGTCCGCGCCCATCTCCTGCGTGGACCCGCAGGAGTTCGTCAAGGCGCCCAAGGCGGACCCGGTGCCCGACTCCGAGGCCGACAAGCTCGCCCAGCGCAAGCTGGCCCGCGAGTACGCCGAGGGCTGCCACGAGCGCAGCGGCGCGATGCTGCCGCACATGACCACCCCGAACACCGCGCGCGACCTCGACGTCATCCGCGCCGCGCTCGGCGAGAAGAAGCTCAACTTCCTCGGCGTCTCCTACGGCACCTACCTCGGCGCCGTCTACGGCACCCTCTTCCCGGGCCACGTGCGCCGCATGATCGTCGACAGCGTCGTCAACCCGTCCCGCGAGAAGATCTGGTACGAGGCCAACCTCGACCAGGACGTCGCCTTCGAGTCCCGCTGGAAGGACTGGCAGGACTGGGTCGCGCGGAACGACGCCGTCTTCCACCTCGGCACGACCCGCGACGCCGTCCAGGCCAAGTGGCTCGAACTGCGCGCCACCGCCAAGAAGAACCCCATCGGCGGGGTCGTCGGCCCGGCCGAGCTGATCTCCTTCTTCCAGAGCGCCCCGTACTACGACTCCTCGTGGGTGCCGGTCGCGACCGTCTTCAGCAAGTACGTCGCCGGCGACACCCAGGCGCTCGTCGACGCCGCCGCCCCCGACCTGACGGACACCGCGGGCAACGCCTCCGCCGAGAACGGCAACGCCGTCTACACGGCCGTCGAGTGCGCCGACGCCAAGTGGCCCACCAGCTGGCAGAAGTGGGACCGCGACAACACCCGGCTGCACCAGGACCACCCGTTCATGACCTGGTCCAACGCCTGGATGAACCTGCCGTGCGCCACCTGGCCCGTCAAGCAGCGGACGCCGCTGGACGTCAGGACCGGCAAGGGGCTCCCGCCGGTGCTGATCGTGCAGGCCGAGCGGGACGCGGCCACCCCGTATGGCGGCGCCGTCGAGCTGCACCAGCGGTTCAAGGGCTCCCGCCTGATCACCGAGAAGGACGCGGGCTCGCACGGCGTCACCGGCCTGGTCAACCCGTGCATCAACACCCGGGTCGACAGCTACCTGCTCAGCGGCGAGCTGGACGGCGCGGACGTGACCTGCGCCCCGCACGCCACGCCGAAGCCGTAAGGCACCCGGGCGAGGGGCGGCCGGGACTCCGGCCGCCCCTTCCTCACGCCGCGAACCAGGCGTCCTCCGCCGCGTAGTCGAACAGGCCGGGGTAGAACCCGGCGAGGGCCGGGAACGCCTCCCGCCAGTCCCGTCCGGCGAGCCGGCCGGTGAGCCACTCGACGGTCTCCGGCAGGCTCCCGGCGTACGACACCACCGGCCGGTAGCCCAGCTCGCGCCGGGCCGCCGCCATGTCGCACACCACCGGCAGCCGGGCCGACCAGGGCGTCTCGCCCACCCGAGGGGCCGGGGGCGGCCCGTCGACCGTCACCGTCTCGGTCTCCGCCCCCATGACCGCGTCGATCGCCGCCCCGATCTCCGCCACCGTCGGCGCCTCGTCGTCGCAGGCGTTCAGCGCCCGCGAGCCGGGGCGGGCCGCCGCCAGCCGGACCAGCTCGGCGATGTTCCGGGCCGCCGCCGGGTGGAACCGGCTCGCGCCGCGGAAGGCGAGCACCCTCCGGCGCCGCCCGTCGAGGTTGCGCTTCACGAAGTACAGCTCGCGCGGGATCGGGCTGTACGGCCCGTGGACCGCGCCCGCCCGCAGCAGCGTGACCGGCAACCGGTCGCCCGCCGCGAGCAGTTCCCGCTCCAGGGCCGCCTTGCGGGTGCTGTAGGTGGCGTCCCCCGGCGGCACCGTCGGCTGGTCCTCCGGGATGGGCACCGGGAACTCGGGGACACCGTCCGGTTCGCCCAGCGTGTCGAAGCCGCGCCCCCGGCCGTCCTCGTACACCGACACCGTGGAGATCACCACGGCCGAGCCGACGCGGCCGGCCAGGGACGTCAACTGCCGTGCGTGGCGGGCCCCGTGGGCGACGACGTCGACGACGGTGTCGCAGCCGTCGGCCGCCGCGGCCAGCGCCGCGTCGTCCTCGCGGTCGAGCCGCACCGCCCGGACCTCCCGCGGCCAGCCGTCGTCCCGCCCTCCGCCGCGCGACGCGGCCGTCACCGTCCAGCCGTCCCGCGCCAGGGCCCGCACCACCGGGCGGCCGATCTGTCCCGTCGCTCCGATCACCACAGCACGTCTCATGCCGGGACCCTACGGCCGCCCGGCCGGGGACCGGCGGTGTTTCTGCCGCCGGCAGACCGGCGCGGGGGCGCCGGCCTCAGCTGAGCGGCATGCGCGGGAACCGGCGTTCCCGCTCCGCCTTCCGCGCCGCCTCGGCGGCCTTGACGTCGGCCGCGTACGCGTCGACGTACTCCTGCCCGGACAGGGTCAGGATCGCGTACATGATCTCGTCGGTGACGGCGCGCAGCACGGCCTTCTCGTTCTCCATGCCGGCGTAGCGGGAGAAGTCCAGCGGCTCGCCGAAGCGGATCACCACGGGGTGGAGGCGGGGGACGACCTTGCCCGGCGGCTGGGCCTCGAACGTGCCGATCATCGCGCAGGGCACGACCGGCACGCCCGCCTTGAGCGCCATCACGGCCACGCCGACCTTGCCCTTGTACAGCCGGCCGTCGTGCGAGCGCGTGCCCTCCGGGTAGACGCCGAGCAGCTCGCCCCCGCGCAGCACGCCGAGCCCCTCGCGGATCGCCGCCTGCCCCGCCTCCTTGCCGGACCGGTCGACCGGGATCTGCCCGGCGCTGCGGAAGAAGGCGGCCGTCAGCCGCCCCTTGACGCCGGGCCCGGTGAAGTACTCGGCCTTCGCCAGGAAGGTGATGCGCCGCTTGAGGACCGCGGGCATCAGGAAGTGGTCCGAGAACGACAGGTGGTTGCCCGCGACGATGGCGGGGCCCGACTCCGGTACGTGCTCCAGCCCCTCGATGCGCGGCCGGAACACCAGCCGCAGCAGCGGGCCCAGCAGCACGTATTTGAGCAGGTGGTAGAACAAAGGCGCTCCTCGACTCCGGCGGGTGGGCGGGGTCGCCGCGTTCCAGCAGGTCGACCGGCATGTCGTGGGCCCAGTCTAGGAGCAGCGCGGTCGCCCGGCACCGGGTCGGAGCCGGCCCGGCCGATCCTTTCCCCCCGTGCCCGGGGGCGGTTCGCCCCGCGGCACCGGTCCGGCGCCCCGCCGTGACGGGGCGTCAGGCGGTCGCCGGCCCCGGCCGGTCCGGCCGTCCGGGCGGCCGCGGGGCGGCGCCGAGTAGGCTCGAACCATGCGGATCTCTGTTTCCTCGGACATGGACGAACCCGTGGCCCGCTCCCTCGTCGCCGAGCTGCGCGCCCGCGGCCACGAGGTGCGGCCGCACGGCGCCCTGCGCGCCGGGGACGACCCGCAGTGGGCGGTGTGCTCGGAGGCGGCGGCCCGCGAGGTCGCCGCCGGGACGGCCGACCAGGCCGTGGTGTGCTGCTGGACCGGCACCGGCGCCTCGATCGCCGCGAACAAGGTGCCCGGGGTGCGGGCCGCCCTGTGCACCGACGCCTACACGGCGGACGGGGCCCGGCGCTGGAACGACGCCAACGTGCTCGCGCTCAGCCTGCGGCTGACCTCGGAGCCGCTGCTCAGGGAGATCCTCGACGCCTGGTTCGCCGGCGAGCCCAGCCAGGACGCCGAGGACCGGGAGAACGTGGCGCGGATCGGGCGGCTCGACGGGTCCTGACGGCGCCGTACCCCCTCACAGCCGTACGACGATCAGCGCCGTGTCGTCGGTGGCGTCGCCGGGCGGCAGCAGGTCCGCCAGGACGCTGTCGGCCAGGGTCTCCGGGTCCTCGTCCCGGTGGCGGCGCACCGAGGCGGCCAGGCGGGCCAGCCCGGCGTCGATGTCCTCGCGGCGCCGCTCGACCAGGCCGTCGGTGTACAGCACCAGGATCGCCCCGTCGGCGTACGTGGTGGCGGCCTGCGGCCGGGGCCGGGGGTCGGGGTGGGCGTCCAGCGGCGGATCGGTGGCCCGGTCGAGGAACTCCACCCGGCCGTCGGGATGGACCAGCAGCGGCGGGGGGTGCCCGGCGCTGCTGTACGTGACGGTGTGGCCGTCGCAGTCGATGAAGGTCGTGACGGCGGTCGCCGACTCCGCCCCGTCGACGACGTGGGCGTAGCGCCCCAGCACGTTCAGGGCCTGGGCCGGCCCCGCGGCGACGCGGGAGGCGGCGCTGAGCGCGCTGCGCAGCTGGCCCATCACGCAGGCGGCCGCCAGCCCGTGCCCGACCACGTCCCCCACGGAGACGCCGACGCGGTCGCCGCCCACCAGGTCGACCAGGTCGTACCAGTCGCCGCACACGTTCAGCGCGCCCGCGGCGGGCCGGTAGCGCACGGCGGCCGAGTGGCGGCCGACCTGCCGGGGCGCCGGCAGCATCGCCTCCTGGAGGGCCAGCGCCACCGCGCGTTCCCGGGCGTGCGCCTGGCGCAGCCGCTCGTTGAGCTCCTGCAGCTCGCGGGCGTGGGCGTACAGCTCCGCCTCCAGCACCCGGGTCCGGTCCCCGTCGGGACGGCCGCGCGCCCGGACCAGGTCGGTGACCTCCTCCATCCGGTGCACGATCAGCCGGACCGTGCCGTCGGGACCCGGCAGCGGCGTGTTCACCGGGCTCCAGTACCGCTCCTCCCACTCCCCGGGCCGCCCCGGGACCTCCACGTCGTAGCGCTGCAGGGCCATCGCGTCGCGCTCGCCGGTGGCGAGGACCCGGTCCAGCGAGGCCTTCAGGTTGCGCGCGCCGGACGCCTCCGTGTCGTTCGGGTTGGCCGGGAAGACGTCGAACACGTACCGGCCGATCAGCTCCTCCCGGGTGCGCCCGGCGCCCTCGGCGAACTCGTCGTTCACGTCCGCGTACACCAGCTCCGGCGTGAGCAGCGCCAGCATGCCGGGCAGGCGGCGGAACACCGCCGCGTAGTCGATCGCCGGATCCGTCATGACCGCCGCCTCACTGCCGCTCCCCGGGCCCGGACAGCGACTGCTCAGCCCAGATGATCTTGCCGTCGGTGGTGAACCGGGTGCCCCACCGCTGGGTGAGCTGGGAGACCAGCAGCAGCCCGCGCCCGCCCTCGTCCGTCGTCCGGGGGTGGCGCAGGTGGGGCGCGGTGGCGCTGCCGTCGAAGACCTCGCAGACCAGCGTGCGTCCCCGGATGAGGCGGAGCCGGACGGGACCGGAGGCGTACCGGACGGCGTTGGTGACGAGCTCGCTGACCACCAGCTCGGTGGTGCAGGTCAGCTCCTCCAGCTCCCACCGCTCCAGCTGCCGGGCGGCCGCCCTGCGGGCCTCGGCGACGACGGCCGGCTCGGCGGGCAGGTCCCAGGCGGCGACCCGGTCCGCGCCGAGACGCCGGGTGTGCGCCATCAGCAGGGCCACGTCGTCCGACGGGCGGTCCGGGGCGAGCGCGTCGACCACGGCCCGGCAGCGCAGGTCGAGCGGGGAGGCCGCCGCCTCCAGCGCCCGGCGCAGCCGCTCCCGGTCCGGCGGGACGGCCCCGCTCCGCCCTGAGGCCAGCAGTCCGTCGGTGTGCAGGGCCAGCGTGCTGCCCTCCACCAGGGTCAGCTCCACCGCCTCGAAGGGCGGCCCGCCCACCCCCAGTGCGGGCCCCTGCGGGAGCTCCACGAACGTCACCGTGCCGTCGGGGCCGACCACGGCGGGCGCGGGATGGTCCGCGGCGGCCATCGTGCACCGTCCCTCGACGGGGTCGTAGACGACGTACAGGCAGGTCGAGCCCACGGCCTGGGCACAGGTGACGCCCGCGCCCGCCTGCGGTCCGTCCTCCCCGGACGGCCGGGCCACCAGGTCGTCGAGGTGGGCGAGCACCTCCTGCGGCGGCAGGTCCAGCGCGGCGAGGGTGCGCACGGCGGTCCGCAGCCGGCCCATCGCCGCGGCGGCGCCGATGCCGTGCCCGGGCACCTCGCCCACGACGAGCGCGACGCGCGCCCCGGACAGCGGGATGAGGTCGTACCAGTCGCCGCCCAGGCCGGTCAGCTCGTCGGCCGGCCGGTAGCAGGCGGCCACCTCCACCGCGTCCTGCTCGGGCAGCCGGTGCGGGAGCAGACTGCGCTGCAGGACGAGCGCGGCGTCGCGTTCGCGGGTGTAGCGGCGGGCGTTGTCCACGCAGACGGCCGCGCGCGACACGAGGTCCTCGGCCAGGCTCAGGTCCTCCCGGTCGAAGGGCTCCTGGCGGCGGCGGCGGAAGAACGTGGTGACGCCCAGGGTGGTGCCGCGGGCCCGGACCGGCACGATCATCACGCTGTGCAGGCCGAGCTCCAGGAAGGTCGCCGCCCGGCCGTCCGGTGTCGCCGTGGCCCACTCCGGGGCCAGCGGGTCGACCCGCTCCTCCAGCCAGGACGTGCCCGTGACCAGGCAGCGGACCGGCGGCGCCTCGGCCGGGTAGGCGGCGGTCTCGCCGATCCTGACGGTGGACCGCGGGAGGGTCTCCGGCGACGACCGCTGACCGGCCCGGCGCAGCGCGACCGGGGCCGTGCCGGCGAGCGGCCCCGGCGGGAGTTCCCCGCCGCGCAGGACCGTCTCCAGCAGGTCCACGGCGACGAAGTCGGCGAGCCCCGGCACGGCCGCCTCGGCCAGCTCCTGCGCGGTGCGCATGATGTCCAGGCTGCGGCCGATGTGCGCGCCGGCCCGGTCGAGCAGGGCCAGCCGCTGCCGGGCGCGGTGCCGCTCGGTGATGTCGACGACGGTGTAGTACACGCCCGTGGGCCGGCCGTGGTCGTCCTCCAGCCGGGTGAACGTCATCATGTGCGCGGTCTCCCGCAGCGGCGCCGCCCTCGTCCGGCCCACGTGCTCGTAGCCGAACACCGTCTCGCCCGTCTCCAGCACGTGCCGCATCTGCGCCTCGATGGCCGCGGCGTCCAGGCCGGGCTGGATGTCCGCCAGGCGCATCCCCAGCCGCCGCTGCGCCGGTCCGCCGCCGAACTCCTCCAGGGCGGCGTTCGACCACACGAAGCGCAGGTCGGTGTCGACGATCGCGATGCCGATCGGCGAACCGGCGACCATCTGCTGCAGCATGGTGCGGCTCATGTCCCAGCCGGGGGCGTCGCCCAGCTCCGACATCAGCACCAGCCACCGCGCGTGGCCGCCCGGCTCCTCGGCCGGGGTGATCCGCGTCATGACCCGGACCGGCCGGCCGTCCCGGCGCCGGGCCGTCAGCAGACCCGCCCATCCGCCGTCCCGGCGGCACCGCTCGACCAGGTCCGGCACCCGTGCCGCGTCCTCGTCGGTCAGCAGGTCGCCCAGCTTCCTGCCCACCGCCTCCGCGGCCGGGTACGCCAGCAGCCGCCGGGCGTCCCCGGTCCAGCCCGTCACCACACCCCGCGCGTCGAGCAACAGGGGCACGGCGTCGGCCACGTCGAACCGCTGCCGGGCGACGTCTCGCTCCTCGTGTGTGCCCACGGTCGACCTCTCTGTCGCTGAGAGTGGTCTACCACCACCTGCCTCAATCTTCGCCCTTCCGGCCGCGAGAGGGCGGGCCGAAAGGGGCCGGGCTGGTCCGGGCGGGTCGGGGCGTCCGGACACGGCCCGGCCGGGGCGGCCCGCGCAGGCCGCCCCGGCCGGGTCCCGCGGGGCCGGTCACGCTCCTTGCGCCAGCACCTTCTCCAGCGTCCCGAGCGCCCCCTGGAGCTCCTCCGCGGTGACGGTCAGCGGCGGGGCGATGCGGATCGTCGAGCCGTGGGTGTCCTTGACGAGGATGCCCTCGCGCATCAGGCGCTCGCTGATCCCGCGCCCCGTGCCGAGGGCCGGGTCGACGTCGACGCCCGCCCACAGCCCCCGCGAGCGGAAGCCGACGACACCCCGGCCGACCAGCCGCTCCAGGCCCTCGCGCAGCAGCACGCCCAGCTCGGCCGCCCGGCGCTGGAACTCGCCGGTCTCCAGCAGTTCGACCACCGCCGTGCCGACCGCGGCGGCCAGCGGGTTGCCGCCGAACGTGGAGCCGTGCTCGCCCGGGTGCAGCACCGAGAGGACCTCGCGGCGGGCGACGACCGCGGACACCGGGACGATGCCCCCGCCCAGCGCCTTGCCGAGCAGCACCACGTCCGGGACGACCGACTCGTGCTGGACCGCGAGCGTGTGGCCCGTACGGCCGAGCCCCGACTGGATCTCGTCCGCGACGAACAGGCAGCCCGCCCGGTCGGTCAGCTCCCGCACGCCGGCCAGGTAGCCGTCGTCCGGGATGTTGACCCCCGCCTCGCCCTGGATCGGCTCGATGAGCACGGCCGCCGTGGTCTCGTCGACGGCCTCCTCCAGCGCCGCCAGGTCGTTGTACGGCACGATCCGGAAGCCCGGGGTGAACGGGCCGAACCCCGAGCGCGCCGTCTCGTCGGTGGAGAAGCCGACGATGGTCGTCGTACGGCCGTGGAAGTTGTCCGCCGCGACCACGATGGTCGCCCGGTCGGCCGGGACGCCCTTGACGTCGTACGCCCACTTGCGGGCCACCTTGATGCCGCTCTCCACCGCCTCCGCGCCGGTGTTCATCGGCAGGACCATGTCCATGCCGGTCAGCGCGGCCAGCCGCTCGGCGAAGGAGGCCAGCCGGTCGTTGTGGAAGGCCCGCGAGGTGAGGGTGAGCCGGTCCAGCTGCCGGTGGGCCGCCTCGATCAGCGCGGGATGGCGGTGGCCGAAGTTGAGGGCCGAGTAGCCGGCCAGCATGTCGAGGTAGCGGCGGCCCTCCACGTCCTCCACCCAGGCGCCCTCGGCGCGGGCCACCACCACGGGCAGCGGGTGGTAGTTGTGCGCGAGGACCGGTTCCTCCGCGCGGATCAGTTCCTCGGAACCACGGGTGCGGGCGGGTGCGGTCATGAGCGGGTCTCCCGGATCTCCTGGGTGCAGCACTTGATGCCGCCGCCGGCCTTGTGGAACTCGGACAGGTCGACGGGGACGGGGACGTAGCCGCGGTCGGCGAGCCGGCCGGCCAGGGCGGTCGCCCGCGGCGAGATGAAGACGTGGCGGCCGTCGCACACGGAGTTCAGACCGAACGCCGCCGCGTCCTCGCGGGTGGCGAGCACCGCGTCCGGGTACAGCCGCGCGAGCACCTCGCGACTGCCCGGCGAGAACGCCTCCGGGTAGTACGCGACGTTCCCCGCGCCGCCGTCCGCCCCGTCGTCGAGGACGAACAGCGCCGTGTCCAGGTGGTAGAAGTACGGGTCCACCAGCGTCAGGCCGATCACCGGGACGCCGAAGAACTCCTGCACCTCGCGGTGGGCCTCGACGGTGGTGCGGAACCCCGTCCCGGCCAGGATCCAGCGGCCGGCCGGGACCAGGTCGCCCTCGCCCTCGCACACCGCCTCCGGGTGGTGGACCTCGAAGCCCTGCGCCTTGAACCACGCCTCGTACGGCACGGACTCGGGACGGCGCTCGGGCGCGTGGAAGAGGGAGCCGAAGACGCGGCCCGCCACGACCACCGCCGCGTTGGCGGCGAAGACCATGTCGGGCAGCCCGGGCACCGGTTTCACGGTGTCCACGGTATGGCCGTGGGCGCGGTAGGTGTCGACCAGCGCCTGCCACTGGTCCAGGGCCCGGATGACGTCGACGGGTTCGCCGGGGTGCATCCAGGGGTTGATCGCGTACTGCACGGCAAAGTGTCTGGGTTCGCAGACGAGGAAGCGCCGCCGGCGCGGCACACGGGAGTCGGGCACAGAGGGGTTCCTCCGCTTCCTGACGGTGCGTGACTGAGGGATGACACCACGGTAGGAAGCGATCCGGACGGCCGACAAGCGACGAAGGCTGCGTGTCGGCGCAGGAATCCTGCGTCGTGCGCCGGCTCAGCGCAGGTCTGCTGCGTCCTCCGGGGCGGGCTGGCTCGCTCCCGCCTCCGGACTGTCCGGCAGGAGGTGCGACAGCACCATCACGCTGATCGTCTTCCGGATGAACGGCTCCGCGCGGATCCGCTCCAGCACCTCCTCGAAGTGCTCCACGTCCCGGGCCCGCACGTGCAGCAGGGCGTCCGCGCCGCCGGTCACCGTCATCGCCGCGGCGATCTCCGGATGGTTGCGCACCACCTCCGCCAGCCGCCGTGGCGGGGCCGCGCCCTCGCAGTACACCTCGACGTACGCCTCGGTGCGCCAGCCCAGCGCCGACGGCTTCACCGTGGCCGTGAACCCGGTGATCACGCCCGTCTCCCGCAGCCGGTCCACCCGGCGCTTGACCGCCGTCGACGACAGCCCGACGGCCGCGCCGATCTCGGCGAAGGACGTCCTGGCGTTCGCCATCAGCGCGGTGATGATCTTCCGGTCGAGCTCGTCGAACGGTGCGGGCCTGCTGTTCATGCGGGCACTGTAGGACAGCCGGTCCGCGCGCCGCGGGCCCGGCGGGAGGGACCGCCGCACGCCGGGTGACGACCGCGACTCGCACGTGTCCACCCGTGCGAATTCCACCTACACTCCACGTTCATGCTGCGCGCCCTCGCCGTCGACGACGAACGCCCCTCGCTGGAGGAGCTGCTCTACCTGCTGCACGCGGACCCCCGCGTCGGCAGCGCGGAGGGCGCCGGCGACGCGACCGAGGCGCTGCGCCGCATCAACCGCGCGCTGGAGTCCGGACCGGACGGACCCGAGGCGATCGACGTCGTCTTCCTCGACATCCAGATGCCCGGCCTCGACGGCCTCGACCTCGCCCGGCTGCTGACCGGCTTCGCCCAGCCGCCGCTCGTCGTGTTCGTCACCGCCCACGAGGACTTCGCCGTGCAGGCCTTCGACCTCAAGGCCGTCGACTACGTCCTCAAGCCGGTCCGCCGGGAACGGCTCGCCGAGGCGGTCCGCCGCGTCGTCGAGCTGCACGCCCCCGAGCCGCGCGCCACCGCCCCGCGCATCCCCGTGCACGAGCCCGACCCCGACCACATCCCCGTCGAGCTGGGCGGCGTCACCCGCTTCGTCGCCGTCGACGACATCACGCACGTCGAGGCCCAGGGCGACTACGCCCGCCTGCACACCGACCGGGGCAGCCACCTCGTCCGGATCCCGCTGTCCACCCTGGAGGAGCGCTGGCGCTCCCGCGGCTTCGTCCGCATCCACCGCCGCCACCTGGTCGCCCTGCGCCACATCGGCGAGCTGCGGCTGGACGCCGGCACGGTGAGCGTCCTGGTCGGCGCCGAGGAACTCCAGGTCAGCAGGCGCCACGCCCGCGAACTGCGGGACCTGCTGATGCGCCGGACGACCGGACAGCCGTGACCGCCGGACCCCGCGCCACGTACCCGCACCACGAACCAGGGGAGCACCCATGCCCCAGGACCCGGCCGAACGCCGAGTCGTCGTCACCGGACCGCCCCGCCGCGTCCGCCGCACCTCCGGCTACTACCGCCCGCGCACCGAGATCGACGAGCAGACCACGCTCGGCCACACCTACGTCCGCTCCCTGATGCGCTCGCAACTGCGCGCCGCGCTCGCCGTGTGCGCGGTCCTCGTCCTGCTCGTCGGCCCCCTGCCGCTGCTCTTCGCGGCGACCGCGCACTCCCGCCGCCTGGAATGGGCGGTGCTCGGCTTCGGCCTGTACGTCCCGCTGGTCCTGCTCGCCCGCTGGTTCGTCCGGCGCGCCGAGCGCAACGAACGCGACTTCGTGCGCCTCGTGGAGGACCGGTGACCGCGGGGCGGACGACCGGGGGAGACCGATGAACTCCGGCTACGCCGTCCCCGCCGTCGCCCTCGTCGTCGTCGCGACCGTCCTGGTCGGCGCGTTCGGCCTGCGCATCTCCCGCACCACCTCCGACTTCTACGTCGCCTCCCGCACCGTCGGCCCCCGCCTCAACGCGGCCGCCATCAGCGGCGAGTACCTCTCCGCCGCCTCCTTCCTCGGCATCGCCGGCCTGGTCCTGGTGCAGGGTCCCGACATGCTCTGGTACCCGGTCGGCTACACCGCCGGCTACCTGGTCCTGCTGCTGTTCGTCGCCGCACCGCTGCGCCGCTCCGGCGCCTACACCCTCCCCGACTTCGCCGAGGCCCGCCTGGCCTCCCCGGCGGTACGCCGGCTGGCGGGCGCCTTCGTCGTCGGCGTCGGCTGGCTGTACCTGCTGCCCCAGCTCCAGGGCGCGGGACTGACCCTGACCGTGCTCACCGGGGCGCCCGACTGGCTCGGCGGGGTGATCGTCGCCGTCGTGGTCACCGCGATCGTCGCCGCGGGCGGCATGCGCAGCATCACCTTCGTGCAGGCCTTCCAGTACTGGCTCAAACTCACCGCCCTGCTGGTCCCCGCCCTGTTCCTGGTGCTGGCCTGGCAGGGCGACGGCGCGCCGCGCCGCGCCTTCGACGAACCGGCCGCCTTCCGCGAGCAGCGGGTGGTCCGCGTCGAGGACAGCGTCGACCTGACGCTGGACCGGCCGCTGACCGTCACCGTGCACGGCACCGTCGACGGCCGCGCGCACACCGGCACCCGCCTCGACCTGCCCGCGGGCACCCACCGCGTCGAACGCGGCACCCGCCTCGTCTTCGCCGCGGGCGCCCCCGTCCCCGAGGCGGAGCGGACCGGCGGCGGCGCCCTGTCGCCGTCCCGCGCCGAGAGCCGGGAGGAACGCCCCCTGTACGCCACCTACGGGCTGATCCTCGCCACCTTCCTCGGCACCATGGGCCTGCCGCACGTCGTGGTCCGCTTCTACACCAGCCCGCACGGCGTCGCCGCCCGCCGCACCACCGTCGCCGTCCTGGGCCTGATCGGCGCCTTCTACCTGCTGCCCCCGCTGTACGGCGCCCTCGGCCGCCTGTACGCGCCCGAGCTCACCCTCACCGGCGACGCGGACGCCGCCGTGCTGCTGCTGCCGGAGCGGATGATCGGGGGAGTGGGCGGCGACCTGCTGGGCGCGCTGGTCGCCGGGGGCGCCTTCGCCGCGTTCCTGTCCACGGCCTCCGGGCTGACCATGGCCGTCGCGGGCGTCCTCACCCAGGACGTCCTGCCCTCGCGCGGCGTACGGCACTTCCGGCTCGGCACGGTCCTCGCGATGGCCGTCCCGCTCGCCGCGAGCGTCCTGGTGGGCGGGCTGCCGGTCGCCGACGCCGTCGGACTCGCCTTCGCCGTGTCGGCCTCGTCGTTCTGCCCGCTGCTGGTGCTCGGCATCTGGTGGCGGCGGCTGACGCCGCCCGGCGCGGCCGCCGGGATGCTGGTGGGCGGCGGCTCCGCCCTGCTCGCCGTCGCCGCGACCATGGCCGGCTTCCCCGGCGGCGGCGCGCCGCACGCCCTGCTCGCCTGGCCCGCGCTGTGGTCGGTGCCGCTGGGCTTCCTCACCATGATCCTGGTCTCCCTGGCCACCCCGCACCGGGTGCCGCCCGCGACGGCGGCGGTGCTGGCCCGCTTCCACCTGCCGGAGGAACTGCGCACGGAGGTGCCGGCGTGAGCGGATTCCTGGCGGGCCTGTGCGTCGCCGCGCTGCCGCTGCTGGCCGCCGGTTTCTGGCTGGGCCGCCGCACCGCCCGGCCCGCCAGCCTCGCCGGGCTCGGCACCCCCGTCGAGCACGCCACCTTCGAGACCCTGCACACCGCCTCCCTGGCCGCGCCCCCGCTGCGGGCGGGCCTGACCGAGGAGACCGCCCGCAAGTCGGCCCGCAAGCTGCGGTCCCTGCTCGGCACGGACGCCCTGTGCCTGACCGACCGCAAGCAGGTCCTGGTCTGGGACGGCGTGGGCGCCCACCACCGCACCGAGGTCATGGCCCGCCTCGCCGGGCCCCTGGACACCGGCCGCGGCGAGGCCTTCCGCCTCACCTGCGACCTGCCCGACTGCTCGGTGCGCTGGGCGGTCGTCACCCCGCTCACCGTCGACGACCGGGTGCACGGCGCCCTCGTCGCCTGCGCGCCCCGCGAGTCCGCCGTCCTGGTCAGGGCGGCCGGGGAGGTGGCCCGCTGGATCTCCGTCCAGCTGGAGCTGGCCGACCTCGACCAGTCCCGCACCCGGCTCATCGAGGCCGAGATCAAGGCCCTGCGCGCCCAGATCTCCCCGCACTTCATCTTCAACTCGCTCGCGGTGATCGCCTCGTTCGTGCGCACCGACCCCGAACGGGCCCGGGAGCTGCTCCTGGAGTTCGCCGACTTCACCCGCTACTCGTTCCGCCGGCACGGCGACTTCACCACCCTCGCCGACGAGCTGCACGCCATCGACCACTACCTGGCGCTCGTGCGGGCACGCTTCGGCGACCGCCTCGCCGTCACCCTCCAGATCGCCCCGGAGGTCCTGCCGGTCGCCCTGCCCTTCCTGTGCCTGCAGCCGCTCGTCGAGAACGCCGTCAAGCACGGTCTGGAGGGCAAGACCGGCACGTGCCACATCCAGATCACCGCGCAGGACACCGGCGCCGAGGCGCTGGTCGTCATCGAGGACGACGGCGCCGGCATGGACCCCGGCCTGCTGCGCCGCATCCTGGCCCGGGAGGTCAGCCCGTCCGGCGGCATCGGCCTGTCCAACGTCGACGACCGGCTCCGCCAGCTCTACGGTGACGACCACGGCCTCGTCATCGAGACCGCCGTCGGTGCGGGCATGAAGATCACCGTCCGGCTGCCGAAGTACCAGCCGGGCGTGCACTCGGCGGGGCGGCTGGCCCGGGAGTGAGCCTCAGCCGCGGCTGGCGACCATGCCCAGGGTGATCAGCCCCAGGACCACCCACCCGAACCACAGCCAGCCGTTGCTGCCGAGCGCCACCGTGTAGGCGCTCACCACGACGAGTCCGCCGAGCGTGAGCACCCCCATGGTCTTCGTGGAACCGTCCGTGGAACCGGGCATCGCGACACCCTCCTCATGGTTCGGCTCCCTCCATGGTGCCCCCGTTCCGCCGTCTTACGGTGTACACGACGACATGTGGGCCGGATCTCCCCGGACCCCCGCCGGTCCACGGCCCCGTCCGGGCCCCGCTCCCGCGCGGACGCGGCTCCCCGCCGGGCGCGTGCGGCGGGCGCACCGCGGCCCGGGCGCGGGAGGAACGTCCCGTGCGCCCGGGCCGGTGGGAAAGGCCGGTAGGGGGGAGACCCGCGTCAGCGGCCGCGCGCGTTCAGGGAGGCGAGGTAGGCGTTGTACGCCTCCAGCTCCTTGTCGCCGTCGCGGTCGGCGGCCCGGTCCGTGCGCTTGGCCTGCCGCTGGTCCGAGGCGTACCACTGGAACAGCAGCGCGAGCAGCACCAGCACGGAGGGGACCTCGCTGAAGGCCCAGGCGATGCCGCCGGCCGCGTTCTGGTCGGACAGCGCGTCGATGCCGAGCGAGGCCGGCGGGTTCTTGAACGTCTCGACCATCGGCGCGGTCGCCATCATCAGCGCGATGCCGAAGAACGCGTGGAACGGCATGCCCGCGAACAGCTCCAGCATCCGCATCAGGTGACCCGGCCGGTGCGGCCCCGGGTCCACGCCCATGATCGGCCAGAAGAAGACCAGGCCGACGGCGAGGAAGTGCACCATCATCGCGATGTGCCCGGGCCTGGAGCCCATGAGGAAGTCGAACAGCGGCGTGAAGTAGAGCGCGTACAGGCTGGCGATGAACAGCGGGATGGTGAACGCGGGGTGCGTGACGATCCGCATGTACCGGCTGTGCAGCAGCATCAGCAGCACCTCGCGCGGCCCCTTGCGGCCGCGGCCCGCCGTGGGCAGCGCCCGCAGCGCCAGGGTGATCGGGGCGCCCAGCAGGATCAGGATCGGCGACACCATGCTGATCACCATGTGCTGCACCATGTGCACGCTGAACATGACCATGCCGTAGTCGTTCAGCCGGGTGCACATCACCAGCGCGATGGTCAGCACGCCGACGGCGAAGGCGACCGTGCGCCCCGTCGGCCAGGCGTCACCGCGCCGCACCAGCCGGGCGACCCCCCAGCCGTAGAGCGCGAGCCCCAGCAGGCAGGCGACGAGGAAGAACGGGTCCGCGGACCACTCCAGGCCTCGTCCCAGCGTGAACGGCGGCAGATCCATGGTCGTGCCGTGCCCGCTGTGATCCATCCGCCGGCTCCTGTTTCGTGGGGGTGTGCGTCCTTGTGTCCACAGCTGCCTGCCGACAGCTGTTTGTCCGCACCAGAGTAGAACCGCCCCCGGCCGAGCTCTCGACCGGGGGCGCGGATGTCCGCCACGAACGCGCGGGGAGCGGCGCGAGCGGCCGCCCGCCACCCGCACCCGCCGGACGGCTGACGGCTAGAGGACGCACTCCGCTTCGGCGTACCGGTCCTCGGGCACCGTCTTCAGCGTCTCCACCGCCTCCGCGAGCGACACCGTCACGATGTCCGTCCCGCGCAGCGCGGTCATCCTGCCGAACTCCCCGCGGTGCGCCGCCTCCACGGCGTGCCACCCGAAACGCGTCGCCAGCACCCGGTCGTACGCGGTCGGCGTGCCGCCCCGCTGCACGTGCCCGAGGATCACCGGCCGGGCCTCCTTGCCCAGCCGGCGCTCCAGCTCGACGGAGAGCTGGCGGGCGATCCCGGCGAACCGCTCGTGGCCGTAGACGTCCTTGCCGCCCTCGTCGAACTCCATGGTCCCGGGCTTGGGCTTGGCGCCCTCCGCGGCGACGACTATGGCGAACCGCTTGCCCGCCTCGAACCGCGCGCCGACCTTCGCGGTCAGCTCCTCGATGTCGAAGGGCCGCTCCGGGACGACGACGGCGTGGGCGCCGGCCGCCATGCCGGAGTGCAGCGCGATCCAGCCGGTGTGCCGGCCCATGACCTCCACGATCAGCACGCGCTGGTGCGACTCGGCGGTGGTCTTCAGGCGGTCCAGCGCCTCGGTCGCGACCCCGACGGCCGTGTCGAAGCCGAAGGTCACGTCCGTGACGGCGATGTCGTTGTCGATGGTCTTCGGCACGCCGACGATCGGCAGGCCGTTGTCCGACAGCAGCCGGGCCGCCTTCAGCGTGCCCTCACCGCCGATCGGGATGATCGCGTCGAGTCCGAGTTCCTTGACGTGGCCCTTGGCCCGGGCCACGCCGTCCCTGAGGTGCTCGGGGCGGACCCGGGAGGAGCCGAGGATGGTGCCGCCGCGAGCGAGGATGCCGCCCACCGCGTCGAGGTCGAGCTTGAGGTAGTCGCACTCCAGGAGACCCTTCCAGCCGTCCCGGAAGCCGATGACCTCGTCGCCGTGGTCGACGACGGCGCGGTGCACGACGGACCGGATGACGGCGTTCAGGCCGGGGCAGTCGCCGCCGGACGTGAGGACACCAATGCGCATAGCCCGAACAACCTTCTCCACATGGGCACGGGACCGGACCGCGCTGTCCGGCTCGATCCCCGCCACCCTAGCGGCACCGGGGGGCCGTCCCGAACCGTGCGTCCGCCTACTGGACGACCCCGCTCACCTGTGCGGATGTCTCGTCAGACGGGCTGTTGACCATCGCGCCGGCCGGCGGCTCCGGCGGACGGCGCCGCGCACCCGCGTCCGTGCAGGTGCGCGGCGTCCGCCGGGTTGGGGCCGCCGCCTAGGCGGGCTGCTGCGCGGCCGCGATGCGCTCGTCGCGCAGCGCCTCGTACCAGCGGTCGTCGACCGGCGGCAGCGCGTTGACGTCCAGCGCCAGCTTCAGCAGCAGGTCCGCGATCAGCGGGTTGCGGGCGAGCACCGGGCCGTGCATGTACGTGCCGAAGACGGTGCCGTTGTACGCGCCCTCCGTGCCGTCGCCCGTGCCGTTGCCGTTGCCGAAGCGGACCTGGGCGAAGGGGCGGGCGGTCGGGCCGAGGTGGGTCACGCCCTGGTGGTTCTCGAACCCGGTCAGCGGCGGCAGGCCGAGCCGCGGGTCGATGTCGGCGAGCACGTCGCCGACGCACCGGGCGCCCTCGCCGCGCACGGACACCACGTCGATCAGTCCGAGGCCGGGCTCGCGCTGGCCGAGGTCGTTGACGAACTCGTGGCCGAGGATCTGGTAGCCGGCGCACACCGACAGCACGATGGCGCCGTTGTCCACCGCCCGGTGCAGACCGCCGTCCCGGCGCAGCCGCTCGGCCGCCAGGCGCTGCGGCCGGTCCTCGCCGCCGCCGATCAGGTAGATGTCGCCGGAGGTCGGGATCGGCTGGTCGCTGCGCACGTCGAGCCGCGCCACGTCCAGGCCGCGCTGCCGGGCCCGGCGCTCCACGACCAGGACGTTGCCCTGGTCGCCGTACGTGCTGAGCAGGTCCGGGTAGATCCAGACGATCCGCAGCTGGTTGTCGCTCACAAAAATCCCCTGGGTGCTTGTCAGTTGCCGACGCGGCGGCGCAGGTCCTGGAACGCGGTGTAGTTGGCGATGACCTCGATGCGGCCCGGCGGGCACAGCTGCACGGCCTGGTCGAGGTTCTCGCACACCTGGAACTGCTGGTTCGCGACCTCCAGGCGGACCGCCAGGTCGAGCCTGCGGTCGCCGATCACGCAGATCGGGTGGCCGGTCAGACGCGTGTAGTCGACGTCCCACAGCCAGGAGGTGTCGGTGCCGTCGGCGGAGCGCGCGTTCACCGACAGGATCACCGGGGTCGGCGGCGGGTCGATCAGGGAGAAGGTCTCCAGCCAGCCGGCCGGGTTCTTCGCCAGCAGCAGCCGCAGGTCGCGGCCCTCGAACTGCACGACGTCGTAGCGCCCGGCCACCGCCTGCACCTGGTACATGCGCTCCAGGGCGACCTGCGGCGGCACCCCGAAGACGGCGGCGACGGCCGCCGAGGAGGCGGCGTTGGCCTTGTTGGCGCGGCCCGGCAGCTGGAGGTGGATCGGCCAGGCCGAGCCGTGCGGGTCCAGGACGTGGTCGCCGGAGAGCGCCCAGCTCGGCGTGGGCCGGCGGAAGCCGCACTCGCCGCAGAACCAGTCGTCGCCGGGGCGCTGCATCACGCCGCCGCACGACGGGCAGGACCAGGCGTCGTCCTTCCACATCTGGCCGGCGGCGACCCAGATCACATTGGGGGAGGAGGACGCGGCCCACACCACCAGCGGGTCGTCGGCGTTGGCGACGATCACGGCCTTGGAGCCGGCCAGGCCCTCGCGCCAGTTCTCGGCGAGCATGCGGGTCTCGGCGGCACGGTCCAGCTGGTCGCGCGAGAGGTTCAGCAGCGCGATGCACTTGGGGTCGGTGTCCCGGGCCACGCCGGCGAGGTACTTCTCGTCGACCTCGATGACGCCGAACTTCGCGTCCGAGCCGCCCGCGAGCGCCGAGGTGATGCCGGCGGGCATGTTGGCGCCGAGCGCGTTGGACACGACCGGCCCCGCCGCCCGCAGGGCCTCGGCGATGAGCCGGGTGGTCGTGGTCTTGCCGTTGGTCGCCGAGACCAGGATGACGTCCAGGTTCTGGGCGAGCCGGGCGAGAAGGTCGGGGTCGAGTTTGAGGGCCACCCGGCCACCGATCACCGAACCGCTGCCGCGTCCCGCGGCACGGGATGCTGCTGCGACCGCCTTGCCCGCGGTCACGGCCAGCTTGGCCCGCGGCGTGAGCGGGTCCGAGTTGCCTGCCATCAGTTCTCGATCCTCCTTGCGTACGCGCCGCGCCTTGAAGCCTGACGGCCACGTGGTGTGAACCTCAGCCTATCGAGATCCATTCGCACTCCCGAACCGCGGTCCACGCCTGCGCGGCGGGCGGGGACCCAGGGGAACCGTACCCTTGCGGCCATGCGACACGGCTCGATCCCGGGCGCCCGCGGGCGCGTCCGGCCCCTCACCCTGCTCGGCGACCCCGTTCTGCACGCCCCGTGCGCGGAGGTCACCGACTTCGGCCCCGAACTGTCCGGCCTCGTGGAGGACTTGTTCGCGACCATGTACGCCGCGCAGGGGGTGGGCCTCGCCGCGAACCAGATCGGCGTGCCCCTGCGCGTGTTCGTCTACGACTGCCCGGACGACGAGGATGTCCGGCATCTCGGACATGTCGTGAACCCGCGGCTGGTCGAGACGGACGGCGTGGTGATCCGCGGGCCGGAGGGCTGCCTGTCCCTGCCGGGCCTGGAGGCGGGCACCGAGCGCCACGACCACGCCGTGGTCGAGGGCGTCACGGCGACGGGCGAGCCGGTCACCGTCCACGGCACCGGCTTCTTCGCCCGGTGCCTGCAGCACGAGTGCGACCACCTCGACGGCACGGTCTACGCCGACCGCCTGACGGGCAGGCGTCACCGCAGGCTCATGCGGCAGGTGGCCCGGGCCTCCTGGCACCGGGCGGTGTGACGCCTCGAGGGGGCGGGGCCGCGCCGGCCCGCGGCCTCGCAGGGCGGGCGCGGCCGGCTCCGGCCGGCCCGCGCACGGCGCGCGGCGGTCAGAACCCCGGACCCCCCACCCGGTCCCCGGCGGCGGCCAGGCGCCCCCACAGCAGATCGGCGAGGCTGCGCACCAACTCGGCCCGGGAGCACGGCCGTTCGCCCAGCCACCAGTCCCCGGCGGCGTGCATCATGCCGACGATCCCGTGCCCCCACACCCGGGCCAGCCGCTGGCTCTCCGGCCCGAGGTCCAGCCGCTCTTCGATGACCTGCGCCAGTTCCTCGCCCATCCGGCGCAGCAGCGGCGCGGAGTGCTTGCCGACGTCGAAGCCCTGGTCGCCCTGCGAGCCCTCCGCCGGGTGCATCAGGAAGCGGTACACCTGCGGCCGCGCCTCGATGGCGGCGAGGTAGGTGTCCAGGGTGGCCTCGACGCGCTCGCGCCGGTCCGCGGGCGCGTCCAGCGCCGCCCGCAGGGAGTCGAGCAGGGCGTCCGTGTGGCGCTTGGCGAGGGCCGCGTACAGTCCGCCCTTGTCGCCGAAGTGCCGGTAGAGGATCGGCTTGGTGATGCCGGCCTCCGCCGCGATGGCGTTCATCGAGGCCTGCGGTCCGTCGCGCAGCACCACCCGGTCGGCGGCCTCCAGCAGCTCGCGCCGTCGGCGGTCGGCGGACCGCTGCTGATCGGTCCGCTGCGTGGTGTCCATGAGCTCTCCCCACCCGTGCTGATTCGGTGACGCCTGCGCAAACTAACACCCGGCCGGCTCCCGGGCTCGAACGGGATGTCGAGGAGTCCTCGGGAGTTGACTTTTCCTACCCACGGGTAACACACTGCGTGTTACCGCAAGTAACACGCACGTGCGTCGCCGCTGGAGGGGACATGGCCGAGTTCACCATGGAGCTCAACGACGAACAGAAGGAGGTCCGGGACTGGCTCCACGGTTTCGCCGCCGACGTGATCCGCCCCGCGGCCGCCGAATGGGACGAGCGTGAGGAGACTCCCTGGCCGGTCATCCAGGAGGCCGCCAAGGTCGGCATCTACTCCCTCGACTTCTACGCCCAGCAGTACTTCGACGCCACCGGTCTCGGCATCCCCATGGCGATGGAGGAGCTGTTCTGGGGCGACGCGGGCATCGCCCTGTCCATCGTCGGCACCGGCCTCGCCGCCGTCGGCGTCCTCGCCAACGGCACCGAGGAGCAGATCGGCACCTGGATCCCGCAGATGTACGGCGACGCCGACGACGTCAAGGTGGCGGCCTTCTGCTCCTCCGAGCCCGACGCCGGCTCGGACGTGGCCTCCATGCGCACGCGTGCCGTGTACGACGAGGCCAAGGACGAGTGGGTGATCAACGGCACCAAGACCTGGGCGACCAACGGCGGCATCGCCAACGTCCACGTGGTCGTCGCGGTCGTCGACCCCGACCTCGGTTCCAAGGGCCACGCCTCCTTCATCGTCCCGCCGAACACGCCCGGGCTGTCCCAGGGCCAGAAGTTCAAGAAGCACGGTATCCGCGCCTCGCACACCGCCGAGGTGATTCTCGACAACGTGCGGGTGCCCGGCTCCTGCCTGCTCGGCGGCAAGGAGAAGCTGGACGAGCGCCTCGCCCGCGCCCGCGAGAAGGCGAGGAAGGGCGGCGAGCGCGTGAAGAACGCCGCGATGGCCACCTTCGAGGCCAGCCGCCCCGCGGTCGGCGCCATGGCGGTCGGCACCGCCCGGGCCGCCTACGAGGTCGCCCTGGAGTACGCCCAGACCCGCGAGCAGTTCGGCCGCCCGATCATCGACAACCAGGGCGTCGCCTTCCAGCTCGCCGACATGCGCACCCAGATCGACGCGGCCCGCCTGCTGGTGTGGCGCGCCTCCTGGATGGCGATCAACGGCAAGCCGTTCACGGCCGCCGAGGGCTCGATGTCCAAGCTGTTCGCGAGCGAGACGGCCAAGAAGGTCACCGCCCAGGCCGTCCAGATCCTCGGCGGCAACGGCTACACCCGGGAGTACCCCGTGGAGCGCATGCACCGCGACGCCGCGATCTACACCATCTTCGAGGGCACCAGCGAGATCCAGCGCCTGGTGATCGCCCGGACGCTTTCGGGTATGCCGATCCGGTAGCACCCGGAGGAGCGGCCCCCGGGGGAACCGACGGAGGACGCGATGACGCGGACGGCCCGGGAACTGCTGGAGACGACCACCGCCGACCTGGCACCCGACCCCCGGGCCAACCGCCTGGTCCCCCTGATCGCGCGGGGCGCGGCGAGCCGTGACACGCTCGCCGCGCTCGCGCTCGAACAGCACGGGGTCATCGCCGCGGACCGCCGCTCGTTCCTGCACCTGGCACAGCGCGCCTCCGCCGAGGACGCCCCCGCCTGCGCCGCCTTCTTCCGCACGCTCGCGGAGGGGGAGGAGGTGGCGGGGGAGCGGCTGACGGCCTTCGCCCGGGCCTGCGGCGTGGACCGGGAGCGGGCGGCCGCGTACACCCCGCTCCCGGGCTGCCAGGCCTACCCCGCCTACGTCGCCTGGCTCGCCCTCAACGCCGGGCCGTCCGACGCCGTCCTGGCCCTGACCGCCAACTTCTCGGCGTGGGGCGGGTATTGCGCGACGATCTCCGAGGCCCTGCGCACCCGCTACGGCTTCCCGGACGCGTCCCGCGCCTTCTTCGACCTCTTCGCCGAGCCGTCCCCCGACCTGGAGGGGAAGGCGGAGGCGGCGGTACAGGAGGGCCTGGACACCGGACGTCTCGACGAGCACCTGTCACACCGGTACGGCAGCCTGCTCCAGACCTACGAGGCGATGTTCTGGACGGCGTTGGAGCGGCAGGCCTAGGGGCTGTCGTTCGGATCAGGTCGCGGGGAATCGACTGCGGGTCGTCCGCGGCGTGATCCGAACGACAGCCCCCAGGGGCGCGGGGACCTGCGCGACCGGCCGCGCGCGACCCGCACCCGGCATCCGACGGGCATCCCTACGGCGTCCCGCCGCTGCTGTGCGCGATGCACGCCACGTCGATCCGGTCGGCCAGCTTCGCCAACTCGATGGTCAACGCGGCCACGGTGTCCTCGTCGAGGCCCTCCTCCCCGGCCTCCACCAGACGCAGCCACCGCCCGCCCACCGTGCGGAGCAGCTTGCTCACATCGGCGGCAGCCACCTGCAAGGTACCGCGGTCGTCGACGATCAGGGGGAGAGTCACTTCGCGGTTCACAGACGGGATCGTAGCCGTGGAAGCGTCACGCACCGTGCCAAACCGTCGTGATGTTGCAGAACTCGCGGATTCCGTGCCCGGACAGCTCACGCCCGTATCCGGAGCGCTTCACACCGCCGAACGGGAACGCCGGATGGGACGCCGTCATGCCGTTGACGTACACCCCGCCCGCCTCCAGGTCGCGGACGAAGCGGTCGACGTCGGTCTCGTCGCGCGTCCAGACGTTGGAACTCAGCCCGAACGGCGAGTCGTTGGCGATGAGGACGGCCTCGTCCAGGTCGCCCGCGCGGTACAACGTGGCGACCGGGCCGAAGGCCTCCTCGCGGTGGATGCGCATCCGGCGGGTGATGCCGGCCAGCACGGTCGGCGGGTAGTACCAGCCCGGCCCGTCGGGGCGTTCGCCGCCGCACAGCACCGTCGCGCCGCCGCGCACCGCGTCGTCGACCAGCTCCTCCAGATCGGCGCGCCCGCGTTCGCTGGAGAGCGGCCCGACCTCGGTCTCCTCGTCCATCGGGTCGCCGACCCGCAGCGCCCGCATGCCCCGCACGAACCGCTCGGCGAAGGCGTCGTACACGTCCGTGTGCACGATGAAGCGCTTGGCGGCGATGCAGGACTGCCCGGTGTTCTGGCACCGGGCGTTCACCGCGACCTCGGCGGCCCGGTCCAGGTCGGCCGACGGCATGACGACGAACGGGTCGCTGCCGCCCAGCTCCAGCACCGTCTTCTTGATCATCTCCCCGGCGGTGGAGGCGACCGCGCGGCCCGCGGGCTCGCTGCCGGTGAGGGTGGCGGCCCTGACCCGCTCGTCGCGCAGGACGTCGTCGACCTTCGCGGAGCCGATGAGCAGGGTCTGGAAGCAGCCCTCGGGGAAGCCCGCCCGGTGGAAGAGGTCCTCCAGGTACAGCGCGGTCTGCGGCACGTTCGAGGCGTGCTTGAGCAGACCCACGTTGCCGGCCATCAGCGCGGGCGCGGCGAAGCGGACCACCTGCCAGAGCGGGAAGTTCCACGGCATCACCGCGAGGACCGGGCCGAGCGGCCGGTAGCGGACCCGGACGCGGGAGGCGCCGGAGTCCTTCACGTCGGAGCCGGCGGGTTCCTCGTCGGCGAGCAGTTCCGCGGCGTGGTCGGCGTACCAGCGCATCGCCCTGGCGCACTTCACGGCCTCGGCGCGGGCCTGTTTGATCGGCTTGCCCATCTCGGTGGTGATGACGCGGCCGATCTCCCGCTGGTCCTCCTCCAGCAGGTCGGCGGCCCGGCGCAGCAGCCGGGCGCGCTCGTCGAAGCCCGTCGTCCGGTAGGTGCGGAACGTGGCCTCGGCGAGCCGGAGCCGGCGCTCGACCTCCTCCTCGTCCATGGCCTCGTACGTCTTGAGGGTCTCGCCGCTGGCCGGGTTCACCGTTGCGATGGGCATGGCTGGCCTCCCTGGGGACGGGCTGTGCTTCGACCTTCGCGCGCGGTCCGGGGGCGCGCAACGCGAGGGCGTCTCCTCAGGGCGAGTGCTCCGCCAGGCGGTCGAGAAACGCCGTCTGGCCCTTGACGATCACCTCGCGGGCCCGGTCCAGGCCGAACCAGGCCACCCGGTCCAGCTCGGGGAACTCCTGGACGCGGCCCGACCCCGGCGGCCACTCCATGCGGAAGGTGCCCGGGTCGATCGACGCCGGGTCGAGGTCGGCCTCGATCGCCCAGGCCGTCACGATCTTGCCGTTGGCCTGCCGTGCCTCGCCGAGCGGTACGGCCTCCCCGTCGGGCGGCGGCAGCCCCAGTTCCTCCCGGAACTCGCGGCGGGCCGCGTCCCAGGCGGGCTCGCCGGCGTCGTACTCGCCCTTGGGCACCGTCCACGCCCCGGCGTCGCGCCGGGCGAAGTACGGGCCGCCCATGTGGCCGAGCAGCACCTCCGGGCCGCCGTCGGACCGCCGGAACAGCAGCAGGCCGGCACTGCGGATCACCTTCACGACGTCTCCCTCGGTCCTCTCCTACGGGGTCACCCGCGGGTGCGCCGCCAGTACCGTCTCGACCGTGTCGGCCTCCTCCGGGGGCTTGTCCTCGCGGTAGCGGACCACCCGGGCGAAGCGCAGGGTCACGCCGGCCGGGTAGCGGGTGGACCGCTGGAGGCCGTCGTAGGCGATCTCGACGACGAGTTCGGGGCGCACGGTCACCCCCCAGCCGTGCTCCCGCACGGCCAGCTCCCGCAGGCGCTCGGTCTGCCAGGCCAGCATCGCGTCGGTCATGCCCTTGAAGGTCTTGCCGAGCATGGCGAAGCCGCCGTCGGCGGTGCGGGCGCCGAGGTGGAGGTTGGAGAGCCGGCCGGTGCGGCGGCCGTGACCCCACTCGGCGGCCAGGACCACCAGGTCGAGGGTGTGCACCGGCTTCACCTTCAGCCAGGACGCGCCGCGCCGGCCCGCGCTGTAGGGGGCGTCGAGCGCCTTGACGACGACGCCCTCGTGACCGCGTTCCAGGGTCCGGGCGAGGAACGCCTCCGCCGCGCCGGTGTCCCGCGGGCCGTGCACGACCGTGCGCCGCATCCGCATCGGTTCGGGGACCAGCCGGGCCAGCTCCTCGTGCCGCTCGGCGAAGGGCAGGTCGAGCAGGTCGCGGCCGTCGACGGAGAGCGCGTCGAAGAAGACGGGGGAGACGGGGACGGCCCTCGCGGCGGTGGCCACGTCCACGCGGGAGCCGACGCGGCCGGCGGTCTCCTGGAACGAGCGGGGGCGCCCGTCCGCGCCGAAGGAGATCACCTCGCCGTCCAGGATGAACCGCTCGCCCCGCAACTCCAGGGCGGCCGCGGTCACTTCGGGCAGCCGGTCGGTGATGTCGTCGAGCGTGCGGGTGTGGATCCGGACCGTGTCGCCGTCCCGGTGGACCTGGACGCGGATGCCGTCCAGCTTCTCCTCGACCGCGCAGTCGCCGAGCTTCTCGACCGCCTCGGCCACCGAGGAGGCGCTGTGCGCCAGCATCGGCAGCACCGGACGCCCGACGGTGAGCCGGAAGCGGTCCAGCGCGGCGGGCCCGTCCGCGAGCAGGGCCCCGGCCACGGCCTGGAGGGAACCGGCGAGCATCACCGCCCGCTGGACGTCCGCCGGCGGCGCCCCGGTCGCCTCGGCCAGCCCTTCGGCCGCGACGGCGTCCAGGGCGCCCTGCCGGACCTCGCCGGTGAGCAGCCCGAGCAGGAAGCGCTGTTCGTCCTCGGTGGCCGCGCCCATCAACTCCCCGACCAGGCGGGCCCGTTCGGCCTGGGAGCCGGGGCCGGAGACCTTGCCGAGCTCGCTCAGGCGCGCGTCGACCTCGCGCACGGTCAGGCCCGGCTCGGCGGCCGGCGCCACGGGACGGCCCAGCACCTTCCAGCCGACGCCGAGCCGCCCCTGCGGCAGCCGGCCCGCCAGGTACGGGATGACGACCGGCACGTCGTCCGCCTCCGCCTCCCGGAACAGCCCGGCGAGCAGGGCGATCTTCCGGGACCGCGCCGAGGTGGCGGCGACCTCCCGGGACACACGGGCCAGCCGGTGCAGCAGCATGCCGTCAGGGTGCACCGGGAACGGCGGCCCTACACCTCCGAGGCGTCCGGCACCGCCGCGTCGAGGTCGGCCATCAGCAGGTCCCCGACGATCGCGGCCGCCGCCCGGTACCCGCCGCTCGCCGCGTGCACGACCTGCTCGGCGAACCCGATCGCGTTGCCCGCGGCCCACACACCGGGCACGGTGGTCAGCCCGGTCGGGTCGACCACGGGGTAGGCGCCGAACGGGGTCTCGCGCAGCTCGGCGCCCAGCCGCTCCAGCAGACCGGTCCGCGGCACGGGGCGCGGCGCGACGTACACCACCGAGCGGGCGTGGACCGTGCCGTCGGCGAGCCGCACCCCGGTGAGCCGGTCGTCCTCGACCACCAGCCCGGCGACCCTCCCCGGCACCACCTCCACCCCGGCCGCGGCGAGCCGCCGCAGGTCCTGGTCGGTGAGCTCCTCCTCGGCGACCTCGTGCAGGAAGAACCGCACGTCCTTGGACCACTGCGACACCATCAGGGCCTGGTGCACGCTCGCCGCGCTCGCCGCCAGTACGCCGAACGGCTCGTCGCGCACCTCCCAGCCGTGGCAGAACGGGCAGTGCAGCACGTCCCGCCCGAACCGCTCGGCGACCCCGGGAACGGCGGGCAGCTCGTCCCGCAGCCCGGTCGCGACGACCAGCCGCCGGGCGCGCACGGTCCGTCCGCCCGCCAGCGTCACGGCGAAGCCCCCGGTGACGTCCACCACCCGGTCCCGGACCAGCTCCACGCCGTACCGGGCGATCTCCTCCCGCCCCACGGCCAGGAACTCCGCGGGCGGCATCCCGTCCCGCGACAGATAGCCCTGCATGTGCCCCGAGGGCGCGTTGCGCGGCTCGCCCGCGTCGACGACCAGCGTGCGGCGCCGGGCCCGGCCGAGGACCAGTGCGGCGGACAGTCCGGCCGCACCGCCCCCGATGACGACGACCTCGTGGTCGTACTGCTCGGTCATGGTGACCACCTCCGCCGTCGACGGTGGCCCGGGCACTGCCGTTCCGACAAACGGCTTTGCCGGTTCGGCAAGAAGTCGGCGACACTGTGCCCATGACCACGGACGAGGTTCTCGCGGGCGTCGGCCCCCGGCTGCGCCGGATACGCAAGGAACGGGAGGTCACGCTCGCCGCGCTCGCCGAGGCGACCGGCATCTCCGTCAGCACCCTGTCGCGGCTGGAGTCCGGCCTGCGCAAGCCCAGCCTGGAACTGCTGCTGCCGATCGCGCAGGCCCACCAGGTGCCGCTGGACGAGCTGGTGGGCGCGCCGGCGGCCGGCGACCCGCGGGTGCGGGCCAAGCCGATCGTGCGGCACGGGCGCACCTACTGGCCGCTCACCCGCCAGCCCGGCGGGCTCCAGGCCTACAAGGTGGTCGTCCCGCGGGGGACGGAGGCGCCGGAGCCCCGGACCCACGAGGGCTACGAGTGGCTGTACGTGCTCTCCGGGAGGCTGCGCGTGGTGCTCGGCGAGCACGACGTGGTGCTCGCCGCCGGGGAGGCCGCCGAGTTCGACACGCGCGTGCCGCACTGGTTCGGGTCGACGGGGGAGGGGCCCGTGGAGTTCCTGAGCCTGTTCGGGCCGCAGGGCGAGCGGATGCACGTACGGGCGCGGCCCAAGCGGTCGTGACGTGCCCCCGACGGATCCGCCGACGACTGTTCCCTGATCGGCAAGCGACCGCTTAGTATGCGGAGGACCCCGGTCCGACGACGCAGTCCCGTGGAGGCTCCGCATGCAGGCATGGCAGGTGCACGAGAACGGCGAGCCGAGCGAGGTGATGCGGCTCGGCGACGTGGAGCCGCCCACGCCCGGCGACGGCCAGGTCCTGCTGAGGGTGCGGGCCGCGAACGTCAACTTCCCGGACGCGCTGCTGTGCCGGGGCCAGTACCAGGTCAGGCCGCCGCTGCCGTTCACGCCGGGCGTGGAGGTCTGCGGCGAGACCGAGGACGGCCGCCGGGTGATCGCCAACCCCGCGCTGCCGCACGGCGGCTTCGCCGAGTACACCGTCGCCGACGCCGCCGCGCTGCTGCCCGCGCCCGACGCGCTGGACGACGCGGAGGCCGCCGCGCTGCACATCGGCTACCAGACGGGCTGGTTCGGCCTGCACCGCCGGGCCGGGCTCCGCGCCGGGGAGACGCTGCTCGTCCACGCCGCCGCCGGAGGGGTCGGCAGCGCGGCCGTGCAGCTCGGCAAGGCCGCGGGCGCCACCGTCATCGGGGTCGTGGGCGGCGCCGACAAGGCCGCCGTCGCCCGGGAGCTGGGCTGCGACGTGGTCGTCGACCGGCGCGGCGAGGACGTCGTCGCCGCCGTGAAGGAGGCGACCGGCGGCCGGGGCGCCGACGTGGTCTACGACCCGGTCGGCGGCCAGGCCTACGCCCAGTCCGCCAAGGTCGTCGCCTTCGAGGGCCGGATCGTGGTCGTCGGCTTCGCCAGCGGCACGATCCCCAGCCCGGCGCTCAACCACGCCCTGGTGAAGAACTACTCGATCCTCGGCCTGCACTGGGGCCTGTACAACACCAAGGACCCGAAGCTGGTCCGGCACTGCCACGAGCAGCTCACCGAACTGGCCGCCCGGGGCGCGATCAAGCCCCTGGTGAGCGAGCGGGTGCCGCTGGGCGGGGCCGCGGCGGCCGTGCAGAAGGTCGCCGACGGCACCAGCACCGGCCGGATCGCCGTCGTGATGGAGGAGGCAGCATGACCGACGCCGACGCACTGCGCCGCCGCACCCGGGAGTTCCTGGAGGCGCACCCGCCGGCGGGCACCGACCGCCTGGACTTCCTGCGGGCCCGCTTCGACGCCGGACTGGCCTGGGTGCACTTCCCGGAGGGACTCGGCGGGCTCGGGGCCCCGCGCTCCCTCCAGGCCGTCGTGGACGCCGAGCTGACCGCCGCCGGGGCGCCGGACAACGACCCGCGCCGCATCGGCATCGGCCTCGGGATGGCCGCGCCGACGATCCTCCAGTACGGCACGGAGGAGCAGAAGCGCCGCTTCCTGAAGCCGCTGTGGACCGGCGAGGAGGTGTGGTGCCAGCTCTTCAGCGAGCCCGGCGCCGGCTCCGACCTCGCCGCGCTGCGCACGCGGGCGGTGCGTGAGGGCGACGACTGGGTCGTCAACGGGCAGAAGGTGTGGACGTCCAGCGCCCACCTGGCCCGCTGGGCCATCCTCATCGCCCGCACCGACCCGGACGTGCCCAAGCACCGGGGCATCACGTACTTCCTGTGCGACATGACCGACCCGGGCGTCGAGGTGCGGCCGCTGCGCCAGATCACCGGCGAGGCCGAGTTCAACGAGGTCTTCCTCACCGACGTCCGCATCCCCGACGCGCACCGCCTCGGCGAGGTCGGCGACGGCTGGCGGGTCGCGCAGACCACGCTGAACAACGAGCGCGTCGCCATCGGCGGCATGCGGCTGCCCCGCGAGGGCGGCATGATCGGCCCGGTCGCGAAGACCTGGCGGGAACGCCCCGAGCTGCGCACCCACGACCTGCACCAGCGGCTGCTGACCCTGTGGGTGGAGGCCGAGGTCGCCCGCCTGACCGGCGAGCGGCTGCGCCAGCAGCTCGTCGCCGGCCAGCCCGGCCCCGAGGGCGCCGGCATGAAGCTCGCCTTCGCCCGCCTCAACCAGCAGATCAGCGGCCTGGAGGTCGAACTCCTCGGCGAGGAGGGCCTGCTCTACGACGACTGGACCATGCGGCGCCCGGAGCTCGTCGACTTCACCGGCCGCGAGGCGGGCTACCGCTACCTGCGCTCCAAGGGCAACAGCATCGAGGGCGGGACCAGCGAGGTCCTGCTCAACATCGTCGCCGAGCGGGTCCTCGGCCTGCCCGCCGAGCCGCGCACCGACAAGGACGTCGCATGGAAGGACCTGGCCCGATGAGCACACAGCCCGACCTGCTCTACTCGGAGGAGGAAGAGGCGCTGCGCGCCGCCGTCCGGGACCTGCTCACCGACCACTGCGACGCGGCCGCCGTGATCGCCCGCGTCGAGTCGGACGCCCCCCACGACCGGTCCCTGTGGAAGGCGCTCGGCGACGGCATGGGCCTGGCGGGCCTGCTGGTGCCCGAGGAGCGGGGCGGCCAGGGCGCCACCCACCGCGAGGCGGCCGTCGTCCTGGAGGAACTGGGCCGCGCGGTCGCTCCCGTGCCCTACCTGACCAGCGCCGTCGTCGCCACCGAGGCGCTGCTGGCCTGCGAGGACGACGGCGGTCTGCTCGCCGGGCTGGCCGCCGGGCGCACGATCGGCGCCCTCGCCGTCGGCCTGCACACCGCCCCGGAGGCCCCCTTCAAGACCGCACGTCTCCAGGACGGCACCCTGCACGGCGAACTGACCGGCATCGCGGACGCGGCCGTCGCCGACGTGCTGCTCGTGCCGGCGGACGACGGCGGGCTGTACGCGGTGCGGGCCGACGCCGTGACCGTCACCCCGCAGGTGTCCCTGGACCTGACCCGGCCGGTCGCCACCGTCCTCCTGCGCGGGGCGCGGGGCGTGCGGCTCGGGGCCGCCGAGCCCGCCGTACGCCGTGCCCTGCGGGCCGGCGCCGCCCTGCTCGCCTCCGAGCAGCTCGGCGTCGCCGAGTGGGCGCTGACCGAGACGGTGCGCTACCTGAAGGAGCGCAAGCAGTTCAACCGGCCCGTCGGCGGCTTCCAGTCGCTCAAGCACCGGCTCGCCCAGCTGTGGCTGGAGGTGGTCGGCCTGCGCGCGGCGGCCCGCAACGCGGCCGACGCGCTGGCCACCGGACAGGACGCGGACGTGGCGGCCGCCGTCGCCCAGGCCTGCGCGGCACCCGTCGCGGTCCGCGCCGCCGAGGAGGCGCTGCAACTGCACGGCGGCATCGGCATGACCTGGGAGCACCCCGCGCACCTGTACCTGAAGCGGGCCAAGGCCGACTCGCTCGCGTACGGCACGGCGGGCGCGCACCGTGCGGCGCTCGCCGGACTGGTCGACCTGCCCACTCCCTGACGCCCACCCCGTCACCCGGAAGGCCCGCCCCGCCCGGGGCGGGCCTTCCCGTGCGCCTCGCGCGCGGGGGTGAACACCCGACGGCAGTCCGGCCAACTCCTTTCCCGTACAGCGTCTTCCGGGGGTCGCGCACCACATACTCGCTGGGGTTCCCCACCGCACCCCAGGGAGGCAGCGCATGGCCCTCACCACTCGTCGCAGAGCCCTCACGACCCTCGGCGCCGCCCTCGCGGGCACCGCCGCCCTGCCCGCGACCCGCGCGCTGGCCGGCGAACACCCGCACGGCCCGCGGCCGTTGTGGCGCGCGCACGCCCACAACGACTACGAGCACCCGCGTCCCCTCCTGGACGCCCTCGACCACCGCTTCGGCAGCGTCGAGGCGGACGTCTTCCTCGTCGGCGGCCAACTCCTCGTCGCGCACGACCCGGAGGACCTCGATCCGGCCCGCACCCTGGAGTCCCTCTACCTCGCCCCGCTCGCCGCCCGGGTGAAGGCCAACGGCGGCCGGGTCCACCGCGGGCAGCGCAGGCCGCTCCAACTGCTCGTCGACCTCAAGACCGAGGGCGCCTCGACCTACCTCGAACTCCACCGCCGGCTCGGGCGGTACCGTCACCTGTTCACGACGTACGCCCACGGCCGCGTCTTCCCCGGACCGGTCACCGTCGTCGTCTCCGGGGACCGGGCGGCCCGCGCCCCCCTGGCGGCCCAGACCGTCCGCCGCGCCTTCTACGACGGCCGGCTCGCCGACCTCGGCGGTCCGGCGCCCGCCTCCCTCATCCCCCTCATCAGCGATAACTGGTCGCTGAACTTCACCTGGCAGGGCGTGGGGGCGTTCCCGGACGCCGAACGGGAGAAGCTGCGGGGCATCGTGACGGCGGCGCACACCCGCGGGCAGCGGGTGCGCTTCTGGGCCACGCCCGACGTCCCCGGGCCGGCCCGCGACGCGCTGTGGTCCGCGCTGCTCGCCGCGGACGTCGACCACCTCAACACCGACGACCTCGCCGGTCTGCGGGACTTCCTGGACGCACACCCGGTGAGGTGAGACACCACACGTTCGGCGGACAGCCCAGCCGCCCGGACGAACCCTCCGCTACGCCACACTTGCGGCCGAACGCCGCGAACCGGACGTGGCGGCGTGGCGGAGGAGGTTGACGATGGCCATTTCCATCTCTGTGGTGCTGTTGCTGGCGGTCCTGGCGGTGATCTTCGTGCGCAACGGGGGACTGAAGCTCTCCCACGCGCTGGTCTGCCTGCTGCTCGGCTTCTACCTGGCGAGCACCAGCATCGCCCCGACCATCCACAGCGGCCTCACCGCCACCGCGGACATCGTCGGCAGTCTGCGGCCCTGAGGTCACGCCGCCGAGAACACGCCGATGCCGTTCGGGACGGCGCGTTCGGCGCCCCCCGAGGGGTGGTTGCGCACGGTGACGGCGGACGCGCCCGGTGCGCGGGAGACGAGGGTCGTCGACCCGCCGCCGTCCAGGTTGAAGCCGTCGACCGCGCCCAGCCGGCGCAGCGCGTCGGCGACTTCGGCGACGGTCAGGCCGCCGCGGTAGGCGGGCGCGCCGTCCAGCGCGAACAACAGCAGGCGCCGCCCGCCGTCGGCGATGCCGGCCGCGGTGCGCACCGCCGACGTCCTGTCGTCCAGCCCCGGCAGCGGCTGCCCGCCGCCGAGCACCGGATAGCCGCCCAGGGCGAAGCTGTACGACGTCCCCGACGCGGCGACCAGCCGGTGCGCCACCGTGACCTCGTCACCCGTGGCCAGGGTCCGCAGCCGCTGGGCGCCCGCCTCCCGTCCGACCAGCACGGTGGTGTCCGGGGGGATCGCCCCGCTGCCCGGCGTCCGCGCGGCGGACACGACCCGGCCGCCGCGGACGGTCACCTCGTAGGTGTCCGCGCTGCACGGGGCGGCCCGGTCGGTGTCCGTGCCGCAGGTGGCGCGCACCCGCGAGGCGCTGCCCCAGTCGGCGGTGAACGCGCCGACCGAACCCACCGGCAGGGCGTACTGGTTGAACCCGCCGAGCGGCAGCCGCTCCCGCGGTGTGCGGACCGAGCCGTCGAGGGCGAGCCGGTCCAGCCGGGCCAGCCGGTCGGTGCCCACGCCGAGCACCTCCTCGGTGGTCGTGCCGGGCGGCAGCGCCGGACCGAAGCGCTGGCCCGTCGGCACGGCCGCCTTCAGCGCCCGGCCGCCCGCGACCGCCGGTCCGACGCTCGCGCCGGTCGCCGCGACGCCCGGGTGCTGGGTCTCGCTGAGGTTGAAGAAGTCCCCGTTGATCCCCGCGACGGCCCCCAGCGTGTCGGCCATGCGCGAGACGGCCGCCCGCGCGGCCACCGCCCCCGGATGCAACAGCCCCACGCTGACCCGCGGTTCGCCCAGGTCGACGCTCACCACGTGCGCGTGCGCCGTCCCCTGGGCCCCCTCGATGTCGAACTCCTCGTACGTGACACCCGGTGCGAGGGTGACGGCCTCCTGCGCGGCACCGGCCGGTGCCGCCCCCGTCAGAACCGCACCGGTCAGCGTGCCCAACGCCACGAGGACCGTCAGAACCGCCCTGCCCGCTCCCGCTGTCGACCGTGGTCTACGACGCGTCACCGTGTCCCCTGATGTCTCGTCAACTCTTGCCGGACTCAGGGGAAGTGCACCAGATGTCCACGGGCACGGGGGCGCCGGTGCGCCGACCGGGGGCGAACCGGTCGGAGAACACACCCCGTCGGCCGATCAGGGACGTACGGAAGGAGCCACCGGTGACCCGGCGGCGCCCGGGGCGCCGGTGGCTCAGCCCTCGGCGGCGGCGTTGCCCGGAAGGACCGTCACCCGGTGGAAGTTGCACCCGTTGGACGCCGAGGCCGCCGGGGAGGGCGAGGTCTGGTGGGCCTTGAGGGCGATGCTCATCAGGCTGAGCAGCAGGTCGACGTCCGCGTCGCAGTCCAGATGGACCGTCACCCAGCAGGAACCGGGCACCAGATGGATGGCGCTCGAACCGCCGAGGTCGTAGTGGAAGCGCTGGATGGCCCGGCGGGTGAGGTGGAGGTCCACGTCCCGCCCCGAGTGGAAGTGGGCGATCTCGGCACGGACGGAGCGCAGGGCCCGCCCGGCCCCGCAACTGGCCGGGGCCGCCGTCAGGTCGGGCCAGCCCGTGAGTCGGTCCAAGGCGCGCTGGGCCAGAGTCATGTGCCCATCGTCGCGCGCTCACCGCGTCGCAACCAGAGGTTGAACGATTTGTAACCGGGACGTGAGTATTGTCCGACAGGTCGGACACGCGGCGCGGCGAAGTGGCCTGAAAACAGCTCGCGCACGCGGCCGGGGTGCCGCCGGCCGCCTCCGCGGCACGCCGGGCGCGCCGGGCTCAGGCCCGTTCCGCCACCGCCGCGGGATCGTCCAGCACGCCGCGCACCACCGCGTGCGCCGCGCCCAGCAGCGGACCCTGCGACCCGAACCGGGACACGGTCACGGGACAGACGGGTCCCGCCGTACGCCGGGTCAACTCGGCCCGCAGCGACGGCAGCAGCCACGGGGCCAGGCCGGCCAGCGCGCCGCCCAGCACGACGCTCTGCGGGTCCAGCAGGTTGACCGCCCCGGTCAGGGCGATGCCGAGCGCCTCGCCCGCGTCGCGCAGGGCGCGGCGCACGGCCTCGTCGCCCTGCTCGGCGCGCCCGGCCAGCAACCCGACGCGGTCCTCGTCCGGTTCCAGCCCGGCCGCGCGCAGGACCGCCTCCTCGCCGGCGTACTGCTCCAGGCACCCGCGTCCGCCGCAGCCGCACTCCGGGCCGTCGGGCCGCACCGGCACGTGGCCCAACTCGCCCGCGAAACCGCGCGTTCCGTACAGCAGCCGCCCGTCCACGACCACCGCCGCGCCGATGCCGATCTCCGCCGACACGTGCAGGAAGTCGCGCGGTGCGCCCTCCCCGAGCCAGAGTTCGGCGAGCGCGCCGAAGTTGGCCTCGTTCCCGACGGTCAGCGGGAACTCCGCGGGGAGCAGCTCCCCGAGGTCGGTGTCGTCCCAGGCGAGGTTCGGGGCGCGGACGACGGTCCGGGCGTCGCGCGCCACCAGACCCGGCACGGCCACGGCCAGTCCCGCCGGCCACAGGCCCTCGCCCTCCGCCTCGGCGACGACCCGGCGTATCAGCCGGTTCAGGTCCTCGATCACCGGTCCGGGCGGGCGGCCCCGGTTGGCGGCGTGCCGCACGGCCCGGGCCCGCACCTCGCCGCGCAGGTCGACCGCGCAGACCGCGAGGTGGTCGACGCCGACCTCCGCGCCGATCCCGGCCGGACCGCGTCCGCTCACGGCGAGCGCCGAGCCCGGACGGCCCACCCGCCCCGGCCGCTCGGGTCCCAGCTCCTCCAGCAGGCCCGAGCGGATCAGCTCGTCGACCAGGGTGGACACCGCCGCGCGGGTCAGCCCGATGCGCGAGGCGACGGCCGCGCGGGACAGCGGCCCCCCGGCGCTGACGGCGTGCATCACCCGGGCCAGGTTGCGGCGGCGCATGCCCTGCTGGGTGTCGGGCGTGGCGCGCCCGGGACCGGCCGGGTGGGGCGTGTGCGGCGGTGCGGTCATGCCTCCCTCAGTCCTCGCAGTCGGTGCTCGGTGCTGTCCGCGGGCCGGGGCCCGCGGGTGCCGGCCCGTCCGTGCGGGTCCGAGGCCCCCGCACGGGTGTCACCCGGTGACGGTGTGCTGCCGCTGGAGCAGCGGGGCCGCGTCGGAGAGTACCCCGGAGATCCTCTCCAGCGTCTCCCGGTCCCGCTCACCGGCCTCCAGCACCGGTCCGGCGGCCGTGTTCCAGCGCCGGGCCACCGCCCCCGGGTCCTCCCCGGTCAGCAGTCCGGCGGCCTGGGCGGCGGCGCCGAGCGCGACCAGCTCCCGGGCCTCCGGCACCTGGACCGGCCGCCCCGACAGCCGCCGTACCGTCTGCTGCCAGGCGGTGCCCCGGGCGCCGCCGCCGATCAGCAGCAGGGGCGCCGCGGGGTCGGCGTCCTCGTCCAGGACCAGGTCGAGGGCGCCGAGCAGCGCGTGGACGGCGCCGTCGTAGGCGGCCTGGAGCAGCTGGCCGGCGGTCGTGTCGTGGCGCAGGCCGTGCAGCAGGCCGGAGGCGTGCGGCAGGTCGGGGGTGCGCTCGCCGTCCAGGTAGGGCAGCAGGGTGGCGGTGCCGCCCGGTTCGACGGCCTCGCGGTCCAGGCCGAGCAGGGCCGCCACGCGGTCGACGGCGAGCGTGCAGTTCAGGGTGCAGGCCAGCGGCAGCCAGTCGCCGTGCGCGTCGGCGAAGCCCGCCACCGTGCCGGTCGGGTCGGTGGGCCGCCGCCGGGAGACCGCGTACACCGTGCCCGAGGTGCCGAGGCTCATCACCGGCATGCCCGGGCGCAGCCCGAGGCCCAGCGCGGCGGCGGCGTTGTCGCCGGTGCCCGGTGCCACCAGGGTGCCCTTGGAGAACGGCAGGCCGTGGCCGTCGCGCACGGTGCCGGCGACCTCGCCGGGCCGCACCACGCGCGGCAGCAGGGCCGGGTCGAGGCCTACGTGCGCGAGGATCCCCTCGTCGTACGACTCCGTCCCGGACGCCCACCAGCCGGTGCCGGAGGCGTCGCCGCGGTCGGTCGTGCCCTCCCCGGTGAGCCGCTCGGTGAGGTAGTCGTGGGGGAGGCGCACGGCCCGGGTGGCGCGGACCGCCTCCGGCTCGTGCTCGGCCAGCCAGGCCCACTTGGTGACGGTGAAGGAGGCGGCGGGGACGAGCCCGGTGCGCTCGGCCCAGACCTTCGCACCGCCCAGCTCCTCGGTCAGGCGGCGGGCCTGCGGCGCCGAGCGCACGTCGTTCCACAGCAGGGCCGGGCGGACCGGCTCGCCGCGCCCGTCCAGGGTGACCAGGCCGTGCTGCTGTCCGCCGACCGCGACCGCGGCGGCCTCGTGCGCCGCGTCGCCGCACTGGCGCAGCGCCTCGCACAGGGCCTCCCACCACTGGCGCGGGTCGCTCTCGCGGCCGGCGCCAGTGGTCACGGTGTGCGGCGCCTGGCCGCTCGCGACGACCCGGCCGGTGGCCGCGTCGACGACCAGTGCCTTGGTGGACTGCGTGGACGAGTCCACGCCGACGACGAGCGGACCCTCGGCTGCTGACATCGGGCTTCTCCCTCTTCCGCGGCTCAGCGGGATGTGGTCCCGGGCGTTTTTCGGACAGGTTGCGTCTTCCCAGGAGTGCGGTCGCATACTAATTTGTAAATCGCCATGACGAAATAGTCTCAGCGAGCAAGGAGCCGCAGCATGAACTACCAGCCCACCCCCGAGGACAAGTTCACCTTCGGACTGTGGACCGTCGGCTGGCAGGGCCGGGATCCCTTCGGCGACGCCACCCGGCGTGCCCTGGACCCGGTGGAGACGGTGCAGCGCCTGGCCGAGCTGGGCGCCCACGGGGTCACCTTCCACGACGACGACCTGATCCCCTTCGGCTCGGGCGACAGCGAGCGCGAGGCGCACATCAAGCGGTTCCGGGAGGCCCTGGACGCCACCGGCATGAAGGTGCCGATGGCCACCACCAACCTGTTCACCCACCCGGTGTTCAAGGACGGCGCGTTCACCGCCAACGACCGCGACGTGCGCCGCTACGCCCTGCGCAAGACGATCCGCAACATCGACCTCGCCGCCGAGCTGGGCGCCGAGGTGTACGTGGCCTGGGGCGGCCGGGAAGGTGCCGAGTCCGGCGCCGCCAAGGACGTCCGGGTGGCCCTGGACCGCATGAAGGAGGCCTTCGACCTGCTCGGCGAGTACGTCACCTCCCAGGGGTACGACCTGCGCTTCGCCATCGAGCCGAAGCCGAACGAGCCGCGCGGCGACATCCTCCTGCCCACCGTCGGCCACGCGCTGGCCTTCATCGAGCGCCTGGAGCGCCCGGAACTGTACGGCGTGAACCCCGAGGTCGGGCACGAGCAGATGGCGGGCCTGAACTTCCCGCACGGCATCGCGCAGGCGCTGTGGGCGGGCAAGCTGTTCCACATCGACCTCAACGGCCAGTCCGGCATCAAGTACGACCAGGACCTGCGGTTCGGCGCCGGCGACCTGCGCGCCGCGTTCTGGCTGGTCGACCTGCTGGAGTCGGCCGGGTACGCCGGTCCGCGGCACTTCGACTTCAAGCCGCCGCGCACCGAGGACCTGGACGGCGTGTGGGCCTCGGCCGCGGGCTGCATGCGCAACTACCTGATCCTCAAGGAGCGGGCGACGGCCTTCCGCGCCGACCCCGAGGTGCAGGAGGCGCTGCGGGCGGCGCGTCTGGACGAGCTGGCCGAGCCGACGGCCGGGGACGGCCTCCAGGCGCTGCTGGCCGACCGGTCGGCGTTCGAGGAGTTCGACGTCGAGGCCGCGGCGGCGCGCGGCATGGCCTTCGAGCGCCTCGACCAGCTGGCCATGGACCACCTGCTGGGGGCGCGGGGCTGAACCGGCGGAGCGGGCCGCCGGGCCCGGCGGCCGTGCCGGACCCGCGGGGGCGCGAGGGCCGTCGAGGCGGTCCACGCGCGTGCCCGTCGGCACGGGCGCCGGTGAGGCGGCCCGCCGGGGCGTTCCGCGCGGGCCGCGCCGGAAGCACGGGCTGCCTGCCCCGGCTCCGCACGGACCCCCGCGCGGAGGGCGCGCCCCGGAGGGGCGGCCGGGGTGACGCCGGCCGGTGGGTCCGGGCCGCCCTCGCCGCTGCGCCACTGCCTGCGAAACGGCTCCGGGCCGCCGTCGTCCCCGTACGGCGGCCCGGAGCCGTCCGGCCTCCTCCGCGGCCGCCCGGTGCCCGCGAGGGGCAGCGGTGAGGGGATGCCGGGACGGCAACCCGGCGGGAGCCCGCCCGGCAGGGCCGGGGACGGTTGGGGTACCTCCTTCCGGACCCGAGCCGCTCCCGTCCGGCGCCTCCGTCAGGAAGTCGTCGCCCCCGAGGCGGCCGGCCACCGGCGGCACGGTGACGGCCGCCGTCGTCACCACTGCGGCGAGTGGCATCAGCAACCCACCGCGGCCGTCCCCCCCCGTGCCCGGTGACGGGCCGCCCCGACGGCCCCGGCGGGCCGTCCACCGCCGCCGGCGTCAGACGCCGGTGTCCGTTCCCTCCTCGCCGGTCCGCCGCGCCGCGGCCAGCGCCGTCGCCGGGTCCTGTGCCGCCCCTCCGGCGGGCACCCAGCGGCCGTCCTCCTCGCGGTACGGCCACCAGCGGCCGTCCCGGCCCAGGCGCAGCTGCCGCCCGGTGCCCACGGCGGTCCAGCGGTTGCCCCCGGCCCGCAGCACCGGACGCTCGTCGGGATCCCAGGCCGTCTCCAGGGCGGCACGCGCGCGTGCCAGCGCCTCGCCGGTGACCGTCCACTCCTCGTCGAGCACGGCCAGCGCGGCCGGCCCGCCGTGGTGCCAGGCGCGTACGGCCACGGCCAGCCCGTCCCGGCCGCGCCCCGTCGCGCGGGCGAGCCGGTCCGCCACGGCAGGGCCGGGAGAGCCCGCGGCGAGCCGCACCGCGTCCTGGGCGACCGTGGGCTCCGGCTCCGGCGGGTGGTGGGCGTGGCCCTGCGAGAGCGCCCGCGCGAGCAGGCGGCGGGCCTCGGCGGCCGTCCGGGCCGCCAGGAACTCCAGCGCCTCCGGGTCGAGTCCGGCGGCCGGCCCGGTCTCCGCGTCCAGGGACGGCGGCACGCCGGGCTCCTCGGGCAGCCCGGGCGGGGCGGGCAGCGGCGGCAGGACCGCGCCCGCCGCGTACGCCTCCGCCGCGTCGACGCCCTGCGGCCGGGACGCCTCCCCGGACGGGCCCCGGCGGGCGCGCAGGGCCTCCAGCAGGGCGTCCTCGTCCCGGCCCCGCAGCAGGAACAGCACGAACGGGTCCTGGTCCAGCAGCCGCGCCATCCGGTAGCAGAGCGCCGCCGTGTGCCCGCAGTGGTCCCAGGCGCCGCAGTCGCACTCCGGTTCCAGCTCGCCCGGGCCCGGCAGCAGGTCCGCACCGGCGTCCGCCGCGTCCTCGACCAGGTGCGGCGGCATCTCGCGGTCCAGCAGGGCCGCCACGTGCCCGGCCCGCTCGGCGGCCACGGCGACGAAGCGGTCCCACTGCGCGCCGGACAACTCCTCCAGCAGCACGTCGGCGCGGTACGCCGTACCGTCGCGGTCCGTGACCACGGCCGTGATGCGCCCCGGGCGGACCGTGACCGCCCCGACCGCCCCCGCACGGGCCAGCCGCCGTCCCGTCCGCACCTGCTCCCCGTCCAGCGCCGCCTCCTCCAGCGCCCTCAGCCAGGCCCGGCCCCACCACGACCCCGCGAAGCCCCTCCCGCGTGCGGGCGGCAGCGCGGCGAAGGTCCGCTCCACGTCACTCGTGTCTCCCCGCATCACAGACTCCCCCGCAGTTCGACCAGGTCCGCCAGCTCCGCGTCGGTGAGCTCCGTCAGCGCCGCCTCGCCGGAGCCCAGCACCGCGTCGGCCAGTTCCCGCTTGCGGGCCAGCAGGTCGGCGATGCGGTCCTCGACGGTGCCCTCGGCGACGATCCGGTGCACCTGCACCGGCCGGGTCTGGCCGATGCGGTACGCGCGGTCCGTGGCCTGTGCCTCGACGGCCGGGTTCCACCAGCGGTCGTAGTGCACGACGTGCTCGGCCCGGGTGAGGTTCAGGCCCGTGCCCGCCGCCTTCAGCGACAGCAGGAAGACGGGGACGTCGCCGTCCTGGAAACGCCGCACCATGGCCTCGCGCCCGGCGGCCGGCGTTCCGCCGTGCAGGAACAGGGAGGGCACCCCGCGGGCCGCCAGGTGCCGTTCCAGCAGCCGGGCCATCGCCACGTACTGCGTGAAGACCAGGACGGCCGTCCGCTCGGCGAGGACGGTGTCGAGGAGTTCGTCCAGCAGCTCCAGCTTCCCGGACCGCCCGGCGATCACCGGCCGCTCCTCCTTCAGGAACTGCGCCGGGTGGTTGCAGATCTGCTTCAGCCCGGTCAGCAGTCTCACGATCAGCCCGCGCCGCGCCGTGCCGTCCGCGCCGGCGATCTCCGCGAGCGCCTCCCGGACCACGGCCTCGTACAGCGCCGTCTGCTCCGGGGTGAGCGACACGACGTGGTCGGTCTCCGTCTTCGGCGGCAGCTCCGGCGCGATCCCCGGGTCGGACTTGCGGCGCCGCAGCAGGAACGGCCGCACGAGCCGGGCGAGGCGCTCCGCGGCGACCGGGTCCCGGCCGGCCTCCACGGCCTCGGCGTAGCACCGGCGGAAGGTGCCGAGCCGGCCCAGCAGGCCGGGGGTCGTCCAGTCGAGGATCGCCCACAGCTCCGACAGGTTGTTCTCCACCGGGGTGCCGGTGAGCGCCACGCGTGCCCGTCCCCCGAGGGACCGCAGCTGCCGGGCCGTTGAGGAGTACGGGTTCTTGACGTGCTGCGCCTCGTCCGCCACGACCAGCCCCCACGGCACCCCGGCGAGCCGGGCCGCGTCCAGGCGCATGGTGCCGTACGTGGTGAGCACGAACTCGCCGTCGGCCAGGGCGTCCAGGTCGCGCCGGGTGCCGTGGAAGCGCCGCACGCGCGTGCCCGGCGCGAACCGCTCGATCTCCCGCTGCCAGTTGCCCATCAGGGAGGTCGGGCACACGACGAGGGTGGGGCCCGCGGACGCCGGATCGGTCTGCCGGTGCAGATGCAGGGCGATCAGCGTGACGGTCTTGCCGAGTCCCATGTCGTCCGCGAGGCAGCAGCCGAGGCCCAGGGAGGTCGTCCGGGCCAGCCAGGTCAGGCCGCGCCGCTGGTAGTCCCGCAGCGTGGCCCGCAGGGCCGCCGGCGGGGCGACCGGTTCCTGCGCCTCGGGGTCCGCGAGCCGCTCCCGCAGCTCCGCCAGCCACCCGGTGGGCCGTACCTCGACCCGGCGGCCGTCGACCTCCACCGAGCCCGTCAGGGCGGCGCCCAGGGCGTCCACGGGCGCCAGCCCGCGGTCCTGCCGGGCGCGGGCCCCGCGCACCTCCTCGGGGTCGATCAGGACCCACCGGTCGCGCAGCCGCACCACGGGCCGCCCGGCCTCGGCGAGCCGGTCCAGCTCCTCCCGCGTGAGCCGCCGGTCGCCGAGCGCGAACCGCCAGGAGAACGCGAGCAGCGCGTCGGCGGACAGGAACGACGGCCCACCCGGGAAACCGGCCTGCGGGGCGCCGGTCCCGGAACCGGCCTTCCGTGAGGCCGCGGGACCGGGCTCGGGCCCGCCGCCGGAGGGGCCGACCTCCGCGCCCGTGGTCAGGCCGCGCACCAGCTCCTTCGGCCAGTGCACGTCGATCCCCGCGCCGGCCAGCGCCCGGGCGCCCCGTCCGAGGAGCTCGGCCACCTCCTCGTCGGCGAGTTCCACCGCGTCCGGCACGGCCGACGCCAGCAGGGGCGCGAGCGGGGGCCACGCCCGGACCGCGCGGCGCAGCGCGAGCAGGGCGTCCCCGCGCGCGTGCGGCCCGAACACCGCTTCCGGCTCCCCGGTCCACACGTCGGCGGCGTCCGCGACGAGCGCCGGATCGCTCACGCTGTGCACCTGCGGCACGGCCCGCAGGGTCACGTCCGCCCCGTCGCCCGCCCCGTCGGTCAGGCCGCGCGCCTCGATCCGCAGCGACAGCCGCACGCCGGCGTCGTGGCCCGCCGCGACGGCGGCGGCCCAGGCGCGCTGCTCCGGCAGGTGCACCGGCTCCGGCGCCGCGTAGGCCGGGCCGCCCGTCGCCGACGGTGCGGCGGGGGAGCGGGGCAGGGTGTCGGCGACCGCGTCCAGGAAGGCGCGCAGCAGCCGCTCCGGGTCGGGCAGCCGCAGCGGGAGGGCGTCGTCCACCGGCACGGCGTGGGCCTCGGGCGGCATCGCGGCGGCGAGCCGGCGCACCGCCTCGACGTCCTCCGCCCGCAGCGGGCCCGCCCGCCAGGCGTCCAGGTCGCCGGGGGCGAGGCCGGGCAGCAGCAGACCGCGCGCCACCAGGTGCAGGGCGTGCACGGCGGCGGCGCCCCAGAACACGGTGGCCCGGTGCCCGCGTCCGGCGGCACGCGCGCGCGTGAGCAGCGGCAGGGCCGTCCGCAGCGGCACCAGGACGGCGGGCACGCGCACTGCCTCGACCCCCGCGTCGCCCGGTACGACGACGGTCAGCTCCGCGGCGGACGCGGACCCGACGGCCGGCACAGCGGCTCCGTCCGGCCGCCAGAAGGCGACACTGCCGAGGCGGGCCGGGGTGCCGGGCACGAACACCGAGCAGCAGTCGGCCGGTTCGGGGACATCCGGGAGCGTGGGGAGCCGGGCGGACGGCGGCGGGACGGGGAGCGACGGGGAAGGCGGCTGAGCGGGAATGGCGTATTCCTCAAATTTGACTAGTTGAGCCGGAGTCGCCGAGGGTACACCACCGGGCGAGCCCTCCGGCTATGACTTCGCTGTGATCCGGGTCACCATCGGGGTGCGGCACGTGAGGGGTGAGGCGCTGCCGGGGCGGAACCGGCAGCGGACTCTCCGGGGCGTCTCGGGGTCGTACTCAGGGTCGTCTCAGGGGCGCGGTGAGGAACCGCCCGGAGCACGGGCCCGTTTTCAGGACAGAGAGCGGCAGTGGCCGCGAAGGAGGCGACGCACATGTCGAACAATGCCAAGATCGCCGCGGGGGGTGTGGCGGTCGGACTGCTCCTGCTGATCTGGCTGCCCTGGTGGGCCGCGCTCCTGATCGTCCTGGGAGTCCCGGCCGCCGCGTACCTCGCCCTGGACCCCTCGCAGCGGCGCAGGCTGCGCCGGGCCCGCCGCAGGGAGCTCGGCCGCTGAGGCGCTAGCGTCCCGGCGCGGTCCCGCCGTCCAGCGCGCAGGAGTCGACCACATCGCCGTCCGCGGGCCTGTCCACGGTCCGGTCCGCGGGCGGCCGCACCCCCCGCTCCACCCACGCCGTCAGGGCGTCGAACGCCGCCCGGTAGCAGGGCAGGACCGGGCGCAGCCGGTCCGGATGGGTGTCGTGGAGACCGTCGACGTGGGTGCCGCCCTCGACCGTGTAGTAGCGGTGCAGCGGCCCCCGCCCGCTCGCGTCGACCATCTCCGCGTACACGTCGGAGTCCGCCGCCTTGGGCAGCAGCGCGTCCAGGTCGCCGTGCAGGGTGAGCAGCGGCCGGCCGATGCGCCCGGTCAGCGCCACCCGGGCCACCGCGCGGTGCACGGACGCCGGCCGGGAGGCGTAGTCGTAGGCCGCGTCGGAGGGGCACGGCGCGAGGATCTGCTCGGTGGTGCTCCCGGCGGAGGGACCGGGGCACGCGGGGTCGTACGCCGGGTCGAACTCGGCGCGGTAGATCTTCTGCGTCAGCCCCCAGTACACCTTCTCGTGGTAGGGCCACAGGAACTCGGAGCCGCGTGCGAACCCCGCCGCGTACAGGTCCTCGTCGCGTGCCGCACCGGTCGTCCGCGCCACCGCCGGCGGCAGGAAGGTGAGCAGGTTCGGGCCGCCCGCGGTCCACAGGGCGCCCTCCCAGTCCACGCCGCCGTCGTACAGCTCGGGGTGGTTCTCCAGCTGCCAGCGGGTGAGGTAGCCGCCGTTGGAGATGCCGGTGATGTACGTGCGGCGCGGGGCGTGCCCGTAGCGCTGGGCCACCGCGCGCCGGGCCGCCCGGGTCAGCTGGGTGGTCCGCGTGTTCCACTCGGCGACCGCGTCGCCGGGCCGTCTCCCGTCGCGGTAGAAGTCGGCGCCGTTGTTGCCCTTGTCGGTCGCGGCGTAGGCGTAGCCCCGGGCGAGCACCTGGTCGGAGATCGCCTTGTCCGTCGCGTACTGCCTGCGCGTGCCGGGCGCGCCCGTGACGACGAGACCGCCGTTCCAGCGGTCCGGCAGCCGGATGACGAACTGCGCGTCGTGCCGCCAGCCGTGCGTGGTGTTGAAGCGGGAGGAGTCCGGGAAGTAGCCGTCGATCTGCGCGCCGGGGACCCCGGACGGGGTGCGCGTGCCCCGGGCGGTCAGTCCGGCCTGGTCGGCCAGGTCCGTGTAGGGGGTGCCGGCGAGTCCCGCGGTGGTCAGATCGTCGAGACAGGCGGTGCGCTGACGGGCCGCCCCGGGCACGCGCACCTGGTCGAGGCGTGCGCAGGGGCCGTCCCCGTCCGCCGTGGCACGGGCGGGGGCGGTGAGGGCACCGGCCGTGAGGGCGGCGGCGAGCAGCGGAAGGACACGGGACGGACGCATGGGCGGCCTCCGGGTGGACGACGAACGGGTGGTGTGCCAGGGGCTGCCCCATCGTGGGGGGCCGCCCGCGCGTCATCCATGGGTCGACGCCACATGGAGTGGCGTCTCGGTGTAGGGCCCGAAGACAGTCGCGGCGGTGCGCGAGCCGCCCCGCCGGCTGCGGCCGGGGCTCAGCTGGGCCGCACGGCCATCTTGTCGAGGGCCTCCAGGAGACCCGGCAGTTCCGGGCCCCGCCCCACCGGCAGCACCTCGCCCGGTTCCTCGTCGAGCAGCACGAAGGCGATGTCGTCGGTCCTGGCGACGAGCGACCAGCCGGGGCCGTCGGCCCGCAGGATGCGCGCGTCGCCCGGCGCGAAGGACGACCGGACCCGGCCCAGGGGCGGCGGGGTGTCGAGGTAGGTCCGGGCCTCGGCGAGGACCCGCCGGACACCGCCGTGGCCCGGCGCCGCGCCCTCCGCCGCCCCGTCCCCGGCCTCCGGCCGTACGAACGCGGCGTCGTCGACCTGCTCGCGCCACGCCCCCCACTGCAGGGCGATCTCGTCCGCCCCCAGCCGCCGCTGGGCGGGTCCCCAGGTGCTGGTGTCCGGCGGCGTCAGCGCGGGCCGGTCGGCCTCCCCGGGGCCGGGGTCGTGCGGTGCGGGCACGCCCGGCGCCGCCACGGCGACCGCGAGGGGCCAGCCGGGCAGGGCGGCGACGACCGTGCGCTCGTCGGGCGACAGGTCGTACTCCATGCCGCAGTCCCAGGACGCGATCGCGACGGCCACCAGGGAGACGTCGTCGATGACGACGGTCCAGCGGGCGCCGCCGCCGTCCTGGCCCAGCACCAGCCCGTACCCGTCGGCCAGCGGCGCCAGCCCGAGCGCCGCGCACGCCTCCGGATAGTCGTCGCCGAGGACACTCGGGAACTTCGCGGGCGTCAGCAGCACCGCCGTGAGCACATAGAGCGCATCGTCCGCGGCGGCCACGGCGCCCTCGTCCGTGCCGGCCATCCCAGCCTCCCCACAGGTTCGTCCAACGGCGCGCACCCTATGCGCCCCGCAGCCGCTTGTCACGACCCGGCGAGGCGGCCGGGAGCTGCGGCTCTCCGGCCCGGTGGGGCGCACCGGCCGCCCGCCGGCGGACGCGTCAGGCCGCCGGCAGGCCCAGCAGCGCGCGGGCGACGGCCCGCGGCGACTCGTCGCGCTCCCGCGCGAGCGCGGGGACGGCCCGGCAGGCCAGTTCGTTCACCCCGAACGACAGGGCCTCCGGCGACACCCAGCCGGCCGCCTCGTCGATCGCGTCCTGGTCGTCCTCCGCGCACGCCGCGACGTAGGCCGCGGCGGCCTCGAAGAGGTTGTGCGGAGGCTCGTCCCGGCGGGTGCGCGTCTCCGTGCGCAAGGCGTCCCGGAGCCTGACGCCGGACCTGCGGACCATGCCCCACATGATGACCGCCTTCCCCTGGGTGTCGCCCTGGCCGACCGTTCATCCCCTCCTGTCCAACGTAGAGTTGGGAGTCCGGCGGCAGAAGGGGGAGAGCGCGGTGAAGCGCTTCGCACGGCTGGAGGAGATCCGGCGGATGGACCCGTACCGGCAGGCCACGGAGATCTACCGGCTCAGCTCGGCGTACGAGTTCCCCTGGGACTTCACCCGAGCCCTGGAACTGGCCCTGTACCGCACGTACGCCGTCCCGAGCATCGGCCGGCTCCTCGCCGAGACGGCGGAGCTCACGGACCGGACGCAGAAGCGGTACGACGACACCTCGCTGCTCCTGGACGCCGTGGTCGAGCACGGCTTCGGCAGCGACCAGGGCCGCACCGCGATCCGCCGCGTCAACCAGATGCACCGCAGCTACGACATCGGCAACGACGACATGCGGTACGTGCTCTGCACGTTCGTCGTGATGCCCAAGCGGTGGATCGACGCCTACGGCTGGCGCCGGCTGTCCCGCCACGAGACGATCGCCGCCACGGTCCACTACCGCACCCTCGGCCGGCACCTGGGCATCAAGGACCTCCCCGAGACGTACGAGGAGTTCGCGGACTGCCTCGACGCCTACGAGGAGGCCCATTTCGCCTGGGACGAGGACGCCCGCCGGGTCTCGGACGCCACGCTCGGCCTGATGGCCTCCTGGTACCCGCGCCCGCTCGCGCCGCTGCTGCGGACCGCGACGCTCGCCCTGCTCGACGAGCCCCTCCTGCGGGCCTTCCGCTACACCCCGCCGAGCCCCGCCACCCGCGCGTGGGTGCGCCGCGCGGTGCGGCTGCGCGGCCGGGCCGTCCGGCTGCTGCCACCGCGGCGGGCCCCGCACTTCGCACGCCAGAACTGGGAGATCAAGAGCTATCCGGACGGCTACCGGCTGGCGGACCTGGGCACGCACCCGGTCCCGGGCGTCGGCGGCTGCCCGGTGCGGCACCTGGACATGCCGGAGACGCAGTGAGAGCGGCGGGGGCCGCCGGGGCGCGGCACGGACCGGGGTCCGGCCCCTCCGCACGCCCGGCCGGGGCACCGCCCCCGACCCGGCGGCTCCCGCGGGAGCCCCGGAAGGGCTAGCCCTCCCGCACCGCCAGCGCCAGGAAGCGGCTGTCCTCGTCCACGTACGACGTCATGCGCCAGCCCGAACCGGCCAGCAGGGGGCGCAGGTTGGGCTCGGCGCGCAGGTCCTCCGGGGTGATCTCGCGGCCCTGGCGGGCGGCGAGCGCCGCGCGGCCGATCGGGTGGAACAGCGCGAGGACCCCGCCGGGCCGGACCACGCGTGCCAGCTCCCGCAGGTTCTCCGACGGTTGCGGCAGGTGCGCGATCAGCCCGGCCGCGAACACCGCGTCCAGCGACCCGGAGCGCAGCGGCAGCGCGGCGACGTCCGCCAGCAGCAACCGCCCGTCCCGGTCCCGCCCGGCCCGTACGGCGGCCTCCAGCATGGCCGGGGTCAGGTCGGCCCCGAGGACCACTCCCGACGGGCCCACGGCCGCCCGCAGCGGCGGCAGGGCGCGCCCGGTGCCGCAGCCCGCGTCGAGGACCCGGTCACCCGCGCGCAGACCGAGCCCGGCCACCGCCGCCGCGTAGGCGGGGCCGTCGTCGGGGAACCGGCTGTCCCAGCCGGCCGCGCGGGCGGCGAAGAACTCCTGCACGTGTGTGTGGTCGTCGCTCATGCCCCGCATGATCCCTCACCGGTACGGCGGACGCGCAGCACACGTCCGGCGGACCTCCCGGTGCGCACGTCCGAGCGCGACGCGGTCGTCGCGGCGCCTCTCCGGGGCAGGGCGCGACACCTACCGGCATGCGCCCCTGACGTGCGCCCGGGCGGGACCGGCGTCCCTCCGGCGCACACCGGTACGGGGCCGGGGACGTCCGCCGCGCCCCGGGCCCGGCCCCGGGGACCGTCGCGCCGTGCGGCGCCCGCGACCGCGGCTCCGGGAAGGAGGCGCTCGTCCGGCTCGTGGCGTACGCCGGGCCGGACGCACACCGCCCGGCCCGGCGGGACGCACCGCGGACCCGGCCTCAGCCCGCCACGCCCTTCTCCGAGACGACCTGGTCGACCGTGACGCGGACGAGGAGTTCCCCGGGGACGCCGTTGCGGGCACCGAACTCCTCGGCGCGGTCCGCGCCCATGTACCGGGCCGCGATCCGGGCCGCCCGGTGCCGGAGTTCGCCGAGGTCCTCCGAGATCCCGGCACGGCCCCGCAGCACCACGAAGCCGAAGGGCGGCCGGTCGTCGTCCACGCACAGGGCCACCCGGCCGTCGCGGACGAGGTTGCGGCCCTTCACGGTCCGCCCGCCGGTGGTGAACACCACCTCGTCCCCGTCGAGCAGGAACCACACCGGCGTCACGTGCGGACCGCCGTCGGAGCGCACGGTGGCGAGCTTCCCGGTGCGGGTGCCGTGCGAGACGAAGTCCCGCCATTCGGTGTCGGTCATCTTCTGTGCCATGCCCCCGTCCTGCTTGCCCACGGTGCGGTCCTGGGGAAGGCTGGCGTGGAGATCCGCCGCCGGGGGAGACCCCGCACGGGGATCGCACGGGGATCGCACGGGGACGACACGGGGAGACCGGGACATGACGCAGAACCGGGGACTGGGCTGGCTGCTGGACGATCTGACCGAGCGCGTCGACCACGTACGGCACGCCCTGGTGCTGTCCAACGACGGCCTGGTGACGGGGGCCAGCACCGGACTGCGGCGCGAGGACGCGGAGCACCTGGCGGCCGTGTCCTCCGGGCTGCACAGCCTGGCCAAGGGATCGGGACGCCACTTCGGCGCGGGCCGGGTGCGCCAGACGATGGTCGAGTTCGACGACGCGGTGCTCTTCGTCACCGCCGCGGGCACCGGCAGCTGCCTGTGCGTCCTCAGCGGCGCCGAGGCCGACATCGGGCAGATCGCGTACGAGATGACCCTGCTGGTCAACCGGGTCGGCGAGCACCTCGACGTGGACGCCCGGCACCCCGGGAGCAACCCGGCCGAAGGGCTCTGACCTGCGGATCCGTCGGTCCTCGTGGAGTTGTCCACAGGCCCGCCGCGAGACGCTCCGCAGCGGCTACGGTTTTCTCCGGGGCCGGTGCGGGCGGCGCGGGCCACTGACTCCACGGGGGAGACCGACCATGTCCCACACCGTCGTCACACGACCCGGCCGGCCTTCCCGGGAGCCCGGCCGCGCCGTCCGCGCACCGGGCGTGAAGCACAGCGAGCCGGTCCTCGCCGTGGGCCCGGGACCGATCCGGACGGTGCCCGGCGAAGGGGGCGGGGGCCGACGCGCCGACCGCGCCGGGACCGGGCGGCCGCGGGCCGGGGAGGGCCTGTGCGGGGCGCCGCGCGAGCGCGTCAGGACCATCAGCACGCGGGCGGGCGCGGTGCTCGCCGGGGCGACGCCGACCCGGTCCGCCCGCCTCGCGCGCCCGGGCCGGATCGTGCCCGGGCCGTTCCGTCCGAAGCACCGCGGGGCCGTGGTCCGGCCGTACCCGGCGGAGGAACCGCGGCAGGTCGCGTCCGGAGCGGGCCACGAGCCGCTGCCGACCGGGCGGGTCCCTACAGGGCCCGGAAGAGCCCTTCCTGGACGACCGAGACGAGCAGCCGGCCCTGCAGGTCGTAGATGCGGCCGCGGGCCAGTCCCCGTCCGCCCGTGGCGATCGGCGACTCCTGGTCGTACAGGAACCACTCGTCCGCGCGGAACGGCCGGTGGAACCACATGGCGTGGTCCAGCGACGCCATGTCGAAGCCCCGCGGACCCCACAGCGGTTCGACCGGGATGCGGACGGCGTCCAGGAGCGTCATGTCGCTGGCGTAGGTCAGCGCGCAGGTGTGCACGAGCGGGTCGTCGCCCAGCGGCCCGACCGCGCGCATCCACACGGCGCTGCGGGGCTCGGCGTCCTTGACCTCCTCGGCACTCCAGCGCAGCCGGTCCACGTAGCGGATGTCGAACGGCTGGCGGCGGGCCATCCGCTCCAGCTGCTCGGGCAGCGCGCCCAGGTGCTCCCGGATCTCGTCCGTCACCGTCGGCAGCGACTCGGGGTCCGGGACCTCGCGGGCCGGCGGCAGCTGGTGCTCGAAGCTCCCCTGTTCGGGCTGGTGGAAGGAGGCGGTGAGATTGAAGATCGTGCGGCCCTGCTGCACGGCGGTGACCCGGCGCGTGGTGAACGACCGGCCGTCCCGCACCCGCTCCACCTGGTACACGATCGGCACCCCCGGCCGGCCCGGCCGCAGGAAGTACGCGTGCAGCGAGTGCACCGGGCGGTCGCCCTCCGTGGTGCGGCCGGCGGCGACCAGCGCCTGGCCCGCCACCTGGCCGCCGAAGACCCGCTGCAGGGACTCCTGCGGGCTGCGGCCACGGAAGATGTTGACCTCGATCTGCTCCAGGTCGAGCAGGGCGACCAGGCTCTCGGCCGGATTCGTCATGGGTGGGATTCTCCTGAGCTCACGGGCGGCCGGCTGCTCACAGCTGGCCGACGTCGGTGACGCGGACGACCGCGCGGCCCTCCGCGTCGGAGGCGGCCAGGTCGACCTCCGCGCTGATGCCCCAGTCGTGGTCGTCGTTCGGGTCGTCGAAGATCTGGCGGACGCGCCACAGACCGTTCTGCGGCTCCTCCTGGATCACGAGCAGCTTGGGGCCGCGCGCGTCGGGCCCGGTGCCCAGGTCGTCGTACTCGTCCCAGTACTTGTCCATCGCCTCGCCCCACGCCTCGGCGTCCCAGCCGGACTCGGCGTCCATCTCGCCCAGTTCCCCGACCTGGTCGAGGGCCGCGAGCTCGACGCGGCGGAACAGGGCGTTGCGGACCAGGACGCGGAAGGCACGCGCGTTCGTGGTGACCGGCTTGACCTCGTCGGCCTTCTCCTGGGCCTCCTCGGCGGTCATCTCCTCCGGGTTGGCGAGCTGCTCCCACTCGTCCAGCAGGCTGGAGTCGACCTGGCGCACCATCTCGCCGAGCCACTCGATCAGGTCCTGGAGGTCCTCGGACTTCAGGTCGTCGGGGATGGTGTGGTCGAGGGCCTTGTAGGCGCCGGCGAGGTAGCGCAGCACGATGCCCTCGGTGCGGGCCAGCTCGTAGAAGGACACCAACTCCGTGAACGACAGCGCCCGTTCGTACATGTCCCGCACCACGGACTTCGGCGACAGCGGATGGTCGCCGACCCACGGGTGGCTCTTGCGGTAGGTGTTGTACGCGTGGAAGAGCAGCTCTTCCAGGGGCTTGGGGTAGGTGATGTCCTGGAGGCGCTCCATGCGCTCCTCGTACTCGACGCCGTCCGCCTTCATCGCGGCCACGGCCTCGCCGCGCGCCTTGTTCTGCTGGGCGGCGAGGATCTGCCGGGGGTCGTCCAGCGTCGACTCCACCACGGACACCATGTCCAGCGCGTACGACGGGGACTCCGGGTCGAGGAGCTCGAACGCGGCGAGCGCGAAGGTCGACAGCGGCTGGTTGAGCGCGAAGTCCTGCTGGAGGTCCACGGTGAGACGGACGATGCGGCCCTCGGCGTCCGGCGCGTCGAGCTTCTCGACGATGCCGCCGTCCAGCAGCGAGCGGTAGATGGCGATCGCCCGCCGGATGTGCCGCAGCTGCTGCTTGCGCGGCTCGTGGTTGTCCTCCAGCAGGCGGCGCATCGCCTCGAAGGCGTTGCCGGGCCGGGCGATCACCGACAGCAGCATCGTGTGCGTCACCCGGAAACGGGACGTCAGGGGCTCCGGCTCGGACTCGATGAGCTTCTCGAAGGTCTGCTCCGTCCAGCCGACGAAGCCCTCGGGCGCCTTCTTGCGCACCACCTTCCGGCGCTTCTTCGGGTCGTCGCCGGCCTTGGCGAGCGCCTTCTCGTTCTCGATGACGTGCTCGGGCGCCTGGGCGACGACGAAGCCCTCGGTGTCGAAGCCCGCGCGGCCGGCGCGGCCCGCGATCTGGTGGAACTCACGCGCGCGCAGGGTCCGCACCCGGTTGCCGTCGTACTTCGTCAGCGCCGTGAACAGCACCGTGCGGATGGGCACGTTGACGCCCACGCCGAGGGTGTCCGTGCCGCAGATGACCTTCAGCAGGCCGGCCTGGGCGAGTTTCTCCACCAGCCGCCGGTACTTGGGCAGCATGCCGGCGTGGTGCACTCCGATGCCGTGCCGCACGTAACGGGAGAGGTTGCGGCCGAACTTCGTGGTGAAGCGGAAGTTGCCGATCAGCTCGGCGATCCGGTCCTTCTCCTCGCGCGTGCACATGTTGATGCTCATCAGCGCCTGCGCCCGCTCCACGGCCTGCGCCTGCGTGAAGTGCACGATGTAGACCGGCGCCTGCCGGGCGGCCAGCAGGTCGGTGAGCGTCTCCGTCAGCGGGGTGTAGCGGTACTCGTAGGAGAGGGGCACGGGGCGGGTCGCCGAGCGGACCACCGTCGTCGGGCGGCCCGTGCGGCGGGAGAGGTCCTTCTCGAAGAAGGACACGTCACCGAGGGTCGCCGACATGAGGACGAACTGCGCCTGCGGCAGCTCCAGCAGCGGGATCTGCCAGGCCCAGCCCCGGTCCGGCTCCGCGTAGAAGTGGAACTCGTCCATGACGACCTGGCCGACGTCCGCGTGCCTGCCGTCCCGCAGCGCGATCGACGCCAGCACCTCGGCGGTGCAGCAGATGACCGGGGCGTCGGCGTTGACGGACGCGTCGCCGGTCAGCATGCCGACGTTCTCGGTGCCGAAGAGCTTGCACAACTCGAAGAACTTCTCCGACACCAGCGCCTTGATCGGCGCGGTGTAGAAGGTGACCTCGTCCCGGGCCAGCGCGGCGAAGTGCGCACCCGCGGCGATCATGCTCTTGCCGGACCCCGTGGGCGTGGACACGATCACGTTCGCCCCGGAGACCACCTCGATCAGCGCCTCCTCCTGGTGGGGATAGAGGGTGAGCCCGCGCTCCTGCGCCCACGACTCGAAGGCTTCGTACAGGGCGTCGGGGTCGGCGGTCGGCGGCAGCTGATCGATGAGGGTCACGGACCCATCTTGCCTGGCCTCCCGCCCGATGCGGCAATCGGATGCCGGTCCGAAGATCGCGAACGGTACGCTGTCCCGCCGGCGGAGCGTCCACGCCCCCGGTCAACCGGTCGGCGGCACACGAGGAATGGGGCGGGCAGCGGCGATGATGGGACCAGCACACTCACTGTCGGGCGCCGCGGCCTGGCTCGGCGTCGGTGCGGCGGTCGCCGCGGCCGGGCGTCCGATGCCCTGGCCGGTCCTGCTGTGCGGTGCCCTGATCTGCGCGGGCGCCGCACTCGCCCCGGACCTCGACCACAAGGCCGCCACCATCTCGCGGGCCTTCGGACCCCTGTCGCGCTGGCTGTGCGAGATCGTCGACAAGCTGTCGTACGCCGTCTACAAGGCGACGAAGAAGCAGGGCGACCCGCGCCGCTCCGGCGGGCACCGCACGCTCACGCACACCTGGCTGTGGGCCGTCCTGATCGGCCTGGGCACCTCGACCCTGGCGATCACGGGCGGTCGCTGGGCGGTGCTGGCTATCCTCTTCGCGCACCTGGTGCTGGCGATAGAAGGGCTGCTGTGGCGGGCGACCCGCGGCTCCAGCAGCGACGTCCTGGTGTGGCTGCTGGCGGCGGCCACCGCGTGGATCATCGCGGGGATCCTGGACCAGCCGGGCAACGGCGCCGACTGGCTCTTCACGGAGCCGGGCCAGGAGTACCTGTGGCTGGGGCTGCCCGTGGTGCTGGGGGCGCTGGTGCACGACCTCGGCGACGCGCTGACCGTCTCCGGCTGCCCGGTCCTGTGGCCCATCCCGGTGGGACGCAAGCGCTGGTACCCGGTGGGCCCGCCGAAGGCCATGCGGTTCCGGGCGGGCAGCTGGGTCGAGCTGAAGGTGCTGATGCCGGCGTTCATGCTGCTCGGCGGAGTGGGCTGCGCGGCGGCGCTCAACGTCATCTGAGCACCGCGCGGGGCTCAGCCGCCCGCGGCGTCCTGGCCGGAGCCGCCGTAGCGCCGTTCGAAGCGGGCGACGCGGCCCTCCGTGTCCACCGTCCGGGCCTTGCCCGTGTAGAAGGGGTGGCTCTCCGAGGAGATCTCCACGTCCACGACCGGGTAGGTCTCGCCGTCGTCCCACTCGATGGTCTCGTGGCTGGACGCGGTGGACCGGGTGAGGAAGGCGTACCCGGCGGCGCGGTCGCGGAAGACGACGGGGTGGTAGTCGGGGTGCTTGTCCTGCTGCATGAAGGCTCCTCGGGCGACTGGGATCGAGGCGGGGCAGGGAAAGGGCGCGGCCGGTGGGACGTGGCCGGGCCGGGGGCGGCGGGCGGGTCAGCCGGGCAGGGTGTCCTCGTCGACGATGTGCACGGCGGCCTCCTCGGCGGAGGCGGCCGCGCCGTCGATGCCGACGTCCCGGGCGACCAGCGCGGGCTCGTCGTCCTCGTGCACCCCCTCGTCGGGTGCCACGAGACGGCCGGAGCGACGGGCGCCGACCTCGTTGTCCAGCAGTTCGCCGTCGGTGTCCTGGGTGTCGCCGAGGCCGTCGCCGTCGGGCACGCCGACGTCCGGCAGTTCTTCGGCGAGCCGCTGGTCCAGCGTCTCCCCGCGCAGGCGCTCCGCGGCCGTCACACCGACGTGTTCCACGGCCCAGGGCCGCTCGGGAGGGGACCAGCCCGGGTCGAGGGGATCGTCGGTGCCCTCGAACGCCAGGGTGTCCTCGGTGTCGAGCACGCCCGTGTCCTCGAGCTGCCCGTCCTGCTGGGGCTGGTAGACGTCGTCTCCCCATCCGTCGGAGCTGTTCACGGATACCTCCAGGGGGTGGGGACGAACCCGTTGTCACCGCGGCCCGCCGGGGGCCGCCGCTGCACGGGGCACTGGCGCCGCCCGTCGCCGGATCGTGTGGTCTCCGGGCGTTCCCCGAGCCGGTGCCCGAGTCCAGCCTTCCACCCCGGTTCGCAACCGCGCAACGGCACGGACCCGGCCCGGGTACGCGGCCGGCGGCGCGGGGCGGGGCGTCCACGACCGCGGAGCCGGGCGCCGGGGGTCCCGGCCCGGCGCCCGGCTCCGCCCTACCCGTGCCAGGAGCGCCACAGGGCCGCGTACGCCCCGTCCGCCGCGACCAGGTCGTCGTGGCTGCCCAGCTCGCTGATCCGGCCGTTCTCGACGACGGCGATGACGTCCGCGTCGTGGGCGGTGTGCAGCCGGTGGGCGATGGCGACGACCGTGCGGCCGTCCAGGACGCGGGCCAGGGACCGCTCCAGGTGGCGGGCCGCCCGCGGGTCGAGCAGGGAGGTCGCCTCGTCCAGGACCAGTGTGTGCGGGTCGGCCAGCACCAGCCGGGCCAGCGCGACCTGCTGGGCCTGGGCCGGGGTGAGGGCCTGGCCGCCCGAGCCGACCTCGGCGTCCAGGCCGTCGTCGAGCGCGCGGGCCCAGCCGTCCGCGTCGACCGCGCCGAGCGCCGCCCACAGCTCGGCGTCGGTGGCGTCGGCGCGGGCGAGCCGGAGGTTGTCGCGCAGGGACCCCACGAAGACGTGGTGCTCCTGGTTGACGAGGGCCACGTGGGCGCGGACCCGTTCCGCGGTCATCCGGGACAGTTCGGCGCTGCCCAGGGTGATCCGGCCGTCCCGGGGCGCGTAGATCCCGGCGAGCAGCCGGCCCAGGGTGGACTTGCCCGCGCCGGAGGGCCCGACCAGCGCCAGCCTGGTGCCGGGCGCGACCTCCAGGGACACCCGGCGCAGCACGTCCACGCCGTCGAGGTAGCCGAAGCGCACCCGGTCCGCGTGCAGGTGGCGTCCGTCGGGGGCGAGGGCGGGATCGCCGGCGCCGGGCTCGATGTCCCGGACGCCGACCAGCCGTGCGAGCGACACGTGGGCCACCTGGAGTTCGTCGTACCAGCGCAGGACGAGGCCCACGGGGTCGACGAGCATCTGGGCGAGCAGCGCGCCCGTGGTCAACTGGCCGACACCGATCCAGCCCTGCAGGACGAACACGCCGCCGATCATGAGGACCGAGCCGAGCACCGTCACGTGGGTGACGTTGACGACCGGGAAGAGCACGGAGCGCAGCCACAGGGTGTAGCGCTCCCAGGCCGTCCACTGCGCGATCCGCCGCTCCGACAGCGCGATGCGGCGGTCGCCGAGGCGGTGGGCCTCGACGGTGCGCCCGGCGTCCACGGTCTCGGCGAGCGCGGCGGCCACGGAGGCGTACCCGGCGGACTCCGCGCGGTACGCCGAGGGCGCCCGCCGGAAGTACCAGCGGCAGCCGGCCACCAGCAGCGGGACGGCGAGCAGGACGGCGGGCGCCAGCGGAGGTGCCGTGACGACCAGCCCGCCCAGCAGCAGCGCCGCCCACACCACGCCGATCGCCAGCTGGGGCACGGCCTCGCGCATCGCGTTGGCGAGCCGGTCGATGTCCGTGGTGATCCGGGACAGCAGGTCGCCCGTCCCGGCCCGCTCCAGCACCCCCGGCGGCAGTCCGACCGACCGGACGAGGAAGTCCTCGCGCAGGTCGGCCAGCATCCGCTCGCCGAGCATCGCGCCGCGCAGCCGCACCTGCCGTACGAACAGGGCCTGCACGACCAGTGCGAGCACGAACAGGCCGGCGGTCAGCTCCAGACGGAGCTCCCGGGCCGCGGAGCCGTCCGAGACGCGCTCCACCAGCCCGCCGAGCAGGTAGGGGCCGGCCATCGAGGCGACGACGGCCACCGTGTTGACGGCGACGAGCAGGAGGAAGGCCCGGCGGTGCCGGCGCAGCAGCTCGGTCACGTACGCGCGGACGGTCGCGGGCGCCCCGACGGGCAGGGTGCTCGCCGTCGTCGGGGCCGCCGGGTCGTAGGCCGGTGGCGCCACGCCGATCATGCTGTCTCCTCGATCTCTTCCCGTCGGTGCGGGACGTGGTTCCGGTCCAGGACGTCGCCGGGGACGGCCTCGTCGTCGGTCTCGCGGGTCACCACCGCCCGGTACCGGGGCTCGGTGCCCAGCAGCTCGCGGTGCCCGCCGGCCGCGACGACGGACCCGTCGTGCAGGAACACGACCCGGTCCGCGCGGTCCAGCAGCAGCGGCGAGGAGGTGAACACCACGGTCGTGCGCCCGGCGCGCAGGTCCCGGACGCCCTGGGCGATGCGCGCCTCGGTGTGCGAGTCGACCGCCGAGGTCGGCTCGTCCAGGACGAGCACCTCCGGGTCGGTGACCAGCGACCGGGCCAGGGCGAGGCGCTGGCGCTGGCCGCCGGACAGCGACCGGCCGCGTTCGGTGATCCGGGCGTCGAGCGGATCGCCGGCGTCGAGCGAGTTCTGCGCGAGCGCCGCCAGCACGTCGTCGCACTGCGCGGCCGCCAGGGCCGCGTCCGTCCCGACGGCGCCCGAGGCGGGCACGTCGAGCAGTTCGCGCAGGGAGCCGGACAGCAGGACCGGGTCCTTGTCCTGGACCAGGACGGCCGTGCGGGCGGTGTGCAGGGGCAGCTCGTCGAGCGGTACGCCGCCCAGCAGGGCGGAGGGGCCCTCCTCCGAGGGGTGTCCGCCGAGCCGCTCCGCCAGCCGCCCGGCGGCGTCCGGGTCGCCGCACACCACGGCGGTGAACCGGCCGGCGGGGGCGAGCAGACCGGTGGCCGGGTCGTACAGGTCTCCGGAGGGCGGGTCGGCGGCGCGGGTCCCGGTGCTGTCCGTGGCCCGTTCCAGCGCCAGCACGCCCGCGGCCCGCCTGGCGGAGGGCCGGGAGAAGGAGTACGCCATGGCGATCTCCTCGAAGTGCCGCAGCGGGTAGGTGAGGATCATGACCGAGCTGTAGACGGTGACCAGTTCGCCGACGGTGACGCGGCCCTGCCGGGACAGGTGCACGCCGTACCAGACCACCGCGATCAGCAGCAGCCCCGGCAGCAGGACCTGGACGGCGGAGATCAGGGACCACATCCGGGCGCTGCGCACGGCCGCGTGGCGGACCTCCTGAGAGGCGCGGCGGTAGCGGTCCAGGAACAGCTCCTCGCCGCCGATGCCGCGCAGCACGCGCAGTCCCGCGACGGTGTCGGAGGCGAGCTCGGTGGCGCGGCCCGCCTTCTCGCGCTGGACGTCGGCGCGCCGGGTGGCGCGGGGCAGCAGGGGCAGCACGGCGAGGGCGAGGACGGGCAGGCCCACGGCGACGACCACGCCGAGCGCCGGCTGGTAGACGACCAGGCCCGCGCAGACCAGCACGAGGGTGACGGCCGCCGCGGTGAACCGGGACAGCGCCTCCACGAACCAGCCGATCCTCTCGACGTCGCCCGTCGAGACGGCCACGACCTCACCGGCGGCGACCCGCCGGGTCAGCGCGGAGCCCAGCCGGGCGGCCTTGCGGGCGAGCAGCTGCTGGACGCGGGCGGCCGCCGTGATCCAGTTGGTGACGGCGGTGCGGTGCAGGAAGGTGTCGCCGACCGCGTTCGCGGCGCAGACCAGCGCCAGCAGGCCGCCCGCCTGGGCCAGCCGGGTGCCGGAGCGGTCCACCACGGCCTGCACGGCGAGGCCGACGCAGAACGGCAGCGCGGAGACGGCGGTGAAGTGCAGCAGTCCCCAGGCCAGCGACTTGAGCTGTCCGCCCAGCTGCTTCCGGAAGAGCCACCACAGCAGTCGGGGGCCCGAGCGTGCGTCCGGCACACCCGGGTCGGGATACGGGAGGTCTTGAATACGCATGAGGTCCCAGTGGCTCGTGTCAGGGATCGGTGGGGAGAAAGAACGGTGGAGGCGGGCCGGAGCGGTGCGAGGGACGGTGCGGGGGAGGGGGCGAGAAGTGGTCGAGCGGTGCGGAACGGAGGCGGCGGGGACCGCGGAGCGGAGCGACAGGCCGTGACAGGTTCGCGTCGCAGCGTGTCCGGGCGCAAACGGTTTTCCCCACGACCGCACAGAACCGGCTAGGGGCATCGCCGATGCCGATGCCGATGCCGATGCCGACTTCGTGGGCCGACCCCCGCCGACACCGACCCCCGCGGACACCGGCCTTTATGGACACCGCCCTTTGCGGACACCGATCCCCGCACCGGTCGCCCCAGACCGCCGCACCCCTGCGCCGCCGCCCCCGCCCCCGACCCCCGGGGTCCTCGGCGAGGACCGGTCGACGCCGCACACGCCGTCCGGCCTGGTGCCGGCGTTCCGGCGGGTCACGGACTTCCGGCCGCCGCGGTGGCCGCACCCGGCCCGTCCGCGGCAGTTCCACCTCGGCTTCGGCTTCGGCTTCGGCTTCGGCTTCGGCTTCGACGTCGCGGACCCGGACCGCCCGCACGACCAAGTCCTCGCCCGGGGCGCCCGTCCGCCGGACGGCGGTACGGACGGGCGCGGCCGGCGGGTCTATGCCGATCCGGCGTGACACCCGTTCTGCCTGGTGCGTCATTGACCCCGCCCGGTGCGCCGCCGACGCGCCCCTGCCGCGTCCGAGGGCCGCCGCCGACCACCGACCACCGACCACCGGCCGCCGACCACCGGCCGCCGACCACCGGCCGCCGACCGCCGGCCGCCGACCGCCGGACCAGCGTCAGCGGGAGAGGACCGGCGCCCCGCCGGTCAGCTCGGCAGGGGCGGACCCGCGCTCGTCGGCCAGGTCAGCAGGAGCGGACCGGCGCCCCGTCGATCAGCGTGTCCAGCAAGCCCCCGAGGACCTCGCGCTGCGCGTCCGTCAGCGGGGCGAGGATCTCCTCGGCGGCGGAGCGGCGCGCGTCGTGCAGCTCGCGCAGCACCTTGTGGCCGTCGTCCGTGAGTTCGATCCGGATCACCCGGCGGTTGGCCGGGTCGGGGACCCGGCGGACCGCGCCGTGCGCCTCCAGCCCGTCGACCAGCGTCGTCACGGCCCGCGGCACCACCTCCAGCCGCTCGGCCAGATCGGCCATGCGCGGTGGCGAACCGTAGTGCGCGAGGGTGCGCAGCAGCCGGGACTGGGCCGGGGTGATGCCGAGGTCGCGCTGGTGGAGATGGCGCTTCTGGATGCGGTGCACCCGGCGGGTGAGCCGCAGCAACTGCTCGGCGAGCAGGCCGTCGGAGTCGGGGCTGGTCATGCGGGAACAATATCAGGATGTCGTTCATTGTGAGTATAGGTAACAATGAGCTAAGCTCCGTCAGTCCTCGCCGGCCGGCGCCCCGGCCGGCGCCCGCTCACCTCCGTAGGAGCCCATGCATCCCGACCAGCCACCCGCCTGGACACCACCCGCCGACGCGCCCGAGCAGCCCCGGCAGGTGCGCCGCATCCTGCGGCTCTTCCGCCCCTACCGGGGCCGGCTCGCGATCGTCGGCCTGCTCGTCGCCGCCTCGTCGCTGGTCTCGGTCGCCACGCCCTTCCTGCTGAAGGCGATCCTCGACGTCGCGATCCCCGAGGGCCGCACGGGCCTGCTGACCCTGCTCGCCGCGGGCATGATCGTCAGCGCCGTCCTGACCAGCGTCTTCGGTGTGCTCCAGACGCTGATCTCCACGACGGTCGGCCAGCGCGTCATGCACGACCTGCGCACCGCCGTCTACGGCCGGCTGCAGCGCATGTCCCTCGCCTTCTTCACGCGCACGCGCACCGGCGAGGTGCAGTCCCGCATCGCCAACGACATCGGCGGCATGCAGGCCACCGTCACCTCCACCGCGACCTCGCTCGTCTCCAACGCCACCAGCGTGATCGCCACGATCGTCGCGATGATCGCCCTCGACTGGCGGCTGACCGTGGTCTCGCTCGTCCTGCTGCCGGTGTTCGTGTGGATCAGCCGCCGGGTCGGCGACGAGCGCAAGAAGATCACCACGCGGCGCCAGAAGCAGATGGCCGTGATGGCCGCCACCGTCACCGAGTCGCTGTCCGTCAGCGGCATCCTGCTCGGCCGCACGATGGGCCGCTCCGACTCGCTGACCCGGTCCTTCGCCGAGGAGTCCGAGCGGCTGGTGGACCTGGAGGTGCGGTCGAGCATGGCCGGCCGCTGGCGCATGGCCGTCATCACGATCGTCATGGCCGCGCTGCCCGCCGTCATCTACTGGACCGCCGGCATGGCCCTCCAGCTCGGCGGCCCGCAGGTGTCCATCGGCACCCTCGTCGCCTTCGTCTCGCTCCAGCAGGGCCTGTTCCGCCCTGCCGTGAGCCTGCTGTCGACCGGCGTCCAGATCCAGGCCTCGCTGGCGCTCTTCCAGCGCATCTTCGAGTACCTGGACCTGCCGATCGACATCACCGAGCGTGAGGACCCGGTCCGCCTCGACCGCGTCAAGGGCGAGATCCGCTTCGAGAACGTCACCTTCCACTACGACCCGGCGGACCATGCCCCGGCCGGCGACGCGAGCGCCGGGGAAGCGGCCGGCAAGGCCGGCGACCGGGGTGGCGACGGCAGGGCCGCTCCCGTCCTCGACGGCATCGACCTCACCGTCCCCGCCGGCGGCAGCCTCGCCGTCGTCGGCCCGACCGGCGCCGGCAAGTCCACGCTCGGCTACCTCGTGCCCCGGCTGTACGACGTGACCGGCGGCCGCGTGACGCTCGACGGGGTCGACGTCCGCGACCTGGACTTCGACACCCTGGCCCGCGCGGTCGGCGTCGTCTCGCAGGAGACGTACCTCTTTCACGCCTCGGTCGCCGACAACCTGCGCTTCGCCAAGCCCGACGCCACCGACGAGGAGCTCCGGGCGGCGGCCCGGGCGGCCCAGATCCACGACCACATCGCGTCGCTGCCCGACGGCTACGACACCGTCGTCGGCGAGCGCGGCCACCGCTTCTCCGGCGGCGAGAAGCAGCGCCTGGCCATCGCCCGCACCATCCTGCGCGACCCGCCGGTCCTCATCCTCGACGAGGCCACCAGCGCGCTGGACACCCGTACGGAGGCCGCGGTCCAGGAGGCCATCGACGCCCTGTCGGCCGACCGCACCACCCTCACCATCGCGCACCGGCTGTCCACCGTCCGCGGCGCCGACCAGATCGTGGTCCTCGACTCCGGGCGCGCGGTCGAACGGGGCAGCCACGAGGAGCTGTTGGAACGGAACGGGCGCTACGCGGCGCTGGTACGCCGAGACGCTCAACTGGAGCCGACAAGATGAAGATATGCCGGGTTTGTCAGCTTATACGGGTTACCGTGCCCGCATGCAGACGAACACTCCGCCACGGAGCTCGAGGAGCACGATCCGACTGACGCGCCGGGGCCGCATCACCCTCATCGCGACCGGCGCCGTCGTGGCCGGCACCGCCGTGGCGGTGCCGCTGCTGACCCTCCGGGACGACGGACCGGCCAGACCCACCCGGCTGACCGTCCCCGAGGGCTGGCGCGCGAGCCAGGTGTACGGCGCCGTCGACAAGGCGCTCGCCCTGCCCCCGGGCACCACGAAGAAGTCCCTGGCCAAGGCGGACCTGAAGCTGCCGAACGACGCGGAGGGCAACCCCGAGGGCTACCTCTTCCCGGCGACCTACCCGCTGGACGAGAAGGCGACGCCGGAGCGCCTGCTGTCGCTCATGGTCGACACCGCCACCAAGCGGTTCAACGGGGCGCCGATCGCCGCGGGCGCGCAGCGCAACGCCATGAACGTCTACCAGGCGGTCACCATCGCCAGCATCGTCCAGGCGGAGGCGGCCACCAAGGCCGACATGGGCAAGGTCGCCCGGGTGATCTTCAACCGGCTCGAACGCGGCATGCCGCTCCAGATGGACTCGACCCTCAACTACGCGCTCGACCGCACCACCCTCACCACCACCGACGCCGACACGCGCGTCGACAGCCCCTACAACTCCTACCAGCGCATGGGCCTGCCGCCCACGCCCATCGCCAACCCCGGCGAGGACGCGGTGCGGGCCGCGATCAACCCCACCCCGGGCGACTGGCTGTACTTCGTCACGGTCAAGCCGGGGGACACCCGCTTCACCGCCGACTACGCGGAGCACCAGCGCAACGTCACCGAATTCAACGCCCAGCAGAAGAGCGCGGGCACACCGAAGTGACCGGGCGGGGCCGCCCCGCGGCCCGAGCCGCGACGGAAGCCGCGGCCGGGACCCGGGCCGGGACCGGCCGCCGTCACGCGGCGACCGCCTCCCCGTCCAGCAGCCGCCTGATGTCCCGTACGGCCGCGCGGCCGGCCCGGTTGGCGCCGACGGTGCTGGCCGACGGCCCGTAGCCGACGAGGTGGATCCGCGGGTCGGCGACCACCCGCGTCCCCTCGACGCGGATGCCGCCGCCCGGCCCGCGCAGCCGCAGCGGGGCGAGGTGGTCGAGGGCGGCCCGGAACCCGGTCGCCCACAGGATGACGTCGGCCGCCACACGCCGTCCGTCCGCCCACTCCACCCCGTCGGGCGTGATCCGGTCGAACACCGGCAGGCGGTCCAGCACTCCGTCCGCGATGCCCTGCCGGACGGCGTCGTTCAGCGGCAGTCCCGTGACCGAGACGACACTCCTCGGCGGCAGGCCCCGCCGCACCCGCTCCGCCACGAGCGCGACGGCCGCCCGGCCCGCGTCCTCGTCGAAGGGCCCCTCACGGAAGACCGGCGGCCGCCGGGTCACCCACGTCGTGGCCGCGGCGTACGGAGCGAGCTCCAGCAGGTGCTGCGTGCCCGAGGCACCGCCGCCCACCACCACGACCCGCAGCCCCGCGAACTCCTCGGGCCCGGCGTACTGCGCGGTGTGCAGCTGCCGCCCCCGGAAGGTCTCCTGCCCGGGGTAGCGCGGCCAGAACGGCCGGTCCCACGTGCCCGTCGCGTTGATCAGCGCCCGCGTCGCCCAGGTCCCGGCCGAGGTCTCGACCAGCAGCCGCCCGCCGTCCCCCTCGCGCACGGCCCGCACGTCGACGGGCCGCCGGACCCGCAGGCCGAAGGTCCGCTCGTACGCGGCGAAGTACTCGGAGATCACCTCGGCGGACGGCCGCCCGGGATCGGCGCCGGTCAGCTCCATGCCGGGCAGCGCGTGCATGCCGTGCACCTTGCCGTAGGTCAGCGACGGCCACCGGAACTGCCAGGCGCCGCCCGGTCCGGGGGAGTGGTCCAGCACCACGAAGTCGCGGTCCGGCTCGAAGCCGGCGCGCCGCAGGTGGTAGGCGGCGGCCAGTCCGGCCTGGCCCGCGCCGATGACGACCGCCTCGACCTCACGGATGACGTTCACGCCTCTCCCAACCCCGCGGGCGGCGCGGAACTTCCCGCCGGGCGGCACCCCTCCAGCGGCCCGCGGAGACGCACGGTCCCGTCACGCTCCCCTCCGAGGTCCTGATCCGGGCGAGCGCGTCGAGCGCGCCCGGGTGCACCCTCCACGTCCTTTCGGGGCAGCCCGAGCGGCACGGCGCGCCGCACCTTCTTCCACGGCGGCGGCCCCGGCGCCCGGAAGGCGACGGCCCCGCGGCGGCACGGGCACCGTGCCCCGATGCCGCGGCCGAGCCGGCCGGGATGCGCGGCGGCATCGGCTTCCCGCACCCGCCGTTCCCGAGCGGCGCGACGAACTCGCCCGGCCGGCTACCCGGTTGGAGCCGCTCCACCGCCGAGCGCGCCCGGCGGCGCGACGTGCCGCACCGGCCCCACCGCGAGAACCCGAGCGACTCCCCGGCCTCGGTCAACCGGGCGTCCACGCCGCGGATTCCGGCGTGGACGCCGACGCGGAGCGGGAACGTCACACCGAGCGTGACGAGGAGCCTGCGGCGTCCCGCCCACGCCGGACCGGATGACGAACGGCGGGACGGGCCCCGCGAACGGCACGGCCCGCAGGGCGGATCCGGTGCCGGCGGCCGGGCCGGGCACGTCCGGGGCCGGTACGCCGGTGCCGCCGAGGAGTTGCCGCGCCGCCGGCGGCGGGACCGGCCCGATGGTGCGGCGCGGCCGGCGCGGCGCGCGCGTGCGTCAGGATGGAGGCATGTCCGATGCCTTCACCACACGCGTCCTGAACGTCACCACCGGTTCCGCCGAGCGGGTCGTCGACCTCACGCGGGACTGCGAGTCCTTCCTGCGGGAGGTGGCGGCCGGCCGCGACGGCCTGCTCAACGTCTTCGTCCCGCACGCCACCGCCGGCATCGCCGTCATCGAGACGGGCGCCGGCAGCGACGACGACCTCCTCGCCGCCCTGCACACCCTGCTGCCCGCCGACGACCGCTGGCAGCACCGCCACGGCAGCCCCGGCCACGGCCGCGACCACGTCCTGCCCGCCTTCGTCCCGCCGCACGCCACGCTCCCGGTGATCGGCGGCCGGCTGGAGCTCGGGACCTGGCAGTCGGTGTGCCTGGTGGACACCAACAAGGACAACCCCGACCGCACGGTGCGCCTCAGCTTCCTGGGCTGACCCACCGGGCGGGCACCGCCCCGACCCCCGCGGCCGGCCCGCGATCCACCCGTCGTTCACCCAAGATCACCCCCTGGGGTAAGGTCCCCACCGTTCCCGGCCACCGACCGGAGCCGCACCGGTACGGGCGGTGCCGGACGGCGGCCAGACGAGGCGATTCCAGAGGGGTGACGGCGGATCCGTGGACCTGGACGACATCCGGTTGGAGACGATGACTCCCGAACCGCTGCTGACCCGGGACTACGAGGCGCGCCCCGCGCTGGTGTACGAGCGGCTCAGGGAGCGGCACGGTCCGGTCGCGCCGGTCGACCTGCTGGGCGTGCCCGCCTGGCTGGTGCTCGGCTACCGCGAGGCCCTGGAGGTGCTCCAGGACGACGACGCCTGGCCCAAGGGCCTGGAGAACTGGCGGGCCCGCACGGAGGGCCGAATCCCGGCGGACTGGCCGCTGGGGCCGTCCCTGGAGGTCAACCACGTGCTGATCCAGGGCGGTCCCGGATACCGGCCGCTGCGGCAGGCGTGGGACGCGGCCCTCAAGCCCTTCCAGGACCCGCGCCACCCCCAGGCCAAGCGGCTGAGGACGGCCGTCACCGCCTACGCCGACGAACTGATCACGCTGCTGGAGGAAGGCGGCACCACCGGGGTGGCGGACCTCTCGGCCCAGTTCTCCCGGCCGCTGCCCCTGATGGTCGCCAGTCACCTGCTCGGCTTCCCCGGTTCGCAGGGCGACGACGCCCTGATGGACATGTGGCGGGTGCTGGACGCGGGCCCGGACGCCGAGCCCGCCCTGGAGCGGCTGCTGGCCGCCCTCGCGGAACTCGCCGCGGTGAAACTGCGGACGCCGGGCGACGACTTCCCCTCCCACCTGCTCGCCGCGCACCCGGACCTCTCGCTCGACGAACTCGCCCGTGAGCTCTTCATGCTGCTCGGCATGACCTCCGACCACGTCGGCATCCTCATCTCCAACACCGTGGTCGAGGTCGTCACGGGGGACGGCGGCGTGCGCGCCAGCCTCTCCGCCGGCATGGTCAGGGAGACGATGAACCGGGTCGTGATGCGCAAGCCGCCGCTGGTGAACTTCGTGCCGCGCTTCGCGGCGAAGGACACCCCGCTCGGGAACTACGTGATCCGGGAGGGCGACCCGGTGTGGGTCTCCGCCGCCGCCGCGCACGCCGACCCGCTGTTCGCCGGGCACGCGGCGTCGGGCACCACCATCAGCACCCGGGCGCACCTGTCCTGGGGCGCGGGCGGCCGCCAGTGCCCGGCGCGCGAACTGGCGTCCACGGTCGCGGCGGTCGGGGTGAGCCGCCTGTCCGAGCGGTTCGCCCACCTGGAACTCGCCCTCCCCGCCGACCAACTGCCCTGGCGGTCCTCGCCGTTCATGCGCGGTCTGCGCTCGCTGCCCGTGCGGTACGCGCTCGCCCCGGCGCCCGCGCGGCCGGCGGAGGACGGGACCGCCGCCGCGCAGGCGCAGTCCGCGCCGGAGCCGGCCGGGCCGGCGGTGCCGGACCCGTCCGCCCGGCAGCGCTCGTCGCTGTGGCGCTACCTCACGGGGCTGATCCGCACCGGCCGCTGACCCGCGCCGCGGCCCCGGGAGCCGGCATCGGCAGCGTGCCGTGCGGCACCGCCGCCCGAGTGGTGGGCCCCGGACGGCGGGCGTACGGTCGAACGGTGTTCCCCCGAAAGGGTGATACCGCATGAGCAGCAGCCCGCGGCCGACCTCCGCAGCGCGGACCGCCACCCGGGAAGCCGGCGGAGGGGGGAGCGCGATGGCCCTGCTGGTCATCGCCTCCTGCCAGCTGATGGTGGTCCTCGACATCACCATCGTGAACATCGCGCTGCCGGACATCCAGCGGTCCCTGGACTTCTCCACCACCGGCCTGTCCTGGGTGGTCAACGCCTACACCCTGACCTTCGGCGGCCTGCTGCTGCTCGGCGGCCGGGCCGGCGACATCCTCGGCAGACGGCGGGTGTTCGTCTTCGGCGTGCTGCTGTTCGTGCTCGCCTCCCTGCTCGGCGGCCTCGCCCAGGACGAAGGGCAACTGCTGGCCGCCCGCGCCCTGCAGGGCGTCGGCGGCGCCATCGCCTCACCGACGGCCCTGGCGCTGATCAGCACGACCTTCCCCGAGGGCCCGGAACGCAACCGGGCCTTCGGGGTCTTCGCGGCCGTCTCCGCCGGCGGCGGCGCGATCGGGCTGCTCGCGGGCGGGATGCTCGTCGAGTGGCTGAACTGGCGCTGGGTGCTGTTCGTCAACGTCCCGATCGGGCTGCTCATCGCCGTGGCCACCCCCCGCTGGATCAAGGAGTCCGAACGCCACCCGGGCCGCTTCGACATCGCCGGCGCGCTGACCTCGACCATCGGCATGGTGCTGCTGGTGTACGGCTTCATCCGGGCCGCCCAGGACGGCTGGCGGGACCCGCTGACCCTGACCTCGTTCGCCGCGGCCGTCGTCGTCCTCGCGGCCTTCGTGCTGATCGAGCGGCGCTCCCGGCAGCCGATCACCCCGCTGCACATGTTCGCCGACCGCAACCGCGCGGGCACGTACGGCATCATGCTGTGCCTGTCCGCCGCGATCTTCGGCATGTTCTTCTTCCTCACGCTCTTCGTGCAGAACGTGCTGGACTTCAGCCCGTTGCAGGCCGGGCTCGCCTTCCTGCCGGTCAGCGTGGTCATCGCGATCGGCGCCGGACTGGCCTCCCGGTTCCTGCCCGTCCACGGGCCCAAGCCCTTCATGGTGCTGGGCGCGATCCTCGCGGCGGCGGGCCTGGCCTGGCTGACCCTGACCGACGTCCACTCCACCTACGCGGGCAGCGTCCTCGGCCCGATGCTCGTCTTCAGCCTCGGCATGGGCATGGAGTTCGTCTCGCTGACCCTGATGGCGCTCTCGAACGTCTCCACGGAGGAGACCGGCGCGGCCTCCGGGCTCCTCAACGCCATGCAGCAGGTCGGCGGCTCCCTCGGCCTGTCCATCCTGGTCACGACGTTCGGCACGGCCAGCGCCAACGAGGCCGGGAAACAGATCCCGCGCTTCCTGGCGCAGGCGACCCCGGCCGAGCGGCTGAGCTTCCGGCGGACCGGGGAGCTGCCGGGGCGCTGGGGCGACGAGGTCCTGACCGCCGGGGTGTCCGCCGCCTTCATCACGGCCGCGATCTTCACGATCGTCGCCGCGCTGATCGCCGTGGTCGCCATCCAGGTGCGCCCCTCCGACCTCCGGCGCCTGCGGGGCGGGACGGCACCCGGCCCAGGGTGACGCGGTGCCGGCCAGCCCGGGGAACGGCGGTCCCCCGGCCGGCCGGCGTGCGCTCATCCCGCCGTGCAGGCCGAGCCGTTGAGCGTGAACGCGCCCGGGTGGGGGTTCGCCGCGCCCTTGGTGGCCGTGAAGCCGAGCGTGACGGAGCCCGCCGCGGGGATCGCCGCGGTGTACGGCGCGGAGGTGACGGTGACGTCGGCGCCGCTCTGCGTGGCCGTGCCGCCCCACAGGTTGCTGACGCGCTGGGAGTCCGGGAAGGTCCAGCGCAGCGTCCAGCCGTTGATCGCCGAGCCGCCGGTGTTGCGCAGCACGATCTCGCCCTGGAACCCGCCGGGCCACTCGCCGGTCACCCGGTAGCCGACCGCGCAGGCGGCCGACGTCCCGCCGGACGCGGTCGTGACCGCCACCGTGCCGGAGCGCGGCGAGCGGTTGCCGGCGGCGTCGCGGGCGTACACGGCGAAGGTGTACGAGGTGGCCGGGGCGAGGCCGGTGAGGGTGGCGGAGGTGCCGGTCGTGGTGGTGACGGCGGTCTCCGTGCCGCCGGCGACCCGCACGACGTCGTAGCCGGTGACGCCGACCGCGTCGGTGGAGGCGGCCCAGGCCAGGGTGACGGACGAGGAGGTCACGCCCGAGGCGGCCGGGGCGCCGGGCGCGGTCGGGGCGGTGGTGTCGCCGCCGCCCCCGGAGGAGTAGACGTCGGCCTCCTCGGAGGTCGCCGCGATGCCGTTCGCCCCGTTGAAGAGCCGCTGACCCCAGGAGGTGAGCCGGTTCGGGTCGAAGTTCGTGACCATGTCGAGGTACTCGACCCCGCCGCCGTTGCCGCTCCAGGACCAGCCGAGGTAGCCGAGGCCGAGCTGCTGGGTGACGGCCAGGATGGCGTCCTCGTCCGGGTTGCCGTCCGAGTGGTCGTGGCCGAACTCGCCTACCACGATCGGCAGCTTCGCGGTGACGAAGCGGTTCAGGTAGTCGCTGACCTCGGCGGCGGTGTCGAAGACCCCGTACATGTGGATGGAGAAGACCGTGTTGCGGTCCGGGTCGGCCGCGAACACCGAGGCCGCGTTGTCGCGCATGGTGAACGCCCAGTCCTGGCCCCAGTTGGGGGCGTCCACCATGATCGTGTGGTCGAACCCGGCGCCCCGCAGCTTCTGGATCGCCGCCTTGGTGTCGGCGGTCCAGGCCGTGTAGTTCGTGTTGCCGTACGGCTCGTTGCCGATGTTGACGATGACGTAGTCCTCCTGGCCCGTCAGGGCGCTCTGCACGCCGATCCAGTAGTCGGCGGCCCGGGAGAGGGTCGCGGCGCCGCTCTGCTCGCCGTAGCCCGTGGTGTCGTGCACCTCCAGGACGCAGATCAGCCGGTTCTGCTTGCACTGCGCGACGACGTTCGCCACGTCGGCGGTGTCGTTGCGGGTCCAGCGGTCACCGCTGGAGAGGACCACGCGGACGGTGTTGGCGCCCTTGGCCTTGATGTGGGCGAGGGAGCTGATGCGGTCCGGGTACCAGGTGTGCGCGTGGTTGACGCCGCGCATCACGAAGTCGTTGCCGGACGCCTCCAGCAGCCGGCCGTTCTCGACGCGGAAGCCGACGGGCGCCGCGTGGGCCGGGGTGCCGAACGCGAACAGCGGCAGGAGGAGACCCAGCAGGGCGGCCGCGACGGCGGCCGCGCGGGGGACGGCGGTACGGGATTTCATGGCGGCTCCAGTGGGTGAGGGGTTCAGGAGGCCGTGCAGGTGACGGTCGCCGACGGGGTCCCGGTCCCGGCCGGGGCGTCGGCGAGGAAGCCGAAGACGGCGCCGGCACCGGGCGCCAGGGCGCCGTTCCACGCCGCGCTGGCGACGGTGACCGTGCCGTCGGCGGCGGTGGTGTGCGAGCCGTTCCAGACCTGGGTGAGGCGCGCGCCGCCGGCCGGTACGACGGTCGCGGTCCAGCGGGTGACCGGGGAGGCGGACGTGTTGGTCACCGTCACCTCGCCCTGGTAGCCGCCCTGCCAGGCGGAGACGGCCCGGAAGGAGGCGGTGCAGGCGGGGTCGCCGCCGCCCGGGTCACCGGGACCGCCGGGCTCGGTCGCGTCGAGGAGCGCGGTGAGGGCCGGGAACCAGCGGGCGGCGATCTTCTCGTCGCCGGAGGCGTCGGGGTGGACGCCGTCGTAGGTGTCGGCGGCCGTGCTGAAGCCCGTCCACTGGTCGACCACGGTCACGGGCGAACGGTCGGTGCTCGTCGCCCGGGCCCAGCCGGGGATCCGCGCGTTGAGGTCGACGACCCGTTGCGCGCAGGCCGCGCAGGTGCCCGGGTTCATCGGGATCAGCTGGGCGACCAGGATCCTCATGTCCGGGTTGCTGTCCCGCATCTGCCCGACCAGTTTGGTGTAGGCGGCGAGGATGCGGTCGGGGGGCAGCGCGCTCCAGACGTCGTTCGTGCCGAAGTGCATGACAACGATGTCCGGGCGGGTCGCGGCCAGCCGGGCGGGCAGCAGGTTCCGGTCGGCCACGTCCGTGACCAGTTCGCCGCCGTGGCCCTCGTTGTCGCCGTCGTGCGGGCGGCCGCAGCCCTGGTGGCTGAGCGTGCCCACGAAGTCGGCGCCGGTGTACCCGGCGCTCTGCAGCCGCTCCCAGAGCAGCGCCCGCCAGCAGCCCGGCGAGCCGGTGATCGAGTCGCCGAGCGGCATGACCCGTACCGGGTCCGCCGCGGACGCGGCCGAGGCGCGCGGGGCGCCGGTCAGGCCGAGGGGCACGAGCAGGGCGGCCAGCAGGCCGAGGAGCGGGAGAAGCCGTAAGGGCGGTGAGTGACGGGTGCCGCGCATGGTGTTCCCTTCCCTGGAGGACGTGGGAGCGCTCCCATGGAGACATCAAGCCACCGTTGTCATTTACGCGTCAAGACGTTGGAACGGGCTGTTCGGTCCGGCCCAGGTGGGAGGGGCGCAGAGGCGCGGGGGAGGCGGGGCGCCCCGGCTCCCCGTCGGAGCGGAGGCGCCCGCCGGGTCTCACCCCCGCGGCCGCGGGAAGGTCTCCAGGGCGTCCGCCAGACCGGCGGCGTCCGTGCCGATCTTGCGGTAGACGGAGGAGAGCAACTGGCGCACGCCCTGCTCGGTGAGGTGCAGGTCCTTCGCGACCACCGACGCCGCGTGCCCCTGGGCGCTCATCTCGGCGGCCCGCCGCTCGTGCGCGGTGAGCGTGTCCGTCTGCCCGTAGCGCAGCGGCAGCGGACGCAGCCCCGCCGCCGACAGCTCGCACCTGGCCCGCGCCGCCAGGGCCTCGGCGCCGCAGTGCACCGCGCCCTCCAGCCCCTGGTAGAGCCGGTCGGCGGCCTCCGCCAGCCGGCTGTGGCGGGACAGCGCGGCGCCGTGCCCGACCAGCGCGCGGGCCAGCTCGTACGAGGCCGGCGACCGCTCCAGGTGCTCGACGGCCTCCGCGTGCAGGGCGAGCGCCGCCGGTCCGCCGGTCACCTCGGCCAGGGTGTGCAGCGCCTGGCCGATCGCGGAGGGCGCGCCGAAGCCCCGGGCCCGTTCGACGGCCTCCCGCGCGTGACGCGCCGCCAGGTCCGGAGCGGTGCGGGCGAGCGCGTCGGCCAGCTTCAGCTGCCAGGGGCACCAGGCCGGATTGCGCCAGGCCCGTCCCTCCAGCCACTGCCCGACCTCGGACAGCAGCGTGGCCGCCTCCTCGTACCGCTCCTCGGCCAGCAGCAGCTCGGCGTACACGGTGCGGGGGTCGGGATAGACGACGGCGTTGGGCACCGTCCGCCCGTACCGGTAGGCGTCGGCGAGCTCCCGCGCCTCGGCCGTGCGCCCCCGGGCCAGCAGGGTCTGGACGAGGATGCCGACGGCGTACCACTGGGCGGGCACCGCCCCCTCCACCCGGTCGGCGATGCGCAGCCCCTCCCGGACCAGCTCCTCGGCCTCCGCCAGGCATCCGCGGCGGTAGCGGATGTACCCGGCCAGGGTCTGTCCGAACGCCAGGTGGGAGCCGCGCCACCCCTTGCTCTCGCACTCGGCCAGTCCGGCCGAGAACAGCTCCTCGGCGCGGCGCGGCCGGTCGCCGTACATGAACACCAGCGCGACCGAGACCGGCACCTCGAAGCCCCGGTTCTCGTGGGTCCAGCTCAGCCCGCCGCGCAGGGCCCGCGCGGCGTACCCGAGGGCCGTCCGGCGCGGCTCGCCGCACATCATGGCGTCCCAGGCCCGCAGCCCCAGGATGTGGCGCTCCTCCAGGCTGCGGCCGCTCAGGCGCCCGGCCAGCCGCGCCAGCGCGCGCGAGCGGCCGGGCGAGTCGGGCTCGTCGGTGCGGAACGAGCTCCACACGAAGTGGTCGGCCTGCATGCGCAGCTTGATCCGGGCGTTGGGGGTCCGCTGCGCCTCGTCGGCGGCCACCCGCGCGGCCTCGGCCATCCGGTCGGTGTGCGCCAGCGCCTGGGTCAGCCGGTACACCAGGGAGGCGCGCAGCTCCGGCTCGATCCCGGGTTCCGTCAGAGCCTCCTCGAGGTGGGTGACGGTGGCCCTGGGGTCGATGAGGAACGTCGAACAGGCCAGTTCGTGCAGGAGCTCGGCGCGTTCCTCGGGCAGGGGCGGCTCCTGCAGCGCCCGGCCCAGCAGGCGCCGGGCCGCCTCCGGCGCACCGGCGCGCAGGTACTCCCGCGCGGCCTCCCGCAGGCACGCCACCGCCTCGGACCGGCCCTCGCAGGGCACCTCCAGCAGGTGCCGGGCGGCGGCCGTGGCGCCGAGCCCGGCCGCGCGGACGGCGTCCGCGGCCCGGCCGTGCATGCCTTCCCGCAGGCCCGTGGGAATGGACCGGTAGATCGTGGTGGCGATCAGCGGATGGACGAACCGGAGGGCGCGGCCCGGGCCGTCGCCGTCGGCCAGGATCCGGGCGGCCCGCAGCCTCTCGGCCGCCTCGGCGGCCGTCTCGCTGCCGATCACCGCGATGGCCGCGGCGAGGTCCGGCGAGACGGACTCGCCGAGGACGGCCGCGGCGTAGGCGAAGCGGACGGTGGCCGGGCCGAATCCGTGCAGCCGCTCGATCAGCCCGGGGCCCTTGACCGCCGCGGCCAGGTTCCGCATCGCGGGCAGCTCCTCCCGGGTGCCCTTGAGCCGGCGTTCGCCGAGCCGGATGGCGAGTTCGACCGCCTCGAACGGGCTTCCCCCGGTGACCGTCCAGCACTCGTCGCAGAACCCGTCCTCGGCGTCCTCGCCCACTTCGTCCCGGACGATGCGCGCCACGCCCTCGGCGCTGAGCGGCGCGAGCCTGTAGGGGCGGGCCCCGAGACCCGACACCAGCGCCCCGAACCCGGCGGCCTCCTGCGGCAGTTCGTCCGGCCGGTACGCCACCACCACGAGCAGGGGCAGGTCCGCGACCCGGGGAGCGAAGGAGGCGAGCCAGCCGAGCGACTCGACGTCGGCCCAGTGCAGGTCGTCCACGAGCAGCACGACCGGCGCCTTCTTCAGCGCGAGGCGGGTCACCACCCAGTCCAGGCCGTCGCGGACCCCGGTGGGGTCCGGGGTGTGGGCGGTGTCCATCGCCTCCAGGCCGAGCGCGGCGGCGACGATGTCGTACCAGCTGCCGAGGAAGCCGCGCAGCCGCTCGCCGTCCATCGTCGCCAGGGGCGGCTGGACGAGCTGGCGCACCACGCGGAACGCCAGTTCCCGCTCCTTCTCGCCGCCCCGGCCCGACAGGACCGTGAAGCCCTGCGAGGCGGCGCGGGCGCGGGCCTCCGTGAGCAGGGCCGTCTTGCCCATGCCCGCGGGGCCGGTGAAGGCGAGCAGCCCGCCGCGCGCGGCCTGCGGAGCGCCGCCGGCGGTACGGCGCAGCCGGGCCATCGCGGCGTCGAGCGCGCGCAGTTCCCGTTGCCGCTCGATCAACGGCCGGTGCTCGGTGGGCGATTGCCGCAGCTCGGTGGCCATGTACCGTGTCCTGTCGCTCGGCCGGCGGGAGGCAGCGCCGAGCGTACGCCCGCCGGGCGGGCGGGGGCCGGAATCGACAGCGAGTACGGCAAGGATGAGTGAACCACCCGCTGGGGCGGCTTAGCGCGCCCGCCTTCCGGGTAGCGTCGTTCGAATGTCCCTTCTCCGTCGGCCCGGTGGCGACCGTCAGTCCGGTGACGACGGGGCCGCCGCGTCCGCGTAGCGGGGGACGGTGCGCGACCAGTGGTAGCAGCCGCGGATCCAGCCGGCCATGCCCTCCACGTAGCCGGCGGCCGCTTCGCTCATCCCGGGTCCGGCCTCCCTCCGCAGTTGCTCGAACTCGGCGATCGTGGCGTTGATCCGCCGGACGGCGAGGACCACGGCCTCGGGCAGGGAGCAGCCGTGGGCGCGCTGATGGGCGAGGGCCAGGTTGATCAGACCGCCCGCGCGCTGCTCCTTCACCGCGGAGAAGAGGTCGGGGATCCACACCGCCGCGTCGGCGGACAGCCGGGTCAGGCGCCGCATGACCGGGTGATACAGCTCCTCGGGCGTCAGTTCCCGGGACTGCGCGGCCTCGCACAGCGGGTAGAAGGGCTCGACCCCCGCGATCAGGGCGCGTACCGAGGCGCACATCTCGATGCCCACGTCGGGGGAGTGGGCCTGGACCACCGCCTCGTGGAGCAGGCCGTGCACGTACTCGCGGCCGTACCACGCCCACCGCGCCGCCTGGGCGGGGGTGCACCGCTGCCGGACCTGCCGCTGCAGGTCGGCCAGCGCCGCCCCGAGCGGGGTGGCGGGCGGTGCGCCGTCCCGCAGGATGCCGATGCTCTCGGACAGCATGGGCAGCAGCGCGCCCGGGCAGCGGCGGCCGGTCTCCTCCGCCCGGTCGTCGAAGACGAACTGGTACGCGATCTGGTGGGCGACGATCTGCAGCAGGTCGGCCGGCATCGCCGGGCTGTTGTACGCGGCGAGCTCGGCCGGCCGGGTGCGGGCGATCATCTCCGCCACGGCGGGGTCGTCGGTCAGCCCCCACCGGCGCAGCCACGCGTCGACGCCCGTCGCGACCTCGGCCAGGTGGGGACTGCAGCGGAAGGGGAAGGGCACGTGGAGCGTGGCCTCGATCAGCTCCTTGAGGCTGGAGGCCGCGCCGGGGTGCGGGGCGCTGGTCGCGCGGTCCGCGTGCGTCGTCGTCGGCACCGTGTCACCTGCCATTCGCCGGTCGTGCTCCGGAGATCGCGGTCATGGGGATGCGAGCGAGCCCGCGCGGCTCCCGCCGGCCGGCACGCCTGGACGCGGTTCGCAGGCCATCACCAGTGACCTGGGGCCCAGGGTGGCGCCGGGGCGTTCCCGCGGGACGCGGCCGGGAAGGTGGCGCAGCCGCCAGCGGGAGGCGACCGTCGCGAGGGCCACCGTGGTCTCCACCATGGAGAACGCGTCCCCGATGCACTTCCGGCCGCCCGCGGAGAACGGGATCATCGCGCCCTGCGGCCCGGCGGCGTCCTCCGACAGCCAGCGTTCGGGCCGGAAGCGGTCGGCGTCGGGGAACGACGCCTCGTCGTGGTGCAGCAGGTAGGGGCTGTACAGGACGGTGGTGCCCCGGGGCAGACGGCGTCCGGCGAACTCGGTGTCCGTCGTGGTGACGCGGGTGAAGAGCCAGCCGGGCGGCGAGTGGCGCAGCGTCTCGTTGACGACGCACCGGGTGTAGACGAGGCGGGGCAGGTCCTCGGGGCCGGGCCGCCGGCCGCCGGCGAGGACGGCGTCGACCTCCGCGTGCAGGCGGCGCTCCGCCTCCGGATGCCGGGCCAGCAGGCTGAAGGCGGAGGCCAGGCACATGGAGGGGCTCTCGGACCCGGTGAGCAGGAGCGAGACGAGCTGGTCGTGCACCTCCCGCTCGGTGACCGCCGGTTCGGTGCCGTCCCCGCGGGTGGCCTCCAGCAGGGTGCCGAGCAGGTCGTCCCGGCCGGGGCCCCGGCGGCGCTCGGCGATCACCGCGTCGATGATCGTGTGGACGCGGCCGACGGCGTGCCGGTAGCGGTGGTTGGCGGGCGTGGGGAGCCGGAACAGGGCGTCGACCGGCACGACCGTGCGCACGAACAGCCCGCGGACGATGGCGGCGAGACAGTGCCGCACCTCGGCGGCGGTCGCCGCGTCGAGCGAGTCGGAGAGCAGGACGCGGCTGACCACCCGTGTCGTGAAGCCCAGCATGGCCGCGCTGACGTCGACCCGCTGCCCGGCCCGCCAGTCGCGGCACGCCGACGCGGCCTCCTCGGCCATCAGGTCCGTGTGACCGGCGACGCCGGCGGGGCGGAAGGGGGGTTGCAGCATCCTGCGCTGCCGCCGGTGCCGGGCGTGCGGGCACGTGACGACGCCGTCGCCCATGAGCGCCCGGAGCCGTTCGTACTGCGGGCCCCCCTTGTCGAAGGTGCGCGTGTCCCGCAGCATCCGCTGGACCAGGTCGGGGTGGCACACCATCCAGGCGCGCTGGGGGCCCAGGCGTATCTCGACCAGATCGCCGCGCGCGGGCAAAGACTTCAGAAACGCGAGCGGGTGACGGAACAAGGCGATACCGTGACCGAAGAACGGGAATATGCCTGGAGCAGTGCCCACGGTCCAATTTCGGTCCGGTCCGTAAACGGAGCCGTTCATCGAATACCACCTGCCTCGGTCGTCACAGGGAATGCGGCGGAATGCCACCGACTTGGCGCTCGCACCATCTCCTGCCCAAGTCGAACCCGCGGCCGTTGCGACGAACCCTTTCTTCGCGGGGGCGCACGGGAGCACGGAGGGGCAGCAAGGGAATCGCCGCGGCGGTGCACGACCGACGGTCCTTCCCCGGTGTCACTCCAGGGACTTCCGTGTTCCTTTTCTCCGCATTCCCCGCTCCCCGGTCGGACCCGATGAAAAGCGGTGGAGAAAAGCGCGCCGACGCGAAAAGCCCGGCGCGCGGTATTCCGGTTACGAGGAACGTTCCTTCGCCTCGACGTACATGGCCAGGTTCGTCAGGGCCAGGCGCGTGCCCGTCTCGTTGTCCGCGGCGGGCACCGCGTCGGGGACGCCCTCGTGGACGACCGTGACGCGGGTGCCGCCGTCCTCGGCGTCGGCGAGGGTGGTCGTCATCGTCATCGTGCCGCGCAGCGCGGGGTCGTCGGTCTCGAACTCCAGCACCTCCACCACCTGTTCGTCCGGCACCAGCTTCGCGAAGTGCCCGCGGTAGGTGTCGGTGCGCGCGGCCGACTTGCCCGTCCCGGCCGGCGTGTCGTACGTGAGCGAGATGCGGAACCTGCCCCCTTCGCGCACGTCGAACTCGTGCACCCGGCTGCTCATCCCGGGCGGCACCCGCCACTGGGAGATCGCCTCCGGGCTCACGAGCACCTGGTAGACGGCCGAGCGAGGGGCGTTGACATGACCGGAGACCTGCGTCGTGTACATGCAACCCACCCTAGGACGCGGGCGCTCCGGCCGTCGGGTCAATCGGTCGGGTCCGCGCCGGTCGGCAGGGGCGGTTCCGCCGCGCAGCGCCGCAGTTCCTCCCCGGTGAGCAGCCGGGAGCGGAGCAGGAAGCGGACGCCCTCCGGGGCCTCCAGGGAGAAGCCGCCGCCCCGGCCGGGGACCACGTCGACCGTGAGGTGGGTGTGCGACCAGTACGCGTACTGGTCCGCGCTCATCCAGAACGGCGTGTCACCGGCCACGTGCCCGAGCAGCACGTCCGAGCCGCCGACCCGGAACTCGCCGCGCGGGTAGCACATCGGGGCGCTGCCGTCGCAGCAGCCGCCGGACTGGTGGAACATCACCGGCCCGTGCGCCCGCACCAGCCGCCGCAGCAGGTCCCCGGCGGCCGGCGTCAGCGCCACCCGCGGCACCCGGGCGCCCATCAGAAGAACCCGAGCTTCTTCGCCGAGTAGCTCACCAGCAGGTTCTTCGTCTGCTGGTAGTGGTCGAGCATCATCTTGTGCGTCTCGCGGCCGATGCCGGACTTCTTGTAGCCGCCGAAGGCCGCGTGCGCCGGATAGGCGTGGTAGCAGTTCGTCCAGACCCGGCCCGCCTTGATCTCCCGGCCCAGCCGGTAGGCGGTGTTGCCGTCCCGGGTCCACACCCCGGCCCCCAGGCCGTACAGCGTGTCGTTGGCGATCTTCAGGGCCTCGTCGACGGAGTCGTACGTCGTCACCGACACCACCGGGCCGAAGATCTCCTCCTGGAAGATCCGCATGTCGTTGGTGCCGCGGAAGACGGTCGGCTCGACGTAGTAGCCGCCCTCCAGGCCGGGCACCGTGCGGGGGTTGCCGCCGGTGACGACCTCGGCGCCCTCCTTCCGGCCGATGTCGAGGTAGGAGAGGATCTTCTCGTACTGGTCGTTGCCGGCCTGCGCGCCGATCATGGTGGCCGGGTCCAGCGGGTCGCCGCTGACGATGGCCTCCGTGCGCCGCACGCAACGGGCCATGAACTCGTCGTAGATCGACGAGGGGATCAGCGCGCGGGACGGGCAGGTGCACACCTCGCCCTGGTTCAGCGCGAACATCACGAACCCCTCGACGGCCTTGTCCAGGAAGTCGTCGTCGGCGGCCGTCACGTCGGGCAGGAAGATGTTCGGGCTCTTGCCGCCCAGTTCCAGCGTGACGGGGATGATGTTCTCGCTCGCGTACTGCATGATCAGGCGGCCGGTCGTCGTCTCGCCGGTGAACGCCACCTTGGCCACGCGCGGGCTGGAGGCGAGCGGCTTGCCCGCCTCGACGCCGAAGCCGTTGACGACGTTGACCACGCCCGGCGGCAGCAGGTCGGCGATCAGCTCGATGACGTACAGCAGGCTCACCGGCGTCTGCTCGGCCGGTTTGATGACCACGCAGTTCCCGGCGGCCAGCGCGGGCGCCAGCTTCCAGGCGGCCATCAGGACCGGGAAGTTCCACGGGATGATCTGCCCGACGACGCCCAGCGGTTCGTGGAAGTGGTACGCGACGGTGTCGGCGTCGATCTCCGCGATGCTGCCCTCCTGGGCGCGCACCACCCCGGCGAAGTAGCGGAAGTGGTCCACGGCCAGCGGGATGTCGGCCGCGAGGGTCTCGCGGACCGGCTTGCCGTTCTCCCAGGTCTCCGCGACGGCGATCTTCTCCAGGTGCTCCTCGATGCGGTCCGCGATCCGGTTCAGGACGCCCGCGCGCTCGGTGGTGGAGGTGCGGCCCCACCGCTCGGCCGCCCGGTGCGCGGCGTCCAGGGCCAGGTCGACGTCGGCGGCGGAGGAACGGGCGACCTCGCAGAAGACCTCGCCCGTCACCGGGGTCGGGTTCTCGAAGTAGCGGCCCTCCACGGGGGCGACCCAGTCCCCGCCGATGAAGTTGTCGTAGCGGCGGGCGAAGGTGACGATGCTGCCGTCCGTTCCGGGCTGCGCGTACACCATGGCGGCTCTCCTCGGTGTGGCGGGTGACGGCCTCGGCCGTCGTGACGCCGTTCACTGTGGAGGCGGGAGGTTGGCGGGAGGTTGGCGCCGGTCGCGCGCGCCGCGCCGGGTCAGTCGCGCAGGGCCGTGGTGAGCCGGCCGGCCGCGATCGCGCGGCGGGTGTCGCCCGGCCCGAGCAGCCGCAGCGCGTGCGCGTGCACCTCCGCGTCGTACGGCGCGCGTTCGCCGTAGCGCAGCGCGTGCTCCGGGCGGTCGCTCGCCAGCACCGCCTCCCGTACGGCCACTTCGAGACGGGTGCGCCACTCCTCGATGCCCGGCGCCTGGGACCGGGGCAGCAGCGGGCCGCGGTACAGGCGCAGCGCGGTCCGCGCGTCGCCGTCCTCCAGCGCGCGCAGCACCTCCGCGGCGTCGCAGGACACCGGGACGGTCAGGGCGTAACGGCGGGGTGCGACACCGCCGCCGAGCGCGCGGCGCAGGTGGGAGATCTCCGCCTTGAACGTGGAGGCGGTGACCGGCCGGTCGCCGTACAGGGCGTCGCGCAGGCGGTCCGGCGCGAAACCGTCCGGTTCGAGGGCGAGGAGCGTGAGGATCTCGACCTGCCGGGGGCGCAGGGGGACCGACTGCCCGTCCCGGACGACCTGTTCGGCACCGAGGCAGGTCAGCCGCAGGTGGGGCGGGCCCGGGCGGGGCGGCTGCGCGGCCAGGCGGGTCTCGACGGCGGTCACCAGGCTGCGCACCGTCGCCATGGCCAGGGGGTGCGAACGGTCCCAGGTGGTGGACAGGTCCAGGACGCCGAGCACCCGGCCGTCCGGGCCGTGGATCGGGGCGCAGTAGCAGACCCAGCCGTGCAGCGCCGTCACCAGGTGTTCGGCGGAGAAGACGCAGGCGGGGCGGCCGGTGCGCAGGGCGAGGGAGAGGGCGTTGGTGCCCATGGCCGGTTCGTCCCAGCGGCCGCCCGGGGCGAAGTTGACGCGCTCGGCCCGGCGGCGCATGGCCGGGCCGCCGCACGTCCACAGGATCGTGCCGGACTCGTCGGTGACCGCGGTGACGAAGCCGGCGTCGTCGGCGATGCTGTGCAGTTCGCCGGCGAGGTCGGCGACGGGGCCGCGCAGCGGCGAGCACGACCAACGGTGGTGCACCGCGCCCCCGTCGGTGACCGGGGCGCTGTCCCGGCCGGGGTCCACGCTGCCCAGCGAGCGCGCCCACGACTCGGTCACCTCGCGGCGCAGCGCCGTGCCGCCGGCGGGCCGCCCGCCCGCGGTGCTCAACCGCGGTACCCAGCGGGACCATTCGTGCTCCAGCACGGCCCGGCGCCGCCGCAGGTCGGTGCGCTGTGTCATGTGCCTCCCCTGTCGTCGAACGGGGACAACCGGCTCCGGTCCGGCCGACGCCGGTGCCGACGCCGCCGGCTCCCGCCGGGTGACGCCGGTGGGCCGACAGCGGCTCCCGCCCGGGTGACGCCGGTGGGGCGGGCGCCGGCTTCCGTCCGGATGACGTCAGTGTGGCCGACGCGGCACCGGACCACCACAGCCGCGTCGCAGGCGGTGCTGCGCCCGGCCACCCGTCCCAGGGAGACGCCCGGCCGCGGAGCGCGCGGCTGTGCGTTTTCGTGGGGCGGGTGGCCGGGCGTTTCCGTGAGGTGGACGGCCGTGTGGTTCCTTGAGGTGTGGCTGTGCGTTTCCGTGGGGCGGGTGGCCGGGCGTTTCCGTGAGGTGGACGGCCGTGTGGTCCCTTGAGGTGTGGCCGTGCGTTTCCGCGTGTGGGTGGCCGCGCGTTTCCGTGGGGCGGGTGGACGCGCGGGCCCTCGGGAGTTGGCGGCGCGGCTCCGTACGGGGGACGGGTTCGCTCGGCCCGGGGGACGCGGACGGCCGCGCGTACCACCGGTGCGTGCCTCCGCGTCGCCCCGGCGTGGACAGCGCCGGGACGACGCGGTCGCTGCTCGGCGCCGGCCCCGGGCAGCCGCCGCACGCGCACGCACCGGCGGACCCGGGGACCACCCGCCGGTCCACGCGGCACCGGTGGCGGAGCGGCGGCCCCGGGGGCACGCGGTGCCCGGCCACCGCGACGGCCGGCGGGCCTCCGCCACCGCCCCGGGCGAGCGCGCTAGCCCGCCGGTCACCGCCCCCTCACCACCGCTGCTCCCGCTGCTCCGCGCTGACCGGCGCCAGCACGGCCAGCGTGCCGGTCGCCTCCCGCAGGGCCTCCTCCAGCCTGCCGGGGGCGTGCAGGGTGCCGGCGCCGTCGGGCGGGACGAGCCACTCCAGGCGTCCGGCGGGCCGGTACGGCGGGGGCACGGCGACCCAGGCCCCCCGGCCGACGCGCCGCACCCCGTACCCCACCCACTCGGTGGCCGGGTCGGGCGGCAGGAAGAAGCCGACCCGGCCCGCCGCGGAGTCCACCAGCGTGGGGCCGGGCACCTTCAGCGGGTCGCGCCACAGGAGGTCCAGGGCGAGCAGGCCCAGGCGCTCGGGAACCGTGAGGACGTCCCAGAAGCGCCCGGCCTCCAGCAGGACCGTCCCCGTGCCGTGGTCCCACGCGCGCTTGCACTCCTGGGGGTCCGAAGCGGCCGCGGCGAGCCACTCGACGGCTTGCTTCCACATCACGTTCGGCATGTCCACCCCAGGCGCAGTCGGTTGCGCCGCGACGGGCGCGCCTGGGCACGGGCCGACGGCCCGGCGGGACGACGCGCGCCGACCCGGCGCAGCCATGCTGGTAGATATTTCTATCCGCCGGAAGGGGTGGCGCGGTGTGGCGTTTACGGCGGGTGCCCGAAGGGTGACGAACGGCGACGGCGCCGCGCCGCCGGGCCGGGACCGTCAGTGGTCGTCCCAGTGCCCGTCGTGGGCGGCGTGCCGGTGGCCGTCGTGCACGAAGTCGGTGTGGTCGCCGTGCGGCACGGCGACGTGGCCGCAGCCCTCGCCGTGCTGGTGGGCGTGGCCCTCGTGGACGGCGTGACCGCCGCTCGCGCACTCGTCGACGTGTCCCTCGTGGGAGCGGTGGATGTGCCCGTCATGGGCGTAGTCGACGTGGTCGGCGTGCGGGAAGGCGACGTGGCCGCAGCCCTCGCCGTGGCTGTGGGTGTGGTCCTCGTGGGTGCGGTGGCCGGCGGTGGTGGTCATGGCGCCTCCCTGTGCGTCTCGGGTGGGGCGGCCCGGGCCTCTCCTCCCATTGTCCGCACCGGGAGGCCGTCGGCGAGCCGGCGGGCGGGCCGCCGTCCGCGCAGGTCAGGCGTCGCGTGCGGCGCGCTCCGCGTTCCGCTGCTTGATGCGGGCCGCCTCCTTGCGGACCTCGGCCTGCGTGGCGCGCTCCCGCTCCAGCCACTCGGGCCGTTCCCGCTTCAGGGCCTCGATCTGCTCCGTGGTGAGGGGCTCGGTGACGCCGCCGCGCGCGAGGCCCGCGATGGAGACGCCGAGCTTCGCCGCGACCACCGGGCGGGGGTGCGGGCCGTTGTTCCGCAGGTCGCGCAGCCACGGGGGCGGGTCCGCCTGGAGCGCGTTCAGTTCCGCGCGCGAGACGACACCCTCCCGGAACTCCGCGGGGGTGGCCTCGAGGTACACACCCAGCTTCTTCGCCGCGGTCGCGGGCTTCATGGTCTGGGTGCTCTGGTGCGACGTCATGCCTCCAGGGTATCGAGCATGTGCGCGAGCGCCGACCACGGCCGGTAACCTGGCCAGGTGACAGGCTCGGAAGTACCCCTCCCGTTCCGCCTCGCGTACGTCCCCGGGGTGACGCCCGACAAGTGGGTGCGCATCTGGAACGAGCGGCTGCCCGACGTCCCGCTGACCCTGGCGCAGGTGCCCGCCGCCGAGGCCGGCGACCTCCTGCTGGGCGGCGGCGCCGACGCGGGCCTCGTACGGCTGCCCGTCGACAGGACGGTCCTCAGCGCGATCCCCCTCTACACCGAGCAGACGGTCGTCGTGGTGCCCAAGGACCACCTCGTCACGGCGGTCGACGAGGTGTCGCCCGGGGACCTGGCCGACGACATCGTGCTGCACCCCCTCGACGACGTCCTCGCCTGGGAGGAACTGCCGGGCCGGCCCGCCCTCGAACGCCCCGCCACCACCGCCGACGCCGTGGAGCTCGTCGCGGCCGGCATCGGCGTGCTCGCCGTCCCGCTGTCCCTGGCCCGCCTGCACCACCGCAAGGACCTCACGTACCGGCCCCTCACGGACGCGCCCGGGTCGAGCGTGGCGCTGGCGTGGCCGCAGGACGCGACGACGGACCAGGTGGAGGACTTCATCGGCATCGTCCGCGGCCGCACCGTCAACAGCACCCGGGGCCGCAAGGCCGCACCGCCGCAGCCGAAGGAGAAGAAGCACGCCGGGACGGACGGCGCGCGTCGCGGGCGGGGCGGCCAGGGCGCGGGGCGGCCGGCGGCGCCCCGGCGCGGCCGGCGCGGCGGGCCCCGCCGCTCCTCGTAGCCCTCGCGGGGGGCCGGAGTCCGCGCGTTCCGGCCCCCCGCCCGGCTCAGCCGACCTGCGGCTGCGGGGACGGCGCGTAGGAGGGGTTCGGGGCGACCGTCTCCAGGTCCTTCAGGTCCTCGGGGACTTCCAGCACCCGGACCGGCGCGCCCGGCTGCGGAGGCGGCGGGGTCGTCTGGTCCTGGGGCAGCTTGGGCGGGTTGGTCTGCTGGAAGGTGACCTGCTCGTGGTTGACCAGGCCGGTCTTCTCCAGGACCGTGATGTGGTCGAGCACGGTGTCGTTGGTCTGGTCGGCCAGTTCCCGCACCAGGCTGTTGCGGGTGTTCGCCCGGATCTTGGCGACCGTCGGGAAGATCGAGCCGTGCGCGACGCGCATGATGGTCACCGCCGTGGAGTTGAACTCCTGGCCGCTGGTGCCCTCCGCCGTCGCCACGAACTGCTGCTGCTGCGGCGACGGTTCGTTCGGCAGGGTGATGCCCAGCTCCTGGGAGACCCTGCGGCAGGTCGCGTCGAGCCGGCCGTGCCCGACGAGCAGGTGCTCGCCCGCCTCCTTCATCGCCGGCGTGGTGCCCCGCTGGAGCACCAGCATCCCCAGCGGGTACTCCCACAGCCCGGCCGCGCGCACCCGGACGACGAAGTCGCGGTCCGCCTCGGTCAGCGGACCGTACTTGGTGTTGGCGATGATGCGGTCCTGGCCTGTCGCTGTGTTCTGCACGCCCAGCATCGTGGGATAGGCGAGCGCCGTGAGGGTGATGATCATGGCTCCGCCCACGAACGCGGTTCCGACCGTACGGCGCGAGATGCGCATCGTGCCTCCTGGATATGAACGGCCCAACGCCAGGAGGTACGGATGCGGGAGGCGAAACAATCACCGGAACCGCGAGTTTCTGCGAATGCCGTCCGCGGCCCCGGCTCAGCGCGCGTACGAGGCCGCCCGGGCCGTGCTCACCACCGTGTCCCCGTCGGCCCGGCTCAGCAGCCCGGCCGCCACCCAGGCGTCGGTCACCGACCGCACCCGCGCCACCAGCGCCCCCTTGCCGCCGAACGGTGCCGCGGCCCAGATCTCGTCCAGCAGCGTGGTGCCGTCCGCCCGGGCCGGGTTGGCGACGCCCGTGTCCCGGCCGCCGAGGATGACCCGGGGCTCCGCGCGCCGGAAGTAGACGTGCGTCGGGTCCTCGGTGCCCTCGGCGAACGGCGCCCACACGGTCCCGTCCAGCGTGAAGCGCAGCGGATCACCGGGCACGGGGGTGAGGGAAGGCAGCAGATCCCCGGAGAGACCGGCGTTGCGGTACAGCCCGACCTCCAGGTACGCGGTGGACGGGTCCCGGGCGACCAGGTTCACCGGCCCGTAGAACAGGGTCTGCAGGGACGGGTCGTCCGGTGTCTTCTCCACCCGCGCCCGGAACGGCATCGACACCCGCACGGTGTCCCCGGCCCGCCAGGTCCGGGACACCGCGAAGCAGGTCCCCGGCTCGGGAGTGCCGGGTGCGGCGCGCCCGTTGACCGTCACCCGGAACCCCGCCGTCGCCCACGCCGGCACCCGCAGCCACAGGGTGAAGGAGGCGCTGCCGCCGCCGATCACGAGCGTGCTGCCCTGCTCGCGCGGGTAGCCGGTGGTCTGCGTGACGGTGACGCCCTTCTCCGCCCAGGTCAGCGTGGACGGGCTGTAGAGGTTGACGTACAGGGCGCTGCCGTCGGCCCGCGCGAAGTACACCGAGTCCTGGTACTTGGTGGCGCTCTCCATGCCGGTGCCCTCGCAGCAGGTGGTGCCCTGCTTGGGCGTGTAGTCCCGCACGTGACCGGGCGTCAGCCCGATGAAATACGTGACGAGCGGCTTCTCGGCGTCCGGCCGGTCCTGCTTGGAGCCGAGCACCTGGTTGTACAGGGCCCGTTCGTAGTAGTCCATGTACGCCGGGTCCTGGTCGTGGAAGAACAGGGCCCGGCTGAGCTTGAGCAGGTTGTACGCGCAGCAGGTCTCGGCGGTCGTGGCCCCGATGGTGCCCGCGATGACGTCGCGGGCCTTCCAGAACTCGCCGGTGCTGGTGCCGCCGATCCCGTACATGCGGTGGGGCACGACCATGTGCCAGAAGTTCCGGGCGGCCGCCAGGTAGCGCTCCTCGCCCGTCGCGTCGTACAGCCGCAGGCAGCCGGTGAGGACCGGGATGTGCTGGTTGGCGTGCAGGCCGTCCAGCACGTCGGTGTCCGCGGCGCACGCGTCGATCAGCCGGTCGAGGTCGAACAGCCGGGCCAGCGCGAGGTGTTCGGGCCTGCCGGTGACCGCGTGCAGGTCGCAGACCGCCTCGGCGATGCCGCCGAACTCGCCGCTGGAGAAGATGCCCCACATGCGCTGCCGGGTGGCGGCGGACAGCTTCGACAGCCGGGCGTGCATCCAGTCGCACATCCCCGACGCCAGGTCCAGCGCCCGGTCGTCGCCGAGGGCGAGGTGGGCGTCCAGCAGGCCCCGCAGGATCTTGTGCGCGGTGTAGTACGGCGCCCACACCCGGAGGTAGTCGGGGCCGGTCATCGACTCCAGCTCGATGAACTGCGTCTCGGGGTACGCCGCGAGGAACCCGGGGTGGCTCGGCCCGCCCCAGGTGCGGCGCAGGGTGGCGGTCAGGCCGCGTCCGGAGGCGTCCGCGAACGTCCCCCCGCTCGTCTCGTCGAACGCGTACGACGCGAGGTCGCCGCGTCCCGCCGGGGTGTCGGCGGCGCGGGCGCCCGACAGCGCCCGGATCTCGCCGGCGGTCAGGGCGCGCCCGTAGACATCGACCTCCTCGACGGCGCCCGCGAAGACCGGGTCGGAGGCGAAGTGGGAGCGTCCCAGCCAGTGGTCGGCGAGCGTGCCCAGGGCCGCCGGGGTCAGGGTCATGGCGTCGTTGCGGGCCACCGGCGTGCCGTCGACGTAGAGGGTGCCGGTGCCGTCGGCGAGCGTCACGGCCAGGTGGCTCCACGCGTGTAGCGGCAGCGGCGCGGTGCCGTCGAGGCCCTGCTCGCCGCCCGGTCCCGAGGTGGTGACGGCGAAGCGGGGGACACCGGCCGCGGTGCGGGCGGCCAGGTACAGGTAGCGGGTGGTGTCGTTGCCGCAGTCGAGGACCCGCGCCCAGGCGGCGTCGTGGGCGGGCCGCACCCAGGCGGAGAGGGTGAGCGCGGAGGCACCGCCGAGCACCCCGGCCGGAAGGTCGACGTACCGGTACGACCCGCGCACGTTCTCCACGGCGGTGCCGAACCGTCCGTCGGTGCCCAGCACGGCCGGATCGGCGCGCAGCGCGGCCCGGACCTCGGTCAGCGCCCCGACCATGGTGCGGATCCGGTCCGCGAACACCTGCTCCCCGGTGCCGCGGTAGGCCTGCGCGAGCATGGTCAGGAAGTGGCCGGTGTAGTGCCCGCGCAGGTTGCCGTTGGCCTCGCCGTCCAGCCCCTCCCAGCCGCCGGGCGCCACCGCGCCGCCCGTGGCCAGGCCGGCGTTGGCGCGGAAGACCTGGAGCAGCCGGTTCACGTCGTAGCCGCGGGCGTGGTCGAGCATCAGCTCCCGCTTGTCGGCGAAGACGCCCCGCCCGAGCGTCACGTCCTCCGGTGCGAACGGCCGCACGGTCCAGGCGGAGGGGACGGCGGGACCGGCGGGCGCGGCGGCGTGGGCGCGCCCGCCCGCCGCCGGGGAGAGGGAGGGCGCGGCGGCGGCCAGCGCGGCGGCCCGGAGTACGGCGCGGCGGGGGAGGGGCGGTGCCATGGATGCTCCTCGTGTTCGATATAGCGAACGCTGTACGAAAGATCGAGCAGACGATAGGGAGGGGGCGGGGGAGCGTCAACGGGTCGGGAGGGGCGGGTTCCGGCCGTTCGGGGAGGCGGCGGGAGTAGGGCGCGCGGAGGGGCCGGCCGGGGTGCGCGGCGCCGGACGGAGCCGGAGCGCCCGGCGGTGCCGCCCGCCGCCGGGCCTACCAGGTGTCCACGAACGACCGCCGCTCGGCGCGCATATGCGGCGCCCCCTCCAGCGCCGCCAGGATCCACGCCCGCGACTCGGCCGGGTCGATCACCGCGTCGATCTCCAGCGCGGCCGCCGCGTTGACCGCCTTGCCGTGCTCGTACAGCTCCGCGACCCGGGCCTCGAAGGCGCGGGCGCGCTCGCCGGGGTCCTCGATCGCCGCCAGCTCCCGGCGGTAGCCGAGGCGGACCGCGCCCTCCAGGCCCATGCCGCCGAACTCCCCGCTCGGCCAGGTGGCGGTGGCCAGCGACGCCCGGGTGGACCCGCCCATCATGGCCATGGCGCCGAGCCCGTACGCCTTGCGCAGCACCAGGCTCACCAGTGGCACCCGCAGGTTGGCCCCCGTCACGAACAGCCGGGCGAAGTGCCGTACGGTGGCGGTCCGTTCGGCGTCCGGGCCCACCAGGAAGCCCGGGGTGTCGCACAGGGAGACGACCGGCAGCCCGAAGGCGTCGCAGAGCTGGAGGAAGCGGGCCGTCTTGTCGGCCGCGTCGCGGTCGATCGCGCCGCCCAGGTGGGCCGGGTTGCTGGCGATCAGCCCCATCGGACGCCCCTCGACGCGGATCAGGCAGGTCAGCACGCCCGCGCCGAAGGCCGGCCGGAGCTCCAGCACCGAGTCGGTGTCCGCGAGCCCGGTGACCGCCGCGCGGACGTCGTAGGCCCGCCGCCGGTTCTCCGGGACGACGTGCCGCAGCAGCCGCCGGTCCGGCGCCCGCCAGTCCGCCCGCGCACCGGTGAAGTACGACAGGTACCGCCGCGCCGCCCGCACGGCCTCCGCCTCGTCGGCGACCGCGAGGTCCACCACCCCGTTCGGCACCTGCACCGACAGCGGCCCGACCTCCTCCGGCCGGTACACGCCGAGCCCGCCGCCCTCGATCATCGCGGGCCCGCCCATGCCGATGGTGGCCCCGGGCGTGGCGATCACCACGTCGCAGCAGCCGAGCAGCGCCGCGTTCCCCGCGAAGCACCGGCCGGAGGCGATCCCGACCAGCGGGACCAGCCCGCTCAGCCGCCCCATCCGCGCGAACGTGGTCACGTGCAGACCCGCCACGGACGTGCTGTCCGTGTCGCCGGGCCGCCCGCCGCCGCCCTCCGCGAACAGCACCACCGGCAGCCGCCGCCGCTCGGCGAGCTCCAGCATCCGGTCGGTCTTGCGGTGGTTGTTCAGTCCCTGCGTCCCCGCCAGGACGGTGTAGTCGTACGACATCACCACGCACGGCTCTCCGGCCACCCGCCCGGTGCCGGTGACCATGCCGTCGGCCGGGGTGGACCGGATCAGGTCGTCCAGGGAGCGGCGCCGGCGCTGGGCGGCGACGGCCAGGGCGCCGAACTCGGTGAAGGAGCCCGGATCGCACAGGTCCGCGATGTTCTCGCGGGCGGTGCGCCGGCCGAGTGCGTGGCGCTGCGCCACCGCCTCGGGCCGGTTCTCGTCCAGCCCGAAGGCGTGCCGGTGCCGCACCTCGGCGAGGTCCGCGCGCACCAGGTCCGGGTCGGCCGCCTCGCCCGGCCCGTCCTCGGCGGGCCCGCCGGACACCTCCGTCAGCGTCACGAGCGGCTGCCCCTCACCGACCGTCGCGCCCACGCGCGCGTGCACCGCGCCGACCACACCGGAGCCGGGCGCCCGCACCACGTGCTCCATCTTCATGGCCTCGATCACCGCCAACGGCCGCCCCGCGCCGACCGCCTCGCCCGGGGAGACGTCGACGGAGACGACGGTCCCGCTCAGGGGCGCGGCCACCGTGCCCGGCTCGCCGGCTTCGGCGGCCGGCGGCGGCAGCGCCCGCACGTGCTCCGCCACCACGCCCGTGTGCGCCCAGAAGCGCGGCGCGGCGAGCACCTCGCGCAGCAGCGGGATCCCGGTCCGCACCCCCTCCACGGCGAAGTCGCCGAGCGCCCGGTGGGCCCGCGCGCAGGCCCCCTCGACCCCGCCGTGCGGCAGGTGCGCGACGACCTTCGCGAGCAGCGGGTCGTAGCGGACCCCGACCTCGTCACCGGCCCGCAGGGCCGTCTCCACGCGGATGCCGGGGCCGGTGGGCACGTCGAAGCGGGTGATCCGGCCCGCCGACGGGCGGACGCTCCCGTCGGCGCCCGGCACCTCGGCGTAGACCCGCGCCTGCACGGCCCACCCGCGCGGCGGAGCCGGCGGACCCGAGAGCCCCAGCTCCTCCAGCGTCTCCCCGGCGGCCAGCCGCAGCTGCGCGGCGACCAGGTCGACCCCGGTCACCTCCTCGGTGACGGTGTGCTCCACCTGGAGCCGCGGGTTGGCCTCGATGAAGTGGAACGCGTCGCCCCGGACCAGGAACTCGACGGTGACCAGGTTCGTGCAGCGGGCGGCGCGGGCCAGGCGCAGCGCGCTGTCGACGATCTCCTTCCGCAGCGCGTCCGCGAGACCGGGCGCCGGGGCGATCTCGATCAGCTTCTGGTGGCGGCGCTGCGCGCTGCAGTCCCGGTCCCACAGGTGGGTGACGGCCCCGGTGGCGTCCCCGACGACCTGCACCTCGACGTGCCGGGCGCCCTCCAGCAGCCGCTCCACGTACAGCTCGCCCCGTCCGAAGCCCGCCTCGGCCTCCGAACGGCACCGCTCCCAGGCCTCCTCCAGCTCCTCGGCCCGCCGGACGACCCGCAGCCCGCGCCCGCCGCCCCCGCCGACCGCCTTGATCATCAACGGCCCGCCCGCGAGGAACTCCCGCGCCTTGTCCGGGCCCGTCGCCCCCGGGGTCCCGTCGAGGACCGGCACGCCCGCCTCGACGGCCAGGGCGCGGGCGCGCGCCTTGTCCCCGAGGACCTCCAGCACCGCCGCCGGCGGCCCGACGAAGGTGATCCCCGCGTCGGCGCACCGCCGCGCGAAATCCGCGTCCTCGCTCAGGAAGCCGTACCCCGGGTGCAGGAAGCCGCAGCCCGTGCGCCGCGCGGCGGCCAGCACCGCCTCCGCGTCGAGGTAGCCGCTCACCGGCACGGCCTCGTCGGCCTGCCGCACGTGGGCGTCGTCGCCGTCGGCGTACACGGCGACCGTGCGCAGGCCGGCCTCCGCCGCGGCCCGCAGCACCCGGACGGCGATCTCCCCGCGGTTGGCGACGAGCACGGCGGCGGAACCCATCACGAGCCTCCAGGAGGTCATCGGAGCACGGCCCCTTCGGCGGGCCGTCCGACATGCTCATTGACATTGACGTCAACGTCAATACGCTGGACCGCGTGGCACACGAGCACAAGGCCTGGGCGGTGCGCACCGCCCGGGACCGCACCGACGCCCCGGCCCGCGCCCGCCTCCTGGACGCGGCCGAGACCGTCTTCGCCCGGCTCGGCTACGGCCCGGCCACGGTCGCCGACATCACCGCCGAGGCCGGGGTGTCCCGGGCGGGCTTCTACGTGTACTTCGCCTCCAAGGAGGAGGTCTTCCGCGTCCTCGCGGTCCGGGTGCGCGACGCGTTCCTCGCCGCGCAGGAGGTGCCGGGCGTCGACACCGACGACCTCGGCGCGGTCGCCGAGGCGTCGGTCGGCGCGTTCATCGCCGCCTACGCCCGGCACCTGCCGCTGCTCGGCCTCCTGGAGCAGCAGGCCCGCACCGACCCGGACGTCGCGGAGCTGTGGCGGGAGATCCGCGAACGGCCCGTGCGCCGCCACGCCCGCTACATCCGCCGGCTGGTCGCCGAGGGCCGGGCCCGCCCGGTCGTCGCGCCGCTGGCCCTGGCGCGTGCGGTCGGCGGCATGTGCGTGGAGTTCGCCCGCCACGCCGCCGAGCGCCCGCAGGCGTACGGGACCGCCGTGCGGGACGTCACCGCGCTGTACCTGCGGCTGCTGGGCGGCGGGGAGCCGTCCTGAGGGGCCGGCGGGATCCCGGGGTCCGACGGGGCCCCGGGGTCCGACGGGGCGAGGGCCCCGCCCGGCCCGCGTTTCCGGCGGCACCCCGGGACGTCACGGGGAGGCGTCTCCGGTAGTGCCCGAGCTCTCACGCGGAGGCGTCTCCGGTGGTGCCCGAGGCCTCATGCGGAGGCGTCTCCGGTGGTGCCCCGAGGTCTCACGCGGACGCGCGGCCCGCCTCCGCCAGCCACGCGTACGCCGCCCGCGCGGTGAACTCCCGCTGACCGCCCCGCAGCAGCAGGTCGGCGGTGGCGAACTCCGGGGCGTCGGCCTGCGCGGCCACGTACGGCAGGGCGATGCAGCGCATCCCGGCCGCGTGGGCCGCCGCGGCGCCGGGGGCGGCGTCCTCCAGCACCACGCAGTCGTGCGGGGCCGCGCCGAGCCGCCGGGCCGCCTCCAGGAACACGTCGGGCGCGGGCTTGCCGTGCGGGACCTCGTCGGCGGACACCACGGTGTGCAGGTGCGCGTCCAGGCCCGTGCCGGCCAGCACCGCCGCGATGGCCGCGGGCGAGGACCCCGAGGCCACGGCCATGGGCACGCCCTCGGCCGCCAGCAGCCCGACGAACGCGGACATCTCCGGGTACGCGCGCGTGGCGGCGCGGGCGAGCTCCAGGTAGTGGTCGTTCTTCACGGCGAGCAGCTCCGCCACGGACGCCCGCAGGCCGTACCGCCGCTTCCAGTCCGCGACCGTCTCCTGGGTGCTGATGCCGACGTACCGCTCGTGGTCCGCCCAGGTGAAGTCCGTGACGCCGTGCTCGGCGAGCGTCCGGCGGCCCGCTTCGTAGTAGTTCGGCTCGCTGTCCACGAGCGTTCCGTCGAGATCGAAGATGACCGAGAGGCCGCCGAGTGTGCTCATGGCGTCCAGGATGCCAAGGAGGGGCGCCCGGCCCCCCGGGGCCTCACTTCCCCGCCGACCGCCCGATCGACTCCACCAGCGGCAGCAGCCGGTACGGGACGCGCTCGCGCAGCGCCACCTCGGTCCGGGTGCGGACCACTCCGGGCAGGCTGATCAGCTTCTGGATCACGTCCTCCAGGTGGGCGTTGTCGCGCGCCACGACCCGGGTGAGCAGATCGCCGCCGCCGGCGATGGAGAACGCCTCGACGATCTCCGGCACCTCGGCGAGGCCGTCGCCCACCTCGTTCAGGTGCCCCTGGGTGACCTCGATGTGCACGAACGCCTGGACCGGGTGGCCGAGCGCGGCGGGGGAGAGGGTGGGGCCCGTGCCGGTGATCACGCCGTCGCGTTCCAGCCGGTCCAGGCGGGCCTGGAGGGTGCCGCGGGCGATCCCGAGGATCCGGGCGTACTCGCGGACGCTGGTGCGCGGCTGTTCCAGGAGCAGCCGCAGGATGCGGGTGTCGAGCTCGTCCACGGCCATCGTGCCCGGCCTCCTCGTGCGGTGGTGATCGTCCGCGACTGTACCAATGGCCCGGTGGGGTGCCGGACCGGTGGACCAGCGATCGTCGGCCGTTGGCTTACCGGAGGAGGGGACGGAGCGAGGTTTGCTGGGCCAATGGACCAGTACCGGGAACGCCTGTTGAGCCAGTGGCGGAAAGGGTGCTGATATGGGTGTGTCGATGGCGCTGCGGACTCCGCGGCGCCTTTTGCGTGCAGGCGTACGAAGGAGGCGGTAAGCAGTGCTGAAGAGGGTGTTCGTGGCTCCGGACCCGGGGCGGGTCCGGCTGCGCTTCGCCGCGCGGGCCGTGCTCGGCATCGGGCTCGCGGTCGTCGTGTGCGGTCTCGCCGGCCACTCCCTCGCGGGCGCCGTCACCGGCGGCCTCGCGGCGCTGCTCGCCCTGTTCACCGTGACCGACGCGACCGTGCGCGGCCAGGCGGTCACCACCGCGCTGCTGCCGGCGGTCGGCCTGCCGGTGCTGGCCGCGGCGGCCGGGCTGCACGACCAGCCCGTCGCCCGCGACCTCACCTTCCTCGCCGTGGTCGGCGCGGGCGTGTACGCGCGTCGCTGGGGGCCGCGCGGGCACAGCCTCGGCGTGTTCGCGTTCATGACGTTCTTCGTGGCCCAGTTCCTGCACGCCACCACCGGCCAGCTGCCCGAGCTGTTCGCCTCCGTCCTGCTCTCCGTGCTCGCCGCGGCCGTGGTGCGGTTCGGCCTGTGGTGCTACGAGCGCCGCCTTCCCCCGGCCCCCGTGCCGGCCCCGCCCGGCGGCACCGGACTGGCCCGCGTGACCACCCGCCAGGCGATCCAGGCGACCGCCGGCGCGGGCTTCGCCCTGGTCGTGGGCCAGCTGCTGTCCGGGCAGCGCTGGTACTGGGCCGTCGGCGCCACCTGGTGGATCTTCGTCAATACCACCTCGCGCGGCGAGACCCTGGTGCGCGGCTTCCGGCGGGTGCTCGGCACCGTCCTCGGCATCGGACTCGGCCTGCTCGTCGCCGTCCCCGTGCACGGCGCCCCGGCCCCCACGGCCGCGCTCGTCGCCCTCTGCGTCTTCGGCATCTTCTACACGGCCGCCGTCTCCTACACCTGGATGATGCTCTGGGTGACGCTGCTGGCCGGACTGCTCTACGGCCTGCTCGGCGTCCTCAGCCCCGCCCTGCTCGCCCTGCGGCTCGCCGAGACCGGCGTCGGCGCGCTCGGCGCCGCGCTGGCCGTGATCCTCGTCCTGCCGGTGACCACGCACAGCGTCACCGACGCGTGGATCCAGCGCGCCCTGCGCTGCGTCCACGCGTGCACCGCCGAGACCGCCGCGCGGCTGGCGGGCGTCCCGGACGCCGACCCGGCCCCGCGGGTGGCCGAACTGGAGCAGCTGCTCGGCCGGGTGCGGCTCTCCGTCGCCCCGCTGGTCCACCCGCTCAACCCGATGCTCGGCCGCAAGCGCCGGGCCCGCCGGGTGCTCGGCCTCCTCGACGACTGCGCCCGCGAGATCCGCGGCCTGGTCGCCGTCGCCGCCGACCCGGAGGCCTCCCACGACGCGCGCCTGGCCGCCGCCTGCCGGCGCGTGCAGGACGCGGTCGAGGCGCTGACCGGTGCCGGGACGGGCGAGCTCGCCCCCGCACCGGCCGAGCACCCGGTGACCGAACCGGTCCTCGCCCACCTGCACGGCCTGGAGCGCGCCCTGGCGGAACTCGCCCAGCCGCTGCGCACGCCGTCCGGCTCCCCGCTGGTCGGCGCCTGACCCGCGCCCCGGACACACGCCGTTCTCCTCGCTACCCCCTCCTGGTCTAGACCTTTCTGCTACCGTCGCCCCGACCGGCACCGGCGGAGAGGGGACAGCGATGGCACAGGGCGAGGGGCGACGGGCGTACATCGGCTCGTTCACGGCGGCCGGCGGCCCCGGGATCGTGGCCGCGGCGGTCGACCCGGACACCGGCGCGCTGACCGCCCTGGGCGCCGTGAACGGCCTGCCCGACCCGTCCTACCTGGCCCTGTCACCCGCCGGCGACACCCTCTACGCGGTCAGCGAGACCCCGCAGGGCGCGGTGGCCGCCTACCGGGTGACCGGGGAACGGCCCGAGCCGGCCGGGCCGCCGGTGCCGGTCGGCGGCAGCGGGCCGACCCACCTCAGCGTGTTCGCCGGCCACGTCCTGACCGCCAACTACGGGTCCGGCAGCGTCACCGCCGTCCCCGTCCGGGCCGACGGCACCCTCGCCCCCTCCCCGTCCGGGGTGCTCCGGCACACCGGCTCCGGGCCGCACACCCAGCGCCAGCGGGGCCCGCACGCCCACCAGGTGCAGCCGGACCCGACCGGCCGCTGGGCCGTCAGTGTCGACCTCGGCACCGACTCGGTGCGGGTCTGCACCCTGGCCGGGGACGGCCTGCGCCCGCACCGGGAGACCGCGCTGCGCCCCGGCTCGGGCCCGCGCCACCTCGCCTTCCACCCCGGCGGCTCGCTCGCGTACGTGGTCAACGAGCTGACCCCCACCGTCACCGTCTGCCGCTGGGACCCCGCCGACGGCACGCTGGCCCCACTCACCGAGACACCGGTCCTGCCCGGCGCCCCGGCCGGTGACGCCTACCCGTCCGGCGTCGTCGCCTCGCCCGACGGCCGGTTCGTGTGGACCGCCACGCGCGGCGAGGACGTGCTGTCGGTGCTCGCCGTCGAGGGCGACGGCCTGCGCCTGACGGCGACCGTGCCGTGCGGCGGCCACTGGCCGCGCGCGCTCACCGAGTCCGGCGGCTTCCTCTACGTGGCCAACGAGCGCTCGGGGGACGTCACCTGGTTCGCCGTCGACCCGCACACGGGTGTGCCCCGGCGATCCGGCTCGCTCCGGGTGGCCGCGGCGTCGTGCGTGGTGGTCGGCTGAGTGCGGCGGTGGCGCTCGCCGGGTGGCCGTGCGTCCGGTGTGGCGCGGCGGGTCGGCTTGCTCGGGGTGGCCTGCCGGGTCGTGTGTGGGTGGTCGGCTGAGTGCGGCGGTGGCGCTCGCCGGGTGGCCGTGCGTCCGGTGTGGCGCGGTGGGCCGGTTCGCTCGGGGTGGGCCGGTTCGCTCGGGGTGGCCGCGGCCCGGTGCGCGGTGGCCGACCCGGGCTGCTCGACCGCGCGGTGTGTGACGTCCGCCGGGCGGGCGTTTGTCCGAGGCGTCGCGGTGGCGGCGGCCGGGGCCCGGCGGGACCGTGACAGGACGACGGGCCCGCTCCCCGGGAGGGAGCGGGCCCGTCGGTCGTCCGTGCGTCCGCGCGTCGCCGCGCCTCAGCGTACCGGCGCGCCCTGCGGCTGCTGCGGCGCGATGCCCAGCGCGGTCGTGTACCTGGCCAGGGCCAGCTTGCCGATCGCCGGGTAGGGGCCGAGCGCCTCCGAGGCGGGGCAGCCCGCCTCCTTGGCCGCCTCCTCCACCAGGGCGGCGTCGATCTCGGGACCGATCAGGTACGGCGCGAGTGCCAGCTGCTGCGAGCCCGCGGACCGCAGCTGCTCGGCGACGGACGCGATCGAGCCCTCCTGGTCCAGGGCCGCCGCCATCACCGGCACGGCCAGGCGGGCGGCGAGCAGCATGCCGGTGATCCCGGCGGCCTGCACGGCCTCGTCGCCGCCCACGGAGGCCAGGATGATGCCGTCCGCGGCCGTCGCGACCGTGAACAGGCGGGCCCGGTCCGCGCGGGCCAGACCGGCCTCCGACAGCCGCACGTGCAGCGCCTCGGCGAGCAGCGGGTGCGGGCCGAGCACGTCGGTCAGCTCGGCGGCGACCCGGCTGTCCATCACGGCCTGGCGGACCTGGCGCAGCAGCGCGCTGTCCGGGCCGGCGAGCAGCGGCACGACGACGGCGACGGGGCCCTCGGGCTCCTTCACGTCCATGCCTGCGGCGCGCGCCTGCTCGAAGCGGGCGGTGCGCTCCTCGGCGGCGTGCGCGAGGACGGACCGCAGCGAGAGGTACGCGGTGTCGTCCCCGTCGAGGTATCCGATGCGGGCGTCGAGGCCGGGCAGCTCGGAACGTGCGATGCTCACGACCTCCTCGGCGAGGCCGCGTGTGGCGCTACTGGGCGTACCCGGCACGGCGAGGACGAGCGCGGGCGCACCCTCGGGAGCCACCAGGGGTTCGGGACGGCGGTGGCGTCCGGGCTGGCGGGGGCGCGGCATTCGTACGGGCAGGCCGGACGCGGGCCCAGTAGGGGAACTCATGGTGCCGCATGTTAGTGGTTTCCTGGGCTCCCCTGTTCGGGGAGGGTGCAGGTGAGCGGTATCCGTCCGGTTTTGTCTGATGAGTCGCCTACGTACGGGGAACGGCCGGTGCCCTCCCCGTCCGCCCGGGATCGCTTCGCGATGGTGAACGGGGTCGAGACGTGCGGCGGCCTCGGTACGCCGGGCGTCCGGGGTGCCGGGGTCACTCACCCGCCACGGTGGTGACGGTGAGCAGCCTCTCGTCACCCGGAAGGGTGAACGTGCCCGCCGCCAGGTCGGTCGCGACGCGTACCGCTCCGTGCAGGGGGTCGCCCTCGGCGGTCACCCGCCGCGCGTGCGGCAGCCGCCGGGCCAGCTGCTCGTCCAGGGGTCCGAGCAGGGGGCCGCCGAGCCTGGCCAGGCCGCCGGTGAGCGCGATCCGCGGCTCTCCCGCCGCCGGGCACACGGCCGCCGCGGAGTCGGCCATGTGGCGGGCGGCCGCGCGCAGGATGCCCGCGGCGACCGGGTCCCCGTCCGCGCAGGCCGCCACGCGGGGCGCGAACGAGGCGAGCACCGCGGGCCGGTCCGGCCGCGGATACAGCCGCCCGGGCAGCCCCGCCACGGGACCGAACACCTCCTCGGCGCACGCCAGCAGCCGCGCCGAGCCGCCCTCCCGTCCGTCGTGCGCGCGCAGTGCCGCCTCCAGCCCGGCCCGCCCGATCCAGGCACCGCTGCCGCAGTCGCCGAGCAGATGCCCCCAGCCGTCCGCGCGCCGCCACCCGGCCAGGTCGGTGCCGACCGCGATCAGTCCGGTGCCGGCGGCGATCACCGCACCGGGCCGCGGTCCGAGCGCGCCGACGTACGCGGTGACGGCGTCGGCGGCGAGGACCACGCGCCGCACACCCAGCTCCCGGGCCAGGGCGCCGGGCAGCTCGGCGCGCAGGGCGTCGCCCAGGCCGGCCAGCCCGGCCGCCCCGACGACCGCCGTCTCCGGTCGCCACGCCCCGGCCTCCGCCGCCAACGCCCGGACCAGGGGCACCAGTTGCTCCATCAGGTGCCCGGGGTCGATGCCCCGCGCACCGGTGCGCACGGGCTCGGTGGAGGCGCCGCGGGCCAGCGGGCCGCGTCCGGCGGTTCCGACGGCGACGCGCAGCCCGGAGCCGCCCGAGTCGACGGCGACGAACCCGGGCCCGTCTCCGGCCGCCGGTCCGGTCACGGCAGGCGCCAGTCCACCGGTTGGCCGCCCTGACGGATCAGGAGGTCGTTGGCGCGGCTGAACGGGCGGGAACCGAAGAAGCCCCGGTCCGCGGACATGGGGGAGGGGTGGGCCGACTCCACCGCGGGCAGGTCGCCGAGCAGCGGACGGCAGTTGCGGGCGTCGCGGCCCCACAGGATGGACACCAGGGGCTTGCCGCGCGCCGCCAGGGCCCGGATCGCCTGCTCGGTCACCTCTTCCCAGCCCTTGCCGCGGTGCGCGCCGGGTTTGCGCGGGGCCGTGGTGAGCGCCCTGTTGAGCAGGAGCACGCCCTGCTCGGTCCACGGCGTCAGATCGCCGTTGGACGGCTGGGGCAGGCCGAGGTCGGCGCCGAGCTCCCGGTAGATGTTGACGAGGCTGCCGGGCAGCGGCCGCACGTCCGGCGCGACCGAGAACGACAGTCCCACCGCGTGCCCCGGTGTCGGGTACGGATCCTGACCGACGATCAGGACGCGTACGTCGTCGAAGGGTTGCTGGAAGGCCCGCAGGACGTTGGGGCCCGCGGGGAGGTAGGTGCGTCCCGCGGCGATCTCCGCGCGCAGGAAGTCACCCATCGCCGCGATCCGCCCGGCCACCGGTTCCAGGGCCTTCGCCCAGCCCGCTTCGACGATTTCATGCAAGGGTCGTGGTGCCACGGGCGTCACCCTACTGCCGTACGGGCAGCGCTGATCAACCGGTGGCGCGAGGCGGGGCGCGGCCCCCGGCGTCCCGTCCGGCCGGCCCCGTCCGCCCGGCCCGTCCCGCTCATCCGACGACCGCGGCGCGCACGCACAGCACGTCCGGCAGGTGCGCGGCGAGCTGCCGCCAGCTGTCGCCGTCGTCGGCCGAGGCGAACACCTCGCCGTTGCGGTTGCCGAAGTACACGCCCGCCGGGTCGGCGTCGTCGGTGCACAGCGCGTCGCGCAGCACCGTGCCGTAGTGGTCCTCCCGCGGCAGTCCCGCCGTCAGCGGCTCCCAGCTCTTGCCCGCGTCCGCCGTGCGGAACACCCGGCAGCGCCGGCCGGCCGGCACCCGGTCGGAGTCGGCGTTGACGGGGAACACGTACGCGGTGTCCCCGCGCCGCGGATGGGTGGCCACCGCGAAGCCGAACGTGGACGGCAGGCCCTCGCCGATGTCGGTCCAGTGCGCGCCCGCGTCGTCGCTGCGGTAGACACCCCAGTGGTTCTGCAGGTACAGCCGGTCCGGGTCGACCGCGTCCCGCGCGATCTTGTGCACGCACTGGCCGAACTCCGGGTGGGGATCGGGCAGGAACACCGCGGAGACACCGGAGTTGGAGGGGGTCCAGCTCGCGCCGCCGTCGGTGGTGCGGAACACGCCCGCGGTCGAGACGGCGACCGTCACGGCCCGCGGGTCCCGCCGGTCCGTGAGCACGGTGTGCAGGCCCTCGCCGCCGCCGCCCGGCACCCACCGCGCGCGCGTGGGGTGCTCCCACAGCGGCCGGACCAGGTCGAAGGTCTCCCCGCGGTCCTCCGAGCGGTACAGCGCGGCCGGTTCGGTGCCCGCGTAGACCACGTCCGGCTCCGCCGCCGCAGGGTGCAGCTGCCACACCCGCTCCAGCGAGGCGCCCGTGTCCTGGGGGAACCTGACGGCGGGCCGGGCCGGTTCGGTCCAGGTGCGGCCCAGGTCGTCGGAGTGGAACACGGACGGACCCCAGTGGGAGCTGTCGCCGCCGGCCAGCAGCCGCGGGGTGCCGCCCCGGGTGTCGAGGGCCACCGAGTACACGGCCTGCGCGTTGAAGTAGGGGCTCTCGTCGAACTCCCAGGGGCCGCCGTCCCGCCGGCGCCCGATGAACAGACCCTTGCGGGTCCCCACGGCGAGCAGTACCTCGGTCATGCCGACCACCTCCGCGACGTCTTCGTCGACGCCCTCGTCTCGGACACCGGCCAGTCTGCACCCCACCACTGACAGTCACCTCCGGAACCGGCCGCACCGCAGGTCGGGACGGGGATGTCGCCTGCCGGCCGCCCTCCGGACCCCTCCCGCCCGGCCTTCCCCGGCACACCCGCGGCAGCCGCCGTCGAGGCGGGACCACGTCGGCGCCCTCGGCCGCTCGCGGCACGGCCACGGCCGCGACGGCGCACTCGGTGACCGGCGGTCCCGGCGGCCTCGGCGAGGCGTCCCGTGCGGCGGCGCCGGACGGGCCGGGCGTCCGTGCCGTCGACGCGGCGGCGGAGGCCCGTCCGGGGGCCGCCCGGCACGCCGTGCGGCAGCCGCGGGTTCGCCGGGGCGGCGCCGGCGTTGCCCGGTGTCGCGAGCACTGCCGGCCGCGGATCTGCCCTGCGGGCGGCGTCCAGCCGGAGGGCGGCCGCCTGCGGCCTGCGGCGTCCGGTTGCCGGAGCGCCGGCGCCGCCAGGGCGAGGGGATGTGGCCGCACACGCGCCTATGGCGGGGCGATCGGGAGACGGCCGTGATCACTGCTACCGGGCGTGGTCCTGCGGTATGCGCCGGCCTGCGCACTCGCCCGGCATGCCGTCCGGCAGCCGCGGGTTCGCCGGGTCGGCGCCGACGTCGCCCGGTGTCGCGAGCGCCGCCGGCCGCGGATCTGCCCTGCGGGCGGCGTCCAGCCGGAGGGCGGCCGCCTGCGGCCTGCGGCGTCCGGTTGTCGGAGCGCCGGCGCCGCCAGGACGAGGGGGTGCGGCCGCGCATGCGCTTGTGGCGTGGCGATCGGGAGACGGCCGTGCTCACCACCACCGGGCGCGGCCCCCCCGTACGCGCCGGCCTGCGCGCCCGCCCGGCCGCCCCGCGGCTCGCCGGACTCCGCGAAGGGGTCTGCTGCGGCCCACCGACCCACGCCGCGCGCTCCCGGACGGCCTCGGCCGGGCCACCCGGCACCGCACGGCCCGCTCCGCCGGTCCCGCGCCCGAGCCGGCCGCGCACCGGTGGCCGCTCGGCGCCAGGCCGGCCACGGCCCCGGCGCCGCTCGCCCGCGTCGAGCGTGCCGAACGCCCCGCCGCCCACCGCCCGCCGCACGGCGCTCGCGGCCGTCGTCCGGCGTCTGCTCGCCGGTCCCGTGCCGCCCGCGGACCCGCTCCCCGGCGCGCGGCCGGGCCCGAACCTGCGCGCCGCGTACACGGAGCACCAGAGGGAGCCGACAGAGGAGGCGCCCGCGCGCACGCACGCGGACGCACAGGACGCCGCGGCCGTACGAGGCGCCGTGCGGGGCGCCTCGTACGGCCGCGGTCCGCCGTGGGGGGGGTTACTTGTACGTGATGTCGGAGCTCGTGTACTTGCAGTAGGTCCCGTCGGGGCCGCTGCCGTTGGTGGTCGGCTCCGCGCCCGTGTTGTTGCCGATGTACTTCTGGCACGGGACGATCTTCTTGCTGGTGTCGCCGACGATGGTGATGTTGCGCAGGGTCGCGGAGTCGCCGTAGTTGGTGTTGATGCCGACGATCCTGCTGCCCTTCCAGGTCACCTCGACGGTGTTGAGGTTGATCGTGCGCTTGTACTGCGTCTTGCAGTTGCCGCAGGAGCGGATGAAGGTGCCGAAGTTCTGCACGGCGAAGTTCGAGACGTTCAGCGTCCCAGCGCCGTTGAACTGGAACACCTTGTCGCTGGCCTCCTTCGCGCCGCCGCCGGAGACGGTGTAGACGCTGGAGGAGGACGTGCCCTTGAAGGTCGCGGCGTCCTCGCCGACGTCCTCCCACCAGACGTTCTGCAGCGTGCAGCTGCCCTTGCAGTGGACACCGTCGGCCGCCGGGGCGCCGAGGATGACGTTCTTCAGCACCGCGCCGTCGGCGAGCTCCAGGAGCGGTCCCTGGTCCTCGTCCTGGCTGCCGGAGCCGAGGTCCCCGGTGCCGTAGAGGCGCTTCATCCCGTAGTCCTTGGTGCCGGAGACCGAGATGGTGGAGGAGACGCCCTGGCTGCCGTTGGCGGTCGGCCAGGTGGCGGCGCTCGCCGAGGAGGCACCGGTAGTCATGATCATGCCAACCGACAGGCCGAGGGTGGCCAGCGCTCCGGTCAGCGCGCGCCCCCGGGCGCGCGGTCGTGTCGCAGAAGTCATGTCCCGAGTCCTTCTGTGGGGTGGGGGGTGCTGTGAGTGGGGGATTCGGCTCTTCCCGGCGGCGGCTCCGCCGGGATCACTGCGGCGTTCGCATACCTGAACACGGCATGCAGGCGTGAACGTGATGCGGTGGCAGTGGGGCCGTTCGCGCCCTGTGGGGTGCGAGCCGGTCACGCTGCTGAACGGAACGTAGGCGGCAAGCGCTTTCTAGTCAACGCCTCGCGCAGGGGGAATTCGGTCAAGAGAGGTCGCGGAAGGCGGCTGTGGGAGCGCTTCCATGGAAGCCATGTCCATGTCACCATGCCTGCGTCCGGCGAGCCGCTTCCCGATCGAAGGGACCAAGGACGTGCCCACCCCCCAAGCCAGGAGACCGCTGCGGACGGTGCTCCTGACGCTCCTCGCCGCGCTGGTGCCGCTGCTGGCGACCGGCCTGCTCACCGCACCCGCGGCCGCGGCCGGCGAGACCGCCCCCGCCGCCCCGGCCGCCACGCTCACCGAGGTCACCGGCTTCGGGCCCAACCCCAGCAACCTGCAGATGTACCTGTACGTGCCGGAGAGCGTCACGCCGAAGCCGGCGGTCGTGGTGGCCGTGCACTACTGCACGGGCTCCGGCCCGGCGATGTACAGCGGCACGGAGTACGCCTCGCTGGCCGACCGGTACGGGTTCATCGTCGTGTACCCGTCCGTCACCCGTGCCAGCAAGTGCTTCGACGTCGCCTCGCCGCAGGCGCTGCGCCGTGACGGGGGCAGCGACCCGGTCGGCATCAAGTCCATGGTCGACTGGGTGGTGCGCACCCACGGCGCCGACACCGGGAGGATCTTCGCCACCGGGATCTCCTCCGGCGCGATGATGACCAACGTCCTGCTCGGCGACTACCCCGACGTGTTCGCGGCGGGGTCCGCCTTCGCCGGCGTCCCCTTCGGCTGCTTCGCCACCACCGACGGCTCCGAGTGGAACAGCGCCTGCGCGAACGGCACGGTGATCCGCACCCCGCAGCAGTGGGGCGACCTGGTCCGCGGCGCCCACCCCGGCCACACCGGCCCCCGGCCGCGCATGCAGCTGTGGCACGGCACCGAGGACGACGTGCTGCGCTACCCCAACTTCGGGGAGGAGATCAAGCAGTGGACGAACGTGCACGGGGTGAGCCAGACCCCGGCCGCCACCGACACCCCCCAGTCCGGCTGGACCCGCACCCGCTACGGCGGCACCGGTGACCAGGCCCCCGTGGAGGCCGTCAGCCTCCAGGGCGTCGGCCACAACCTGTACACCTCCGGCATGGCCGCCCGGGTGATCAGGTTCTTCGGCCTCGACGCCTCGGGCCCGGCGCCCCAGCCGCAGCCGGGCGCCTGCAAGGTGGCCGTCGCCGTCAACGCCTGGAACACCGGGCTGACCGCCTCGGTGACGGTCACCAACACCGGCACGACCGCGGTCGGCGGCTGGAAGCTCGGCTTCACCCTGCCGGCCGGCCAGACCCTCACCGGCGGCTGGGGCGCCACGTACACGCCCTCCTCCGGCGCGGTGACCGCGACCAACGCCGCGTACAACGGCACGATCGCGCCGGGGGCGAGCGTGAGCCTCGGGTACCAGGCGGCCCACGGCGGGAACAGCGCCGCGCCGGCCGCGTTCACGCTCAACGGCACGGCCTGCGCGACCGGTTGAGACCGGGGTGCGGGGGCCGGTCAGACCGACCGGTGGTACTGCTCCGGCACCCGCACCTCGGCGCCGAGCTCGCGCGCCGCGAGCCGGGCCCACGAAGGGTTGCGCAGCAGCTCGCGGCCGAGCAGGACGGCGTCCGCCTCGCCGTTGGCGAGGATCTTGGCGGCCTGCCCGGTCTCCGTGATCAGCCCGACCGCGGCGACCGGCAGCGTCGTCTCCGCCTTCACCCGGGCGGCGAAGGGCACCTGGTAGCCGGGGCCGGTCGGGATGCGCACCCCGGCGGCGTTGCCCCCCGAGGAGACGTCGAGCAGGTCGATGCCGTGGGCCTGCAGGTCGGCGGCGAAGCGGACGGTGTCGTCCGGGGTCCAGCCGCCGTCCGCCAGCCAGTCGGTCGCCGAGATGCGGAAGAACAGCGGCTTGTCCTGCGGCCACACCTCCCGCACGGCGTCGACGACCTCCAGGGCGAAGCGCGTGCGGTTCTCGTACGAGCCGCCGTACGCGTCGGTGCGGCGGTTGGAGTGCGGGGAGAGGAACTCGCCGATCAGGTAGCCGTGGGCGCCGTGGATCTCGGCGATCTCGAAGCCGGCGTCGAGCGCGCGGCGGGCGGCGGCCGCGAACTGCCCGACGACCTCCTCGATCCGGTCCACCGTCAGCTCGTCCGGCACCGGGTGGCCCTCGTCGAACGCCAGCGGGCTCGGCGCCACCGGCTGCCAGCCGTGCGCCTCCGGTCCGACCGGCGCGCCGCCCGTCCAGGGGCGGTCGGTCGAGGCCTTGCGGCCGGCGTGGGCCAGCTGGATCGCGGGAACCGTGCCCTGGGAGGCCAGGAAGCGCGTGATCCGGCGGAACGCCTCGACCTGGGTGTCGTTCCAGAGGCCGAGGTCGTACGGGGAGATCCGGCCCTCCGGGGACACGGCGGTGGCCTCGACGACGATCAGCCCCGTGCCGCCGGTGGCGCGAGCGGCGTAGTGCGCGAAGTGCCAGTCGGTGGGGGCACCGGCCTCCGGACCCTCGGGCGCGGCCGAGTACTGGCACATCGGAGGCATCCACACCCGGTTGGGGATCGTCACGTCGCGCAGGGTGAAGGGCTCGAAGAGCGCGCTCACGGGGACTCCATTCGTCACGGGACCGGTGTCGAGGAGTACGGTAGGCATCGTAGTACGGTGCTTGTCAAACTACGAAGATCCTCGTACTAAAAATCCGAGAACTCTCGTACAATGAGAGCTCCCGGACCGATGTGGAGCCGCCGTGACGACCGCCCCCGCCCCCAGCGCGCGTGACCTGCCGCATCCGGCGCGCGACGAGATCCGGCTGGAGGGCGTGCTGCACGCCCTCTCCGACCCGGTACGGCTGCGGATCGTGCGCGAGCTCGCCGCCGGCAGCGACGAGCTGGCCTGTTCGCACTTCGACCTGCCGGTCACCAAGTCCACCACCACGCACCACTTCCGGGTGCTGCGGGAGAGCGGGGTGATCCGGCAGGCCTACCGGGGCACGGCCAAGCTGAACGGCCTGCGCCGGGACGACCTAGACGACCTCTTCCCGGGGCTTCTCGACGCGCTGCTCGCCGCCGCCGTCCGGCAGGCCGCCCGCCTCGGCACCGACTGAACCCGCCCGCGCGGGAAGGTGGTTGAAGAGCAGGTTCAGCGCGACGGCCGTGAGGCAGCCCGCGCTGATCCCGCTGTGCATCACCGTCTGGAACCAGTCGGGGAACCGGTCGTAGACCGTCGGCACCCCCACCGGCAGCATGCCGACCGCCACCGGGACGGCCACCACCGTGAGGTTGTGGTTGCCCCGGAAGTCCACCTGCGCCAGCGTGCGCAGCCCGCTCGCGGCCACCGTCCCGAACATCACCAGGCCCGCGCCGCCCAGCACCGGCGCCGGGATCGCCGCCACCACCGCGCCCAGCTTGGGCAGCAGGCCGAGCAGCACCAGCATCCCGCCCGCCGCGGCCACCACCCAGCGGCTGCGCACCCGGGTCATGCCGACCAGGCCCACGTTCTGCGCGTACGCCGTGTACGGGAAGGTGTTGAAGACACCGCCGAGGACCGTCGACAGCCCGTCGGCGCGCAGGCCGTCCGCGAGCGGGCGCGGCTCGGTCTTCCGCCCGGTCAGCTCGCCGACCGCGATGAGGTCACCGGTCGTCTCGGTCATGCACACCAGTGCCACGACCAGCATCGAGACGATCGCCGACGCCTCGAAGACCGGCGCGCCGAAGTGGAACGGCGTGCTGACGCCGACCCAGTCGGCGTCGCCGACCCCGCCGAAGTCGGTGAACCCGAACGGCACCGCGACCGCCAGCCCGGCGGCCATGCCGGCCAGCACGGCGGTCCGGCTCAGGAACGGCGGCGCGAAGCGCTGCACGCCCAGCACCACCACCAGCACGAAGGCGGCCAGCGCCAGGTTCCGCGGCTCGCCGAAGTCCTCCGCCCCGGCGCCGCCGGCGGCCCAGTTGCCGGCCACCGGCAGCAGCGAGACGCCGATGATCAGGATGACCGTGCCCGTCACCAGCGGCGGGAAGAACCGCAGCAGCCGGCCGAAGACCGGCGCCAGCAGCACGATCGCCAGTCCCGCGACGATCACCGCCCCGTAGATCGCGGGCAGCCCGCCGCCCGTCGTCCCGATGAGCACCATCGGGGACACGGCCGCGAACGTGCAGCCCTGCATGACCGGCAGCCGCACCCCGAAGCGCCAGAACCCGACGCACTGGAGGAGCGTGGCGATCCCGCACACCAGCAGGTCCGCGGTGATCAGGTACGCCAGGTCCGCGGGCGGCAGCTTCATCGCGCCGCCGACGATCAGCGGCACCGCGACCGCGCCCGCGTACATCGCGAGCACGTGCTGGAGACCGAAGGCGGCCAGGTGCCTGACCGGTGGGACCTCGTCGACGGGGTGCACGGGTGCGGTCGTTGCCATGGGCGCTCCTGGGCGGCGGGTGGGGAACATCCGGACTGCAGGAGACCGTAGGCGCCTTGAACAGTTTGTTGATTTCCGGTGCGTTGCCGGTACGTGTCATGCCCCTGTGGAGGAGGCCGGCCCCGTCACGCGGTCGCCGCCCGGGCCGCCGTCAGGAGCGCCTCCCAGTCGGGCAGCTTGACCACGCCGCGCCCGAGCGAGGCCCCTAGCTCGGCCTCGGCCCGCTCGATCGCCTGCCACCCGGACCACTCGACCGGTTCGGCGCCCTCGGCACGCAGCACCGCCAGGGGATCGCCGGGCACGTCCTGGCGCGCGAGGACGGGGGCGTCCTCCAGCAGCGACAGCACCGTCTCCTTGGCGCACGGCCGGTTGGTGCCGATGACGCCCGTCGGCCCCCGCTTGATCCAGCCCGCCACGTACGCGCCGGGCACGACGACGCCCTCGCGCAGCACCCGCCCGGCCAGGTTCGGCACGGTGCCGCTGTCCGGGTCGAACGGCAGCCCCTCCAGCGCCACCCCGCGGTAGCCCACCGAGCGCAGCACCAGCTGGGCCTCGACGTCCTCGCAGCGCCCCGTGCCGGTCACCCCGCCGCGACCGTCCGGCACCGTCCGCTCGAAGCGCACCGCGCCCACCCGGCCCCGCTCGGCGAGCAGCTCCACCGGGCGCAGGAAGAACCGCAGCCGGATCCGCCGGGGAGCGCCCGCCGGGGACGTCCCGGCCCAGCCGCGCAGCACCTCCACGTTGCGGCGCTGCGCGGCGGGCAGCGCGGCGGGATCGGTGTACCCCGGGTCCAGCGCCAGCTCCCCGGGGTCCAGCGTCACGTCGGTGCCCGGCAGGGTGCCCAGCTCGCGCAGCTCCTTGGTGGTGAAGCGGGCCTGGGACGGGCCGCGCCGGCCCACCACGTGGATGTCGGTCACCCCGCTCGCGGCCAGGGCCGTCAGGGCCGCCTGCGGCATGTCGGTGGGGGCCAGCTCCGCCGCGCCCCGGGCCAGCATGCGGGCGACGTCCACGGCGACGTTGCCCACCCCGATGACCACGGCCGACCGCGCGCCGCGCAGGAAGCCGTCGACGGCGGCGGCCTCTCCGGGGCCGGACGGGGCCGCGAACCGGGGGGAGTCCGGGTGCGCGCTGTACCAGGAGACGAACTCGGTCGCCGACCAGCTCCCCGGCAGGTCCTCGCCGGGGATCCCGAGATGCCGGTCGGTGGCGGCGCCCACGCAGTACACCACCGCGTGGTACAGCTCCCGCAGCCGGGCGGCCGGCACCCCGCCGGGCCCGACCTGGACGCCGCCGAGGAACCGCACCCGGTCGTGCTCCAGGACCGCCCGCAGACTGCCCTGCAGCGACTTGATCTTCTCGTGGTCGGGCGCCACGCCGTACCGGACCAGGCCGTACGGGCACGGCAGCCGGTCCAGGACGTCGACGTACACCTCGGAGTCCAGCTGGACGAGGCTCTGGGCGGTGTAGCACCCGCTCGGTCCGGAGCCTACGACGGCGACTCGCAGCACGGCGGAACTCCTTGCTCCGGGGATCCCGAAGGATCGTCAGGAGGTCGCTGACGCCTCCAGCATCGCACCGCCGGGGCTGCGCTGACAGGGTGCCGTGGGCCGAACGGTCGTGCGTGTCCATTCGTATGGAATGTGATCATGGGGTTACGTTGCGCGGGTGCTGGAAGCATCGGTTCTCCATCTGTCCGACCGCTCCCCGGCGGACGGCGCGGTGTCCGTGCGGCCCGCGTGGGAGGTGCGGGCGGACGGGAGCGTGGCGCGCTGGTACGAGGTGCGCCTGGCGTTCCCCGACGGCGCCCGGGTCGACGCGCTCGCCGTGGCCCGCGGGGACTCCGTCTCCGTCGAGGACGTCCGCGCCGAGCCGGCCCTGTCGCTGGACGACCTGGCGGTGCTCGCCGACTGGTTCGAGGGCCCCCTCTTCGCGGCGTGCGGACTGGGCCCCGGGCCGGACGGCGAGGGCGGCGGGTCGCACCGGGCCCGGCCGGCCTGGCCGCGCGGCGTGGCGGGGCGGCGGCTGGTGGCCGAGGAGTACCGCGCGGCCCAGGAGCGGGGCACGGACCCGGTCCTCGCCGTGATGCACGCGACCGGCCACAGCCGCCGCACGTGCCTCCGGCTGATCGGCCAGGCCCGCGACGCGGGCTTCCTCACGCCGCGGCGGGCCCGGCGCTGAGCACGGCGCGGAGCGGTCCGCCGCTCCGGGGCGTCCGGTGCCGGGCACGGCACGACACACCACGGCGCCGGGCGCGGAGCACGCCGGGCTCCCGGCGCCGCGCCCGCGCCGGGCACGGCACGTCGAGTGCCCGGCACCGCGCCCGGCGCCGGGCGCCGCTCCCGGTCCGTCCGCCGCGCGGGGCGGTCAGAGCATCCCCCGCATCCGCGTGATCTCGCTCGTCTGCTGGGCGATCACGTCGTCGGCCATCTCCTCGATCCGGATGTTGTTGCCCTGCCCCTTCACGTCCGTGGCCATGGTGACCGCCCCCTGGTGGTGGGTGATCATCAGGGTCAGGAAGAGCTGGTCGAAGGCCTTGCCCCGGGCCGCGCGCAGCTTCTTCAGCTGGGCCTCGGTCGCCATCCCGGCCATCGCGGTGTGGTCGTGCCCGTGCCCCTCGGCCTCCTCCGGCTTGCCGTGCTCCTTCAGCCAGCCCCTCATGCCCTCGATCTCCGGGCCCTGCGCGGCGGCGATCCGCTCGGCCAGCCGCTCGACCGCGGCGGAGCCGGCGCGCTCCGGGGCCAGCCGGGTCATCTCCAGTGCCTGGGCGTGGTGCACGATCATCATCCGCGCGTAGGCGACGTCGGCCGAGTTGGGGGAGTCGTCCTCCGCCCGCTGCTGGGCCGCCTCTCGGGCGGACAGCGTGCGATTGTCCTCGCCGGGCCTGCCGGGGGCGATGACCGAAGGCCCGCCGTCCGGCGCCGACTTGGCGTCCGTGTCCGCGTCACAGGCGCCGAGCCCCAGCAGGGCCAGGGCGGTCAGACCGGTCACGGCGAGGGGCGCGCGGGACGTACGGCGGAAGAGCACAACGACCTCCTGTGGCAGGCGCGTTCACGGACACCTCGTGGGTGCTGACGACCGTCCTAGCACGCTTTCGGGGGCCGTTGATCGAAAAACTTCGTTGCAAGTGTGTTGCCCACTGTTGATATGTGCATGGTGAAGACGATACTGCGGGGTGCGTTGTCCGTTCCGAGGCGAACGGCACAAGGGAGGAAAACAGTGATCCTGTTGAACGAGCCCCGACCACGGCGCAGACGCCTGGGTGTCACCGCTGCCGCCACCGGGCTGCTGGCCGCGCTCCTCACCGCAGCCCCGGCAGCCGCGACCCCCGACCCCGGGGACGCTCCGGCCGCTCCCCGGAAGATCTCCGAAAGCGCCCAGGCGGAGGCCAGGGCGGCCATCGCCGCCGGAGAGATACCCGGCCAGGACGAGATCGTCCACACCGCCAACATCGAGCACGTCGCCAACGTCCCCAAGGACCTGCTCCGCGGCACCAATTCGGACCTGGCCTTCCAGGGCAGGTACGCCTTCGCGGGCAACTACGACGGCTTCCGCATCTTCGACATCAGCGACCCGAAGGCGCCGAAGACGGTCGCGCAGGTCCTGTGCCCCGGCTCGCAGAACGACATCTCCGTCTCCGGGAACCTGCTCTTCCTCTCCACCGACTCCTCGCGCAGCGACAGCAGTTGCAACAGCACCACGCAACCGGCGACGGAGAAGTCCTCGTGGGAGGGCATGAAGGTCTTCGACATCACCGACAAGGCCAACCCGAAGTACGTCGCCGCCGTGGAGACCGCCTGCGGCTCGCACACCCACACGCTGGTGCCCGAGCGCCGGAACGTCTACGTCTACGTCTCCTCCTACGCGCCGAACGCCGCCTACCCCGACTGCCAGCCGCCGCACGACGGCATCTCCGTCATCAAGGTGCCGCGCAAGGCCCCCGAGAAGGCGGCGCTCGTCGGCTTCCCCGTGCTGTTCCCCGGTGAGGGCCCGGACGGCGGCGGCAACCCGGGCGCGCCCACCAACCCGGGCGTCTCCAAGACCACCGGCTGCCACGACATCACCGTGCTGCCCTCCGAGGACCTGGCCGCCGGCGCCTGCATGGGCGACGGCATCCTGTTCTCCATCGAGGACCCGGAGAACCCGAAGGTCATCGACCGCGTGCAGGACAACGTCAACTTCGCGTTCTGGCACTCGGCGACCTTCAACCAGAAGGTGAACAAGGTCGTCTTCACCGACGAGCTGGGCGGCGGCGGCGCGGCCACCTGCAACGCGGAGATCGGCCCGAACCGCGGCGCCAACGGCATCTACGACATCACCGGCAAGGGCGACCACCGCAAGCTGGTCTTCCGCAGCTACTTCAAGATCCCCCGCCACCAGGCGGACACCGAGGTGTGCGTCGCCCACAACAGCTCGCTGATCCCGGTCAAGGGCAAGGACCTGATGGTCCAGGCCTGGTACCAGGGCGGCGTCTCCGTCTGGGACTTCACCGACTCCTCCCGCCCGAAGGAGATCGCCTACTTCGAGCGCGGCCCGCTCACCACGGACCGGGTCACCACCGCCGGTTCCTGGTCGGCGTACTACTACAACGGCTACATCTACTCCAACGACATCGCCAAGGGCCTCGACGTCCTGAAGATCAACGACCGGCGCACGGACCCGGCCGAGCGGGTCCGCCTGCGCGAGCTCAACGTGCAGACGCAGCCGGACTACTTCGACTGACCACCGGGACCGCACTCCGGTGCGGTCCCGGTCGCGAAGAAGCGGGACAGATCCGTGCCGGGCGTCCCGCCGGGCGCCCCGGCGTCCGGCGGGACGCCCATCTCCCACTCCAGCCGGTAGCGCTTGAACAACTCGGCGCGCAGCACCGGCACGGACATCGGCGCCCCCGGCACCAGCGCCGCGTACACGGCGCCCATCAGCAGCGCGCGCAGCATCGGGTAGTCCCGGTCGACGTCGCACGAACCGTGCCGGGCGACGGTGTCCCGCAGCAGCTCGGCCAGCCGCCGCTGCTCCGGGCAGGGCACGAAGCCCTCCGCCTGCAGCAGCCCGGCCATGTGCTGGCGCATCAGGACCGGCCGGTCCAGGACCAGTCCGAGGACCGCGTCGATGGCCCGTGCCATCCGCTCCCGCCCGTCCTCGGTGCGCGGCTCGCGCTCCAGGGCCTCCTCCAGCGTGCGGTGCATCAGCCGGTGCACGGCGGACTGCACGAGCTGGCGCTTGCCGGGGAAGTAGTACGACACCAGGCCGCGCGCGGAGCCCGCCCGGTCGGCGATGTCGCCGAGCGTCGTCGCCTCGTACCCGTGCTCGCCCACCAACTCGACCGCGGCCTGCAGAAGCCGCTCCTGGGAACGCCTCCGCAACTCTTCGTTGACCGAGGCGCTGCGCGGGGACATGCTGTAACTCCTGCGTTGGCTGGCTGCCAGCCAACTATACTCATGACGTCCGGTCAGGCCTGTGCCGGTCCGGCCCGGGCTGCCGTCCGCCTCGGGCGACACGGGGGATCGTCCGAGGCGGGCAGGCTTCTGCCCGGCCTCAGCCGACCAGGTCCAGCACGGGCCGCAGCCCGTCGGGCCGGTCGGCCACCGGCAGGTGGTCCACGAAGTGCACCCCGCAGCCCAGCGCGGCCGCGCCGCCGTCCGCGCGCCGGTCGTCGCCGACCATCAGGGTGCGGCGCGGATCGGCCCCGAGCACCTCGCACGCGGTCGCGAACAGCCGCGGATCGGGCTTCTGCACGCCGTGCTCGTACGACAGCACGTACGCGTCGACGTACGGGTCGAGGCCGTGCTCGCGGAAGACCGGGCGCAGGTCCCAGCCGATGTTGCTGACCACCCCGACGGGGACGCCGCGCTCCCGCAGGCCGCGCAGGACCTCGGCGGCGTCGGGGTAGGCGTTCCAGGCGGCCGGGTCCATGTGGCGGTCGTACAGGACGTCGTACAGCGCGGGGTCGGGCAGCGGGACCCGGCGGGCGGCGCCGGTGTAGGCGGCCCGGTGCAGTGCGGCGCTGCGGTCCCGCTGCCGCCACAGTCCGGCGAGTTCCTCCGGCACCTCCACCGGATGGGCGCCGCCCGGCAGCGCCCCGGCCTCCTCCAGCGCCCGCGCCGCCGCGGTCAGTTCCGCCTCCGGCAGACGGGCGCCGGTCTCGGCCAGCGCGCCGCGCAGCCACGACTCGGCGGACTCGATGCGGAAGAGGGTCCCGGAGAAGTCGAACAGCACGGCCGTCATGGGCGCGATCCTAGGGGGTGGCGTTCCGCTCCGGGGGAAGATCGCTGCCGCGCAGGACGCGGACGGGGCCGCCGCCGCGGACGTCGCCGCGCTCCCGGCACCGCGTGCGGCGCCGGGGGGCCACCGCGTGCGCGGAGCCGCGGGGGCGGCCGGCGCCGGCCCGGGCCGGCGCCCGCGCGACCGCGTGCCACGAGTCCGGGGCCGGGTCCGGGCAGTGGCCCGGGGGGTGGTTGCCGGCCGCGTGGGCCGTCCGGCCCACGCCGGTGCGGCGGAAGACCGTCCGGCCCGCGGCCGGGACCGTGCGGCCGCCCGCGCGCGCCACGTGTCCGCTCCGCCGCGGAGCCGGCCGCGGCAGGCCGTCCGCCGCGACGAGGAGGGCGAGCGGCTCCGCGCGCTCCGCCGCGCCGCGCTCCGCCGCGCCGCGCTCCGCCGCGCCGCACTCCGCCGGCCGGGCGCCGAGGCCGGCCGGGCAGCGGACGGCGCGGCCCCCGGCGGCCGGACCGGGCGGCGGGCGCAGTTCCTCGGGGCCGGTGCGGGGGTGAAGGCGCCCTCGGGTGCTCACGGCCGGCGGCTGCGGTGGACCAGGACCGCCACGGCCACCACCAGGGCGCCCAGGAGCCAGCCGCCGAGGACGTCCGTCGGCCAGTGCACGCCGAGCCACACGCGGGTCAGGCCGACGCCGACCACGGAGAGCGCGGCGAGGGCCAGGGCCGTGCGCCACAGGACGCGGCCGGCGCCGTGCCGGTGCAGGAGCCACAGCAGCAGGCCGCAGACGACCATGGCGGTCATGGCGTGGCCGGACGGGAACGCCGCGTAGTGCGCGGAGTCGACGGGGTCGGGGAAGACCGGGCGCGAACGGCCCACCGCCGCCTTGAGGCCCTGCTGCACGACCGTGCCCACCGCGCAGGCCGCCACCAGCCACAGCGCCGTCCACCGGGCCGCGCACCGCCACGCCAGCCACAACGCCACCGCCCCGCACAGCAGACGCATCGTCCAGGGGTCCCACACCCAGTCCGTCAGGATGCGGCAGACCTGCGTCAGGCCGGGCTCGTCGACCGCCCAGCGGTGGGTGGTGCGCGAGATGTCGCCGTCCACGGTGAGCAGCGGGCGCCACTCGACGGCCACCAACAGCAGCAGCAGCGCGGAGCAGACGCCCAGGATCCCGGCGGAGCGGACGGCGGTGCGCGGGGCGGGCGGGCGGGGCGGGGACTCGACGGGCGGGGTGTGCATGGGGCGATCCTCGCGGACGCGGGGGGCGGGGTTCCACTTCCTGGGCGTACCTCGGCCGCGCCCCCGCGTCCTGGTGCTCGTGTGCCGCGCGACCGGTGTCCCGGTCATCCGTGTGCCCGCAACCCGGGTTCGAACGTCGCCGGATCAGGCCGAATACGGCGGCCGGCCGGCCGGAACGGGGGCCGGACGCGCGTCGGCGGCCGGCCGGACGGCGGCGGAGCGTGGGCCGGCGGCCGGTCAGGCGGCGGCAGGACCCGCGCCGGCGGCCGGCCCGGCCGGCCGGTGCGGCTCACATCGTCAGCAGCATCGCGACCATCGCGATGCCCATGGACAGCCGGCAGGCCCGGGCCAGCTCGGGCCGGTCGCCCCACCCGTCGCTCCCGCCCCCGGTCCCGGTCTCGCTCCCGCCGCTCGCGGCCACCGCCGGGACGGGCACCAGCCGCACCCCCGTCAGCAGCACGTACCCGGCGAAGTAGAGCAGCAGCGCCCCGGTCAGCAGCGGGACGCCGGAGCCGCCGTGCCCGTGCGCGGGGGAGCCGCCCATCGCCAGGGCCATGTAGACCATGGCCCCGGCCCCCACCAGGTGGTGCAGGTGGTGGGTGCTCGTGCGGGCCGTCCACAGGGCGCGCACCGCCGCCGCGCCGAACACCGCCGCGTAGGCGGGCCAGGCCCACGGCGGCGGGGTGAAGGCCGCCGCGGGCACGGCCATCAGAGCCATGCCGAAGCCCATGAGCGCCTCGTCGGCCGCGGTGCGGCGCTGCGCCTCGACGCTGCTGCGCATCCGCAGCAGGCAGTAGGCGCCGGTCGCCGCGCACAGCGCGACCAGCAGCCAGCCGGATGACGCCGATCCGTGCACACGCACCTCCCCGTCGACCCGCTCCCCGGTCGGTCAAGCCATGCCCGGGCCCGGCGGCGCGCACGCGAGCGCAGGGATGTACACGGGGAGCACTGGACGGAGCGCGGCACGCCCGTGAAAATGATTCACGAGTAAAACACCTGTTAAGCTTGTTCCATGAGCAGCGCGCCCCCCACCCCCGCCACCCCGCCGGTCCGGCGTCTCCCGCTGGCCGGCGCGCTGCGTGTCGGGCAGCCCTCCGACATCTGGTTCAAGCCCGCCCTCAGCGTGGTCGCCGCGGTCGCCCCGCCCAACCTGACCCTGCTGGCGCTCGGCCGGCTCGACCTGGCGATGTACACGATGGCCGGATCCCTGTGCGCGCTGTACGCCCACAACCGTCCCTACGCCGCCCGGGCCCGCGTCCTCGCGTGGGTGGTCCTCGGCATGCTGGGCGGGCTCGCCGTCGCGCTGGCCGCGGCCGCGCTCACCGGCAGCGCCCTCGTCCTGGTCGCGGTCGGTGCCGTGCTCGCCGCCGCGCAGAAGGCGCTGTGCGACGCCACCCGCATCGGCCCGCCCGGCAACGTGATCTTCACCTTCGTCAGCTCCGCCGCCCTGTTCGTCCCGCAGACCCCCGGCCAGATCCCCGGGCACCTGGCGCTCGGCGCCGCGGCGGGCGCCTGGGCCTGGCTGGTCGGCATGGCGCCCGGCCTGCTGCGCCCCCACGGCCCGGAGCGCCGCGCCACCGCGCACGCCCTGAACGCCGCCGCCGCGTACGCCGGGACGGCCGGCACCGACGACGGCCGTGCCGGGGCCCGCGCCGCCGCCCACGCCGCCGTGCACGCCGCCTGGCAGGCCCTGCTGTCACCGCCGCCGCGCGCCGCCCGCTCCGCCACCCGGCGCGCCCTCGAACGGCTCCTCGTGCGCGCGGAGGTCGCGCTCGCCGCCCCCGCGGACGCCGAACCGGAGCGGCTGCGCGCCTGGGCCCGCGCCCTGCGCGGCACCGGCCCCGTGCCGGACCCCGACGATCCCCGGGGCGGCGGGACCGGCGCCCCGGGAGCGGACGACCGGGCCGCCGGCCCGGGCGCCGACGAGCTGCTGGGCGCGGACGCCGAGCTCGACGCGCCGCGCCGCCCGCTGTGGTCGCGGCTCGGCCCGCTGACGCCCCTCGCCGTGCGCACCGCGCTGGGCTGCGCCCTCGCCGGGTACGCCTCGCTCGCCCTCGGCATCGGCCGCCCGTACTGGGCCCTGGTCACCGCGGCCTCGCTCTACCAGGCCAACCTCACGCTCACCTGGAGCCGGGCCGTCCAGCGCGCCGTCGGCAACCTCGCCGGGGTGCTGCTGTTCGCCGCCGTCGTCCCGCTGGCCCACCTCGGGCAGGCCGCCCTCGTGCTGTGCTGCCTCGCCTTCAACTTCGGCGCCGAGGCGCTCATCAGCCGCAACTACTGGCTCGGCAGCGTCTGCGTCACCCCGATGGCGCTGCTCATCACCGAGTTCGCCGGATACCAGGAGCCCGGCGCGCTGATCACCGAGCGCGTCGCGGACACCCTCGTCGGCGTCCTGGTCGGCTTCGCGGCCGCCGTCGCCGTCACCGACCGGCGCGCCGGCGACCGCGTGGAGCGGGCCCTGGCCGCCGTGGACCGCGCCCGCGAGCACGCCGCCCGCCTCCTGGCCGGACCGGCGCCGGCCCCGGCCGCCCTGGAGAGCGCCCGCCGCGGCCTCGCCGCCGCACTGGTGGAGCTGCGCACCACCGCCGACGCCGCGGCCGGCGAATGGCGGCAGCGCGGCCTGCCCCAGGAGAGGGTCGTGCTCGCCGAGCGGTCCGGACACCGTACGCTCGCGGCGACGGTACGACGCCAGGGACTGCTCCCGGACCGGGGCGCGGCCAGGAGAACGGAGGACGTACGGCCATGACGGCAAGCGACGGTCGGTCGGCGACCGGCGACGGCACGGCGGACACGGTGAGAGGGGACACCGTCGCCGCCGTCGTGCGGCAGTGGCGGGCCGTCCACCCCGGCCTCGACACCGGGCCCATGGAGATCATCGGCCGCATCAACCGCTGCGCCGCCCTCCTCCAGCAGGCCGAGGACGCGCCGCTGCGCCGGGCCGGCCTGACCCGCCCCGAGTTCGACCTGCTGGGCGCGCTGCGCCGCACCGGGCACGAGCTCACCCCGGGCGACCTCGCCCGCGAGACGTTCGCCTCCGGCGCCGCCGTGACCAAGCGCCTCAAGCAGCTGACCGAGCGCGGGCTGGTCGAGCGGCGCGGCGACACCCGCGACCGGCGCGTCGCCCACCTGCGCCTCACCGACGCCGGACGCGACCTCGTCGACGGCATCCTGCCCGAGCAGCTCGCCTACGAGACGGCCGTCCTGTCCGGTCTCGGCGCGCCGGAGCAGGGCGAACTGGCGTCGCTGCTCGGCGGGCTGCTGGAGCAGCTGGAGGGGCGGCTGGGGGCGGTGCGGAGCTGACCCCGGCCGCCCGGCAGCCGCTCAGAGCACGTCGTGCGCCGTGCGGCGGTGGGTGGAGCGGCGGTCGTCGATGTCCTGCCAGCGGTCGCCGTAGACGGTGCGCGTGACGGCCGGCTCGCGCAGGAAGTCGTGCGGGAAGCCCAGCGGGACCGCGCTGACCTCGTCGAGCCGGGCGACCGCGTCCGCGTCGAGCCGCACGTCGACGGCGCCGAGGTTGTCGGCGAGCTGGCTCTCCCGGGTGGCGGCGACGATCGGCACGACGTTGCCGGGCCGGCCCAGCAGCCAGGCGAGCGCGACCTGCGCCGGGCTCCAGCCGCCCTGCTCGGCGACCTCCAGGACGGCGTCGACCACCGCCGCCTCGCGCGGGTCCTCCGCCGCCGAGCCGAGCCGCCCGGATGCGCCGGTGCGGTACTTCCCGGTCAGCCGGCCGGCCGCGAGCGGCGCCCACGCCAGCACGGCCTGGTCGAACGCCCGCGCCTGCGGCAGCAGTTCGCGCTCCGGGGTGCGCTCCAGCAGGTTGTACCGCAGCTGCGAACCGGCGAACGCGGTCCAGCCCCGCAGCTCCGCCAGGGTGCTGGCCCGCGCGATCTCCCAGGCGGGCCAGTCCGAGACGCCGACGTACAGCACCTTGCCGGTGCGCACCAGGTCGTCCAGGGCCCGCATGACCTCCTCCACCGGGGTGAAGTTGTCCCGGGCGTGCACCCACAGCACGTCCAGCCGGTCCGTCCGCAGCCGCGCCAGGCTCGCCTCCACCGACTGCACGAGGTTCTTGCGGTGGTTGCCCGCGGCGTTGACGTCGCCGTCGCGGGTGTTGCAGGTGTACTTGCTGGCCAGCACGAAGGTGTCGCGCCGCCCGGCGAGCAGCTCGCCGAGGAACTGCTCCGACTCGCCGCCGGTGTAGATGTCGGCGGTGTCGACGAAGTTGCCGCCCGCGTCCGCGTAGGCGTCGAGGATCTTCGCGCAGGTCTCCTTCGGCGCGCCCCAGCCGGGGTCGCCGCCCATGGTCATGGCCCCCAGGCTCAGCTCGCTGACGCGCAGGCCGGTCTTGCCGAACAGTGTGTAACGCACGGTGTCTTCCCTCCGGGCGGGTCGTTGCCGACGACGCTAGGAGGTGGAGCGCACTCCAGGGCAAGCGCGCCGTGCCCGGCGGTGGGCCGTGCTCCGGGGCGCGCCGCGCCGCGGTCAGGTCCAGCCGTCCGCCCGGTGCACGCCGAACATCGCCCCCTGCGGGTCCCGCAGCACCGCGATGCGCGGACCGTCGGGCACCGAGACCGGCTCCATCAGCACCGTGCCGCCCGCCCGGGTCGCCACCGCCGCGGCGTCCTCCACGTCCCGCACCGCGAAGTACGGCAGCCAGTGCGCGGGCACCTCGTGCGGGAACTTCTCGTCCATGGCGACCATGCCGCCGAAGTCGGCCCCGCCGACGCTCCACCGGGTGTAGGGCCGCGAGCCGCCGGCGCTCCAGCCGAACACCCCGGTGTAGAAGGCCGCGGCCCGCTCGGGGCCGCGGGTCAGCAACTCCACCCAGCCCAGCGAGCCCGGCGCGTTGAACAGGCCCGCGCCCGGGAAGGTCCCCGCCTGCCACACCTGGAAGACCGCGCCCGTCGGGTCCTCGGCCACCGCGAGACGGCCCGCGTCGGACACGTCCGCCGGCCCGGCCAGCAGGACTCCGCCCGCCGCCGTGACCTCCCGCCCGGTGGTGTCCGCGTCGGCGACCGCGAACGACACGTGCCACGCGACCGGCTGCGACGGCCGGTGCAGCGGGGTCAGCGCGGCGACGGCGGCGTCCCCGAGGCGGGCGATCGTGCGACCGCCCGCCTCCCGGCGCGGATCGGTCTCCGGACGCCAGCCGAACAGCCGGGTGTAGAACCGCCGGGCCGCCGCCAGGTCGGGCGTCCCCAGCTCGGCCCAGCAGGGCCCGCCGGTCACCGGCGCGTCGAGCTTCATGGCGTTCCTCCCGGGGAGAGCGGCACGGGCACCCCTCCAGCACGCTAAGCCGCGGCCCGGGTCCCGGCCATCGGGCGCGCCCCGCCGGTGGGCGGCGCCGGCCCGGGCGCACCCGCGGCGCGTACCGCCCGTCCCGGAGGCCCGCCGCGTCCGCGCCCCGGTGCGGCCCTTCCGCCGTGCGCGTCCCCGCGGAACCGTCCTCGGCCGGCTGGAGCGGCGGCCCGGCGATCGGTACCGGCCCCCGGGCGGCCGAGCGGGCCGCGCTCGCCGCCGAGCGGCGCGGGTCCGCCGTCGGGTCCCACTGCTGCGCCACCGTGCCGACGGCCGGTCCAGCGGACCGGCCGGTCCGGGCAGGCGGGCATCAGCGGCCGGCGGCCTCCCCGGTGTCCGGGCGGACGGACGCCGGGCCCCGCCGAGGCCGGCGGCCCGCACACCGGCCCCGCGCACCGGGGCACAGGGCCGGGGCACCGGCTGCCCGCCCGGGCCGCACCCTCCCGCCCGGCACGGTGGGCGGGGCCGGTCCGGGCGGTCAGATGCCCGGGCGGTAGCGCAGCGGGTGGTCCGCCGGGATCTCCACCAGCACGATCGGGACCCCGTCCGGGTCCGCGATCCACATCTCGATCAGCCCCCAGGGCTCCTTCACCGGCGGCCGGACGATCTCCACGCCCTTCGCCCGCAGCTCCTCCTGCGCCCCGGCCGCGTCCGCGACCTGCACCCACAGCCGTACGGCCGGGTCGGGCGGCGTCTCGGAGCGGCCCGAGACCTCCAGGAAGCCCCCGCCGAGGAAGTAGACGGTGCCGCGCTCCGGGCCCGTGCCGAACTCGCGGTGGACGGCGAGGCCCAGCTGCTCGCCGTAGAAGGCGCGGGACCGCTCGGGGTCGGTGGGGCGGAGCAGGATCCGGCTGCTGAGTACATGCACCATGCGCCCGGAGCCTAGCGGCACGGATACCCTCGTCCCAGCCCGAGCCGCGCCAGGAAACGGAGACGCACCCCCATGGAACCCGCCGCCACCGCCGCCCCCGCCCTCGCCTTCCGCGACGCCACCGCCGCCGACGTGGCCGAACTGGTCGCGCTGGTGGAGTCGGCGTACCGGGGGGAGGCCAGCCGGGCCGGGTGGACCACCGAGGCGGACATCCTGGCGGGACAGCGCACCGATCCGGCGGGCGTGCTGGCCGTGGTCGAGTCCCCCGGCAGCCGCCTGCTGACCGCGGAGCGCGAAGGCCGGATCGTCGCCTGCTGCCAGCTCGAACACCGCGGCGAGCACGCGTACTTCGGGATGTTCGCGGTCAGCCCCGCGCTCCAGGGCGAGGGCCTCGGCAAGGTCGTCCTCGCGCGGGCCGAGCGCGAGGCCCGCACGACGTGGGGCGTGACGGAGATGCACATGACGGTGATCTCCGTCCGCGACGACCTCATCGCCTGGTACGAGCGCCGCGGCTACCGCCGCACGGGACGCACGAGCCCCTTCCCGTACGGCGACGAGCGGTTCGGCATCCCGCTCCGCGACGACCTGCGGTTCGAACTGCTGGTCAAGCCGCTCGTCTGAACGCGCGGCCGGGTGCGCGGCGCACCCGGGGTCACGCCGCCGGCCGGCCCGGGCGCCCGACCTCCGGGTAGTCAGTGGTGGCGCCGTCCAGTCCCAGGGCCCGGGCGAGACGCAGGTGCTCCTGCGTGTTCACCACCCAGCCGATGATCCTCAGCTCCGCCGCCCGCGCCCGCTCCACGACCTCCAGGGTCAGCCGGCGGATGTTGAGGCACACGGTCCCGGCGCCGGCCGCGACGGCGCGGTCCACGATGTCGGTGCCGTACCGGCTCGCGATGAGCGCGGTGCGCACGCCCGGCACCAGCCGGGCCGTCTCGGCGATCGCCTCGTCGTGGAACGAGGACACCTCGACCCGGCCGACCAGGTCGCGCTCCCGCAGCACCGCGGCCAGCGCCCGCGCCGCGGCCACGTCCTTGATCTCGGCCTGCAGCGGCGCCCGGACGGCGTCCAGCACCTCCTCGAAGACCGGCACCCGCTCGCCGCGGCCCGCGTCCAGGGCGCGCAGCTCCTCCAGGGTCTTCCCGGCGATCGGTCCGGTGCCGTCGGTCGTGCGGTCCACGTCGGTGTCGTGCATGACGACCAGGGCACCGTCCTTGCTCAGGTGCAGGTCGAGCTCGATCGCGTCGAGCCCCGCCTCCTCGGCGGCGACGAAGGACCGCAGGGTGTTCTCCGGTTCGACACCCATCACTCCGCGGTGTCCGATGGTGAGGAAGTTCAAGACGACTCGCTTCCGTCGACGGTGGTGCCGGCGGGCCCCGGCCCGGCGGCCCCCATGGACGGTACCGCTCGCGTCGCCGGCCGCTTCCGCGGGCGTGACCCGTATGGCGTAGTCACCGCAGAAACCGCGTCCGGCAGGAAAAAGAGCGGTGAATGCCGGGGTTGCGCAGGATAATTTCCCGAGGCTCCCCTTGCTGGGAGGAACCTCGTATGTATACGGTCTTCTTACGCTAGGTTCTCCAGTGGAGGATGGGACATGACGGAAATTCTTGTGCAGGTGGGTGCGGAGGAGAAGAATCCTCCGGCGACGAGGGTGGTGGAGCACCCGGCGTGGCCCGTGCTCAAGGATGCCGTGGAGCGGATCCGGCCCTGGCAGTCCAAGGACGGCTCGATCGACTTCGGCGCCGAGGGCGCCCCGGACCGCGCCGCCGCCGAGCGGGCCGTCCGGCGGGTCACGGACGCCGTCCGCGAGCTGTCCCCGCTGCTGCCGCACGACCGCGCCTACCACGAGGCCCTGGTGAAGGACCTGCACCGGTGGGCCGACGGCGGCTTCGAGGTGCCCGACTTCCTCGACTCGCTGCTCGCCTTCCAGCCGGCGCGCAACCGCCGGGACGGCCTGCAGCACCTGGTCGTCTTCCCGATGTACACGCAGAACGGCAACCCGGACCGCAACCTGGAGGCGGTCGTGCTGCGCATGGTCTGGCCGGACTGGCTGGCCGAGCTGGAGCGCACCCGCTACGACAACCCGCTGTTCTGCGGCATCACGTTCGAGGACTTCACCTCCGGCTACGACACGAACTCCGCCGTCCTCTTCCCCGAGACCATTGCCGTGCGCGAGGCGCCGGAGCGGTTCACCTGGGGCGGCATCTTCTGCGACCGCGAGGCCGCCCGCTTCCGCCGCGTGACCGAGGCCGCCGTCGACATCCTCGGCCTGGAACTGCCCGAGGACGTCGCCGCCATGGTCCACGACCAGAGGCGCTGCGAGGAGGCCTTCGTGCTGTGGGACATGGTCCACGACCGCACCCACAGCCACGGCGACCTGCCGTTCGACCCGTTCATGATCAAGCAGCGCCAGCCGTTCTGGATGTACGGCCTGGAGGAGCTGCGCTGCGACCTCACCGCCTTCAAGGAGGCCGTGAAGCTGGCCGGGGAAGGCGTCCCGCAGGCCCGTGACGTGCAGGTCGCGGTGCTCTTCGACCGCATGTTCCGCTTCCCGGTCACCGGCGAGCGCGTCCGCAACTACGACGGCCTCGGCGGCCAGCTGCTCTTCGCCTACCTGCACAAGCACGACGTGGTCCGCTGGACCGACAACCGGCTCTCCATCGACTGGGAGCGCGCCCCGCAGGTCACCAACCAGCTGTGCGGCGAGATCGAGCAGCTCTACCGCGACGGCATCGACCGCCCCAAGCTCGTCCACTGGTTCGCCGGCTACGAGCTCGTCTCCGCCTACCTCGCCCCGCACCCCGGCTCGAAGTGGGCGAAGGGCCCCGACGCCCTCGACCTGACGCAGCCGCCGCGCAAGCTCGTCGACGACGTGCTTCCCGACGAGTTTCCGCTGAGCATGTTCTATGAGGCGCTGTCGAAGAAGCTGAAGAACGTCATCGCGGCGACCAAGGGCATCACGAGGGACGGCGCCGGGCGGGTCGCCGCGTGAGCGACCGCGACAACCAGGCTCAGGAGGCGAGGACCATGGCGGGGAACGGGGCGCTCAGCGGCGCGGTGATCGCGGTGGCCGGAGCGGGCGGTCCCGCCGGGCGGGCGGCGCTGCTCCGCCTCGCCGAGGCGGGCGCGACCGTCGTCGGCGCCGACAACGACCCGGAACGGCTCGCGGAGGCCGTCGACGCGGCGCGCTACGCGTCCGGCGGCGCGACCGTCACCGGCGAGACGGTCGACCTGCTCAACCTGGATGCCACCCGCGACTGGGCCACGCGCACCGAGAAGGAGTTCGGCCGGATCGACGGCCTGGTCCACCTCGTCGGCGGCTGGCGCGGCTCGGAGACCTTCACCAAGACGAGCCTGGACGACTGGGACCTCCTGGAGCTGCTGCTGGTGCGCACCGTGCAGCACACCTCCCTCGCCTTCCACGAGGCCCTCCAGCGCAGCGACCGCGGCCGGTACGTGCTGATCAGCGCCGCCGGGGCGACCAGGCCCACCGCGGGCAACGCCTCGTACGCCGCCGCCAAGGCCGCGGCCGAGGCGTGGACGCTGGCCCTGGCCGACTACTTCCGCAAGGCCGGGGGCGACGAGGGGCCGACGTCCGCGGCTGTCATCCTGGTCGTGAAGGCGTTGGTGCACGACGCGATGCGCGCCGACCGCCCCAACGCGAAGTTCGCGGGCTTCACGGACGTCAAGGACCTCGCCGAGGCGGTCACCGGAGTCTGGGAGAAGCCCGCCGCGGAAGTGAACGGAAACCGTCTGTGGCTGACCGAGAAGCCGTGAACCCACCGAAGACCGACGCCCGTCGCCACCACGACCCGGACGTCCGCGGTTTCGCCAGCGACAACTACGCCGGGGCCCACCCGGAGGTGCTCGCCGCCCTGGCCCTGGCCAACGGCGGGCACCAGGTCGCCTACGGCGAGGACGCGTACACCGACCACCTCCAGCAGGTCATACGCAGCCACTTCGGCGCGACCGCCGAGGCGTTCCCGGTCTTCAACGGCACCGGCGCGAACGTCGTCGCGCTCCAGGCGGTCACCGACCGCTGGGGCGCGGTGATCTGCGCCGAGAGCGCGCACATCAACGTCGACGAGTGCGGCGCGCCCGAACGGGTCGGCGGCCTGAAGCTGCTCACCGTCCCCACGCCCGACGGCAAGCTCACCCCCGAGCTGATCGACCGGCAGGCGTACGGCTGGGAGGACGAGCACCGCGCGATGCCGCAGGTCGTCTCGATCACCCAGACCACCGAGCTGGGCACCGTCTACACCCCGGACGAGATCCGCGCCGTCTGCGAGCACGCCCACGCGCACGGCATGAAGGTGCACCTCGACGGCTCCCGGCTGGCCAACGCGGCCGCCGCCCTGGACGTCCCGATGCGGACTCTCACCAACGCGGCCGGCGTCGACATCCTCTCCCTGGGCGGCACCAAGAACGGCGCCCTGTTCGGCGAGGCGGTCGTCGTCCTCGACCCGGACGCCGTCCGCCGCATGAAGCACCTGCGCAAGCTGTCCATGCAGCTCGCCTCCAAGATGCGCTTCGTGTCGGTGCAGCTGGAGGCCCTGTTCGCCCGGGACCTGTGGCTGCGCAACGCCCGGCACGCCAACGAGATGGCCCAGCGCCTCGCCGAGGGCGTACGGGCCGTGCACGGGGTGGAGATCCTCCACCCGGTGCAGGCCAACGCGGTCTTCGCGCGGCTGCCGCACGACGTGAGCGAGCGGCTGCAGAAGCGGTTCCGCTTCTACTTCTGGGACGAGGCCGCGGGCGACGTCCGGTGGATGTGCGGCTTCGACACGACCGAGGAGGACGTCGACCTCTTCGTGGCGGCCCTCAAGGAGGAGATGGCCCGCTAGACCGTTCCGTCCGCGCGTCCGGGGGCCCAGGCCCCCGGACGCGGCCGGTGGCAGACCGACGATGGCAGGTGATGCATAAATATTCCATGTATCGAAAAAATATTGACCTTGGGCCGATCGCGTCCCTATGCTCTGCGGGCATGCAGCTGATCCAAGAGACCCCTGACCTGTCGGCCTACCTCGCGGCCGACGAGGTGATCGACCACCATCACCCGCTCGTGCGCGAGACGGCGGCGCGACTGGCCCAGGGGGTGGCCGACTCGTATGAATATGCGCGGGCGGCCTTCGAGTTCATGCGCGACACCATCCCGCACGCGCAGGACTCCGGCGATCTCCGTGTCACCTGGCGCGCCTCCGACGTCCTGGAGCAGCGCACCGGCATCTGCTACGCCAAGGCACACGCGCTGGCCGCCCTGCTGCGGGCCGAGGACATCCCGACCGCGCTGTGCTACCAGGAGTTCGACGTGGTGCACGGACTGGTCGCCGTGCGGTTCCACGGCGCCTGGCACCGGCAGGACCCGCGGGGCAACAAGCCCGGCGTGGACGCCCGCTTCTCGCTGGACGGCGAACGGCTGGCCTTCGTCCCCGACCCGGAGGCGGGCGAACGGGACCACCCGGTCCTGTACGCGGCACCCCACCCGGCCGTGCTGAGCGCCCTCAGGGCCGCCACCGACCGGCCGCACCTGTGGCGGACGCTCCCCACCGCACTCTGAGGCGGGCCGGCGGCACGCGGGGGGACACGGAAACGCCCGGGCGCGGCGGCCCGGGCGGTGGTCTCAGTGGGCCTCGGCGGCCCGGACCTGCTCCGGGGTCGGTGCCGTCCCCCCGAGGTGCGCCGGCATCCACCAGGTGTCGTCCGCCCCCTGGGGGCGCACCGGATAGGCGCGCTGCGCCGCCTCCAGCAGCTCCTGCACCCGCTCCCGCAGCCGGCGCGTGATCGCCCCCGCGTACTGGTCGCGGGGCGCCTCGACCGGCTCGCCGACCCGGATGGTGACCGGGATGTGGCTGCGCTTGAAGTTGCGCGGGTGGCCCTTGGTCCACAGCCGCTGCGTGCCCCACACCGCCATCGGGATCAGCGGCACGCCCGCTTCCTGCGCCAGGCGCGCGGCACCCGACTTGAAGCTCTTCAGCGTGAACGAGGGGGAGATGGTGGCCTCCGGGAACACGCCCACGATCTCGCCGGAGCGCAGCGAGTCCAGGGCGTGCGCGTAGGCGGCCTCGCCCTGCTTGCGGTCCACGGGGATGTGCTTCATCCCGCGCATGAGCGGACCGGAGACCTTGTGCCGGAAGACCGACTCCTTCGCCATGAAGCGCACGAGGCGTTTCTGCGGCAGCGCCGCGAGACCGTTGAAGACGAAGTCCAGGTAACTGATGTGGTTGCTCACCAGCACGGCGCCGCCCGAGCGCGGGATGTTCTCCGACCCCCTGCAATCGATCTTGAGGTCCCACACCTTGAACAAGGTGCGGGCGAGACCGACGACGGGACGGTAGACGAGTTCTGCCATGGGCGGGTCGGACCCTTCCTTCTCCCTGCCTGGGAAGGACTCCCGGCGGAAAGTTACGCAGCCGTAGGTTTACGGCTCGTCGCAGATCGTGCCCCAAGAACGGCCGGGGTACCAGCCCTGGTGCCCGCACACGGCGAGATTCTCGTCACGTCGTACCAATGATCACCTCGGTGTTTTGCCCATCCGTTACTCCGTGCGCGCCGTCACCCGGCGTGTCGCCAGGTGCGTCCCGCGGCCCGGGCGGTGGCCGGACGCCGCGCCCGGGAAGGCGGCCGCGAGCGCGGCCCCGGCCGGGGCCGCATCGCCCGGCGGAACGGCGCGCCGCACGGCGAACGGCCCGCGCCGCCCGGCGCGAGCGCCGGCGTCCACCGGGCCGGCGGCCACGCGCCGGAGGCGATCGGGACGCCGCCGGCACCACGGCCGTCACGACCGCCCCGAGGCGCGGCCCCCTCGCGCCGATGTCCACGGGACGAGGATCTCCCGGTGGGACCCCGCCGGGGGCCGGGAATCTTTGCGGTCCCGTGAACGCTGCAGCCAGGTGATGACCGGACTGGTGGCGCGCGTCCCGGTGCTCGCGGCGGCGGGCGCCCGCGGGGCGCCGCGACGGCGGCGGAGCGGGAGGGCGCGGGTGCGCGGGCAGGACGACGGAAAGCGGCTGGGCGCGGCCGACCTCGGCGCGGAGCTGGGGGAGCGCGCCACGCTCGTGCAGTTCTCCAGCGCGTTCTGCGCGCCCTGCCGGGCCACCCGGCGGATCCTCGGCGAGGTCGCGGGCATCGTCCCCGGCGTGGCCCACGTGGAGATCGACGCCGAGGCCCACCTCGGCCTCGTACGGAGGCTGGAGATCCTGAAGACCCCCACCGTCCTCGTCCTGGACGGCGACGGCCGGGTCGTGCGGCGCGCCGCCGGCCAGCCGCGCAAGGCCGACGTGATCGCCGCGCTCGGGAAGGCGGTGGGGACGCCGTGACACGGGCCGCGAGCCTTCTCCCACATCCCGGGACCGACTTGACTGCACCCAGCACCTATCGTCAGCCTGACGTCATGCCTTCGGACCCCTCCCTGCCCGGGCGCGCACCGAGGAGCACTCGATGACGGCCGCCTCCGGCCTCGGTACTCCCCGGCTCGCCTCCCCCGACCTGCTGCGCTCCGTCTTCCGGCGGCACGCGGCGGGTGTCGCGGTGATCACCGCCCGCGGCGAGGCCGGCCCCGTCGGCTTCACGGCCACCTCCCTCACCTCGGTCTCCGCCGAGCCCCCGATGATCTCCTTCGGCATCGGCACGGGCGGCTCCAGCTGGCCGGCCGTGGCGGCGACCGACCACGTCGGGGTCCACATCCTCGGCGAGCACCAGCAGGACCTGGCCGCCACCTTCGCGCGCAGCGGCGCCGACCGCTTCGGCGCGGCCACGCGCTGGCGGGAGGGCCCCGAGGGCGTCCCGGTGCTCGACGGCGTCCTCGCCTGGCTGGTCTGCCGCGTCGCCGCGCGCGTCCCGGCCGGGGACCACCGCATCGTCCTGGCCGAGGTCCTCCTCGGCGACCCCACGGGCACCGGCCGGCCCCTGCTGTACCACCAGGGCCGCTTCCACGGCCTGCGCGACTGACCCCGCCTCCTCCTGCTGCGCACCCGTCGAGTTCCGGTTACGCTGCGTTGCGAAGGTCACAGTTCAAAGCGCTTGCTTAGCGGGAATGAACTGGGTGTACTGGCGAGTAATATTCGCTCGGAGCGTGGGTGGCCCCGACCGGGATCGGCCGCTTGTGGCGCCTATGCTGCCTGCAGGCAGGCAGCCGAGAAATGACGATGCAGTAGGAGAGCCGGCGTGAGCTTGAGGATCGTTGTCACTGTGAAGTACGTGCCCGACGCCACTGGCGACCGGCACTTCGCCGATGACCTGACCGTCGACCGGGACGACGTGGACGGTCTGCTCTCCGAGCTCGACGAGTACGCGGTCGAGCAGGCGCTGCAGATCTCCGAGAACTCCGACGACGACGTGGAGATCACCGTCCTGACGGTCGGTCCCGAGGACGCCAAGGACGCGCTGCGCAAGGCGCTGTCCATGGGCGCCGACAAGGCCATCCACGTCGAGGACGACGACCTGCACGGCACCGACGCCCTCGGCACCTCCCTGGTCCTGGCCAAGGCCATCGAGAAGGCCGGCTACGACCTTGTCATCTCCGGCATGGCCTCCACCGACGGCACCATGGGCGTCGTCCCCGCGCTGCTCGCCGAGCGCCTCGGCGTCCCGCAGGTCACCCTGCTCTCCGAGGTCTCCGTCGAGGACGGCACGGTCAAGGGCCGCCGCGACGGCGACGCCGCCAGCGAGCAGCTGGAGGCGTCCCTCCCGGCGGTCGTGTCCGTCACCGACCAGTCCGGCGAGGCCCGGTACCCGTCCTTCAAGGGCATCATGGCGGCCAAGAAGAAGCCGGTGGAGTCCTGGGATCTGGAGGACCTGGAGATCGACGCCGAGGAGGTCGGCCTCGAGGGCGCCTACACCACGGTCGACTCCGCGACCGAGCGCCCGGCCCGCACGGCCGGCACGATCGTCAAGGACGAGGGCGAGGGCGGCAAGCAGCTCGCTGAGTTCCTCGCGAGCCAGAAGTTCGTCTGAGCAGCGGGCCAGACGTCTTCCCGAGCGCGCATCCGCTGACCGTCCCTCATCTTCCGCAAGCAGGAGTGCAATCCCATGGCTGAAGTTCTCGTCTACGTCGACCACGTGGACGGCGCCGTCCGCAAGCCGACCCTGGAGCTGCTGACCCTGGCCCGCCGCATCGGCGAGCCCGTCGCCGTCGCCCTCGGCAACGGGGCCGGCGACACCGCCGCCACGCTCGCCGAGCACGGCGCCGTCAAGGTCCTCACCCACGAGGCGTCCGAGTACGCCGACTACCTGGTGGTGCCGAAGGTCGACGCCCTCCAGGCCGCCCACGAGGCCGTCTCCCCGGCCGCCGTGCTGGTGCCGTCCTCCGCCGAGGGCAAGGAGATCGCCGCGCGCCTGGCGCTGCGCATCGGCTCCGGCATCATCACCGACGCCGTCGACCTGGAGGCCGGCGACGAGGGCCCGGTGGCCACCCAGTCGGTGTTCGCCGCGTCCTTCACCACCAAGTCCCGTGTCTCCAAGGGCACCCCGGTCATCACCGTCAAGCCGAACTCGGCCGCGGTCGAGGCCGCCCCGGCCGCCGGCGCGGTCGAGGCCCTGTCGGTGACCTTCTCCGCCCAGGCGACCGGCACCAAGGTCACCGGCCGTACGCCGCGCGAGTCGACGGGCCGCCCCGAGCTGACCGAGGCCGCGATCGTGGTCTCCGGCGGCCGCGGCGTCAACGGCGCCGAGAACTTCGCGGTCATCGAGGCCCTGGCCGACTCGCTCGGCGCGGCCGTCGGCGCCTCGCGCGCCGCCGTCGACGCCGGCTGGTACCCGCACACCAACCAGGTCGGCCAGACCGGCAAGTCGGTCTCGCCGCAGCTGTACATCGCCTCCGGCATCTCCGGCGCGATCCAGCACCGCGCCGGCATGCAGACCTCGAAGACCATCGTGGCCATCAACAAGGACCCCGAGGCCCCGATCTTCGACCTGGTCGACTACGGCGTCGTCGGCGACCTGTTCGACGTCGTCCCGCAGCTGACCGAGGAGATCAAGGCCCGCAAGGGCTGACCCGCTCCCCGAGCGCCGCGAGGCCCCCGTGACCGGCACCGGTCACGGGGGCCTCGCGCGTCCCACGGGCCCGGTGCCGCCCCCGCCGGCAGGTGGTCGCCCGGGAACCGCCCGTCCACCGCGAAGGTGTCGACCGACACCCGGTGCGCCGTCACGTCCGGCGTGGCCGGATCCAGTCGATGCGGGTGCCGCCCGGCACCGGCGGCCGGTGCCGGTGGAGCGTCCCGTACCGCTCGCCGCGCTCGGCCGCCGCGTCCCGGGTGCCGGCGGGCCCGGCACCCAGCAGGGTGCCGTGCACCGGGTCGCCGTGCGCCGCGGCGTAGAAGTCGCCGGTCACCACCACCGGCAGGGACCGGCCGAGCGCCGCGGTCCGCCGGCCGGCCAGGCCCGCGCCACGCGCGCGGGCGAGCGGGCCCGCGTTGCCGAGGCGGGTGTCCAGGACGCAGACCTCCCGCGCGGCAGCTCCCGCACCACGGGTCCGCGGGCGGCCCGGTTGCGGGACCCGGTCGTGCTCGCGAACCGCGGGCCGAGCGGCACCGCCTCCAGCGGGCGGCCGCGGCGCTGCTTCGCCGCGGCGGGCCCGGAGGGGGGTGCTGTACTGGAGAGCGGCAGGGCGACGGCGGCGGCCATCGCGGTCCTGAGGGCCGGGCGGCGCGTGACGCGGCGGCGGTCCGGCACGGGGCTCCTTCGTGGGAAACGGTGCCGGACGGGCGGGAACGTGCCGAGATGCGGGCGGAGATCGAGGGGCAAGACGGTGTTGACCGGCGGGAAGGGCGCCCGATAACTTCACTCTACGGATTGTTGATTCCGTAAAGCGGAAAACGGAGGGTGTGGGATGGGTCAGCAGGAGAAGGTGGCGACGAGCCTCGCTGGCGCCGTCAGCGAGGAGATCAGCGCCTCCCTCGCCCCGGTCGACGCCGAACTGGAGCGCCGCTACCCCGGCGACCCCGGCACCCGGCAGCCCGTCCACACCGTCTACGTCCCCGGCGACGCCTTCGCCGCCGGCACGATCCGCTCCTGGGGCGACCAGGCCCTCGCCCTCCTCGACGCGCACGCCCCGGACGCCGCCTCGTTCGCCGCCGTCCTCGGCCTGCCCGACGACCTCGCCGGTCCCGTGTACGCGCGCGTGCGGGCCAAGCTGGAACGCGAGCCGGTCGAGGACCTGCGCGTCGACTTCGAGGACGGCTACGGCAACCGCCCCGGCGCCGAGGAGGACGAGGCCGCCGCCCGCGCCGCCCGGCTGATCTCCGAGGCGTACGCCCACGGCACCGCTGCCCCGTACATGGGCATCCGCGCGAAGTGCATGGAGGCGCCGGTCCGCGACCGGGGCATCCGCACCCTCGACATCTTCCTCACCGGCCTGATGGCGGCCGGCGGCCTGCCCGGCGGGCTCGTCCTCACCCTCCCCAAGGTCACCTACGCCGAGCAGGTCACCGCCATGGCCCGGCTGCTGGAGGCGTTCGAGAAGACGCACGGCCTGGAGCCCGGCCGGATCGGCTTCGAGATCCAGATCGAGACCAGCCAGGCCGTCCTCGGCGCCGACGGCACCGCCACCGTCGCCCGCATGATCCAGGCCGCCGGGGGCCGCGCCACCGGCCTGCACTACGGCACCTTCGACTACAGCGCCTGCCTCGGCGTCTCCGCCGCCCACCAGGCGAGCGACCACCCGGCCGCCGACCACGCCAAGGCGGTCATGCAGGTCGCCGCCGCGGGCACCGGCGTCCGCGTCTGCGACGGCTCCACCAACGTCCTGCCCGTCGGCCCCACCGGGCAGGTCCACGACGCCTGGCGCCTGCACTACGGCCTCACCCGCCGCGCCCTGGCCCGCGCGTACTACCAGGGCTGGGACATGCACCCCGGCCACCTCCCCACCCGCTACGCGGCCGTCTTCGCCTTCTACCGCGAGGGCTTCGAGCGGGCCGCCGACCGCCTCGCCCGCTACGCCGGCCGCACCGCCGGCGACGTCATGGACGAGCCCGCCACCGCCAAGGCCCTCAGCGGCTACCTGCTGCGCGGCCTGGACTGCGGCGCCCTCGACATCGCCGAGGTCACCCGTCCGACCGGCCTGACCCGCGCCGACCTGGAGGGCTTCGCCGCACCCCGGCGCGGCGACCTGACCGCGTCCGCCTGACGCCCGCCGGCCGCGCTCCGTGCGCCCGCACGGACCGCCTGACCGCCGGACCGCCGGGGCGCCGGGGCGCACGGGAACGGGGCGGCGGTGCCGTCGCGGCCCCCTCACTCCGCCGGCGGCACCTCCCCCGAGCCCCGGGTGATCAGCCGGGTCGGGAGTTCGACGCGCTCGGGGACGAGGAGGTCGCCGTCCAGCTGGCGGAAGAGGCGTTCCGCGGCGGTGCGGCCGAGCGCGGCCGCGTCCTGGGCGACGACCGTGACCCCGGGCTGGAGCAGGTCGGCGAGCTCGATGTCGTCGAAGCCGACCAGGGCGACGCGGCGGGACTGCTCGGCGAGCACGCGGATGACGGTGACCGTCACCCGGTTGTTGCCGGTGAAGATCGCGGTGACGGGCCGCGGGCCGGAGAGCATCTCCTCGGCCGCCCGGCGCACCCGCTCCGGGTCCGTGATGCCCAGCGACATCCAGGCGCCCTCCACCGGTATCCCCGCGTCCGCCATGGCGGCCCGGTAGCCGCGCAGCCGCTCAGCGGCGGTGTGGATGCGGGGCATGTCGCCGATGAAGCCGATCCGGCGGTGCCCGTGGGCGATGAGGTGGGCGACCCCGTCGCGGGCGCCCCCGAAGTTGTCCGACAGGACCACGTCGGCGTCGATCCGGCCGGCCGGCCGGTCCACGAACACCGTGGCCACCCCCGCCTTCAGCTCCGGCTCCAGGTACCGGTGGTCGTCCCCGGCCGGGATCACCACCAGCCCGTCCACGCGCCGCGCGCACAGCGCCAGCACCAGTTCCTGCTCGCGGTCCGGGTCCTCGGCGCTGGAACCGTTGATCAGCAGGGCGCCGTGCGCCCGGGCCACCTCCTCCACCGAGCGGCTGAGCGGCCCGTAGAACGGGTCGGCGAGGTCCTCCAGCACCAGCCCGATGCTCGCCGTCCGGCCCTTGCGCAGCACCCGGGCGCTGTCGTTGCGGCGGAAGCCGAGGGCCTCGATGGCCTCCCGGACGCGGCGCTCCGTCTCGGGCGTGACCCCGGGCTCCCCGTTGACGACACGGGAGACGGTCTTCAGTCCGACACCGGCGCGGGCCGCGACGTCCTTCATGGTGGGACGGTTGCCGTAACGCGTTCCGGTGTGGCGGTCTGCTCGTCTGGCGGTCTCGGGCACGATGCGGTGTCCTGTCTGGTCGTCGGCCCCGGGGAGCGTGTCCGGCGGCGCGCGTCCCGCGGCGCTCGCACCCGCGGGGCTCGCGCGCGGAGCCGGCGCCCGCGGGTCGTCGCGTCCCCGGGGATGCGCGGTCCAAGGTCTTGTATGAGGATGTGGCGTCGAGCATAGAGCCTGGACAACGTTGTCACGCCCGGGAGAGACTGTCCACCACCATCTCCGGCCCACGTCCCCACCGCTGGACCGGCCAGCCCTTTTCCACGGTTGACGGGGAGATCCGACACTCATGCACACCGACCTCGTGGCCGCGCTCGACATCGGCGGCACCAAGATCGCCGGAGCGCTGGTCGACGGCCACGGCACGATCCTGGTGCGCGCGCAGCGCCCGACGCCCGCACAGGAGGACGGCGAGCGGGTGATGCGGGCCGTCGAGGAGGTCCTCGGCGAGCTGACCGCCTCGCCGCGGTGGCCCCGGGTTACGGCCGTCGGCATCGGCAGCGCCGGCCCCGTGGACGCCACCACCGGGACGGTCTCCCCGGTCAACGTGCCCGGCTGGCGCGACTACCCGCTCGTCGCGCGGGTCCGGGCCGCCGCCGGGGACCTGCCCGTCGAGCTGATCGGCGACGGCGTGGCGATCACGGCGGCCGAGCACTGGCAGGGCGCCGCGCGCGGCCACGACAACGCGCTGTGCATGGTCGTCTCGACGGGCGTCGGCGGCGGCCTGGTCCTCGGCGGCCGGCTGCACCCGGGACCCACCGGCAACGCCGGTCACATCGGCCACATCAGCGTGGACCTCGACGGCGAGCCCTGCCCGTGCGGCGCGCGCGGCTGTGTGGAGCGCCTGGCGAGCGGCCCGAACATCGCCCGCCGGGCCCTGGCCGACGGCTGGCGCCCCGGCCCGGACGGCGACACCTCCGCCGCCGCCGTGGCCGCCGCGGCCCGGCTCGGCGACCCGGTCGCCGTCGCCTCGTTCGAACGCGCCGCCCAGGCCCTGGCGGCCGGCATCGCGGCCACCGCCACGCTCGTCGAGATCGACATCGCGGTCGTCGGCGGGGGAGTGGCCAAGGCGGGCGACGTCCTGTTCGCGCCCCTGCGCGAGGCGCTCGCCGACTACGCGACCCTGTCCTTCGTCCGGCGCCTGACCGTGGCCCCGGCCCGGACGGGCACCGACGCCGGTCTGGTGGGCGCGGCGGCGGCCGCGCTCGGCGCGAGGGCGGCCGCCGCGGGAGTGTGAGCAGCGGGCCGGCGACCGAGTGCAGGAACGTTTCCCGCCGGTCCCGGCACGGCCGGTGCCCGGAGGCCCGCCTGCGCCGGGGACACGGTCGCGCCGGGCGGGGCGCCCGGCCGTTCGGCTGCCCAGCTTGCCCGGCGCGGCGCAGGTGGGCCCGGCGGGCGTGGCCGCGGCAGGGCGGGCGGGTGACGCTCCCCGGACGCCCGGAGGTCATCGCGTACGGCACCCGCAGGCCGCGGCCCGTGGTGACCGCGGCGGGCGCGCCGCCGGCCGGGCCGAACGCGGCCGTCAGGACGCTGCGGACGCCTCCGTGGGCGGGCGCCCGTCCGCGTCGGCGGGGATGCGGCCGTCCGCGTCGCGCACGGGTCTCCTCCGGGCCGTGACTCCCCGAGCACGCCAGGCGGACGGGTGCGGGGTGCGAGGACGGCATGGCCGTGGGGACGGGGGCGTCACGGGCGGGTGCGTGACCCCGGGGCCGGTCCCGCGTTGTGTGAGGCATGAAGAAGCGCAGCATGCTCGCCATCGCCTCCCTCGCCACCGGCTTCGTCGTCGCGGCGGTCACCCCGTCGCACGCCCTCGGCGAGGGCCTCGGCGGCCTCACCGTCGACGACACCCTCAGCACCCTCGACGGGGCGGTCGTCGCCCAGGACAGCCTGTCCCTGGAGGACGACGCCGACGACCGGGGCGCCGGGAAGAAGGGCGCCGGGAGGGACAACGGCTGACGGTTCGAGCGGCCGGACCGCACGGCGCCGGCACCCCCGTCCGCAGGGGGTGTTGGTGCCGTCGTCGTGCGCCCTCAACTGGGGCTGGTTTCCGTGGCAGGGTGGAGCGGGCAAGCCACAGGGGGCCAACAGCAGAGGGGGACCTGTGACCGTCGTCTGGATCAACGGTGCGTTCGGTGCGGGGAAGACCACCACCGCACGGGAACTGGTCGACCTGATCCCGAACAGCACGCTCTTCGACCCCGAGGTCATCGGCGGAGCACTCCAGCACCTGCTGCCGGCCAAGCGCCTGGCCGAGGCCGGCGACTTCCAGGACCTGCCGATCTGGCGACGTCTCGTGATCGACACGGCGGCCGCGATGCTCGCCGAGCTCGGCGGGACGCTCGTGGTCCCCATGACCCTGCTGCGCCAGGAGTACCGCGACGAGATCTTCGGCGGTCTCGCCGCGCGCCGGATCCCGGTCCGCCATGTGCTCCTGGCCCCGGCCGAAACGATCCTGCGGGAGCGCATGGCGGGCCGCGAGGTCCCACCCGGCCTCCCCGACGGGGAGATACGCGTACGGCAGTGGGCCCACGACCACATCGAGCCGTACCGCACCGCCCTCGCGTCCTGGCTCACCGCCGACGCCCACCCGATCGACACCAGCGCGCTCACCCCGTACGAGACGGCCCAGCGGATCGCCGAGGCCGTCGGCGACGGCTCCGCGCCCGCCTGCGACATCGTGCAGACGCCCGAGCCCACCGCCGAGACGCTCGCCGCCGGTGTCCTCCTCTTCGACGAGCACGACCGCGTGCTGCTCGTCGACCCCACCTACAAGGCCGGCTGGGAGTTCCCCGGCGGCGTCGTCGAGCCCGGCGAGGCCCCCGCCCGGGCCGGGGTGCGCGAGGTCGCCGAGGAGACCGGCATCCATCTGGACGACGCGCCCACCCTGCTCGTCGTCGACTGGGAACCGCCCGCACCGCCCGGCTACGGCGGACTGCGCCTCCTCTTCGACGGCGGCCGCCTCGACGCCGCCGAGGCCGCCCGGATGCTGCTGCCCGGGCCGGAGCTGCGCGACTGGCGCTTCGTCACCGAGGAGGAGGCCGCCGGTCTGCTGCCCCCGGTGCGCTACGAGCGGCTGCGCTGGGCACTGCGGGCCCGGGAACGCGGCGCGGCGCTCTACCTGGAGGCCGGCGTGCCGGTCGGCTGACGCCGGTGCCGCGGGAGCGCGGCGCGCGTGTCAGGCGGGGGCCCGGTCCAGCGCCGTCCGCAGGGCGGCCGAGGCCCGTCCCACCACCGGATCGCCGTGGCCGAAGCAGGCCACGTCCGTGTCGAGCGCCGCCGGCCGGCGGCACGCGGCCAGGACCGCGGAGCGGTCGAGGTCGAAGACCCCCGGCGTCACCGCGCCGTCGACGGGCGACGCGGCGACCGTGTCGCCGGTGAACAGCACGCCGTGCTCCGGGAGATGGAGCGCGATGCTGCCGTCCGTGTGCCCGGGGACGTGGACGACGCGTGCTCCGCCGCCCACGTCGAGGACGTCCCCGTCGGACAGCCCGGTGACCGACCGCGGACGGGCGAAGCCGCCCTCGGCAGCAGCCGGCGCGCCGCCTCGTGCAGGGGACGCTCCCGGTCCTCGAACACCGGCTGAGGGCCCGGGACCCCGCCCCGGACGAGGGGCGCCTCCAGGCGGTGGGCCGGCACCGCGGCGCCGCTGAGCGCGGCGAACTCCGCCGCTCCGCCCGCGTGGCCCTCGTGGACGTGGGTGAGCACGATCCGCCGCACGTCACGGGGGTCGTGGCCGAGCGCGGACACCGCCTCGGCGATCGGCGCGCCGGAGCCCGCGTGCCCCCGCGTCGATCAGCGTCGACGCGTCGCCGTCGCGCCAGGGACAGGCCTGGCCGACGGGGAAGCGCAGCGGGTGCAGCCGGGGGAGGAGTGCGACGACGCCCATGGCACGACCGTAGGCGAGGCCCCCGTCCGGGGACGGGGGCCTCTGCCGCGGGCGGAGCCGGGGCTCAGCCCGCCGCGTAGTTGCGCAGGAACAGCGCCTCCGCCACCGACAGCCGCTCCAGCTCGTCGGGGGACACGCTCTCGTTCACCGCGTGGATCTGCGCCTCCGGCTCGCTCAGGCCTATCAGCAGGATCTCCGCGTTCGGGTAGAGGGCGGCGAGGGTGTTGCACAGCGGGATGGAGCCGCCCTGACCGGCGTACTGCATCTGCCGGCCCGGGTACGCCGCGGCCATCGCGTCCGCCATGGCCTGGTACGCCGGGCTGCCGGTGTCGGCGCGGAACGGCTGGCCCTGGCCGGTCTGCTCGGTGCTCACCCGGGCACCCCACGGCGTGTGCGTCTCCAGGTGGGCCTGGAGCAGCTTGGTCGCCTCGGCCGCGTCCACGCCCGGCGGCACCCGCAGGCTGACCAGGGCGCGGGCGCTCGCCTGCACGGACGGGGTGGCGCCCACGACCGGCGGGCAGTCGATGCCGAGGACCGTGACGGCCGGGCGCGCCCAGATGCGGTCGGCGACCGTGCCCGAGCCGATCAGTTCCACGCCGTCGAGCACCTTGGCGTCCTGCCGGAACTGCTCCTCGTCGTACTGGAGCCCCTCCCACGCGGCGTCCGGGGCGAGACCGTCGACGGTCGTCGAGCCGTCCTCGGCGCGCAGCGAGTCCAGGGCGCGGATCAGCGCGGCCAGCGCGTCGGGCGCGGCACCGCCGAACTGGCCCGAGTGCAGGTTGCCCGCGAGGGTGTCGACCTGGACGCGGACGGTGGTCATGCCCCGCAGGGTGGTGGTGACCGTCGGCAGGCCGGCCCGGAAGTTGCCCGCGTCGCCGATGACGACGGTGTCGGCGGCCAGCAGCTCCGGGTGCTCCTCGGCGTAGCGCTCCAGACCGCCCGTGCCCTGCTCCTCGGAGCCCTCGACGATCACCTTCACGTGCACGGGCACGCCGCCGTTCGCCTTCAGCGCGCGCAGCGCCAGCAGGTGCATGATCACGCCGCCCTTGCAGTCGGCGGCGCCGCGCCCGTACCAGCGGCCGTCCCGCTCGGTCAGCTCGAAGGGCGGGGTGGTCCAGCCGGCCTCGTCCAGCGGCGGCTGCACGTCGTAGTGGGCGTACAGCAGGACCGTCTTCGCGCCCTCGGGGCCGGGCAGGTAGCCGTACACCGACTGGGTGCCGTCGGGCGTGTCCAGCAGGGCCACGTCCTCGAAACCCTCGGCGGTCAGCGCGTCCGCGATCCACCGCGCCGCGCCCTCGCTCTCGCCGCGCGGGAACTGGCCGAAGTCCGCGACCGACTTGAAGGCCACCAGTTCGGTGAGCTCCGCCTTCGCCCTGGGCATGAGAGAGGCGACGGTCGCGGCGACCGGATGCGACGACATGGGCACGCTCCTTGTGGGTGCGACGTTGTACTTCCGCGTACTTCTGTGTACGAGATGATCGTGCGGGCGCGGGTGCGCTCCGACATGCGGGGCCCCCACGCCGCCGATCCTCCCACAGCGGCCTGCGGTGACCGCCGCCGTAGGATGCGGGAGACAGCGGCAGGCGGCTTGATCGGGAGCAGTAGACCATCGTGAGCAGCGAGAACTCTTCGGCGGACGACGTGCGGCAGGTGTGGGACGTCGTCGTGGTGGGCGCGGGACCCGCGGGCGCTTCGGCCGCCTACGCGGCGGCGGTCGCGGGACGGCGCGTGCTGTTGCTGGAGAAGGCCGAGCTGCCCCGGTACAAGACGTGCGGCGGCGGCATCATCGGCCCCTCGCGCGACGCGCTCCCACCGGGGTTCGAACTGCCGCTGAAGGACCGCGTGCACGCGGTGACCTTCTCGAACAACGGCCGCTTCACCCGTACCCGCCGCTCCAAGCAGATGCTGTTCGGGCTGATCAACCGGCCCGAGTTCGACCAGCGGCTCGTCGAGCACGCCCAGAAGGCGGGTGCCGAGCTGCGCACCGGCGCCACCGTGCAGCGCGTCGAGCAGCACGGCTCGGCCGTGCCGGACCGCCGCACGGTCGCCGTCGTGCTGCAGGGCGGCGAGGTCGTGCTCGCCCGCGCGGTCGTCGGCGCGGACGGCAGCGCCAGCCGGATAGGAGCGCACGTCGGGGTCAAGGTCGACCAGGTCGACCTCGGCCTGGAGGCGGAGATCCCGGTGCCGGACACGGTCGCCGAGGACTGGCAGGGGCGGGTGCTCATCGACTGGGGCCCGATGCCCGGCAGTTACGGCTGGGTCTTCCCCAAGGGCGACACGCTGACCGTCGGCGTGATCTCGGCGCGCGGCGAGGGCGCCGCCACCAAGCGGTACCTGGAGGAGTTCATCGGGCGGCTCGGCCTCGCCGGCTTCGAACCGAGCATCTCCTCCGGGCACTTGACCCGCTGCCGGGCCGACGACTCGCCGCTGTCGCGCGGACGGGTGCTGGTGTGCGGGGACGCGGCGGGGCTGCTGGAGCCGTGGACCCGCGAGGGCATCTCCTTCGCCCTGCGGTCGGGGCGGCTCGCGGGGGAGTGGGCGGTCCGGATCGCCGAGGCGCACGACGCCGTGGACGCGCGCCGGCAGGCCCTGAACTACGCGTTCGCCGTCAAGGCCGGGCTCGGCGTCGAGATGAGCGTCGGCAAGCGGATGCTGGCGGTGTTCGAGCGCCGTCCCGGGCTGTTCCACGCGGCCCTGACCGGCTTCCGCCCGGCGTGGCGGGTGTTCCGGGACATCACCCGCGGCTCGTCGTCGCTCGGCGAGCTGGTCCGCACCCATCCGATGGCCCAGCGCGCCCTGACCGCGCTGGACCGCCGGCCGGCGGACGAGGAGACCGGTGCGTGAGGCCCTGACGGTCAGCGCGCCGCGGTCTCTGTGACGGTGAGCAGGAAGACCGGGTGGTCGGGGGCGATCCGGCGCAGCTCGTCGTCGGACGAGCCGGGGCCGACGCCCCGGAAGAAGCTCCCGGCCTCGGCCTTCCAGCGCGCGAGGTAGGCGCGCAGGAGCGGCGGCTTGCCGTCGTCGGTGACCTCGGTCGCGGTGAAGACGTCGACGCGCCGGCCGAGGCGGAGCTCGCCGCCGCCCGCCGCCCGCATGTTGTGCGTCCACTGGACGTGGCCGCGCGGTGCGACCAGGTACTGCCGGCCGTCGACGGTCAGCAGGTTGACCGGCGTCGTCCGCCACCGGCCGCTCGTGCGGCCGCGGACGGCCAGGACGCGTGAGCCCCGGACGCTGACGCCGCGGCGGGTCAGCCAGGCGACGGAACGGTTGAGCACGTTGACGGTCAGCCGGCCCGGCTTCTGGACGTACGCGGACATGGGTTCCCCCTCAAGTCGTGGGAGCGGAGCCCTTCTCCGAGGGCCTCGGCCCCGCTCAGGGCCAGTCTGCCCGCACGGCGGCGGGCGCGCTCCGCAGAACGGTCCCGGCCGCTGCCTCCGCCTCCCGCCCGGGCGTCCTCGTCCACGGCCGGGGTGGCCGCGTCCACGGCCGGGACGCGCTGCTCCCACCCGGCGTGACGCGGCGTCCGGTCGCCGAGGCCGCGGCCCGGTCCGAGGGACCCGCGGCCGCCGGCGCCCTCGCCGGGCTCACCGAACGGGAACGGGAGAACGGGAGGTGAGGGCTCTGGCCGGCACCGGCCTGTCCGACGAGGAATCGCGCGCCGCCCGGTCGTCAGCCCGCTCACCGCGAAGACGCACGTCAGCCGGGCCATGGCGACCGGACGTCCGGGGCCGGGCCCAACTGGTCTTTCCCGCTCACGAGTCGGGCTGGCGCGGCCGGGCCGGCCGGGTGGGGCAAGGGCCACCGGCCGTCGCCGCCGGGTCGCGTCACGGTGGCGTGGCGGTGTTGCCGTCGGGCCGCGTCACGGTGGCGTGGTGGTGTTGCCGTCGGGCCGCGTCAAGGTGGCGTAGTAGTGCTGTCGGGCCGTCTCACGGTCACGTGGCGGTGTCGCCGCGTCGCCGCCCGGCTGCCTCACGGTCACGGGCCGTTGTCGCTGTCGGACTGCCTCACGGTCGCGGGCCGGTGCGGTCGTGGCCCGCGCCGCCCGCCGCCCCCGAGCGCCCGAAGCGGACCAGCACGCTGACGACCCGGGCGGCGAACAGTACGGCCGCGAGCCCGGTCCCGGCGCCGAACAGGACGTCCTCCGCGCCGGCCGGGAGCCGGAAGAGCAGGGCCGGACCGGCGACCGCCCCGAAGGCGACCGCGGCGAGGAAGGCCGCGCTGCACAGCGCGTAGCCGGTCTCGACGGTGATCGCGTCCCGCTGCGCCTGCGTCCGCCGTCCCCCGTGCTGAATCGTCATGCCGTGAGTGAAACAGGGGTGCGCCCGGCGGGCAAGGCCCGCCGGGCGCACCGGGTGGGGAGGCGGTCCCCCTAGTCGCGGACGGGCACCCGTTCCGCTTCCGCCTCCGGGGCGGTGGACTTGGCGACGACCACGGACGGCCGCGGCCGGCGGGCCCGCAGTCCGGAGAGGCTGAGCAGCAGACCGGCGGCGGCGATCAGCGTCACCACCACCAGCCCGGGCCGGTAGCTGTCGAGGACGGCCTGCGGGGTGGCGTTCGAGGCGTCGGCGGGGGAGTGGGCGGTCACCACGGCCGTCACCACGGCCAGGAAGATCGCGCCGCCCACCTGCACGGAGGTGTTCAGCAGGCCGGAGACCATGCCCTGCTCGTGCTCGTCCACGCCGTTGGTGGCCTGGACGTTGAGCGAAGGGAAGGTCAGCGCGAAGCCCGCGCCGACCAGCAGCATGGTCGGCAGGATCACCGCCGCGTAGACCGGGTCGAGGTCGATGCGCAGGAACAGCACGTAGCCGGCGACCATCAGGGCGAAGCCGAGCACGATCAGCCGGGCCGTGCCGAACCGGTCGATGACGGACCCGACCTTCGTCGCGGACAGCGCCACCAGCGCGCCCGCCGGCAGGAAGGCCAGCGCGGTGTGCAGCGCCGACCAGCCGAGCAGCTGCTGCATGTACAGGGTCACCAAGAACTGGAAGCCGATGTAGCTGCCCACGAACGTCAACGCACCGAGCTGAGCCCGCACTTGGGGACCGGAGCGCAGCACCCCGAGCCGCACGAGCGGGCTGGGGCTGCGCCGCTCGACGGCCACGAAGGCGACCAGCAGGGCGACGACCGCGGCGAAGGACAGCACCGTGCGGGCCGAACCCCAGCCGGCCTCGGGCGCCTGGACGACGGTGAAGACGAGCAGCAGCATCGAGGTGGTGCCGAGCACGGCGCCGGGGATGTCGTAGCCGCCGCCGGTGCGCTCGCGCTCGGTGCGCGGCAGCAGCCTGAGGCCGAAGAACAGGGCGATCAGGGCGACGGGTGCGGGCAGCAGCATCGTGAACCGCCAACTGGCCTCCGTCAGCAGGCCGGAGAAGACCAGGCCCATCGAGTAGCCCGTGGCGCCGCAGGTCGTGTAGATGGACAGGGCGCGGTTGCGCAGCGGGCCCTCGGGGAACGTCGTGGTGATGATGGACAGGCCGGCGGGGGCGGTGAAGGCCGCGCTGAGGCCCTTGACGAAGCGGCTGGCGATCAGCAGCGGGCCGGAGTCGACGAGCCCGCCGAGCAGGGAGGCGACCGCGAAGACCGCGAGGGCCACCAGGAAGACCTGACGCCGCCCCAGCAGGTCGGCCGCCCGTCCGCCGAGCAGCAGCAGCCCGCCGTAGCCCAGGATGTAGCCGCTGACGATCCACTGCAGCGTCGAGGTGGACAGGCCCAGGTCGGCGCCGATGGACGGCAGGGCCATGCCGACCATCGACACGTCCAGGGCGTCGAGGAACATCGCGGCGCAGAGCACCAGCAAGGTGCCCCACAGCCGGGGGGTCCAGCGTCCGTCGGACGCGGGGGTGGTGAGCGGAGAGGTCATGGCCGAGAGGTTACATGCACGCGCATGAGATGCAAGCGCATTTAATTCCGGTGCAACAAAATCGTTCCTCTGCTACGGTGCGGCCATGGCGGCGAACCGGGCCGAGCAGGCGCTCGTGGAGCAGTGGCGGGACATCCTGACGCTGCACGCGCGGACCCAGTGCGAACTCGACCGTGTCCTCGGCGGCCACGGTCTGTGCGCCAGCGACTTCGAGGTCCTCGACGTCCTGGCCGAGTGCGCGGCGGGCGGTCCCGCCTACCGCGTCCAGGAGATCTCCGAGCGCGTCCATCTGAGCCAGAGCGCGCTGTCCCGGCTGATCGCCCGCCTGGAGAAGGACGGGCTCGTCCGGCGCTGCGCGTGCCCGGAGGACCGGCGCGGCGTCCGTGTCGCCCTGACGCCGAAGGGGCGTGCGCTGCACGACGAGGTGCTCCCGGCGCAACGCGCGGTGCTGGCGCGGATGCTGGCGGACGGCTGACGCGGGCGTCGCCTCCACGCGGCCCGGCCTGCCCGCTCCGGCGTGCCGCCTCCGCCCGGCCGGGGACGGCCGACGCGGGGCGTCGCCCGGGACGTCGCTCCCGGCGGCCGGACGGCTAGACGATGCCGGATGTCTCCCGCCACAGGGCGGCGAGTGCGGGATCCCCCGTCACGGTCGGCACCGGGGTCCGGTTCCACAGGGCGAGGTACAACCGCGCTGCGGGACCGGCCAGTTCGCACTCGGCGGGCCCGGCGTCCGCCCCGTCGTCCCGGGTGGCCACGGGCGGTTCCTGGGACAGCCGTACGGTCCACGCCGCGTCCGCGTCCTCGGCGCGGACCCGCAGCACGCGCGGGGTCGCGGTGCGCACCCGGCTCTTGGGGCGGGCGTGGAAGCCGCGCAGCAGCTCGTCGATGCCGTCCACCGCGAAGTCCGTTGCCAAGGGGGTGGGTTCGCCGCCCCGCGCGCCCTCCGCGTCGTACCGGTGCACGGCCGTCTCGTGCGCCTGGCGGCGGGCCCAGAAGGCCAGCGGCGAGGGCGCGGGCAGGAAGGTGAAGCACTCCACGTCGGACGGCGCGCCGGTCAGCGTGTCCATCAGGTGCCGGTGGGCGGCCCGGTACCACGCCACGAGGCCGGCGCCGTCCAGCTCCGGGGGCTCGCCCATCGGGCGGCCCCCGGTGTGCCGGTCGGCGACGAACGCGGCGGCCCAGTGGTGCACCACGCCGGTGTGCCGCAGCAGGTCGCGCACCCGCCAGCCGGGGCACGCCGGCACGGCGGCGTCCACCCCGGCCCGCTCGGCGGCCGAGGCCAGCAACCGGCCCTCGCGGTCCAGGATCTCCAGGTACTGGGAGGTGTCCATGCGGCCGAGTCTGCCGCATGGAGCACGCTCCGGAACAAGGGGTTTCGGGGCCGGGCCGGCCCACGGCCGGGGTGCGCCCCGCTACGGCAGCGGCGTACCGCCCGTCGCGTTGAGGATCTCCGCGGTGATGTACGACGCCTCCTGCGAGGCGAGGAAGACGTACGCCGGGGCCATCTCGGCGGGCTGGGCGGGCCGGCCGATGGGCGCCTGCTTGCCGAACTCCTGCGTGTCCGGCATGGTCGCCGGGATCAGCGGCGTCCACACCGGGCCGGGCGCCACGGCGTTCACCCGGATGCCCCGGTCGATCACCATCTGCGCCAGCCCCTGCGTGAAGGTGACGATCGCGCCCTTGGTCGTCGCGTAGTCCAGCAGGTGCGGGCTCGGCTTGTACGCCTGCACCGAGGTCGAGTTGATGATGCTGCCGCCCTCCGGCATGTGCGCCAGGGCGAACTTGCACAGCCAGAACATGCCGTACAGGTTGGTGCGCATCACCCGGTCGAACTGCTCGGTGGAGATCGCCTCGATGCCGTCCGGCTGCGACATCTGGTACGCCGCGTTGTTCACCAGGACGTCGATCCGGCCGAACTCGTCCACGGCGCGCTCGATCAGCGCCCGGCAGTTCTCCTCCTCGCGGATGTCGCACGAGACGGCCACGGCGCGCCGTCCGGCCTCCTCGACCAGCCGGACCGTCTCGGCGGCGTCGTCCTTCTCGTCCTCCAGGTAGGTGAAGAGGACGTCGGCCCCCTCACGGGCGAACGCCAGGGCCACCGCCCGTCCGATCCCCGAGTCGCCGCCGGTGATCACGGCCTTGCGGTCCGCCAGCCGACCGGTGCCCCGGTAGGACTCCTCGCCGTGGTCCGGGGGCGGGTCCATGGGCCCGGTCCAGCCCGGGTGCGGCTGGTCCTGGGAGGGGAACTCGGGCTGCGGGTGCTGCTCGGTGGGGTCCTGCTGCTGCTCGGTCACGGGTCAGCCTCCTTCGTGGTGCGTGCCCCCGATGTGGGGCCGGGGGGCCACGGCCGGAGACCGGGTACCCACGTCGGAGCGGTGTCGATCAGGTGGTTCACGAGCCGGGCGGACGGAGTCCGGGCCGGTCCGCGCGTCGGACGCCGGCCGGCGCGGGTCCGGGAGGGGCCGCCCCGGCCGCCCCGCGCCCGTCAGCCCCCGGCCGCCCGCCGCGTCGTGAAGCCGATGACCGCGGCGACGCCCGCGAGCACCGCCACGCTGGTGAGCGCGGCCGGCAGGGTGAACCAGTCCGCCATGAACCCGATCGCGGGCGGCCCGAGCAGCATGCCGCCGTAGCCGAGCGTGGAGGCGACCGCGACCCCGCTGGGACCGGCGAGCGTGCCGGCCCGTTCGACGGCCACCGGGAAGAGGTTGGCCAGGCCGATCCCCGTGACGGCGTACCCGAGCAGGGCCGCCCAGAGGGACGGGGCGAGCGAGCCGAGCAGCATCCCGGCCGCCGCGGTGGCGCCGCCCGCGACCACGGTCCGGGTCCGGCCGAGCCGTTCGAGCAGGGTCGTCCCGGTCAGCCGCCCCACCGTCATGGCCAGCGCGAAGCAGGAGTAGCCGACGGCCGCGGCACCCGGTGAGGCGCCCAGGTCCTGTTCGAGGTGCAGGACGCCCCAGTCGGCCAGGGCGCCCTCGCCGTAGGCGGTGCACAGGGCGATCAGGCCGAAGACGATCACGAGGGCGCGGGTGCGGCGGTCCGTGCGGCGCGGGGCGCCGGCGGCCCGCGACCGGGTCCGGTCCGGCGGCACGGGCGGCTCGTGGCGCAGCAGCGTGCGTCCCGCGACGGCGGTTACCAGCAGCCCGACGACGGCGAGGCCCAGCAGGTGCCGGGCGGGGGAGAGGGAGCCCGCGACCAGCGCGCCGAGCCCGGCGCCGATCATGCCGCCCAGGCTGAAGGCGGCGTGGAAGCTGGGCATGACCGGCCGCCGCAGGGCGGCCACCAGGTCGACGGCGGCGCTGTTGAAGGCGACGTTGATGCCGCCGTACGCGGCGCCGAAGAGCAGCAGGACGGCACCGAGGGCGAGGACGGAGTGGGTGAGCGGGGGCAGCGTGACGCTGAGGGAGAGGAGGACGGCGCAGACGACGGTGACCCGGTGGTTGCCGAAGCGGCGGCACAGGCGTCCGGTGAGCGTCATGGTGACGACCGCTCCGGCGGAGACGCCGAGGAGGGCGAGCCCGAGGGCGCTGGCGGAGGCGCCGGTCTGCTCCTTGACGGCGGGGATGCGCACGACCCAGCCGGCGAAGACGAAGCCGTCCAGGGCGAAGAAGACGGTCAGGGCGATGCGGAGACGGGTGAGGTCGCTGCCGTGGCCCGGCACGACGCTGTGCGATCGGGTTTTGTTTATTTGCGGCACAAATGCAGGCTACGGGGGACCCGGAGGCCGGGCAAGGGAGGGGGTGACTCGATTCACCGCCGCGCCGGGCCCGCCTTGTAACACGCACATGGCGAGCCCGCGAACGTGTCATTGCAGTGCGGGCGGACGCTCCCCGCCCGCCTTGACCGCCCTGTGGCCCCTGATTAGGTTCCCCCGTATGCGGATCTTCCAGCGTTTTCACCGGCGGCGGGCCATCGACCTGATGCGCGTCGCCACCGCCGTGTGTAGCTGAGCCCCGCCGCGGCCCCGGGGCCCGGCGCCGTCGCGGTGCGGAGCCGGACCCCGCCGCGCCGCCGCGGACCCGCCCCTCGCCGCACCCCTCCCGCCCCCGTGCCCCGCCCCGGCCGGCGTCCGCAGACGCCCGGCTGTCCGGCGGCTCCGGCCCGCGGAGCGGCTCCTCACCCGCAGGGACCCGCGGGCCGGCCCGCCGGGCGCACCCGGCCGGCATCCGGCCCCGGCCGCCCGAAGGCGCCCGCCTCCTTCCGTCCCGGCTGAGCCCGCGCCCCGGCCGTCCCCCGACCACACGCCAGGAGATGTCCCCATGCCCGTGGAATTCCTCGGCATCGCCGCCACCCACGACGGCTCCGAGACCACCCCGCGCTCCGGCGCCGCCTTCGACAAGGAGTACACGCTCCGGCTCGCCCGGGCGCACGAGGACCACGGCTGGGACCGGGTGCTGTTCGCCTACGGCTCCGGGTCGCCGGACCCCGCACCGGCCGCCGCGTTCCTCGCGAGCCGGCTGGAACGCCTCCAGATCCTGCTCGCCCACCGGCCCAACGTCTCGTACCCCACCTTCGCCGCCAAGACCTTCGCCACCCTCGACCGGATCAGCGACGGCCGGCTGACCGTGCACTTCATCACCGGCGGCAGCGACCACGAGCAGCGCCGCGAGGGCGACACCCTCACCAAGGACGAGCGCTACGCCCGCACCCGCGAGTACATCGGCATCGTCAAGAAGATCTGGACGACCCGCGAGCCCTTCGACCACGAGGGCGAGCACTACCGCTTCCACGACTTCGTCAGCGACGTCTTCCCCGTCCAGCAGCCCCGCCCGGACGTGTCGTTCGGCGGCTCCTCGCCCGCCGCGTACGCCGCCGGCGGCGCGGAGGCCGACATCTACTGCCTGTGGGGCGAGCCGCTGGCGAGGACCGCCGAGCAGATCGAGGCCGTGAAGGCCGCCGCCCGGGCCGCGGGCCGCACCGACGTGCCGCGCATCCAGGTCGCGTTCCGCCCGATCATCGCCCCGACCGAGGAGCTGGCCTGGGAGAAGGCCCACCGCACGGTCGGCGCCATCCGGGAGCGGGCCGGCACCGGACTCACGCGGCGCCACCGCACCGGAGCCCCCGAGAACACCGGCTCCCGTCGGCTGCTCGCCATCGCCGAGGAAGGGGAGCGCTACGACCGGGCCCTGTGGACCCCGACCGCCGCCGCGACCGGCGGCGCGGGCAACTCCAACGCCCTGGTCGGCACCCCGGAGACGGTCGCCGCGGCACTGCTCGACTACTACGACCTCGGCGTCGACATCATCTCCGCCCGCGGCTACGACCTGCTGGACGACGCGATCGACTTCGGCCGGTACGTCATCCCGCTGGTCCGCGAGGAGGTCGCCAGGCGCGACGCCGAGCGCGCGGCCCGCACCACCCCGGCGGAGGTCCCCGCATGACGTCCGCCCCCGAGCTGACGGTCGTCCGCGTCCCGGTCGCCGACCCCCGGGTGCGGCCCCTGCTGCGCGAACTCGGCGACGAGTACTCCCGCCGCTACGGCAGGGACGCCCACGCCGAACTCGCCCGCTACCCCGACGAGGAGTTCACCGCACCGCACGGCGGCGTGCTGCTCCTGCTCCTGGAGCACGGCGAGCCCGTCGCGGGCGGCGCCTTCCGCCGGTACGACGCCCGCACCGCCGAGCTGAAGCGGATCTGGACGCACTCCGCCCACCGCCGGCGCGGCCTCGCCCGCCGCGTCGTCGCCGAACTGGAGCGCGAGGCACGCGCCCGCGGCTACCGGCGGGCCTACCTCACCACCGGCCCGCGCCAGCCCGAGGCCCGCGCCCTGTACCTGGCCACCGGCTACACGCCCCTGTTCGACACCGAGGCCGACCCGGAGACCATCGGCCCGCTGCCCTTCGAGAAGCACCTGACCGCCCCGGCCACGCCGTCCGCCGACCCCGGCACCACCACGTAAGCAGGAACCCCCATGGGACTCACCACCGACCCCGCCGCCGCGCCACCGGGCGGGGCCCTCCCCGCGACGGCCCCGCCGGCCGGCCAGGACCCGGCCGCGCTGAAGGTCGTGCCCGTCCGCCACTACGCCCGGTGGGCCGCGGCGGTCGCCGTGGCCGTACTGATCGCCCAGTTCGTGCACGGCCTGGCCACCAACCCGGTCTGGGAATGGGGCGTCTTCGCCGACTACGTGCTGTCCGAGACGATCGTCCAGGCGGTGTGGGTGACGCTCCAGCTCACCGCCTACGCCACGGTGCTCGGCTTCCTCCTCGGCACCGTGCTCGCGTTCATGCGGCTGTCGCGCAGCCCGGTGCTGCGGACCGTCGCCTGGGCCTACGTCTGGGTCTTCCGGTCCATCCCGATGATCGTCCAGCTGGTGTTCTGGTTCAACCTGAGCGCGCTGTACCGGGAGTTGGGCGTCGGCATCCCCTTCGGACCGGTGTTCTGGTCCGTCGACAGCAACAGCCTCATCGGGACCATCGGCGCCGCCGTCATCGGCCTGACGCTGCATCAGGCCGCCTACGCCGCCGAGATCGTGCGCGGCGGTGTCCTCTCCGTCGACCCGGGCCAGCTGGAGGCCGCCGCCGCGCTGGGCATCCCCCGGCTGCGGCAGATCCGCCGGATCGTGCTGCCGCAGGCCATGCGCGCCATCCTGCCCACGGCCGGCAACGAGATCATCGGCCTGCTCAAGGGCACCTCGGTGGTCTACGTGATGTCCATCGGCGAGCTGTTCTACCAGGTGCAGGTGATCTACGGCCGCAACGGCCGGGTGATCCCGCTGCTGCTCGTCGCCACCTTCTGGTACGTGGTGCTCACCTCCGTGCTGTCGGTCGCCCAGTACTACGTGGAACGCCGCTTCGCCCGCGGCACCGACCGCACCCCGCCGCCCGGCCCGCTGCGGCGGGCACGGAATCTCGCCGCGCGGCTGCGCGCCGCGGCCGACCGCGACGACCGGCCCGCCGTCCCCGCCGAGCCCCTCGGAGGCAGCCGATGAGCCAGGTGATGGTGGACGTCCGCGGCGTCCACAAGAGCTTCGGTCCGCTCCCCGTGCTGCGCGGCGTCGACCTCACGGTGCACGCCGGCGAGGTCACCGTCGTCCTCGGCCCCTCCGGTTCGGGCAAGTCCACGCTGCTTCGCACCATCAACCACCTGGAGAAGGTGGACCGCGGCTGGATCGGCATCGACGGCGAGCTCATCGGCTACCGCCGCTCCGGCGGCAGGCTGCACGAGCTGAGGGAGAAGGACGTCCTCAAGCAGCGCACCCACATCGGGTTCGTCTTCCAGGACTTCCACCTCTTCCCGCACCTGACCGTGCTGGAGAACCTCATGGAGGCCCCCGTCTCCGCGCTGCGCCGCCCGCGCCGGCAGGCGCAGGAGACGGCCCGCCGGCTCCTGGCCCGGGTCGGTCTCGCCGGCAAGGCGGACGCCTACCCGCGGCAGCTCTCCGGCGGCCAGCAGCAGCGGGTGGCCATCGCCCGCGCGCTCGCCCTGGAACCGAAGGTGCTGCTCTTCGACGAGCCCACCTCGGCGCTCGACCCGGAGCTGGTCGGCGAGGTCCTCGACGTCATCAAGGACCTCGCCCGCGCCGGCACCACCATGATCGTCGTGACCCACGAGATCGGCTTCGCCCGCGAGGTCGCCGACACCGTGGTGTTCATGGACGGCGGAGTCGTCGTGGAGCAGGGGCCGCCCGCGGCCGTCCTGGACGCCCCGCGGCACGAACGCACCCGCGCCTTCCTCTCCAAGGTCCTCTGACCGACCGCTCCCTCCCACCCCGTACGCAAGGAGAACGACCGTGCCCACCCTCAACCGCCGCCGCGGCGCCGCAGCCGCCCTCGGACTCGCCACCGCCCTCCTGCTCGGCGCCTGCGCCGACCCCTCCGACGGCGGCACCGCCGAGGTCAAGGACGGCAAGGGCACCCGGGCCAAGCTCAACCTCACCCCGGACCAGGACCGCGTCAGAACCGAGAAGGTCGACTCCATAGCCGCCCAGGTCCCCGAGAGGATCCGCAAGAGAGGGACCCTGGAGGTGGTGGCCTCCTCCGGCTCCGCCGCGCCGCTGACCTTCCACGCCACCGACGACCGGACCGTGATCGGCGTCGAACCCGACATCGCCCACCTGGTCGGCGACGTCCTCGGCCTGAAGGTACGTCTCAACACGGTGTCCTGGGAGAACATCTTCGTCGGCCTGGACAGCGGCAAGTACGACGTCGGCTTCAGCAACATCACCGTCACCGAGGAGCGCAAGGAGAAGTACGACTTCGCCACCTACCGCGAGGACAACCTCGGCTTCGAGGCGAAGAAGGGCAGCGGCCTGACGATCGACGGGCCGGAGGACGTGGCGGGCCGGACGGTCGCCGTCTCCAGCGGCACCAACCAGGAGAAGCTGCTCATCGAGTGGAGCAAGGCGAACGAGAAGGCCGGCCGGAAGCCGGTCGACATCAAGTACTACCAGAACGACAGCGACACCTACCTCGCCCTGCAGTCCGGCCGCATCGACCTCTACCTCGGCCCCAACCCGACCGCGGCCTACCACGCGGCCGCCACCGGGAAGACGGAGGTCGTCGGCACCTACTCCGGCGCCGGGGCCGAACTGCAGGGCCTCATCGCCGCCACGACCAAGAAGGACAACGGCCTGGTGAAGGCGCTCGCCGGCGCGCTCGACGAGGTCGTCGACAACGGCACGTACGCGAAGGTGCTGGAGCGCTGGGGCCTGTCGGACGAGGCCGTGACCGAGTCGGAGATCAACCCGCCGGGCCTGCCGAAGACGGGCGCGTAGCGGCCCGCGAGGGCGGCGGGAGGGCGGCCGGACCCCTCATCCGGATCGGCCGCCCCCCACCGCCGCCCGCCCGCCTCGACGGCGGACGGGCAGCCGGGGGATCAGACCGCGGGCGCCGGGTACGTCGGGTACTCCACGCCCGAGACGTGCTGGACGACCCGGATCACCTGGCAGGAGTAGCCGAACTCGTTGTCGTACCAGAGGTACAGGATCGCGTTGTCGCCCTCGACCTTGGTCGCGCCGGCGTCGACGATCGAGGCGTGGCGCGAGCCGATGAAGTCGCTGGAGACCGCGTCGGGAGCGCTGATGAAGTCGATCTGACGCTTGAGCGGCGAGGTCAGCGAGACGCCCCGCAGGTAGTCGAGGACCTCCTCGCGGGTGGTCTCGCGGGCCAGTTGGAGGTTGAGGATCGCGATCGACACGTCCGGCACCGGAACGCGGATCGAGCTGCCGGTGATCTTCGCCTTCAGGTCGGGCAGCGCCTTGGCGACGGCCGAGGCGGCACCCGTCTCGGTGATGACCATGTTCAGCGGCGCACTGCGGCCGCGGCGCTCGGACTTGTGGTAATTGTCCAGCAGGTTCTGGTCGTTGGTGAACGAGTGGACGGTCTCCACGTGACCGCGCAGCACGCCGAACTCGTCCTCCATCGCCTTCAGCGGCGGGACGATCGCGTTCGTGGTGCAGGACGCGCAGGACAGGATCCGCTCGTCCGGCTTGATGGTGGCGTGGTTGACGCCGTGCACGATGTTCGGGACGTCGCCCTTGCCCGGCGCGGTCAGGACGACCTTGTCGATCCCGGGGCGCAGGTGCTGCGAAAGGCCCTCGCGGTCGCGCCACTTGCCGGTGTTGTCGATGAGGATCGCGTCGGTGATGCCGTACGCGGTGTAGTCGACCTCGGACGGGTCGTTCGCGTAGATCACCTTGATCTCGTTGCCGTTGGCGAGGATCGTGCTGGTCGCCTCGTCGACGGTGATCGTGCCCTGGAACTGGCCGTGGATGGAGTCGCGGCGCAGCAGCGAGGCGCGCTTGACGATGTCCTGCTCCCCGCCGCCGCGCACCACGATGGCGCGCAGCCGCAGGCCGTTGCCGGAACCGGCCTTCTCGATGAGCAGGCGGGCCACGAGCCGGCCGATGCGGCCGAAGCCGTACAGGACGACGTCGCGCGGCTCGCGGCGCTCGATCTTGTTGGCGCCGGTGGCGCCCGCGACGGCCTCGGCGGTGAACTCGTGCACCGTCAGGCCGCGGTCGTCGCCGCGGTACGTCGCGGCCAGCATGCCGATGTCGATCTGGGACGGACCCAGGTCGAGCGCCGTGAGCGCCTGGAGGAACGGCATCGTCTCGGTGACGGACAGCTCCTCACCGGCGATCTGCCGGGCGAACCGGTGGGTCTTGAGGATGCTGACCACCGACTTGTTCACCAGGGAGCGGCTGTGGAGGAGGACGGTGACGTCCCGCTCCCGGTGCAGCCTCCCGATGATCGGGATCATCGATTCCGCGATCTCCTCGCGGTTCTTCCAGTTGGTGAACGAGTCGTCGTTGACAGTCACAGGTCCATCTTTCGAGCTAGGTGGCGCTCATATGCTAACCATCCCCCGTTCCGGACCCCGACCGGGGGGTGACCGCCGCACCCCGACGGCCGGAATGCGGCGATTTCAGCCGGTGTGGCCGGTCCACGCGAGCAGCAGCGTCTCGCGCTCCTCCCGGGCCGGCGTGCCGTCGGCCGCGTGGTCGCGGCCCCAGGCGAGCAGGTCGCCGAGGCGCGCCGTGCCGCGGGCGAGCCGCTTCAGCAGCGTGCGGGACAGCTCGTACTCGACGGGCCCGTAGATCCCGCCGGTGACCGCCGCCGCCACGGCGGCCTCGACGGACGCGTCGGCCGTGGTGACCCGCACGGTGAAGGCGGGCGGCAACTCGCCGTCCCCGGTCACCGCGGCGGTCAGCGCGTCGACGGCCAGCGAGACGAGCCGCCGCCCGGCGGACCGCACCGCGACGTCGAGCGGCTCGATGTCGCACACGTCGTCCCAGGTCCAGAAGGTGCCGCGGCCGGCCTCCAGCACCTCGACGCCGTCCTTCGTCAGCCGGACCCCGGAACCCGCCCCGACGGGCTCCGCGCCCACGTACACCGCGTCCCCGGTGATCCAGAACAGTCCGACCATCGCCATGGGTGCCTCCCGCGCACGTCGCCGGGGGAAGATCGTCCTCACCCCGTGCCGGACTGTGAGACGACGGGGACGACCAGGCGGTTTCGCCTCTGGCGGGGCCCCGGCCGCGACGCCGCCGGGAGGCGCCGGATACCGCCGTAGGAGTGGTGTCGTAACCCGAGTGAACGCCCCGGATGGTGCGGAGCGCCGGAAGCACGGACGTTGGATCACGTCGAGGCCGTGCCCACACGAGCTGATGAAGCGTCAGCGACGCGGCCGCGACGGAAGGACTTTCAAATGCGCTCTGCCCGCATGCTGCTCGCCACCGCGACGGCCACGGCCGCGCTCGCGATCGGCGCTCCCGCCTACGCCTTCGTCGCCGAGCAGGACCACTCGGACTCCTCCTACAGCAAGGAGGACGACCACTCGAAGGACTCCTCCTACGGCAAGGAGGACGACCACTCGAAGGACTCCTCCTACAAGAAGGAAGAGGACCACTCGAAGGACTCCTCCTACAGCAAGGACGAGGACCACTCGGACTCTTCGTACAGCAAGGACGAGGACAAGGACAGCAAGCACGACAAGCCGCACGGCGGTGTGCACACGGGTGGCGGAGCGCTCACGGCCGTGACCGGGGAGGACTACGACTCCGAGAAGGAGTCGAAGGACGAGTACAAGAAGGACGAGTACAAGGACGAGGACAAGAAGGACGAGTACAAGGACGACGAGTACAAGGACGAGGACAAGAAGGACGAGTACAAGGACGACGAGTACAAGGACGAGGACAAGAAGGACGAGTACAAGGACAAGCCGCACGGCGGTGTCCACACGGGTGGCGGCGCGCTGACGGCCGTGACCGGGGAGGACTACGACTCCGAGAAGGAGTCGAAGGACGAGTACAAGAAGGACGAGTACAAGGACGACGAGTACAAGGACGAGGACAAGAAGGACGAGTACAAGGACGACGAGTACAAGGACGACGAGTACAAGGAGGAGGACAAGGACGAGTACAAGAAGGACGAGTACAAGGACAAGCCGCACGGCGGCGTGCACACGGGTGGCGGCGCGCTGGCCCTGCTGAACAGCGACGACTGGGGCTCCTCGAAGGACCCGAAGTACGACCCGGAGACCTACAAGGAGAAGGACAGCGACAGCTCCGAGTCCTGGAGCAAGGAGGAGGAGAAGAAGGACGACTCCTCCTGGAAGCACGAGAAGCCGCACGGTGGCGTGCACACGGGTGGCGGCGCGCTCGCCGCTCCGGGTGTCACCACGGGCGGACTCGCCGTCCTGGCCGCCGCCGGTACCGGCGTCTACGTGCTGCGCCGGAAGAAGGCCGCCGCAGGCGTTGCCTGATCCGTGCCCGGTGTCGTAGCAGCCGCGGCCGCCGCAGCACGTGCCCCTCGTGCGGCGGCGGCCCGGCCCGCCCTTCCGCGTGTCGTGTCCGCTGCCGTGCCCGAGTGAGGTGGTCTTCCGATGGCAGCCAACCCTCCTACCGCTCCCGCCCCCGACCCGGTGCCGCCGCAGCGCAGTCCCCGCCGAGGCGTGACGGCGATGTTCTGGGGCCTGGCTGCCCTGTGGCTGGTGGTGAGCCTCATCGGCGGTCACCGCGCGTCGTCGGACGCCGATCCCGCGCCGCACGCCCCGCCGGCCGCCGCCGCGTCGGAGCTCCCCGCGCGCGCCTCGCGGTCGGGGGACGACGACGCGGGGGAGGCGGCCGGCCGGGCCGCGTCCAAAGGCCCGGCGGGCAAGCACCTGCCGCGGTCCCGGCCCACCCGGCTGCTCATCCCCGCGATCTCCGTCGACGCGCCGTTCACCGACCTCGCCCTCGACTCGTCGGGCCAGCTCGAACCCCCGCCGGCGGACGACACCAACCTCGTCGGCTGGTACGCCAAGGGCGCCTCGCCCGGTGAGGCGGGCACGTCGATCATCGCCGGGCACGTGGACACGGCGACGTCCCCCGCCGTGTTCGCGGGCCTCAGCGAACTGGACAAGGGCGACCGGTTCCACGTGCTGAGGGCCGACGGCAGCCGGGCGACCTTCGTGGTCGACGACGCGGAGTCGTTCGCCAAGGACGACTTCCCCGACGAGCGCGTGTACGCGGACACCCCGCAGGCCCAGGTCCGCCTCATCACCTGCGCCGGCGACTACGACCACGAGGCCAAGGACTACACGGAGAACCTGGTGGTCTTCGCCCATCTGGTCTGAGTCCGGCGCAGTCGTGCCGCGACCGGTGTGCGGACCGGTCGCGGCACATGTCGTCCACCTCTCCGCGGGCGTCCGCGAGACCCGGACTGACATGGTGTTTTACAGTGACAGGCACCAGTTCCGGCGACTTGTGACCTGTGAGGTAAGCGCCAGCCATGCCGACCGAAACGTTTGAGTTCCAGGTAGAGGCACGTCAGCTGCTCCAGCTGATGATCCACTCGGTCTACTCGAACAAGGACGTGTTCCTGCGCGAGCTCGTCTCCAACGCCTCCGACGCGCTGGACAAGCTGCGCCTGGCGAAGCTGCGGGACGACACGCTCGACGCCGATGTGTCCGACCCGCGCATCGAGATCGAGATCGACCAGGACGCCCGTACCCTCACCGTCCGTGACAACGGCATCGGGATGTCGTACGACGAGGTCGGGCAGCTCATCGGCACCATCGCGAACTCGGGGACGGCCAAGTTCCTGAAGGAGCTCGAGGAGGCCAAGGACGCGGGCGGTGCCGAAGGGCTCATCGGGCAGTTCGGCGTCGGCTTCTACTCCGCCTTCATGGTGGCCGACGAGGTGACCCTGCTGACCCGGCGCGCCGGGGAGGGCGAGGGCACCCGCTGGTCGTCCCGCGGCGAGGGCACCTACACCCTGGAGACCGTCGACGACGCCCCGCAGGGCACCGCCGTCACCCTGCACCTCAAGCCGGCCGACCCCGACAACCAGCTCCACGACTACACGGCCGCCTGGAAGATCCGGGAGATCGTCAAGCGGTACTCGGACTTCATCACCTGGCCGGTCCGGCTCCTGCCCGCGCGGCCGGGCGAGGACGGCGAGGCGGCCGGGCCCGAGACGCTCAACTCGCAGAAGGCCCTGTGGGCGCGCTCGCGCGACGAGGTCTCCGACGACGAGTACCACGAGCTGTACAAGCACATCAGCCACGACTGGCGCGACCCCCTGGAGACCATCCGCCTCCAGGCGGAGGGCACCTTCGAGTACCAGTCCCTGCTGTTCATCCCCGCCCACGCCCCGCACGACCTGTTCACGCAGGGCTACCAGCGCGGTGTGCAGCTGTACGTCAAGCGCGTCTTCATCATGGACGACTGCGAGGCGCTGCTGCCGCCCTACCTGCGCTTCGTCAAGGGCGTCGTCGACGCCCAGGACCTCTCGCTGAACGTGTCGCGCGAGATCCTCCAGCAGGACCGGCACATCCGGATGATGCAGCGCCGGCTGACCAAGAAGGTCCTGTCCACGGTCAAGGACCTGATGGCCAAGGACGCCGACAAGTACGCCACGTTCTGGCGGGAGTTCGGGGCCGTCCTGAAGGAGGGCCTGGTGACCGACGCCGAGAACCGCGACGCCCTCCTCGCCGTCGCGTCCTTCGCCACCACCCGCGGCGACGAGCCGACCACGCTGAAGAGCTACGTGGAGCGGATGAAGGACGGCCAGGAGGACATCTACTACCTGACCGGCGACTCCCGGCAGAGCCTGGAGAACTCCCCGCACATGGAGGCGTTCCGCGCCCGGGGCATCGAGGTGCTGCTGCTCACCGACCCCGTCGACGAGGTGTGGGTGGACGCCGTCGGCGAGTTCGAGGGCAAGCGGCTGCGGTCCGTCGCCAAGGGCGAGATCGACCTCGACGCGGCGGGGGAGGAGAAGACCGAGGGCGAGCGGGAGAAGCAGGCCGAGGAGTACGGCGGTCTGCTCGGCTGGATGACGGAGCGGCTGGAGGAGGACGTCAAGGAGGTGCGCCTGTCCTCGCGCCTGACCACCTCGCCCGCCTGCCTGGTCTCCGACGCGCACGACCTCACCCCGGCCCTGGAGAACATGTACCGGGCGATGGGCCAGGAGGTCCCGCGCACCCGGCGGATCCTGGAGCTCAACCCCGACCACCTGCTGGTGAAGGGCCTGAACCAGGCGTTCCGGGAGCGCGGGGACCAGGAGGACCGGGCGGATCTCGCCGAGACCGCGGAGCTGCTCCACGCGCTGGCGGTGCTCGCCGAGGGCGGCCAGCCGAAGGAGCCCGCGCGGTTCGTGAAGCTGGTGGCGGACCGCCTGGAGCGCACCCTCTAGACACCCGTGGCGCACCCCGCGGACACCCGGCCGGTGCGGCCCGCGCGGCGATCGAGCCGCACGGGCCGCACCGGCCGCCGTTCCCGGTGACGCAGGCGTCCGCGCCGCCCGCCCGCCCGCCGCCGGGATCGCCCGGTGGCGCCGGAAGCCCCCCGCCGTCCGTGCCTGACGGTCGGTCATACCAGCGCCCAGGTGCGGCCGTTGGTGTCGGTGGGCTGTGTGATGATGCGGGTCGTCGACGCATGGATCGAACGGCCCGTGGGGGGCCGGGTGCGTGGGAAGGGGCGGGAACGCATCATGGGCAAGGGCGGGGCGTCCATACCGGACGAGGAGTGGGAGCGCTTCCTCCGGGAGGCCGAGGCCGGGACGCCGGGGGCGCCCGAGGAGCCGTCGGCGCGGGCCCGGACGGTGGCGCGGCGGCTGCGGGAGGAGCCCGCCCCGCCCCGGGGGTGGCGGACCCACGAACCGGCCCCGCGGCGCCGCGGCAAGGGCCGGTACGTGGTCGGACCGCTGCTCGCGGTCGCCCTGCTGCTCGTGGCCCTGGCCCCGGGGCGGGTCGTCGACTGGTTCGGCGGCGGAGGGGAGGGCGGCGGTACGCCGCTCGCCGCGGAGTCCGAGCGGCCCGGCGAGGCGCCCGCGACCGAGGCGGCGGCCCGGCTGCCCACGCCGGAGCGGCCGTTCCGCGGCTCGCCGGCGGAGCGCTGGGCCGACGGGACGGCGGGCATCCACGTGCCCGCGGCGCGGGCGACCGGCTGGATGGACGAGGAGCGGGTCGCGCGGGCGCTGGAGCGGACCCGGGACTTCCTCGCGGCGTCCGGCCTGGACCCCGGTGTGCTGCGCGGGGAGCGGCCGCAGAAGGCGATCGCGCTCATCAATCCGCACCAGGCCGACGTCAGGAAGTACCTGGCGACCGCGTTCGACGAGCCGGGCCGGGACGCCGACCCCCTGCTGCTGTTCAGCCGTCTCGACCCGTCGGTGCGGCTCGCCGGGGACGTGGTCAAGACCCGCGGGCGCGTCTCGTACCGGGAGGGCGAGCGCGGCGCGGTCGAGGTGACCGCCGACGTCACCTACGTCTACCCGGTCGTGCGCGCCGCCGGCGGGAGCGACGAGGTGGCCCGCACCATCGTGCGCCGCGAGACCGTCCTGAGCTGGGACGACCCGGCGAAGGTGATCACCGAGCCGGGCACGTTCTCGCTCCTGTCCTACAAGGCGGACATCGCCAACGGCGGCTGCGGCACCCCCACCGGCTACCTCACCCCCGCGTTCGGCGCCGAACGCGCGGCCGGCGGGCCGGCCGGCGGCTCCGAGGTCGACCCGTACGACCGGAGCACCTCGATGGACCAGCGCCTCGAGGCGTCGGGCGGGGCGGACTGCGGGACCGCCACGCGGACCTGAGCCGCGTCCTGCCCCCCGCGCGCGGACGCGCGCGCCGGTCCTCGCGGCCCCTGCCGGATGATCCGTTACGGGCGGAGGGCTTGTCCCGTCACGGCCCTCCGCCTAGGGTCGCCTCCGAATGGTGAAAGCGCTTTCTAGAGCGTGTGTCCGCCGGCCGTCCGAGGAGCGCCGCATGTCCCTGCCCCCTGTCCGCCGCCGTGTCGCCGTGGTCGGCACCGGTGCCATCGTCAGCGGCAGCCACCTGTCCGCGCTCCGGGCCCACGCCGACCGGACCGAGCTGGTCGCCGCCGTCGACGTGGACCAGGGCCGGCTGGACGCCTTCCGCGCGCTGGCGGGGGAGGAGGTCGCCGGGTACACGTCGATGAGCGGCATGCTGGACGCCGTACGCCCCGACCTGGTGCTGATCGGCACGCCGCCGGCGCTGCACCGGGAGCAGACGGTGGCCGCGCTCAAGGCGGGTGCCTGGGTGCTGTGCGAGAAGCCGCTGTGCCTGTCGCTCGCCGAGTACGACGACATCGCCGCGGCGGAGGAGGCGTCCGGGGCGTACGCCTCCGTCGTCTTCCAGCACCGCTACGGCTCCGGGGCCGAGCACGCCCGCGCGCTGATCGCCGGCGGCGAGCTGGGCGCCCCGCTGGTCGCGCACTGCCAGACCACCTGGCACCGCGACGCCGCCTACTACGCGGTGCCGTGGCGCGGGCGGTGGGCCACCGAGGGCGGCGGGCCGACCATGGGACACGGCATCCACCAGTACGACCTGCTGCTCCACCTGCTCGGCGAGTGGGAGGAGGTGCGGGCGATGGCCGCGCGGCTGGTGCACGACACGGAGAGCGAGGACGTGTCGACGGCGCTGGTGCGCTTCCGGAACGGGGCCCTCGCCACCGTCGTCAACAGCGTGCTCTCCCCGGACGAGGTGAGCCGCGTCCGCGTCGACTGCGCGGACGCCACCGTCGAACTGACCCACCTGTACGGACACCGCAACGACGACTGGACCTACACCCCGGCCCGGCACGTGGACCCCGCGCGCGCCGCCGCCTGGCGCACCCCCGCGCAGGACGTGCCCAGCTCCCACACGGCCCAGCTCGGCACCCTGCTCGACGCCTACGACAGCGGGACGCGGCCGCCGGGCAGCGGCCGGGACGCCCGCGGCACCCTGGAGTTCGCCGCCGCCCTGTACAAGGCGGCGTTCACCGGGCGGCCCGTGCGCGCCGGCGAGATCGGCCCCGGCGACCCCTACTACGCGGCCATGCACGGCGGCCACCCCGACTGGGCCCCCCGGGAGGACGCGTGAGCATCCGCGTCAGCCACACCCACGGCGAGCACATCACGGTCACGGCGGCGAACGGCACGGAGATCCTGCGCTACGTCTACCGGCCCGACCCGGACCCCTTCGAGTCCCGCAAGCCGTACGCCCACCCGGTGCGCACGCTGGCCGGGCGCACGGTGACCGGGTACCGCCCGAACGACCACCGCTGGCACAAGGGCCTGCAGATGACGGCCAGTCACCTGTCCGGGCAGAACTTCTGGGGCGGCAACTCCTACGTGCGCGGCCGGGGGTACCTGCCCCTGCCCGACCGGATCGGGTCGATGCGGCACGACGGCTTCTCCGCGTTCACGGTCGGGGACGACCGGCTGGCCTTCACCGAGGACCTCACCTGGGTGGCGAACGACGGTGCCGCGTGGGCGCGGGAGGCGCGGGGGATCGCCGTGCACGCGGTCGACGAGGAGACCGGCTCCTGGGTGCTGGACTGGTCGATCCGGCTCACCAACGTGCGCGACGCGCCGCTGGCCTTCGGGTCCCCGACCACGGCCGGCCGGGAGATGGCCGGCTACACCGGCCTGCAGTGGCGCGGTCCGCGGGACTTCACCGGCGGCACGGTCCTCGCCCCGGACACCGTCCCCGCGGAGGGCGCCGACGCGGGCGGGCTGATGGGCACCCAGGGCCCCTGGCTCGCCTTCACCGCCGAACACGACGAGGTCGACGGCCACTCCACGCTCGTCTTCGCGCACGCGCCCGAGAACCTCGACGGTACGTCCGCGATCCACCCGTCGCACTGGTTCGTGCGCTCCGAGCCGGTCCCGACGGTCGCGTTCTCCTGGGCGTTCTTCGAGGAGTTCGAGCTGCCGCCCGGCGCGTCCTTCGCCTACCGGTACCGGGTGGTGGTCGCCGACGGCCGCTGGGACCACGACCGGGTCGCCGCCCGTCTGAAGAGCCTGCCGTGGTGAACGCGGCGTCCGCCGGGCCGGGGCCCGGTCCGCGCCGCCGCACTCGCTGCCCGGCGCCGTCGGCCCGCCGGTCCGCGCTGCCGGGCGCCGCGCTGCCCCGCTGAGGGCGGGACGACCGGGCGGCCGGCCCGGCGATCCGGAGGTTCACCCTCCGATCTTCTTCAACCACCAGCATTTCAGGGGAACTTAGGCCACGGCAGGTGTGGGGACGGGGGAGAGGCGGCGATCCTCTTGTCATGAACCTGCGACCCGAAGGGCGGGTCGCAGTCTCGTGGAGGTGTGGGATGCACCGCAGACTCGCCACCGGTCTCGCCGCTTCGGCCCTGGCGGTGGCCACCGCCGTCGGCACGGCCACCGCCGCCGAGGCCGCACCGGCGGACAAGGCCCAGGTCCTCGCGAGCTGGACGCAGACCAGCGCGTCGAGCTACAGCCTCTGGGCCGCCGCCCGCGCGAACCGGACGGCCTGGGCCGCGTACGGCTTCGACTGGACCACCGACTACTGCTCCTCCTCGCCGGACAACCCGTTCGGCTTCCCCTTCTCGGCGTCCTGCGCCCGCCACGACTTCGGCTACCGCAACTACAAGGCCGCGGGCACCTTCACCGCCAACAAGTCCCGCCTCGACAGCGCCTTCCACGAGGACCTCAAGCGCGTCTGCGCCGCCTACGCCGGCGGCACCAGGACCGCCTGCGACAGCACGGCGTGGACGTACTACCAGGCCGTCAGGGCCTTCGGCTGACGGACCGCCGGCCGGGCGGGGCCCCGGCGGGGCCGCACCCGGCCGACGGCTCAGCCTCCCGCGCGGCCGCGCCGCAGCAGGGCGCGGCCCGCCGCGGCGGCCGTCCGCCACCGCGACGACTCGGCGGTCGCCGCCGCGGCGGCCGCCAGCGACGCCGCCGCGCTCGCGATGCCGAGGACCGCCCCGGCGGCGACGTCGCCCGGGTAGTGCACGCCCGTGTGCACCCGGGAGTAGCCCACGGCACCCGCCAGCGCCCCCAGCGGGACCGCCGCCGGCGGCAGGACCACGCCGACGGCGGTGGCGAAGGCGACCGCCGACGCCGTGTGCCCCGACGGGAACGACGCCGACTCCGGCATGGGGACGTGCCGGTCCACGGTCACCCGCGCCGCCTCCCGGTCCGGCCGCGCCCGGCGCACCAGGCGCTTGCCGAGCAGGTTGGCGGAGGCGGAGGCCACGGCGATCGCGCCGACCCCGGCGAGCGCCGCCCTGCGCGGCCGGCCCTCGCCGAGGGCGAGGGCGGCGGCGATGGCGAACGAGATCTTCGAGTGGTCGGCCGCGTGGGACAGGCGGCGCAGCGCCCGGTCCAGCGTCGGCGTGGGCGTGGCGGCCACCGCCGCGTAGAGGGCGCCGTCCACCGCCCGCAGGTCGTGCAGCACGGCGGACAGGGCCCGGCCCGGTCCGGTGGCGGGCTCCTCCGCCGTGACGAGGGGGCGGACGGCGGCCTCGTCCGGGGTGGGTTCGGTCATGTCCTTCTCCTGCGGTGGCGTTGCGGAGCACGGTCCGGCCGGCGGTGCGTGCCGGGCGCGCCTTCGCCGGGCCGGGACCCGATGAGTGCCCACCCTAAAGGTGTTCCACCCGGTGAGACCCCTCACGCCCCCCGTATCACCGGCGCCACCGCCGCCACGGACCCGGCCCGCGCCGCCCGCAGGGGCGCTCCGGCGGGGCCGTACGGCCGTCCGGTCCGGTGCGCGGCGGCGGTGCAGGACCGCGGGAGGGCCGGTCCGGCCTGCGGGCGGGGCGGCGGGCGGCCGGGGCGTGCGACGGACGGTCCCGGGCCCCGCGCGGGAACTGACGGACGGTCGGCCCGGACACGCCCCTTGGTGTACTGGTGGGCATGCCCTCCTCGCCGCTCCGTGTCCTGCGCGCCCTGGACCGCTTCCACGCCGCCCACCCCTGGGACCACAACGCCCGCTTCCACCGCTGGATCCTGCGCCGGCTGCCCCGGCGCCCCGGCAGCGCCCTGGACGTCGGCTGCGGCAGCGGTGACCTGGTCCGGCTGCTGGCCACCCGGGCCCGGGAGGTGCACGGCATCGACTCCGACCCGGTGATCACGGCCGCGGCACGCGCGCTGACACCCGCGGACGCCCCGGTCACCTACACGGTCGCCGACGCGCTGACCGGTCTGCCCGACCGGACGTACGACGCCGTCACCTGCGTCGCCGTCCTGCACCACCTGCCGCTCACCCGTGCCCTGACCGTCCTGCGCGACCACCTGGCGCCCGGCGGGACGCTGGTCGTCGTCGGCGTCGCCCGCGCACGGACCCCCGTCGACCACCTGCTCGGCGCGGTGTCCGTCCCGCTCAACCTCGTCCTCGCCTGGTACCGGACCGGGGGCCGCCCGGCGCCCCGGCCCCTCTCGATGACCGCGCCGGTCCGGGAGGCCGACGAGGACTTCGCCGCCATCGCCCGCGCGGCGCGGGCCGTGCTGCCCGGCGCGCGGCTGCGCCGCCGCCTGTTCTGGCGCTACACGCTGGTGTGGCACCGCCGGTGAGTCTCACCGGCGGTGCCGCACGGACGTCCGGCCGGACCGGTCAGTCCGCGGCCCGGAAGGTGCGCAGCCGCAGCGAGTTGGCGACGACGAAGACCGACGAGAACGCCATGGCCGCCCCCGCGATCATCGGGTTGAGCAGCCCGGCCGCCGCGAGCGGCAGGGCGGCGACGTTGTAGGCGAAGGCCCAGAAGAGGTTGGAGCGGATGGTGCCGAGGGTGCGGCGGGCCAGCCGGATCGCGTCCGCCGCGGCCCGCAGGTCGCCCCGGACCAGCGTCAGGTCCCCGGCCTCGATCGCGGCGTCCGTGCCGGTGCCCATGGCCAGCCCCAGGTCGGCCCGGGCGAGCGCGGCGGCGTCGTTGACGCCGTCGCCGACCATCGCGACCACGCGGCCCTCGGCCTGGAGCCGCCGGACGACGTCGACCTTGTCCTGCGGGAGCACCTCGGCGACCACGTCCTCCGGCGCGATGCCCACCTCGCGGGCGACGGACCGGGCCACCGCCGCGTTGTCGCCGGTCAGCAGGATCGGCCGCAGCCCGAGGGCGCGCAGCCGCCGTACGGCTTCGGCGCTGGTCTCCTTCACCGCGTCGGCGACCTCCAGGACCGCCCGCGCCTCGCCGTCCCAGGCGACCGCGACGGCGGTGCGCCCGGCCTGCTCGGCCGCCGCCCCGGCCCGGGCCAGACCGGCCGGCAGTTCCAGCGACCGGTCGGCCAGCAGCCGTTCCCGGCCCACCAGCACCGCGTGGCCGTCCACCACGCCCCGCACGCCGAGACCGGGCACGTTCGCGAAGTCCTCCGGGACGGGCAGCGCACCCAGCTTCTCCAGCGCCCCGTCGGCGACGGCCCGCGCGACCGGGTGCTCGGAGGCGTGCTCCAGCGCCCCCGCCAGGCGCAGCACCTCGGCCTCGTCGGTGCCCTCGGCGGCGTGCACGGCCAGCAGCGTCATCCGGCCGGTGGTGACGGTGCCGGTCTTGTCCAGGACGACGGTGTCGGCCCGGCGGGTGGACTCCAGGACCTCCGGGCCCTTGATGAGGATGCCGAGCTGCGCGCCGCGCCCGGTGCCGACCATGAGCGCGGTGGGCGTGGCGAGCCCCAGGGCGCAGGGGCAGGCGATGATCAGCACGGCGACCGCGGCGGTGAACGCGGCGGTCGGCCCGGCGCCGTTGCCGATCCAGAAGCCCAGCGTGGCGAAGGCCAGGGCGATGACCACCGGGACGAACACGGCGGAGATCCGGTCGGCGAGCCGCTGGGCCGCGGCCTTGCCGTTCTGCGCGTCCTCCACCATCCGGGCCATCCGCGCCAGCTGCGTGTCCGCGCCGACCCGGGTGGCCTCGACGACCAGACGGCCGCCGGCGTTGAGCGTGGCGCCGGTGACCGGGTCCCCGGGCGTCACCTCCACGGGCACGGACTCCCCGGTGAGCAGGGCGGCGTCCACGGCGGAGGACCCCTCGACCACCGTCCCGTCGGTGGCGATCTTCTCGCCGGGCCGGACCAGGAAGCGGTCGCCGGGCTTCAACTCGCTTATGGGGACCGTGTGTTCACCGCCGTCGGGGAGCAGCAGGGTGACGTCCTTGGCGCCCAGCTCCAGCAGCGCCCGCAGCGCCGCGCCCGCCCGCCGCTTGGCCCGGGCCTCGAAGTACCGCCCGGCCAGCAGGAAGGCGGTGACCCCGGCGGCGGCCTCCAGGTAGATGTTCCCGGTGCCGTCGCCGCGGGCGACGGTCAGCTCGAAGGGGTGCGTCATGCCCGGCGTGCCCGCCGTGCCGAGGAACAGCGCCCAGACGGACCACAGGAACGCCGCCGAGGTGCCGAGCGAGACCAGGGTGTCCATGGTGGCCGCGCCGTGCCGCGCGTTGGTGAACGCCGCCCGGTGGAAGGGCCACGCGGCGTACGTCACGACCGGCGCGGCCAGCGTCAGGGACAGCCACTGCCAGAAGTCGAACTGCAGGGCCGGGACCATCGCCATCGCGACGACGGGCACGGTCAGCGCCACCGCCGTGACCAACCGCTGCCGCAGCGGCCGGAGTTCGTCGGTGCCGCCGGGGTCCTCGGCGTCCCCGGCCGGCCCGCCGGGCCGCTCGGGGGGTCCGGGTTCCCGCGCGGTGTACCCGGTCGCCTCGACGACGGCGATCAGGTCGCGCACGGACACGCCCGCGCCGTAGCGCACCCGGGCCTTCTCGGTGGCGTAGTTGACGGTGGCGGTGACGCCGTCCATCCGGTTGAGCTTCTTCTCGACGCGCGCCGCGCACGAGGCGCAGGTCATGCCGCCGATGGCGAGCTCTGCCTCCGTGGTGGCGCCGGTCGTGCCGGTGGTCATGGCTGCTCCTCGGGGTGTGGTCGGCGGGTCAGGCCCGGCCGGTCAGCCGGTAGCCGGCCTCGTCGACAACCCTGGCGATCAGGGCGTCGTCGGGCTCGGCCGCGCTGGTCACGGTGACCCGTCCGGCGGGGAGGTCCACCGAGACGCCGGTGACGCCGTCCAGCGCGGCTATGACCCGGGTGAGCGTGGCCTCGCAGTGGCCGCAGGACATGCCGGAGACGGCGTAGGCGGTGACGGACATGGGTTCCTCCAGAGGTTCGGCCGGGCGAGCAGGTCGGTAGGGATACGGGGCAGGGGTACCGCCCCGTCGGACTCGTTTATACCCCCAGGGGGTATCTGGCGCAAGCGGTGTCGTTGCTTGACTTCATACCCCCCAGGGGTATGGTGAGCTGTAGGGAGGCCTCACGAGGCGAGGCCCTGGACCCCCAAGGAGGGACGGCCATGAACACCGGACTGAAGATCACCGCGTTCGCCGCCGCACTCGCCGCCGCCTTCGGCACGGCGTACGGCGTCGGGCAGGGCTTCGACCCGGTCGTCGCCGACGACGCGCCGCGGCACGCACGGGAGCACGGCGGGTCCTCGCCCACCGCGGGCGGAGGCGGCGGCCACGCCGGGCACGGGGCACCCCCGGCCGGCGGCCTGCAGATCTCGGAGCGGGGCTACACCCTCGACCTGGGCACCCCGCGCGTCACGGCCGGGGAGCGCACCGACCTCCGCTTCACCGTCCGCGACGCCGACGGCCGCGCCGTCACCGCCTACCAGCGCGCACACGACAAGGAACTGCACCTCATCGTGGCGTCACGCGACCTGACCACCTACCGCCACCTGCACCCCGTCCGCGCCGCCGACGGCACCTGGAGCACCCCGGTCGACCTGCCCCGCGCGGGCGGCTACCGGGTCTTCGCCGACTTCACCCCGGCCGGCGAGGGCGCCGGCAACCTCACGCTCGGCGCCGACCTGGCCGTGGCGGGCCGCTACGACCCCAAGCCCCTCCCCGCGCCCGACACCACGGCCCGGGTCGACGGCTACGAGGTCCGGCTGACCGGAACGCTGCGCCCCGGCACGGCGAGCGAACTGAAGCTCCGCGTCCTGCGCGACGGCAGGCCCGTCACGGACCTCCAGCCCTACCTCGGCGCCTACGGCCACCTGGTGGCGCTGCGCTCCGGCGACCTCGCCTACCTGCACGTCCACCCCAACGGCGAACCCGGCGACGGCACCACGCGGCCCGGCCCGGACATCTCCTTCACGGCCACCGCCCCCAGCGCCGGCGCCTACCGCCTGTTCCTCGACTTCCGGCACGACGGAGCCGTCCGCACGGCGGCGTTCACGGTCCGGACCGGGGAGGCGGCGACGGCCTCGCAGACCCCCGGGTCCGCACAGCCCTCCGGGCACCCGGAGGGGCACTCCTCCGGCGGCCACGGCCACTGACGGGCCCGTCAGCCCAGCGCCCGGTCCAGGTTGAACGCCGCGCTGATGAGCGCCAGATGGGTGAACGCCTGCGGGAAGTTGCCCTCCTGCTCCCCGGTGCGGCTGATCTCCTCGGCGTACAGGCCGAGGTGGTTGGCGTACGTCAGCATCTTCTCGAAGGCGAGCCGCGCGTCGTCGAGCCGGCCGGCCCGGGTCAGCGCCTCGACGTACCAGAACGAGCAGATGGAGAACGTGCCCTCGTCGCCGCGCACCCCGTCGGGGCTGGCCCCCGGGTCGTACCGGTAGACCAGCGAGTCGGAGACCAGCTCCTCGGTGAGGACGTCGAGGGTCGACAGCCACTTGGGGTCGGTGGGGGCGATGAACTTGCTCAGCGGCATCATCAGCACCGCCGCGTCCAGCACCTCGCCGTCCTCGTGCTGGACGAAGGCCCCGCGCGCCTCGCACCACCCGCGGGCCATGATCCGCCGGTAGATCGTGTCGCGGCACTCCCGCCAGCGCGGCAGGTCGGCGGGCAGGCCGCGCCGGTTCGCCAGCCGGATGGCCCGTTCCACGGCCACCCAGCACATCAGCCGGGAGTACAGGAAGTTCTTGCGCCCGCCGCGGGTCTCCCAGACGCCCTCGTCGGGCTGGTCCCAGTGCGCGCACACCCAGTCCACCAGCGCGCACACGTCGTCCCACTGGCCGCTGGAGATGGGCTCGGCCCACTTGTCGTAGAGGTAGACGGAGTCGATGAGCGCGCCGTAGATGTCGAGCTGGAGCTGGTCGGCGGCGGCGTTGCCGATCCGCACCGGGGCCGAGCCGTGGTGCCCCTCCAGGTGGCCGAGCTCCTCCTCCGGCAGCTCGGTGCGGCCGTCGATGCCGTACATGACCTGCAGCGGTCCGGAGGACTTGCCGGCGCCCGGGCTGATGTGCCGGGTCAGGAACGTCATGAACGCCGAGGCCTCGCCGGTGAAACCCAGCCGGAGCAGCGCGTACACGCAGAAGGCCGCGTCCCGCACCCACACGTACCGGTAGTCCCAGTTGCGCTCGCCGCCGAGCCGTTCGGGCAGGCTGGTCGTCGGCGCGGCCACGATCGCCCCGGTGGGCGCGTGGGTGAGCAGCTTCAGGGTGAGGGCGGAGCGGTGCACCATCTCCCGCTAGCGGCCCTTGTACCGGGAGGCGGACAGCCAGTGCCGCCAGTACGCCACCGTCGCGGCGAACTGCTCCTCGGCCTCGGTCCGGGCGCACCGCCGCGGGAACACCGGCCCGCCGACCTGATCCAGCGCGAAGACCGCCGACTCGCCCTCGGCGAGCTTGAACTCCGCCCGCACGTCCGGGCCGTCGGTGTCCAGCGGCACGGTCGAGGTCAGCGCGAGCGCCGTCCCGTCGGACTCGAACACCGCCACGTCGTCCCGGAGCCGCACCTCGTGCGGCTGCCGGCCGTAGTCGAACCGGGGCGCCACCCGGGTCCGGAACGGCAGCGCCCCGCGCACGCACACCACCCGCCGGATCAGCCGGTGCCGCTCCGCCTCGGCCGCCGTCCCGCCGACCGGCATGAAGTCCTGCACCTCGCCGACCCCGTCCTCGGTGAAGAAGCGGGTGATCAGGACGTTGGTGTCGGGGAAGTAGAACTGCTTGGTGCGGGCCGGTACGGCCGCCGCCAGCGCGAAGCGGCCGCCGCGCTCCGCGTCCAGGACGGCGGCGAAGACGCTCGGGGAGTCGAAGGCCGGGCAGCAGTACCAGTCGATCGTGCCGTCGGTGCCCACCAGGGCCACGGTGCGCAGGTCGCCGATCAGCCCGTGCTCGGCGATCGGCAGGTAGCGCGGGGCGCCGGAGCCGTCCGCGCCGGATGCGGTACCACTGGTTCCGCTCATCGCAGCCTCCTTCGCCTCAGCTTAGGCGCAGCCGGGCGCGGGGGAGCGGTGAGCGGGCGGGCGCCGGGCGCGGTGGCACCCCCGGCCCGGCCGCGCCGCGGGGGCCCGGACCTCAGACCAGCACGACCCGCAGCCCCGCCTCCTCGAACCGCCGGACCGTCTCCGGCGCGGCGGCCGCGTCCGTGACCAGGGTGTCCACCGCCTCGGCCGCGCAGATCCGGGCGAAGGCCCGCCGGCCCAGCTTGCTGGAGTCGGCGGCCACGACCACCCGCGCGGCCCGCTCGCACAGCAGCCGGTCGACCGCCGCCTCCGCCTCGTCGTGCGCGGCCGCCCCGTCCGTGACGTCGAAGGCGACGACGCCGAGCACCGCCACGTCCAGCGTGATCCGGTCGAGCACCCCGTCCGCGAGCGGCCCGACGAGCTCGTACGACTGGGCCCGCGCCACCCCGCCCGTCACCACGATCTTGAACTGCGGCCGCACCGCCAGCTCGTTGGCGATGTTCAGCGCGTTCGTCACCACGGTCAGGGCGGGCGAGCCGGAGGCCAGGTCGCCGCGCACGGCCAGCGCCCGGGCCACCTCGGTGGTCGTCGTGCCCCCGGTCAGCCCGACCGCCTCGCCGGGCGCGACGAGGGCGGCCACCGCCTCGGCGATGCGCTGCTTCTCCGGCGCGCGGCGCGCCGTCTTGTACCGCAGCGGCAGCTCGTAGGACACCCCGTGCACGACCGCGCCGCCCCGGGTGCGCACCAGCATCTGCTGCTCGGCGAGCCGGTCGAGGTCCCGCCGGATCGTCGCGGCCGACACCCCCAGCTCGGCGGCCGCCTCCTCGACCTCCAGCCGGCCGCGCTCGACGAGCAGCTCCAGCAGCTCCTTCCAGCGGGCGTCCCGCGACATCCGCACCTCCGGTCCGCGCTCGTTCCCCGACGTCCGGGCGACCCTAACGCGCCCGGCCGATCCCGCGCAGCATGCTTGAAGGTGCTCGGAAGCGGCGGCTATCTTGCAGGAACGGTCATCTCGGGGGTGGGGCATGACGCATGTCGAGGACGAACTCACCAGCCAGCCCGCGTGCTGGACGCGCGCCGCGGCCGACGCGGGCTCCTGGCGCCGGGTGCTGCCGGCCCCCGGGGAGCGGGTCGCGGTGGTCGGCTGCGGCACCTCCTTCTTCATGGCCCAGGCGATCGCCGGACTGCGCGAGGGCGCGGGACAGGGCGAGACGGACGCCTTCGCCGCCTCGGAGTTCCCGTACGCGCGGGCGTACGACCGTGTGGTGGCCCTGACCCGCTCGGGCACGACCACCGAGGTCCTCGGCCTGCTGGCGCGGGTACGGGGACGCATCCGGACCACCGCCGTCACCGCCGGCCCGGACACGCCCGTCACGGCGGCCGCCGACGACACCGTCGTCCTCGACTACGCCGACGAACGCTCGGTCGTGCAGACCCGGTTCGCCACCACGGCCCTCACCCTGCTCCGCGCCCACCTCGGCCTGCACCGGCACGCGGTCGTCGCCGACGCGCACACGGCCCTGACCACGCCGCTGCCCGACGGCCTGGCCGACCGCACGCAGTTCGCCTTCCTCGGGCGCGGCTGGACCGTGGGACTGGCGCACGAGGCCGCGCTGAAGCTGCGCGAGGCCGCGCAGTGCTGGACGGAGGCCTACCCGGCGATGGAGTACCGGCACGGCCCCATCAGCGTCACCACCGGCACCACCGCCACCTGGATGCTCGGCGAGGCCCCGCCGGGACTGGCCCGCCAGGTCCGGGAGACCGGCGCGCTGTGGATCGGGGGCACCCTCGACCCGCTCGCCGAACTGGTGCGCGCCCAGCGGCTCGCGGTCGCCGTCGCGGCGGCGCGCGGCCTCGACCCGGACCGGCCGCGCCACCTCACCCGCTCGGTGATCCTCGACGCCTGAGACGGCCCGGACCGCCCCGCGAAGACCCCGGCGCGACGGCACGATCCGGACCGCCCCGGCACGACCCCGGCCGGCCCTGCCCCCGCGGCCCGGCCGGCCCCGGCACCAGCAGAGGAGAAGCCGTGCCCCTCACGACCACCGGCGAGCTCGTCCGGCGCGCCGCCGCGGCCCGCTCGGCCGTCGCCTCGTTCAACGTCATCACCCTGGAGCACGTCGAAGCCGTCGTCGCGGGCGCGGAGTCGGCCGGTGCGCCCGTCGTGCTCCAGGTCAGCGAGAACGCGGTGCGCTTCCGCCACGGCCGCCTGCTCCCGCTGGCCCGCGCGGCCGTCGCCGCCGCCGAACACGCCGCCGTACCGGTCGCCCTGCACCTCGACCACGTGCGGAGCGACACCCTGCTGCGCCAGGCGCCCGACGCCGGCTTCAGCTCCGTCATGTACGACGCGGCCCGGCTGCCCTACGCGGAGAACCTCGCGGCGACCCGGGCGGCCGTCGCCCGGGCGCACGCCCGAGGGCTGTGGATCGAGGCCGAGCTGGGGCGGATCGGCGGCAAGGCCGGACGGGACGGGCCCGCCGGGCGCCCGCTGGACCCCCACGCCCCCGGTGCCCGCACCGACCCCGACGAGGCCCGCGCCTTCGTCGCCGGCTCCGGCGTGGACGCCCTCGCCGTGGCGATCGGCAGCGCCCACGCCATGACCACCCGCACCGCCGCCCTCGACCACGCCCTGCTGGCACGCCTGTCCGCCGCCCTGGACGTGCCGCTCGTCCTGCACGGCTCCTCCGGCGTCCCGGACCGCGAACTGGCCGCGGCGGTCGCGGGCGGCATCGCCAAGGTCAACATCGGCACCGCCCTCAACATCGCCCTGACCGGCGGGATCAGGGCGTACCTGGCGGCGCACCCCGGGGCCGTCGACCCGCGGCACTACCTCGCGGCGGGCCGGGAGGCCATGGCCGCCACCGTGGCGGCGCTCGTCCGGGTGGTCGGCGGGAGCGGGCGGACTACCGCTTGACGGCCTTGAGCACCACGAACTTCGGGTCACTGGCGACGAGCCGGCTGTTGCCGAACAGCCGCCGCAGCTTCACGTGGTAGCCCAGGTGCCGGTTGCCGACCACCCACAGCTCCCCGCCCGGCCGCAGCACCCGCCGCGCCCCGGTGAACATCCGCCACGCCGTGGCGTCGGTCGTCGCCTGGTGCGAGTGGAACGGCGGGTTGTTGAGCACGAGGTCCACGCTGCCCGACGGCACGCCCGCCAGGCCGTCCCCGACCCGGAACTCCGCGCGCCCCGGCGCCCCGCCGGCCCGGTACGTCGCCTCCGCCGAGGCCACGGCCTGGAACGACTCGTCGACGAACAGCACCTCCGCCCCGGGATCGGCCAGCGCCACCGCCGTGCCGACCACCCCGTTGCCGCACCCCAGGTCCACCACCCGCCGGGCACCGTCCGCCCCCGGCGCCCGGCCGCCCGTCCCCGGCGCGTGCGCGCGCGTGTCCGGCAGGTGCCGCAGGAAGAACCGGGTGCCGATGTCCAGCCGGTCCGCGCAGAACACCCCCGCGTGGTTGACGACGGTCCGGCCCGAGACCGGGCCGATGCCGTCGGGCAGCGTGTAGCGGTACGGCCACGGATTGGCGGGCCGCTCCAGGGCCGGGTCCGGCGTGCACAGGACGAGCCGGGCCTTCTTCACGGCGAGCGAGGTCCGGGTCGGCCCGAGGATCCGCTCGAACAGCTCCAGCGTCGAGGTGTGGATCTCCTTGACCATCCCGGTGCCGACGACCACCGTGCCCTCGTGCACCGAGGGCGCCAGCCGCAGCAGCTGGTCCTCCAGGAGCGCCAGGCTCTTGGGCACCCGGACCAGCAGCACGTCGACCCGGCCCGGCGGCTCGTCCTGGGTGGTGAGCAACCGGACCGCGTCCGGCCCGGCACCGCCGCGCGCCAGGTTCGCGCGGGTCGCCTCCTGCGCCAGGTGCGAGTCGGTGATCTGCACCGGCCCGTGCGCCGCCAGCGCGGTGGTCAGCGCGCCCCAGCGGTCCCCGAGGATCACGACCGTGCCCGACAGCGGCACGTCCTCCTCGGCGAGGTGCCGGAGCAGGTACTCGTCGGAGGCGTCCCAGGCGCGCAGCCTCTCACGCGGGTCCTCGGGGAAACGGGTCAGCGCGAGCTCGCCCCAGGGCGTCGTCATACGGTCGTTCATCGTGCGTCCAGGCTAGCCGAGCCGCAGCTCAGGCCCGTTCGGGCAGGATGGGAGCCATGGACGCCGAGCTGTTCCCCCGCCCCCGCGCGCAGGTCGCGCCCGGCGCCGTCCACGTGCCGGACTGGCTGGACGCCGCCGCGCAGCGCGACCTCCTCGCGGCGTGCCGGGAGTGGGCCCGCCCGCCGGCGGGCCTGCGCACGGTCCGCACCCCCGGCGGCGGCACGATGACCGCCCGGCAGGTCTGCCTGGGCTGGCACTGGTACCCGTACGGCTACGCCCGCACCGTCGTCGACGGCGACGGCGCCCCCGTCAAGCCCTTCCCGGCCTGGCTCGGCGCCCTCGGCCGCCGGGCCGCGGCCGACGCCCTCGGCCCCGCGGCGGCCGGCGCGGCGTACGACATCGCCCTGATCAACTTCTACGACGGCGACGCCCGCATGGGCATGCACCGCGACAGCGACGAGGAGGCGGACGCGCCGGTGGTGTCGCTGAGCCTCGGCGACACCTGCGTCTTCCGCTTCGGCAACACCGCCACGCGCACCCGGCCCTACACGGACGTCGAGCTGCGCAGCGGCGACCTGTTCGTCTTCGGCGGGCCGTCCCGCCTCGCCCACCACGGCGTGCCCCGGGTGCACGCGGGCACGGCACCCCGGGAGTTGGGGCTGACCGGGCGGCTGAACATCACGCTCCGGGTCAGCGGCCGGTAGGCCGCCGTACCTGCGGATCATGGGAGACTCACCCTCATGAGCGGGAAGGCGGACCCCCGGCCGGCGGGGGAAGGGACCACCTCGAGGACGCGGCTGGACCGGGGGCGCGGCGCGCTCGGCCCCGCGCTGGAGCTCGTGCACACCGGCCGGGCCCCGACCCGCGCCGTGCTCACCGCCGAGCTCGGCGTGACCCGTGCCACGGCCGGCGCGGTCGCCGCCGAACTGGAGGCGCTCGGGCTGATCCGGGTCGACGCCCGGCCGGGCGCGGCGGCGGGTTCCCAGGGGCGGCCCTCGCACCGGCTCGCGGTCGCCGAGGAGGGCCCCGTCGCGCTCGCCGCGCAGGTGCACGCCGACGGCTTCCGGGCCGCGCTGGTCGGACTGGGCGGCCGGATCGTGGCCACCGCGCCCGGCTGCGAGGTCGTCGACGCCGACCCGGCCAAGGTGCTCGGCTCCGTCGTCGAGGCGGGCGCGGAGCTGCTGCGGCAGACCGGGCGCCGGTGCGTCGGCGCGGGCCTCGCCGTACCGTCCGCGGTCGCCCGGCCTGCCGGGCTGGCGCTGAACCCGCTGCACCTGGCCTGGCCCGCGGGCGCGCCCGTGGCGGAGATCTTCGCCGAGCAGGTCCGCGCGGCCGGCATCGACGGGCCCGCCTTCGCCGCCAACGACGTCAACCTCGCCGCGCTCGCCGAGCACCGGCACGGCGCCGGGCGCGGCGCCCGCCACCTGCTGTGCGTGGCCACCGGCCACCGGGGCGTCGGCGGCGCGCTGGTGCTGGACGGGCGGCTGCACACGGGCAGTTCGGGTCTCGCCCTGGAGGTCGGCCACCTCACCGTCAACCCCGAGGGCCGCCCCTGCCACTGCGGCAGCCGGGGCTGCCTGGACGTGGAGGCCGACCCGCTGGCGTTCCTCACCGCGGCGGGACTGGAGCCGGGCCCCGAGGTGTCCCTGCTCCAGCAGGCCGTCGACCTGATCCGCTACCGCTACGACGACCCGGCCGTCCGCGCCGCCACCGAGGCCCTCATCGACCGCCTCGGCCTCGGCCTCGCGGGCCTGGTGAACATCCTCAACCCCGACCGGATCATCCTGGGCGGCCTGCACCGCACCCTGCTGGGCGCCGACCCGGAGCGGCTGCGCGCGGTCGTCGCCGAACGGAGCTTGTGGGGCCAGAGCGGCGGGGTACCCATCCTGGCGTGCACGCTCGACCACAACAGCCTGGTGGGCGCCGCGGAGCTGGCCTGGCAGCCGGTGCTGGACGATCCGCTGGCCGCCCTCACCTAGGGCTGTGCGGCGGGCCCCGCCGCGCGCCCCCCGGCGCGGGCCGGCCCCCGACGACCGAGAAACCCCCTGGAAGGAGCACCCCGTGTCCAAGCCCCCGCTGCCCCCCGAGGCCGAGGACCTGCTGCGCCGCCCCAACCCGTGCGTGATGGCCACCCTCCGCTCCGACGGCACGCCCGTCTCCACCGCCACCTGGTACCTGTGGGAGGACGGCCGCGTGCTGATCAACCTGGACGCGGGCCGGGTCCGCCTGAAGCACCTGCGCCGCGACCCGCGCGTGACCCTCACGGTCCTCGCCGGCGACGACTGGTACACCCACGTCAGCATCGTCGGCCGTGTCGTCGAGACGTACGACGACGAGGACCTGGGGGACATCGACCGCCTCTCCCGGCACTACACCGGCAAGCCGTACCCGGAGCGGAGCCGTCCCCGGGTCAGCGCGTGGATCGAGGTCGACCGCTGGCACGGCTGGGGCGCGATGAAGGACAACGACCAGGCGTCGAGCTGACGGCGGCCGGCACCGGCCGGCCCCGGCGCCCGCCCGGCGCCGGGGCCGCCCGTCAGCGCCACTCCGCCGCGAAGGCCCGCCCGGGATTGTCCACCAGGATCCGCCGCACCAGCTCCTCGCCCACCGCGAGGGCGAGCCGGGGCCGCACCCGGCGCAGCAGGTACGGCATCCCCGGGCCGCCGGTCACCGACCGGGCCGCGGCCGTCGTGGTGTCCCCGCCCAGCAGCAGCCGGTCCCCGAAACCGGCGTCGGCCAGCGCCCGTACGGCGTCCGGCATCCGCCAGTCGGTGGCGTGGTTGGCGCGGGACGGCCCGTCGAAGGCCAGGTAGCAGCCGGCCTCGGCGGCCAGCCGGTGCACCACGGAGTCCGGGGAGCGGTTGAGGTGCCCGAGCACCACCCGGTGCGGCGGCACCCCCAGCCGGCCGCACAGCAGGTCCACCACGTCCAGCGCGCCGGTCCCCAGCTCCAGGTGGACGGCGATCGGCGCGTCCGTGGCGTGGTGCGCCTCGGCCGCCGCCTCCATCGTCCAGCGGGCGTGCGCGTCGAGGGCGTGGAACCCGCCGGCGACCTTGACGAGGCCCGCGCGCACCCCCGACGCCCCGATGCCGTCGGTCAGTTCGGAGACGAAGACGCCGGCGAGCCGGCCGCGCAGGGCGCCGAGCGTCGCCTCGTCGTAGTGCCCGGCCTGGTGCAGACCGGTCGCGGCCACCACGTGCACGCCGGTCTCCCGGGACAGCGGCGGCAGGTCGGCGGCCCGCCGCCCCAGACCGTACGGCGTCCACTGCACCACGGTCCCGCCGCCCTGCGCCCGGAAGGCGGCCAGCTCCGCCCGTGCCGCGGACACGTCCCGCAGCTCCTGGCCGGGCAGCAGGGGACTGCCGAAGAACAGGTGGTCGTGGGCGTCGCACACCCCCAGCCGCTCCGGGGGCACGTCCCCGAGCACGGTGCGGACCGCGCTCACCACTGACGGCCCCGGGGCAGCCGGTCCCGTCCCGGCGCCGACAGACGCAGCACCTGGAACACCTCGCCCTCCGCCTCGGGCGCGTCGTGCTCCCACAGGGAGAAGTGCACGACCTCCCAGCGGCTCGTGTCCACGGCGGCCGCCGCCAGCACCGCCCCGTCCCCGGCCGCCAGCCGCCCGGTCTCCCGCACCGCGTCCTGAGCCGCCTCGGCCGGCGGCACACCCTCCGGCACCGGGCGCCGCCGCCGTACGGCGAACCGCGCCCCGGACCCGGCGGCACCGCCCTCCTCGTACGCCAGGCCCGTCCACTGCCGCGCCCGCGGCCGCCCGAAGTCCTCGCCGAGCCGCTGGAAACCGGCGCCCCACAGGAACGCGTTCATGCCCTCGGTCGTGTTCCAGAGGTAGAACGGGGCGTACTGGTTGACCGGTGAGCCCTGCGCGCCGCGCTCGCGCATCAGATAGGCCTTGAGTCCGAGCCCGTCCCAGTCGTCGAGCAGGTGCCCGATCCGGGCGACGCGGTCACGGACGACGGTCATGTCGTAGTCGGCGGGCAGGGTGATCTCGTACTGCATGGCGTGCACGCACGGCCTCCTCGGGTGGATCGCACGGATGGGTTACGCGGTACGGGGGCCGGCCGGTGCGAGCAGCGCCAGCAGTCCGCGCACGCCCGCCTCGAAGGCGGCGGGGGAGCCGGACGCGCGCGCGAGCACGTAGCCGCCCTGGACGGTCGCCACGACGGCGGCCGCGATCTCCTCGCCGTCCAGGTCCGGTGCGAACTGGCCCTGCTCCCGGCCCTCGTCGACGATCCCGGCGAGCCGCCCGCGCAGCCAGGCCAGCGTCTCGTCGACCGGGGCGCGCAGCGCGTCGTCCGCGATCACGTCCGGGTCCATGGTCAGCCGCCCGACCGGGCACCCGCGCAGCACGTCCCGCTCGCGCCGCAGGTACGCCTCGATGCGCTCGTACGGTGTGCCCGGACCGCCGAGCACGGTCTCGGCGGCGGCCCGCATCTCCTCGGCGGTGCGCCGGATCGCGGCCAGGGCGAGGTCCGGCTTGCCCTTGAAGTGGTGGTACATGCTGCCCTGCCCCGCGCCCGCCCGCTCCAGGATCGCCTTGGGACTGGTCCCCACGTAGCCGCGCTCCCAGAGCAGCGCACGGGTGGACTCGATGAGTCGCTCGGAGGTGCTCATACGGGCAGTGTACATACTAGTAGTTACAGAAGGGGGAGGCTCCTGCGTACTCCTCGGGCGGTACGCGCACGGCCGCCGGCGGGACGACGTCCGCGGACCCCTCGCCTGGTCACGCTCGAAGGCGGATCACCGCGGACACCGCACCGAGGAGTCGAACGGACGTGCAGACCCCGGCGCACTTCGGCGACGGCGGGCCCGGCCCGTGGATCCCGCTTTCCCGGTGATCCGCGCGCTGGCCGCGGGCGCCGCGGCCTCCGGCGGGGCGCGGTCGACGCCGCCCGGCCCGGCCACCGCTTCACCTCCGGCGGGATCGACGAGGACGAGCACCGGCGCCGGCTGTCCGTGCTCGACGAGGAGTCCGGGCGCGGCGGCAGGGGGCGAGGGTGTCCGGACGGGCGCGGCGGAGAAGTTCCGACGGGGCGCTCTTGGCGCACCGCGCCTCGGAACCCCCGGAGGTCGGCCCGGACATCAGGGCAGCGTCACTGGCCGCGTGCCCTGGGGCAAGGCAGCCGTCGGATCAACACCCTTGCGCGGAGCGGCCGTTGGTCGGGCGCTTTCGCGCACGGCGGGCTGTCGCCGGTCCGGCCCTTGGCGCCCGGTGAGCCGTTGGTCGGGCCCTTCGCGGACAGCGGGCCGCCGGCCCGGCACCTGGCGCATGGCGGGTTGTCGGTCGGCCCCCGCGCGCGGCGGTCTGCCGGTCCGATTCCCCGTGCATGGCGGGCTGCCGGTGCGGCCCTTGGCGCACGGAGGTCCGCCGGATCTGCCTTCCCGTGCATGACGGGTTGTCGGTCCGGCCCTCGCACACGGAGGTCCGCCGGTCCGGCTCCCCGTGCATGATGGACTGCCAGTGCGGCCCTTGGCGCACGGCGGGCAGCCGGATCTGACTCCTCGCGTATGGCGGGCCGTCGGTCCGGTCCTTGGCGCACGGCGGTCCGGCGCCTGGCGGGCTGCCGGTGCGGCCCTTGGCGCACGGTGAGCCGTTGGCCCGCCCCCTCGCGGACAGCGGGCCGCCGGATCAACACCCTTGCGCGGATCGGCCGTCGGCCCGGCGTCTTCGAACACGCCGGTCGCCCGCCCGGTGCCGTCACGCGGGGCGCCACCACGGCCGCCGTTCCGGTGCCGCGCCCGACGGCCCGGCCCCGAGGGGCCGCGCCCGGCGGAGCGCCGCCGGGGAGAGGGTCACCGCCCGGTCAGCCGGCAACGGCGGACCGGGCGGGAGCATGTTCCGGCCGCAGGACGTCCGCGGCCGGCGCGACCTCCGCGAACCGGCGCGCGGGCTTCTCCGGCGCCGCGCGCAGCGGCCGGTGCGCCGGCGCCGTGAGCGCCGCGGAGGGCGTGGGCAGGGTGAACCACACGACCTTGCCGGACTCGCCGTCCGGCCGCACGCCCCAGCTCTCGCTCACCGCGGCCACCATCGCCAGCCCGCGCCCGCAGGTCGAGAGCGGGGCGATGGCGTCCACGTCCGCCACGACCGGCAGACGCGGGTCATGGTCGCGCACCGAGACCGTGAGCCGGTCGAGCAGCAGCTCTATCTCGACGGTGCACGTCTTGTCGGGCTGGGCGTGCCGGTGGACGTTGGACAACAGCTCCGTCACGCCGAGCGACGCCCGGTCGATCAGGGAATCGAGATGCCAGTAGCGCAACTGCGCAGATACGATTCTGCGGACCTGGCCGATCCGCGACGGCAGGGCTTGGAGCTCCACCGTGCAGTGCCTGCTTGGGTGACTGATCACGGCTGCGACTCCCCGACGTGAGGTCCGGAAGAACACGGAGTACGGAACCAGCAGGGCGCCTGCGTGACGCTGCCGCCTGCTGTCGTGGCCGGCGGGCTGGTTCGCAGCGTTATCGCCGGTAAACCCAGAGTGACGTGAGACCAGCGTGACGCAAGGGGTGGGGGTGCGCAACTCGCGGTCATCTCAGCCGCCGTGCCCCGCCGCCTTGCGCACGGCCTCGATGAAACGGCGCGCCGCGGGCGGCCCCGGCTCGCCCGGCGCCGGGTCGTGGTCGCCGAGGGTGATCAGGTACCGGTTGCCGTTGAGGTCCGCCAGGGCCGTGTCGTCGGGCGCGAACCAGGGCTTGGACGCCCGCACCGCCTGCACCGGCGCGCTGTCGATCTCGCTGCCGTAGCTGGTGAGCAGCTCCAGCCTGCCGTCGCTGATCCGGACCTGTCCGGCCCGGGTGAGCGAACGCAGCCGCTTCCCGATCCGCACACCCCTGGCCGTGAACTCCGGCTCCGCCATGTCACCCGCCCCCTTGCGCGTCGCTGTGCCGGACCGGACTCTCCGCGGGCCGGCTCGGTACGTGAACCAGTGTGCCCCGGCCGGGACCTCGGTCCCGCCCGGTGCAGTCTGCCCCTCCCCGTCGCCCGGCACCACCCCGGGCGGCGGCCCGTCCAGGGGCGCCCGGAGCACGCGGGCGAGTGCGCCCCCGGGACCGCGCGCCCCGTGCACCGCACCTTGCACCAGGGGGCGCTTTGGGGGGCTCAAAGATGCGTTTATGCAGGTGAGAAGCGTGTGGAAGGTGTCTATGATCGGAGCGTCGGCCGCGCGACGCGCCGTCGGCGCGCAGCGTAAGGAGCTCCGTCGTGACCACCCCCCAGCAGACCCGGACCGGTGCGACGCTCGACGTCGACCGCACCGACACCACCTATCGCGCCTGGCTCAAAGAGGCCGTCCGCAGGGTCCAGGCCGACGCCAACCGCTCGGCCGACACGCACCTGCTCCGCTTCCCGCTGCCCGAGCGGTGGGGCATCGACCTCTACCTCAAGGACGAGTCCACCCACCCGACCGGCAGCCTCAAGCACCGGCTCGCCCGCTCCCTCTTCCTCTACGGCCTGTGCAATGGCTGGATCCGGCCGGACCGCCCGGTGATCGAGGCCTCCAGCGGCTCCACGGCCGTCTCCGAGGCGTACTTCGCGAAGCTGATCGGTGTGCCCTTCATCGCCGTCATGCCGCGCACGACGAGCGCCGAGAAGATCCGCCTCATCGAGTTCCACGGCGGGCAGTGCCACTTCGTGGACGATCCGCGCACGATGTACGAGGAGTCCGCCCGCCTCGCGGCCCAGACCGGCGGCCACTACATGGACCAGTTCACCTACGCCGAGCGCGCCACGGACTGGCGCGGGAACAACAACATCGCCGAATCCATCTTCCGCCAGCTGATGCTGGAGCGGTTTCCCGAGCCCGCGTGGATCGTGGCCACGGCCGGCACCGGCGGCACCTCCGCGACCCTCGCCCGCTACGTCCACTACGTGCAGGCCGACACCCGCATCTGCGTCGCCGATCCGGAGAACTCGTGCTTCTTCGAGGGCTGGACCACCGGCGATCCGGACGTCACGTGCGACTGCGGCTCGCGCATCGAGGGCATCGGCCGCCCTCGGATGGAGCCGAGCTTCGTCCCCGGCGCCGTCGACCGGATGATGAAGGTGCCCGACGCGGCCAGCGTCGCCGCCGTGCGGGCGCTGGAGCGGGCCGTCGGACGCAAGGCGGGCGGCTCGACCGGCACCGGGCTGTGGAGCGCGCTGAAGATCGTCGCCGAGATGGTGGCCGAGGGACGGCAGGGCAGCGTGGTGACGCTGCTGTGCGATCCCGGGGACCGCTACCTGGACCGGTACTACTCGGACGCCTGGCTGGCGGACCAGGGCCTGGACATCGCGCCGTACACGGCCGCGATCGAGTCCCTGCTGCGGACGGGCGTCTGGCCGGACTGACGCCCGCGGCGCCGGCCGCCGGCACCACCGCGGCCGCGCACGCCGCGCGGGAGGAACCGGGGCGGGGCACACCGTGCCGGGGATGTAGAGGCGGGCCACGCCGCGCGGGGGACGCCGGGACGGGTCACCCGCCTGCCGTCACTCCCCGTCGTCCGGCTCGCCCGCCACGATCACCCGCAGGTGCTCCGCGATCTCCGCGCGCGCCCCGGGCTCCAGGCCGGCGTCGGTCACCAGGGTGTCGACCTGGTCCAGCTTCGCGAACGAACTCAGGCCCACCACACCCCACTTGGTGTGGTCGGCGACCACCACCACCCGCCGGGCCGACTGCACCAGCCGCCGGTTGGTCTCCGCCTCCGCCAGGTTCGGCGTCGACAGGCCGGCCTCCGGCGATATCCCGTGCACGCCGAGGAAGAGCAGGTCGAAGTGGAGCGCCGCGATCGCCTGGTCGGCCACCGGCCCCACCAGCGAGTCGGACGGGGTGCGCACCCCGCCGGTCAGCACCACGGTGGCCGCGCCCTGCCGGGGGCCCGAGGTGCGCTGCGCCGCGTGGAAGACGTCGGCGACCCGCACCGAGTTGGTGACCACCGTCAGGTCCGGCACGTCCAGCAGCCGGTGCGCCAGCGCGTACGTCGTCGTGCCGCCGGACAGCGCGATGGCCGCGCCCGGCGCGACCAGCCCCGCCGCGGCCCGCGCGATGTCCTCCTTGGCGCTGAGCTCCAGACCGGACTTGGCCTCGAAACCGGGCTCGTGGGTGCTCGCCTCGACGACCGGGACCGCGCCGCCGTGCACCTTCTCCAGCACGCCCTGCCGGGCCAGCGCGTCCAGGTCGCGGCGGACCGTCATGTCCGACACGCCGAGCTTGCGGGTCAGCTCGTTGACCCTGACCCCGCCCCGGCGGCGGACCTCGTCGAGGATCAGGGCGCGCCGCTGCTCCGCGAGGAGGTTCTGATTCTCGCTCACGTACGCTCCGGTCCTTTCGCCTCACTGCCGTCCGACAACGCCCGCGCAACAGCTCCGACAAGGACATTTTCCCCGCCCCCCGGTGCGCGGACGCCTCATCCTCGCACGCCGTGTCCCGGGTCGCGCCACCGCCCGCTGGACGCGCGCATGTCACTCGTGTCTCCTTTGTTACCCGTCCGTCACCCGGATCGGGGAGATTCCGTGACGGGAGGTGTGCGCCGCCCTCCCGGCGGAGATCCTGAGCCCGCGCAGACACAGCGGAACGGCGCGTCACGGGGGAAGTGCGAACAGTGGAACGTGCGCAGGAACGTGCCTCGGCCGGCGGATCCGACCGCCCCGCCGACGACACCGGAGCCGCCCTGGAACTCCTGGTCCACGGAGTCGGCGGCACCACACCGCAGGACATGCTGAACGATCCGCGCACCGAGCGGATCACCGGTGACGGCATCGCGGCCGTCTACCGCCGCGCCGACGACGTCGACGCCGAGAACCGGCCCGACGACGGCCGCCGCCGCGACGGCCCGGTGCCCGAGGCCTACGTGTGGTGCAACCTGACCTCCGGCAACGGCACGCGCGCCCTGTGGCTGCTGTTACTGCCGTTCATGGTCGTCAACCTCGCCCACTGGATGCGCCCCGCCGCCCGGGGCCGCAGGAGGACGGTCCGTCTGTACGGGCTGCTGGTGCGGCTCGCCGGGCTGACCCTGACGGTGCTGCTCGTCGCGGCGGTCTGCGAGGTCGCCCTCGACCTCGCGGCGTGGCAGTGCGCGGGCACCCGCGCGTGCTCCGAGCGGAACTCCTGGCTGGGCTTCCTCTCACCCACCGTCTCCCACGGCGGCTGGTGGAGCCGTCCCGGCCGCCGGCTCGCCCTCGCGGCCCTGGTCCCGGCCGCGTTGACCGGCCTGCTCTGGTACCTGTCGCTGCGCACCTGGCGGGCGTACGAGTCCCAGCAGCCGATCGCCCGCGCGCCCGAGGCCGACGAGGACGGCGCGGGCACCGCCCTGGGCCGCCCCGGCTTCTGGTACGGGCGCCGCCTGGTGGCCCGGCTGCGCGCCGCGCACACCGCCGCGGGCCTGCTGACGATCGCTGCCGCGGCCGGCACCGCCGCCGTCCGCCACGACCGCGAACCCGGCGGCCCGGCACTGCTGGAGACCCTGGGCCTGCTCCTGGCGGCGGCCCTGGTCGCCGGAGCGGCCGCCGTGGTGTGGGTGGTCTGCCGCCGGGGCCGCACCGAGAAGCGCCTCGACCGCGACCTCGACGCGCACCTCGTACGACGGCTCCCGCTCGCCGCCCTCGCCCTGCTCGCGCTCACCCTCGTGTACGCCGGGTGGGAACGCCCCGGCTGGGAGTCGGCCGGCCGGCTGCCGGGCGACGCGGCCTTCGGCGCGCTGACCCTGGTGCAGGGACTCATCGTCGTCGTCCTCGCGGTGGTCGCCCGCGTCCTGCACCGCGCGCACCCCGACCCGCGCGCCGCGCTGCGCGGGCTCGGCGGGCCCGCGGTCGCCCTGCTGGCCTGCGCGCTGGGCGGCGTGATGTCCGGGGGCGTGGCCCAGCGGGTGTCCGACTGGCTGGACGGCACCGGGTCCCACCTGGCCGGACCGCCGGTCCTGCTGACCTGGCAGGCGTCGGTGATCCCGCCGCTGCTGGTCGTCCTGCTCGTCCTCGTCGGGGTGCTGGGCCGGCGCGGCTGGCGGCTGGCCCGTGCCGAGCGCGCCGCCGTGGAGCGCGACTACCCGGACGAGGCCGGGGACCCCGGACGCACCCGCCGGATCGCGTCCGCGCGCGCGATGGCCGCGCTCACCGACCGTGCGCCCCTCCTGCTGGGCGTCACCTCCGCCGCGACCCTGCTGCTCGGCGCCGGCGCGCTCGTGGGCGCCCTCGTCACCGAGGAGACGCCCGGCGAGGCCGCGCACGGCACCTACGGCATCCTGCACGGCGCCGCCGAGACCGCCGAGGCCCTCGGCTCCTGGCTGATCGGCTTCGGCTTCATCCTGTTCGTCACCTGGGGCCGGCGCGCCTACAAGGACGCCTCCGCGCGCCGCACCATCGGCATCCTGTGGGACGTCGGCACCTTCTGGCCGCGCGCCGCCCACCCCTTCGCGCCGCCCTGCTACGCCGAGCGCGCGGTCCCCGACCTGACCTGGCGGATGGCGACCTGGACACGCGTCACCGGCGGGCGGCTGGTGATCTCCGGGCACTCCCAGGGCAGCGTGCTCGCGGCCGCGGCGGCCTGGCAGCTCCAGCCGTCCGCCCGCAGGCGGGTCGCGCTGCTGACGTACGGCTCCCCGCTGGAGCGGCTGTACGGCCGCTGGTTCCCGGCCCACTTCGGGCCCGCCGCGCTCCTGTCGCTGCACCACGACGTCGACTGCTGGCGCAACCTGTACCGGCTCACCGACCCCATCGGCGGCCCGGTGCGGCTGCCCGGCGACTGCGGCCCCGAGGTGGACCGCGAGCCCCTGAAGGACCCGCTGGCCTACGGCCGCACCGAACTGCACCCGCTGCCCGCGCCGATCCTCGGCCACTCCGACTACCAGGCGGACCCGGCGTTCGCCGAGGAGCGCCGGCGGCTGCTGGCCCGGCTGCGGCCGGGCGTCCCGGCGCCGCGCCACCCCCGGCGGCCGGACTGCGGCCCGGCGGACGGGCCTTCGGACGGCGAGGACCAGGACGGCGGGCCGCCGCCTCAGGGCAGCTCGGGCAGGTCGTCGGCGTAGAGGAGGGTCAGATCGTCGGTGGTCGGGTCGTCCAGCTGGGCGACCCGGCTCGCGTGCCGCTCCACCATCGCCTCGAACGTCTGCCGCGCGGTACGGCCGTTGCCGAACGCCGGGCCCTTGGGGATCGCCGTGAAGTACTTCAGCAGCGCCTCCGCCGCGCCCGGCGCCAGCCGGTACTCGTGCTCCTCGGCCTGCTGCTCCACGATCCGCAGCAGCTCCTCGGGTCCGTAGTCGCCGAAGGTGATGGTCCGTGAGAAACGGGAGGCGACCCCGGGGTTGACCGACAGGAACCGCTCCATCTCGGCCGTGTAGCCCGCCACGATCACCACCACCGCGTCCCGGTGGTCCTCCATCAGCTTCACCAGCGTGTCGATGGCCTCCTTGCCGAAGTCGCGGCCCGCGTCCTCGGGGGACAGCGCGTACGCCTCGTCGATGAACAGCACGCCGCCGCGCGCCTTCTCGAAGGCCTCCTGGGTGCGGATCGCCGTGGAGCCGATGTGCTCGCCGACCAGGTCGACCCGGGACACCTCCACGAGATGGCCCTTCTCCAGCACACCGAGGGAGGCGAGGATCTCGCCGTACAGGCGGGCGACCGTCGTCTTGCCGGTGCCGGGGGACCCCGTGAAGACCAGGTGCCGCTTGACCGACGCCGCCTTCAGGCCCGCCTGCTGCCGGCGGCGGCCCACCTCGATCATGTCGGTGAGGGCGCGCACCTCGCGCTTGACGCTCTCCAGGCCCACCAGGGCGTCGAGTGCGCCGAGCACGTCCTTCGCGGTACGGGCCGGCTGCTCCGGCTCGGCGGGCGGGGCGACCGGGGCGGGCGGCGCCTGCTCGGCGCGCTGCCCGGGGACCGCGCCCAGCAGCCCGGGGGAGTGGCCGGCGGCCTGCACGGCAGGCTCCCGCGCCGCCGGGGGCCGTACGCCCCCGCTCTCGTCGCTGCTGCAGTCCTCGACGACGGGACCCGCCTCGGACGCCGCGTCCGCGCCGCCGTCCGCGAACTCGTACCCGCCGCGCGCGCACCGCTCGGTCCGGCACCTCCGCAGCGTCGTACGGCTGCCGTCGATGACGTGGAAGCCGTAGCCGCCGCTGCCCGTCACCCGGCAGTGCAGGAAGCTGCCGCGGCCCCCCGCCGACACGTAGACGCCGGCCTCCGCGGGGGACTCGATCGTGCAGCGCTCGACGGTGGGGTCGGCGCCCTTGGTGACGATCACGCCGGTCTGGGTACCGTCGACCGTGCAGTTGTTGAGGGTGCCGCCGCTGCCGTGGTCGCGGAACCAGGCGCCCGTCGCCGCGTCCCGGATCCGGCAGTCGTCCAGCTGCGCGGTCGCCCCGTCGCTCACCGACACCGCCGTGTTGCGCACCTGGGACAGGTCGCTGTCGACGACGTCCGCGCGCGAGCCGCGGTCGAGGACGAACAGGGCGTCCGGCACGTCGTGCACCCGGCAGGAGTCGAGCACCGCCGTGGCGCCGTCGCTGACCCACACCGCCGGATAGTCGCCCGTGCTGTCGAAGATCTCGCACTGGTTGGCGTCCACGCGCGTGCCCGGGTCCCACACCGACAGCCCGTTGCGCCCGAACTGCCGCACGGTGGTGCGGGTCAGCGTGAGCACCGAGCGGGAGCGCAGGTCGATCGCGTTCTCCGGGATGTCGTGGATGCGGCAGTCGGCGAGCGTCAGCACGGCGTCGGTGTCGAGCGTGACCCCGTCGGCCGTGGTGCGGTGCACGTCGCAGTCGGTGAGGTGCGCGGTGGCCCGGCCGGTCACCTGGACGCCGCTGCCCCGCACCTCGTAGACCTCGCAGCCCACCGCCTCCAGCGCGGAGTTCTCCCCGGTCGCCGACAGGCCCGAGCCGGAGGCGTGGTGCACGCGGCAGCGGTCCAGCCGCGGGTGGGCACCGCCGCGCACCGCGACCCCGGCCTGGCCGGCCGCCACGACCTCGCACTCCTCGAACACCCCGCCCCCGCCGTCCAGGACGGCGATGCCGATGCCCGCCGGGTTGTCGACGGTGCAGCGGCGGACCGTCGGGCGGGCGCCGCCGCGCACCTCGATGCCGACCGCGGAGCGGGTGACGACCCGCACGTCCGTCAGCTCCGGCGTGCCGTCCTCGACGAGCACCGCCGGAGCGGCCGCGTCCTGCCCCTCCACGTGCAGGTCCTGCACCACCGCCGAGGCGCGCACGGTCAGCGGCACCCCGTCCGGCGGCGCGATCCGCACCGAGCCCGGGGCGCCCTCGGGACCGCGCAGGGTCACCGCCCGCGCCACGACGAGGTTCTCCCGGTAGGTGCCGGGAGCCACGGTGAGGACGTCCCCGTCGGCCGCGGCCTCCAGGGCGGCGGCGAGCGATGCGTACTCACCCGTGCGGCGCCGCCACCGCGACGTGCCGGTGTGCGTCACCTGGACCGTGCCCTGTGCCATGGCGTAGCTGTGCCCCCACCTCGTCGTACTGATGGCTCGTTCGCCTTCGGGGCGCCGGGTCCGGTCCCCGGCCCGCCGGGCGCTCGGGCCCTGGGGCCCTCGCGCTCGCGGTCCTGGCACCGGCGCGTCCCTGAGGTTCCCTCACGCGCGGGTTGTCGCCGATCGGTTCGGCCGGTCCACCGTAGCGTGCGCGCGGGTGGTGGGTTGACCAGAGCCGGAAGGCCGTCAGCTGCCGGCGCCGGTCCGGCCCCAGTCCGGGCCGGTCCTGTCCCAGGCCTGGTCCCAGCGGGCGTACCGGCGGAGGACCATGCGCCACACGACCAGCCGTCTGCCGCCCTCGACGAGACCGGCGGTCGCCAGGGCCGCGCCGACGCCGGCGAGGACCGCGTGCGTCGTGGCCGTCGCGGGGTCCAGCGGGCGGGCCGCCGGACGGCCGCGCGGGTCGGTCCATATCCGGAAGCGGTCGCCCGGCCGGGGGTCCTTCAGGCTCGCCAGGACGGGGCCGCGGCGCGCGGTGCCGTCCGGCGCGGTCCAGTCGGCCAGGACGCGACTGCGCAGGTCCGGCCCGGTGGAGGTCTCCGGGTCGGCGTCCAGCGGGGAGCCCGCCAGCTCGCGGACCACGGTCGCGGTCACCAGACGGCGGGCGTGGTGCTGGTCGCGGACGGACCGCTGCAGGGCGTCCTGGGCGGCACCGCCGACCAGCCGGCCGATCACCGGGGAGGCCAGGAGGACGAGGAGCAGCGCCGCCAGGGCCAGCCAGGCCTCGGCCAGGTCGGTCGCGCGGCACAGCGGATTGTGCCGCCAGCGCCAGAGCCCGCTGATCGCCCGCACGGTCCGCACCCCCCTTCCCGCTCCGTGATAAACCCCCGCGGAGGCGTCCACGCGGGGTTCCGGCCGGGAGAGAGGGAAATCACCCTCCGGTCCCGGGACCTCCCGCGGACATCTCGCACACGGCCAACGTCCCGGCGCCGGGGGGGGGGGGGGGGCCCCGCGCCCCCCCCCCCCCCCCCCCCCCCCCCCCCACCCCCCCCCCCCCCCGCCCCCCCCCCCCCCCCCCCCCCCCCACCCCCCACCCCACCCCCCCCCCCGCCCCCCCGCCCCCCCCCCCCGCCGCCCCCCCCCCCCCCCCCCCACCACCAACTCCCCGCG